>NZ_JBIBXY010000024.1:0-89146 GCF_043082785.1 Streptomyces sp. NPDC014764 | reverse complement strand
TTACATTCCGAACCCGGAAGCTAAGCCTTACAGCGCCGATGGTACTGCAGGGGGGACCCTGTGGGAGAGTAGGACGCCGCCGAACAATTCTTGAATAGGAAGCCCCCGTGCCATTCGGCACGGGGGCTTTCTGCGTTTTAGGGCCTCACTGTCGATGCCCAGGGCGGCCTTACTCCATGGAAGGCCGTGGTGCTCCGGTACTACCGTGGCCGCATGAGCTACAAAGTGCGTTCCCTGCGCGTCGACGAGTGGGCCGTGGCCAAGGCCCTGCGGCTGGAGGCGCTGCGGGATCCCGTGGCGTCCATCGCCTTCATGGAGACCTACGAGTCCGCCGTCGCCCGCCCGGACTCCTTCTGGCAGGAGCGGGCCGAAGCAGGCGCCGAAGGGGCGTCGGGGGCGCAGCAGATCATCGCCGAGGGGCCGGACGGAGAGTGGGTCGGCACGGTCACGGTGCTGATGGAGGAGGCCGGGGCCACGGACTGGGCCGGGATGCCCGTCGAGCGGCTCCAGGGGCATCTGGTCGGGGTGTACGTGCAGCCGGGGCACCGGGGGATCGGGCTCACCGAAGTGCTATTCGACGCCGGTCTCGAGTGGGCGTGGGCGCGGGGTGCCGAGCGGGTGCGACTGCTCGTGCACGAGGACAACGCGCGGGCGCTGCGGGCCTACCGGAAGGCCGGGTTCGTCGAGACAGGGGTGACTACGACGCTGGGTTCCGACCCGGGTGAGCGGGAGCTGGAGCTGGCCGTGGAGCGGCCGGACCCGGAGTCAGACCGGTAGTTCGGCGTGCGGCCAGCGGGCGCGGGCCTGTTCGCGGGAGCGCAGGAGGGCCACCGTGGGCATGCCGCGCTCGGGCCCGGCGGTGAGGAGCTCCGGGAGCTGGGGAAGAGGGGCCACCGCCGCCACGTCGTCCAGGACGAGCGTGAGTGGTGGGTCGAGCCGACCGGAGGATGACCGTTCGGCCATGCGCCGGCCGTGCTCGACCACGTACGAGACGAGCGCCGTGAGCAGAGGCATGGCGCCCGGACCGGTGCGCGGATCCTCGATGGACTCGCCCACCACGTAAAGCGTTCCCCCTTCGTGGATGAAGGAATCCAAGGCAAGGGCATCACTTCGGTGCGGATTGCAGGCCTCCCGGACATTGACCGTGGAGAGGGCCGCCAGCGCACGCGCCGTCAGCTGCTGGGCCATGTCCCGGCGTTCGGGGTGCGCGGTGAGTGCCGCCTCGAGTTCGCCCGCTGAGCCGGACGCCGCCCTGGGATGCGTGCGCAGGACCCGTACGGCGTCCTGGACCTGGAGGCCCTGTGCCCAGCGGTGCACGTGGCGGACGGCGCGGCCGTCGACGGCGGCCGCGTGCAGGTAGCTGCGGAGCAGCAGTTCGGCGGTGTCGCCGAGCTGCTGGTCGAGCCGTGAGGTGGGGCGGACCGGGGCGAGGAGCGCCGCCGCGCGGGCCGTCGCCGTGTCCTTGTCCTCGCAGCCGGCGGTGGGCGACCAGTGGAGGCGGGCCGGGGTGTCGCAGAGGTGTGTCGGGTCGTAGAGGTGGGCGGGGCCGAGCTTGGCGCGGGCGTCCTTGGTGTCGTACCAGAGGGTCGGGTTGGACGTGACGACGAGGGCGGGGCCCTCTGCGTCGCGTACGGCCTGCGCGGCGGTGGTGTGGCGGGTGGCCGGGGGGCCGTAGTGGAGGCCGGGGGCCGTCACCTCCGCGGTGGGGCGGAGGGCCGGCTCGGAGGGCCTCGGGGCGGGTACCTCGTGCACCGGCGTGGGCTCCGGCTGCCGTTCGAGCACCGGCTCCGGCTCGAGCACCGGCTCCGGCTCGGGCGCCGGTTTCGGCTCGAGCACGGGCTCCGGCAGCGGTTTCGGCATCCGCCTGGGAGACGCGGGCGCCGACTCCGTCACCGTTCCCTCCGCGCGCCGCCGCGCCCGTACCGCTCGCCAGCGGGCCACCGTGCCGAGGACGAACACGGTGAGGACCAGCAGGATCATCAGCTGGCCGATGAGCAGGCCCCAGAACAGGCCGTAGCCGGAGAGCTCGGCGGGCGGGGCGTCGGGCCAGGCGCCGGGGACGTCGTGCGGTTCGGCGACGAGGTGGCGCATGGCGAGGGGGGTGCGGGCGAAGGAGAGGCCGGACGGCCAGCGGCCGTGGGCGAAGAGGCCCGCGAGGCCGGTGGCCGTCCACACCATCGCCGTCATGCCGAGGAGGAACGCGAGCACCCCGACCAGCAGTCCGTCCGGGATGCCGCCGCTCCGGCCGCCGTCGTGCTCGCGTCGCTCGTCCGGTCTCACGCTTCCCCCTCCTGTCGTTTCTACGCCACCGTCGACTCGGAGTCCCCGACGTGCTGCTCCACGAAGGCCGCCGCCCGCTCCTCCGCCTCCAGCTCGGCGGCGCGCAGGGCGTCGTCGGTGAAGTCGGCGGACGACTCGGTCATCGCGCGGTCGGTGAAGACCAGTGGGCGTTCCGTCTCGGTGACCAGGTGTTTGACCACCTGGACATTGCCGTTGACGTCCCACACCGCGATGCCCGGGGTGAGCGTCGGGATGATCTCCACGGCCCACCTGGGCAGGCCCAGCACCCGGCCCGTGGCCCGCGCCTCGTCCGCCTTCTGGGCGTAGATGGTGCGGGTGGACGCCATCTTCAGGATCGCCGCGGCCTCCTTCGCCGCCGCCCCGTCGACCACGTCGGACAGGTGGTGGACGACCGCGACGAAGGACAGGCCGAGGCGCCGGCCGAACTTCAGCAGCCGCTGGAACAGCTGCGCCACGAACGGGCTGTTGATGATGTGCCAGGCCTCCTCGACCAGGAAGATGCGCTTCTTCCGGTCGGGGCGGATCCAGGTGTGCTCCAGCCACACACCGACGATCGCCATGAGGATCGGCATGGCGATGGAGTTGCGGTCGATGTGGGACAGGTCGAAGACGATGAGCGGGGCGTCCAGGTCGATGCCGACGGTCGTCGGGCCGTCGAACATGCCCCGCAGGTCACCGTCGACGAGGCGGTCGAGGACCAGGGCGACGTCCAGGCCCCACGCGCGGACGTCGTCTATGGCGACGTTCATCGCCTCCGCGGACTCCGGCTCCGGGTGGCGGAGCTGGTCGACGATGTCCGACAGCACCGGCTGGCGTTCGACGATGGTCTCGTTGACGTAGGCGTGCGCGACCTTCAGGGCGAAGCCGGAGCGCTCGTCGAGGCCGTGCCCCATGGCGACCTCGATGATGGTGCGCAGCAGGGCGAGCTGGCCCGTGGTGGTGATCGCCGGGTCGAGCGGGTTGAGGCGGATGCCCTGGTCGAGCGCGGCCATCGGGTCCAGGCGGATGGGGGTTATGCCCAGCTCCTGGGCGATGAGGTTCCACTCGCCGGCGCCGTCCTCGCCCTGCGCGTCCAGGACGACGACCTGGCGGTCGCGGAAGCGGAGCTGGCGCAGGACGTACGTCTTCTCCAGCGCCGACTTGCCGTTGCCGGACTCGCCGAGGACCAGCCAGTGGGGGGCCGGGAGCTGCTGGCCGTAGAGCTGGAAGGGGTCGTAGATGTAACCCTTCCCGGAGTAGACCTCGCGGCCGATGATGACGCCGGAGTCGCCGAGGCCGGGCGCGGCGGTCGGCAGGTACACCGCCTGGGCCTGGCCCGTGGACGTGCGCACCGGCAGCCGGGTCGTCTCGACCTTCCCGAACAGGAAGGACGTGAAGGCGTCGGTGACGACGGACAGCGGATCCCGCATCTTCAGCTCAGCCCCTACCTACGAATGCCGGTGGCGAACGGGAGAGTGTTCACGAACGCGCGGTGGTGCTCGCGGTCGCACCACTCCAGCTTCAGGTACGACTTTCCGGCCGACGCCCGTATCGTCCGCTTGTCGCGGGCCAGGGCCTCGGGTGTGCGGGAGGAGACGGTGATGTAGCCGACCAGGTTGACGCCCGCGGCGCCACTGGCGAGGTCCTCGCCGCGCTGGTCGAGACGGCTGTGCGCGGCAACGTCGCGGGGGTCTACGGTGCGGTTCATCTTGGCGGCGCGGGACGCCTCCGCCGCGTCGTTGGTCTTCTCGGTCAGCATGCGCTCGATGGCGACCTCGGTGGGTTCGAGGTCCATCGTGACGGCGACCGTGCGGATCACGTCCGGGGTGTGGACGAGCAGGGGCGCGAGGAAGTTCACGCCGACCGGGGTCATCGGCCACTCCTTGACCCAGGCCGTGGCGTGGCACCAGGGGGCGCGGGTGGTGGACTCGCGGGTCTTGGCCTGGAGGTACGTGGGCTCCGTGGCGTCCAGTTCGGCCGGCCAGGCGTTGCGCCGGGACATCGCCTGGATGTGGTCGATCGGGTGGTCCGGGTCGTACATGGAGTGGATCAGCGAGGACAGCCTGCTCTGGCCGAGCGGCTGGCGTACGCGGATGTCGGCCTCCTGGAGCCGGGAGCAGATGTCGGTCAGCTCACGGGCCATGACGACGGCGAGGCCCGCGTCCCGGTCGACGCGGCCGCCGCCCTGGCTGCGCATGGCGCGGGCCATCGTGGAGGCCTCGGCGGCGAGTTCGCGGGTGTAGTGCATGCAGGCGACCAGGTACGCGCGGTGCTGCTCGCTGCTGGTCGACACCATCGACTGCAGCTGGTCGTAGGACTGCTGGAGCCAGGCGGGCGCTCTGTCGTCGCCGCGGACCGTGACGTCCTTGGCGTGCGCGTCCGGGTCGGCGGGGAGGGTGCGGGCGAGCATCTGGATGCGGGTGACGAAGCCGTCGCCGTTGGCCACGTGCTTGAGCAGCGTGCCGAAGCGGTCGACGAGGGCCTCCTGGTCCTCGGAGTCGCGCAGGCCGACGCCGGGGCCCTCGATCTCGATGGCGGCGGTGACGGTCTTGCGGTCCGCGTGCAGCAGCACGGCGATCTCGTCCGGGCCGAACGGCGCGGACAGCCAGGTGATGCGGCCGATGCCGGGCGGCGGGCCGACCTCCACCTCGCGGCCGTCCAGCCGCGTGCCGGCCTCGACGACGCCGGAGCGGTAGGTGGCGCCGCGGCGCAGGGTGCGCTTGTAACTGCGGTTGATCTCGAACCACTTGTAGAACGTGCGGTGCTTGTACGGCACGTACACGGCGGCCAGGGCGAGCATCGGCAGGCCCGCCAGCAGCACGATCCGCACGGACAGGACGGGGACGAGGAGCCCGCACATCATGCCGAGGAACGCGCCGATGACGATGAGCGCGATCTCACCGGTCTCGCGATTGCGGCCGACGATCGCGTTCGGCCGGGCGCGGCCGATCAGATACGTACGGCGGGGCGTGACCGTGGGGGACAGATGGGACTCGGTCGTCAACGCCCTTCACCTCCCGTGCGGTTGTTGCTGCTGTTGCGGGTGCCGGCGTGCGGGGTGTTCACCGGGCTGCCCGTCCGGGGCGGGGGCGCGGCGGCGGAACCGCCGCCGCCCGAGGGGCGGGAGCTGTGCGCGGCGACTCCCCCGGACGCGGGGTTGGACGGGCGGGGCGCGGAGGACTGGCCTCCACCGCCGTGGTTGTCGGCGCGGGTGCTGTGGGTCTTGATGCCCTGCGCGACCAGGGTGGCCGGGGAGCTGATGACGGCGGCGGCCTTGCCCTCGGCGCCCTGCATGAGGCGGTTGTTGCGGGAGCCGGCGATCTCGTCGCCGAAGCCCGGGACGAAGCGGTAGATCATCGCCGAGGCGAAGATGGCGAGCAGGATGATCGCCAGTCCGGAGACCACGGCGGAGAAGGCGTCCGGGCCGTCGTCGGCGGAGAGCGCGCCGGCCAGGCCGAGCACGATCACGATGACCGGCTTCACCATGATCACGGCGATCATGATGCCCGCCCAGCGGCGGACGTGGCCCCACAGGTTCTTGTCGACCAGGCCCGCGTAGACGACGGTGCCGAGGAGGGCGCCGACGTAGAGCAGGGCGGCGCGGATGACCAGCTCCAGCCAGAGGATGCCGGCGGCGAGGATGGAGACCAGGGAGACGACGATCAGCATGATCGGGCCGCCGCCGATGTCGTCGCCCTTCTCCAGCGCGCCGGAGAACGTCCCGAAGAACGCGTCCGTCTGGTCGCCGGTCGCCTTCGCCAGCACGTCGGTCACGCCGTCGGTCGCGGAGACGACGGTGTAGAGGATCAGCGGGGTGAAGGCGGAGGCGAGGACGGTCAGCCAGAGGAAGCCGATCGCCTCGGACAGGGCGGTGGCCAGCGGCACGCCGCGGACTGCCCGCTTGGCGACCGCCAGCAGCCAGAGCAGGAGCGTGAGGATGGTCGACGCGGCGAAGACGACGGCGTACTGCTGGAGGAAGGTGTCGTTGGTGAAGTCCACCTTCGCGGTGTCCTCGACGGCGGCGCTGAGCTGCTTGACCGTCCAGGACGCGGCGTCGGCGCAGCCGCGGGCGAGGGAGGCGAGGGGGTCGAGGGCGGAGGTGGGGTCGCTGAAGGTGCCGCGCTCCCCTCCTCCTCCGGAGGAGCCGCTCTCACCGCGTTCGCAGTAGTCCTTGGCGGGGCCGTGGATCAGGTCACATGGGTCGTTGCTCGGCGTCGGCGTGGGGGTGGGCGCGGCCACGGCGCGGGAGGCGAACAGGACGACCGTCGCCTGGAGGGCGGCGATGGCGCCCGTCAGCGCGAGCGTGCGGCGATTAGCGGGCATACGAGAACCCTCCGTACTCCTGGACGGCCTTCGCCATCTCGTCGGCGCTGGAGGCCCGCTCGTCGCCTGGAACCGGCGTAGGGCCGTCCTTTTGAGAGTGGGTCACGATCTTCCAGTCGTCATTGGTCCACTCGAGCTGCATGGTGATGGTGAACCAGCTGTTGGTGACCGGACTCGTGGAGTTCTCCCCGGCGAGCCCCAGGAGGCCGCTGCACCAAACCTCGACCGTGGCCGTGTCGGAGGACGACTCGGTGACCTTGGTCCCGATCGGGGTCGTCCGGGAGACGAACGTGAGGCCGTCCGGCGTGGTGCCGTCGCCGTTCAGGCCCACGTTCTTGTTGAATTCGGGCGTGTAAGCCTTGTCCAGCCGTGTCTCGAAGTCCGCGACCCGGGCGGGAACGATGATCGACTGCAGGATGGCGTCGCGCCTGGCCTTGTCGAACATCTCGGCGGAGCCGAGCGCCACCGCGTAGTTGGCGGCCGCGCTCTCCGCCCCCTGTCTGTCGTGGGCGAAGCCCGACGGGATGCCGGCCGCGCCCGCCGGGACGGGCTTCTCGCCCGAGGGTGCTGTCGCCGCCGCCTTGGGGGAGTCACCCCCCTCCTCCGCGTCGGAATCCCCGCCTCCGCGGTTCGCGAAGGCGATCGCCGCGATGAGGAGGACCACCACGCCGACGACCGTGACCAGGCTGCGTGACGACGACCGGCCGTTTCGGCGCGCGCCGCCGTACGGGTCGTCGCCCGCCTCGGGCAGGCGGGTGCGGGTCCGGCCCGTGTCGTCTCCGAGACTCATGCCGCGTACGCCCCCTCAGCGTCGTGCGGGAACACCTCGTACTCCGTGTACTCCACGTACGACGGTAGCCGTACCGGCCGCCGCTCGGGCGTGGTGTGGTGACTGGACATCAGGGAAACGCAACCTCAGCCGGTGGGCACGACGGGCGGGTGGGATGGAGGGGGGCCGGGCGTGCCCGGTCGGGACCGATGGTGCGGGATCAGACGGCCATGCCGTACACGATGGTGAACAGGGTGCCGAGCGAGCCGATGATGAAGACGCCCGTGAGCCCCGCGATGATGAGGCCCTTGCCCTGTTCGGCGCTGAACGTGTCCCTCAACGCGGTGGCGCCGATGCGCTGTTTGGCCGCCCCCCAGATGGCGATGCCGAGGCAGATGAGGATGGCGACGGCCATGACCACTTCGATCATCACCTTGGCCTCGTTGCCCAGGCTGCCGAAGGGGCCCCAGTCCGGAGCGATCCCGCCGATGATGGTGTTGATGTCTCCCTCGTCGGCCGCAAAGAGCATGTAAGTCACCGCCCCTGTATGGGTAGTTCCGCATCCTCTGCGGGGGTGCAGAGGTCAGGCCTCATTGTCGCCGACGATGACGCCGTCGTATGTCGACTTGACGTCATCTGTTGGCAGGTTTCGTGGGAATAGCTTGCCACCGGCGCGCGCCGGACTCCGGGAGGGGCGCGCTCCGAAGGGTGAAGAGTCGTATCGTCACTCTGTGTATCACGGTGGGTAACGCCGGGCAATGAAGCGCGGCTCGTTCCCGGTGGCGCGGACCGTGCATGTCGTCGTATCTGATCCCTCCCGTTCGGCCGTCGCGCCTCTACACTGTCGGGCGGCGGCGGACTGCCGGACGGTGAGGGGTGGTTGACGGTGCGTAAGGTGTGGGTCGGTGCGACTCTTGCCGTCGGGTCCGCGCTCGCCTTCGTGATGCTGCTCGTCGTCGGGGTGTACGTCGTCGCCGGGAACCTGGTGAACGGGGTGGGCGGAGGCGCCGCCAAGACCTTGGCCAAGGGCAGTGTGCCGGCGGCCTATCAGCAGCTCGTCGCCCGCTGGGGCAATCTCTGTCCCGCCATCAACCCGGCGCTGCTCGCCGCGCAGCTCTACCAGGAGAGCGGGTTCAACCCGCAGGCGCAGAGCCATGCCGCCGCGCAGGGCATCGCGCAGTTCATCCCCGGCACCTGGGCCGTCCACGGGATCGACGGCGACGGGGACGGCGACCGTGACGTGTGGGACCCGGCGGACGCGATCCCGTCCGCGGCGACCTACGACTGCACGCTCGCGTCCTACGTGAAGGACGTCGGCGGGGATCTGACCGAAAACATGCTCGCCTCGTACAACGCGGGGGCGTACGCGGTCATCAAGTACGGGGGCGTTCCGCCGTACAAGGAGACGCAGAACTACGTGAAGCGCATCCGCGAGCTGGAGAAGAGCTTCGCGGCGCCCGTGGGGCGGGTGGATCCCTCGCGGCAGGCCGCCGGGGCGATCGCCTTCGCGCAGAAGAAGCTCGGCACTCCCTATCTCTGGGGCGGCAACGGCACCGCTGACCAGGGAGGACGCTTCGACTGCTCGGGGCTGACGAAGGCAGCGTACGAGAGTGTGGGGATCACGCTGCCGCGCGTGGCGAACGACCAGTACAACGCGGGTCCGCATCCGGACCGGGACGAGCTCTTGCCGGGTGATCTGGTGTTCTTCTCGGACGACCTGACCGATTCGCGGGCCATCCGGCATGTGGGTATTTATGTCGGCGGCGGGTACATGATCGACGCGCCGCGCACGGGTGCCGTGATCCGATTCGACCCGATCGACACTCCTGACTACTTTGGTGCCACCCGGGTCACGGAAGATGGCGCGAAAGCGCTCCCCACGAGGGTGTGAGCGGAGCGACAAACGCCCCCCTGAGCTGCGAAGACGCATCTCTCTTCGATAACGTCTGCGTGATCTTTCGGTGGAGTGTGGAACGTATCGACGGGGGCCGTGCGTTCCTGTTCTCGTAGCCGAGCGGACGAGCGGATCTACAGACCACGGGGGTGGCAGACACGGCGCGCGTCCGCGCGCCGGACGACATGACGAAGGGGCCGCAGCACCATGGCTGGACTCGCCGATTCCGGGTCGAACCCCGACGTCGACCTGCTCTACGACATCAACGGCCTCGCGAAGGCCGCCCCGCCGTGGTTCGACCACGTGATGGAGTTCGTCGGTGAGTACGGGGTGCTCTTCGGCCTTCTCGCGATGGTCCTTTGGTGCTGGTGGGGCGTGCGCAAGCGCGGCGGACCTGACGCGGCGTCATCGGTGGCGGCCCTGGCGTGGGCTCCGCTCGCGGCGGGCGTCGCGGTCCTGGTGAACGTGCCGATCCGTGGATTCGTCGAGCGGCCACGGCCGTTCAACGACCACGAAGGGCTCGAGGTGCTGGTCGACGGCAAGGACGACTTCTCCTTCGTGAGCGACCACGCGACGCTCTGCATGGCGCTGGCGGTGGGGCTGTTCCTGGCCAACCGGCGTTTCGGCCTGGTCGCGCTGGTGCTGGGCCTGATCGGCGGTTTCATCCGCGTCTACATGGGCGTGCACTACCCGACGGACGTGGTGGGCGGACTGGCGCTGGGCACCGCGGTCGCGCTGCTGCTGTCGCCGCTCGCGATGGCGTTGCTGACGCCGCTGGTGCGGGCGGTGGAGCGGTCGCCGAAGGCCGGCTGGCTGGTCGCCGCCCGGCCGCAGGGCCAGCGGCGGAAGGTGGCCGAGCGCGGCCGGGGCCGGGCCGCGGGCGCCGGCCCCGAGGAGCGGGACCTGGCGGCCTGACGACGTCACACGAGGGCCCGTGACCACCGTCCCGCTGAGGGGCGGGCGGTCACGGGCCCTTCGTGCGTCCTGCGGCCTCAGAGGGCCTGCGGGGTGGTGAAGACGCGGTCCGGGTCGTAGCGCCCCTTCAGGCGGGACAGGCGCGGGGCGGCGTCGCCGTAGTAGGCGCGGCGCCAGTCGGCGAGGCCGGGGTCGGTGTAGTTCTGGTAGGCGGCGCCGGACGCGTGCGGGCGCAGAGCCCGGTGAGTGTCCGTCAGCCATTCCCGGACGGCGGTGCCGTCGGAGCTGTCGGGGTGCCAGGACGCGAGGTACTGGGCCAGGACGCGGGAGCGGCGGTGCACGAACGCCGTCGCGGCGGGCGCGATCCGGTTGACGGCGCCGCCGAGGGCGGTGAGGTCGATGCTCGCCGAGCCGCCGCGGGCCGCCCGTGTCCGGTCCAGCAGGGTGTTGATCCCGGCGTCGTCGAGGGGCCGGTCGTAGAAGTCGGAGCGGGCCGCGTAGGTCTCGCGGGACAGGGCGCCCTCGGGGCTGCGACCGGGCGTCCCGCCGGGGAGCCGGCACCGGTCGTCGGCGAGCGAGGTGCAGCCCGCGTACAGCTCCATCGACTCCTGGTACGAGCGGCGGCGCAGCAGGACGCTGCTCGCGGAGGCGCCGACGCGGCCGGCGAGCCGGTCGACCGCGTTCTGCAGCTCGCCGTAGGCGCCGAGGGAGAAGACGGTGACGGAGACGGAGGGGCCGGCGCCGGTGTTCTCCAGGTGGAGCGCGGACCATATCTCGTCGGGCTGGTCGGGACCCCACTCCTGCCAGGCCGCGACCACGGCGGCCGCGCGCTCCCACGGCCAGGTGAGGTGGCCGGTGACGCTCCGGGGCGCGGGGTGGGTGCGGAAGCGGAACTCGGTGACGACGCCGAACTGGGCGTTCCCCGCGCCGCGCAGCGCCCAGAACAGGTCCGGGTGCTCGGAGTCCGAGGCGGTGAGCTCTCTGCCGTCGGCGGTGACCAGGGTGGCCTCGGTGAGGCTGTCGCAGGTCAGGCCGTAGGCGCGGGAGGTGACGCCGTGCCCGCCGCCGAGGGCGAGGCCGGAGATGCCGACGGTGGGGCAGGAACCGCCGGGGACGGTGAGCCCGCGGGCGGCGAGGGTGCGGTAGACGTCGATCAGCCTGGCGCCGGCCCCGACGACGGCCGTGTCGCCCTCGACGCGTATGCCGGCCATGGCGGACACGTCGACGATCAGGCGGCCGTCGCCGGAGGACCAGCCCGCGTAGGAGTGGCCGCCGCTCCGCACGGCGAGCGGAACCGCGTGTTCACGGGCGTGGGTGAGGGCGGTGCGGATGTCGTCGGCGTGCCGGACGTAGGCGACGGCGGCGGGTCTGAGGGTGTCGAAACGCGTGTTGTAGAGGCGGTGGGCGGTGGTCCAGTCGGCGTCGCCGGGGCGCACCAGGCGGCCGTCGAGGTGCCCGGCCAGGGTGGTCCAGTCGGCGGGCGTCGCGGGGCGCGGGGTGGGGGACGGAGTGGGGGAGGACGAGGCGCGCGAGGTGGGCGGCGCGGGCCGGGGCTCCGAGATGGTGCACGCGGAGGTGGTGAGGGCGGCGGTGCCGGCGACGAAGGTGCGGCGGTTCACGGGCGGCCTTCCGGACGTCGGGTGGGGGGACGGCCCGTCACGGCAGCCGGGACGGCGGCGCCTTGGCGGGAGCTGTGTGAGGGGGACCCGCCCAGGGACCTCGGCGGGCGCGCACCGTAGGGCGCCTGGGAGGCGGTCCGTCGGGGAACCCGGTGCCGGCCCATTCTCGGCACCCTGCCGGGTCCGCGTCACTCCCCCGTGTGGTTTTCGGCGTCCCTGCGGGCCAGGCTCCTGGCTCTGCGGGCCGGGCCGCGCCATCCGCAGGTGCAGCGGGCCGTGCAGAAGGGCCCCTGCTCGGTGGTGGTCGTGAGGTGGGGCCGGGGGGCCGGCGCGTCGTCCTGGTGCGGCACGCCGCCCACGGTAACGCCCGTAAGGGGCCGCGTGACGGGCCCCCTTACCGTTCGTTAACGCACTGACAGCGGCCCGTGTCGGACGGAGCGGGGGTAGGCAGTGATGGCGCGAGGGCGACAGCACAGGCGGACGCACGGCGTGGCGGCCGTGGCCGGGGTCGTCTGCTGTCTCGGACTCGGCGCCGCCGGGTGCGCGCGCAGCGACGCCGTCGCGCAGGGGCCGCCCGCCGGGGATCCGGTGCAGGTGCTGCGCACGGCCGCCGACGCGCTGGTGGAGGCCGGCAGCTCCCAGACGCGCACCTCGCTGGAGATGGCCACCGGAGGCACCCGGGTCACCATCCGGGGCGAGGGGGTCTACGACTACCGCAAGCGGCTCGGGCGGCTCGAGGTGCGGCTGCCGCAGGACCCCGCGGGCGCCGCCGACCGCCGGCCGATCACCGAACTGCTCGCCCCGGGCGCGCTGTACATGAAGAACCGGGGCGCCGGTGTGCCCGCGGACAAGTGGGTGCGGGTGGACACCGCGACGCTGTCCGACGGGAACCTGGTCACCGGCGGGGCGACCGATCCGTTCGCCGCGGCCGAGGTGCTGCGCGGGACGAGCTCGGCGGCGTTCGTCGGGCGGACGGAGGTGGCGGGGGCGCGGGTGCGGCACTACCGGGGCACCGCCGATCTGGAGGCGGCCTCGCAGGCGGCGTCGGAGGTCAACCGGGGGCCGCTGGGCTCGGCGGCGAAAGGGTTCGCCACCGCGCGGGTGCCGTTCGACGTGTACCTCGACGACGAGGGGCGGATCCGCAAGATCCGGCACCGGTTCAGCTTCGTGAACGGCGAGGGGCAGAAGCCCGTCGCGGTCGCCTCCACCACCCTGCTGTACGACTTCGGCGCCCCCGCCGACGTGCGGCTTCCGGCGGACGCAGACATCTACGCCGGGCGGATCGCCCAGGAGTGAGCGGCCCCGGCGGGCCGGGCGGGCCCGTGGTGGCCGGGCCGAACTAGCCCTTCCGTGCCATGCGCGGTCCGTAGGGCGCTCCCTACTCTAGGAAGTCGGTGACGACAGAGTGAGGTGAGGCGCGTGGCTCCGCTCGGGAGAGGGACGGTTCCGGTCCAGGATCACGTGGCGCTCGCCGAGATCGAGCTGTGCGGCGAGCTGATCATCGCCGCGTCCAACGCCGAGGACCGGCTGAGCCTGGAGAGCATCGACGAGGTGCTGCGGGTGGCCGAGGCGCGGACGGACACCGCCGGATCCTGACCGCCCCGGCCCCCGCCCAGCCGGTCAGGTCCGCAGCATGCGGGCGATGGCCTGCGTGGCCTCCTTGACCTTCGCGTCGATCTCGTCGCCGCCCTTGACGGCCGCGTCCGCGACACAGTGGCGCAGGTGCTCCTCCAGCAGTTGCAGCGCGAACGACTGCAGCGCCTTGGTGGAGGCGGACACCTGGGTGAGTATGTCGATGCAGTAGACGTCCTCGTCGACCATCCGCTGCAGTCCGCGGATCTGGCCCTCGATGCGGCGCAGCCGCTTGAGGTGCTCCTGCTTCTGGTGGTGGTAGCCGTGGATCCCGCGGTCGTGGTCGGTCACGATGTCCGTTACGTCCGTCACATCCGCAGTCTCCGAGGGGCCCGCGGCGGGCGCGGTGTCCACGGCGCCGTCCGCGTCCGGCGAGGAGGGCGCGTGCGCGCCGGTCCCGGTGGTGGTCATCGCGTCCTCCTGCTGTCCTGATGGGCGCTATATACCCCTGGTGGGTATATGTTACCGAACTTCGCCGGTCCGCGGACGGCCGGTCCGCGCCGCTCGCCGGGCCCCGCGGGCCGCGCCTGCCGCCCCCGTACTCATCACTGTGCCTGATGGGCGACACTGGGGGGCGGCCGTTATTGGTGGCCGGATGATGCGCCTAGCATCAGCCTGACCGAAACCGACGCATACCGAGGACCCCACGTGCGCTTTCGTCTGACCCCCAGGGAGACGAGCTTCTACGACATGTTCGCCGCGTCCGCGGACAACATCGTCACGGGCTCCAAGCTCCTGATGGAACTGCTCGGGGCGGACACCTCCGCCCGGGCCGAGATCGCAGAGCGTATGCGGGCCGCGGAACACGCCGGTGACGACGCCACGCACGCGATCTTCCACCAGCTGAACTCCTCGTTCATCACGCCGTTCGACCGCGAGGACATCTACAACCTGGCGTCCTCCCTCGACGACATCATGGACTTCATGGAGGAGGCCGTCGACCTGGTCGTCCTCTACAACGTCGAGGAACTGCCCAAGGGTGTCGAGCAGCAGATCGAGGTCCTGGCGCGGGCCGCGGAGCTCACCGCGGAGGCCATGCCGCACCTGCGCACCATGGAGAACCTCACCGAGTACTGGATCGAGGTCAACCGGCTGGAGAACCAGGCCGACCAGATCCACCGCAAGCTGCTCGCCCACCTCTTCAACGGCAAGTACGACGCGATCGAGGTGCTGAAGCTCAAGCAGATCGTGGACGTACTGGAGGAGGCGGCGGACGCCTTCGAGCACGTGGCGAACACGGTGGAGACCATCGCCGTCAAGGAGTCCTGAGCCTTTCATGGACACCTTCGCTCTGATCCTGACCATCGGGGTCGCGCTCTTCTTCACCTATACCAACGGTTTCCACGACTCCGCGAACGCGATCGCCACGTCCGTCTCCACGCGTGCGCTGACGCCCCGCGCGGCGCTCGCCATGGCGGCCGTGATGAACCTGGCCGGCGCCTTCCTGGGCTCCGGGGTCGCCAAGACCGTCAGCGAAGGGCTGATCGAGACGCCCGAAGGGTCGACGGGGATGGGCATCCTCTTCGCCGCGCTGGTGGGCGCCATCACCTGGAACCTGATCACCTGGTACTTCGGCCTGCCGTCCTCGTCGTCCCACGCCCTGTTCGGCGGCATGGTCGGCGCCGCGCTGGCCGGCGGGACGACCGTCTACTGGCACGGCGTCGTCGACAAGATCGTCATCCCGATGTTCGTGTCGCCGGTCGTCGGCCTGATCGCCGGTTACCTGGTGATGACGGCGATCATGTGGATGTTCCGTCGGGCCAACCCGCACAAGGCCAAGCGCGGCTTCCGCATCGCCCAGACGGTCTCCGCGGCCGGCATGGCCCTCGGCCACGGCCTCCAGGACGCCCAGAAGACCATGGGCATCGTGGTGATGGCCCTGGTCATCGCCGACGTCGAGGACTACGGCGACCCGATCCCGGTGTGGGTGAAGATCGCCTGTGCGCTGATGCTGTCCCTCGGCACCTACGCGGGCGGCTGGCGCATCATGCGCACCCTCGGCCGGAAGATCATCGAGCTGGACCCGCCGCAGGGCTTCGCCGCCGAGACCACCGGCGCGTCGATCATGTTCGGCTCGGCGTTCATCTTCCACGCGCCGATCTCCACCACCCACGTGATCACCTCCGCGATCATGGGCGTGGGCGCCACCAAGCGCGTCAACGCCGTGCGCTGGGGCGTCGCCAAGAACATCGTCCTCGGCTGGTTCATCACCATGCCGGCCGCCGCCCTGGTGGCCGCGGCCTGCTTCGGACTGGTGCATCTGATCGCGCTGTAGACCCGCGCGCCGGCACGCACGTGGAAGGGCCCGCCCCCGTTGAGTGGGGGCGGGCCCTTCGTGCCTCGCGGCGGCACCGCCATGCAGCGTCGCGAGGAGCCGGATCAGCCGAAGCGGCCGGAGATGTAGTCCTCGGTGGCCTGGACCGACGGGTTGGAGAAGATCCGCTCGGTGTCGTCGATCTCGATCAGCTTGCCGGGCTTGCCGACCGCGGCCAGGTTGAAGAACGCCGTGCGGTCCGAGACGCGCGCCGCCTGCTGCATGTTGTGCGTCACGATGACGATCGTGAAGCGCTCCTTCAGCTCCCCGATCAGGTCCTCGATGGCGAGGGTGGAGATCGGGTCCAGGGCGGAGCAGGGCTCGTCCATCAGCAGCACGTTCGGCTCCACCGCGATGGCCCGCGCGATGCACAGGCGCTGCTGCTGGCCGCCGGAGAGGCCCGAGCCGGGCTTGTTCAGCCGGTCCTTGACCTCGTTCCACAGGTTGGCGCCCCGCAGGGACTTCTCGACGATGTCGTCCAGCTGGGACTTCTTGTACTTGCCGTTCAGACGCAGGCCCGCAGCCACGTTGTCGTAGACCGACATCGTGGGGAACGGGTTCGGGCGCTGGAAGACCATGCCGACCTCGCGCCGGACGGCCACCGGGTCGATGCCGGCGCCGTACAGGTTCTCGTCGTCGAGCATGACCTTGCCGTCGACCCGGCCTCCCGGGGTCACCTCGTGCATGCGGTTGAGGGTGCGCAGGAAGGTCGACTTGCCGCAGCCGGAGGGGCCGATGAAGGCCGTCACGGAGCGGGGCTCGACGGTCATCGAGATGTCCTCGATGGCGAGGAAGGATCCGTAGTAGGCGTTGAGGCCGCTGACGTCGATGCGCTTGGCCATGGGTATCACTGCTTCTTTCGGGTCGCCGACGACTGTGTGGGGGGAGCCGGTCAGCGACCGGTCTGCGGGGCCTTCCAGCGGGCGATGCCGCGGGCCACCAGGTTGAGGATCATGATGAACGCGATGAGCGTCAGGGCCGCCGCCCAGGCACGGTCGTACGCCGCCTCGGAGCCGTTGGTGTACTGGAGGTAGATGTACATCGGCAGGGAGGCCTGCGGGTCCTGGAACGGGTTGGCGTTGATGAAGTTCGTGCCCCACACCAGGAGCAGCACGGGGGCCGTCTCGCCGGTGATGCGGGCGATCGCGAGCATCACGCCGGTGGTGATGCCGCCGACGGACGTCGGCAGGACCACCTTGAGGATGGTGCGCCACTTCGGGACACCGAGGGCGAGGGACGCCTCGCGCAGCTCGTTCGGGACGAGCTTGAGCATCTCCTCCGTGGAGCGGACCACCACCGGGATCATCAGGATGGACAGCGCCATCGAGCCGGCGAAGCCCGAGTAGCCCATGCCGAGGATCAGGATCCACAGGCTGAGGACGAACAGGCCCGCCACGATGGACGGGATGCCCGTCATCACGTCGACGAAGAAGGTCACGGCCTTCGCCAGCCGGCCCCGGCCGTACTCGACCAGGTAGATCGCGGTGAGCACGCCGACCGGGACCGAGATCGCGGTGGCCAGGCCGACCTGCTCCAGCGTGCCCAGCAGGGCGTGGTAGATGCCGCCGCCCGGCTCGGTGTCGGCGACCACTCCCATGGAGTGGGTGAGGAAGTAGCCGTCGAGGACCTCGGTGCCCCGCTTGACGGTCTCCCAGGTCAGCGAGGCCAGCGGGACGATCGCCAGCAGGAACGCCACCCACACCAGGCTGGTCGCGGTGCGGTCCCGGGCCTGGCGGCGTCCCTCGACCTTGGCGGACACGGCGAACGAGCCGCCGACGAACAGCAGCGCCGCGATCAGCGCCCACTGGATGTCGCTGTGCAGCCCGGCCGCGGCGCTGATCCCGTACCCGAGGGCGGCGGAGGCGCCGGCGACGGCCCAGGGGAACCACTTCGGCAGGGTCGCGCCGCGCAGGGAGCCGGACGGGCGGGTGTCGTTGAGTGCGTGGCTCATGCGTTGGCCCCCGAGTACTCCTTGCGGCGGGCGATGATCAGCCGGGCCGCGCCGTTGACCAGCAGCGTGATGACGAACAGCACGAGACCGGAGGCGATCAGCGCGTCCCGGCCCATCTCGGTGGCCTCGTTGAACTTGCTGGCGATGTTCTGCGCGAAGGTGCCGCCGCCCGGGTCGAGCACGCTGGCGCTGATCGTGAAGCTCGGGGAGAGCACCATGGCGACGGCCATCGTCTCGCCGAGGGCGCGGCCGAGGCCCAGCATCGACGCGGAGATCACGCCGGAGCGGCCGAACGGCAGCACCGACATGCGGATGACCTCCCAGCGGGTCGCGCCGAGGGCCAGGGCGGCCTCCTCGTGCATCCGCGGGACCTGGCGGAACACCTCACGGCTGACGTTGGTGATGATCGGCAGGATCATCACCGCCAGCAGGATGCCGACGGTGAACAGCGAGCGCGGGGCGCCGTCGTTCCACTCGAGGATTCCGGTCCAGCCGAGGTAGTCGTCGAGCCAGCCGTACAGGCCGTCCAGGTGCGGCACCAGGACGAGCGCGCCCCACAGGCCGTAGACGATGGATGGGACGGCGGCGAGCAGGTCGATCACGTAGCCGATGGGGCCGCCGAGGCGGCGCGGGGCGTAGTGCGTGATGAACAGGGCGATCGCGACGGCGACCGGCACGGCGATGACCATCGCGATGACCGACGACACGACGGTGCCGAAGGCCAGGACGGCGATGCCGAACTCCGGCGGGGAGCCGCTCGGGTTCCACTCGAAGGTGGTGAAGAAGTTGGCCTCGTCCTTGGATATCGCGAGCGAGGCGCGGTAGGTGAGGAAGGCCGCGATGGCGGCCATCAGGACCAGGACGAGGATGCCGGATCCCCGGGACAGCCCGAGGAAGATCCGGTCGCCGGGGCGGGTGACGCCGCGTGCGGCAGGGGTGTCGGGGGGCGCGGCCGGGCCGGGTGCCGGCGGGGCCGCGGGTTTCTGCGTGGTGGTGTCCATCGGGTTCTCCGGTCTGCGGAGCCGCCGGGCCGGGAGGCTCCCTCGGAGCCGTCCGGAACCCTCGGGGCTCCTGTTGGCGGTGCACCGGACGGTGCGGCCCGCCCCGGGACCGGGCGCGGGCCGCACACTCGGGTCAGCTGAGGCTCGAGACCGTCTCGCGGACCTTGGTGATGATCTCCTGCGGCATCGGGGCGTAGCCGGCCTCGGCCAGTTGTCCCTGACCCTCGTCGGAGGCCATGTAGTTCAGGAAGGACTTGGTGGCGGGCAGGGTGTCGGCCTTGTTGCCCTTGTCGCAGACGATCTCGTACGTCACCAGGACGATCGGGTACGCGCCCTCGGCGGACGGGGTGTAGTCCAGCTCGAGCGCGAGGTCCTTGCCGGTGCCGACGACCTTGGCGGCGCCGATGGCGGCGGTGGCGTTCTCGATGGTCGCCTTCACCGGCTCGGTGGCCTCGGTCTTGATGTCGACGGTCTTGATGCCGTCCGAGGCGTAGGACAGCTCGAAGTACGAGATGGCGCCGGAGGTCTGCTTCACCTGCTGGGCGACGCCGGAGGAGCCCTGCGCGGACTGGCCGCCCTCGGCCTCCCAGGACTTGCCCGGCTCGTACTTCCAGTCCTTGGGCGCGGCGGCCTTCAGGTACTTGGTGAAGTTGTCCGTGGTGCCGGACTCGTCGGAGCGGTGGAAGGCCTGGATCTTCAGGTCGGGGAGGTCGGCGCCCGCGTTGAGCCCGGCGATCGCCGGGTCGTTCCACTTGGTGATCTTGTTGTCGAAGATCTTCGCGAGGGTCGGGGCGTCCAGGGCGAGGGTGTCCACGCCGGGCACGTTGAAGCCGACCGCGATCGGGCCGCCGACCATGGGCAGGTCGATGCCCTGGCCGTCGGCGCACACCTTCTTCGACGCCTCGACCTCCTCCGGCTTCAGCGCGGAGTCCGAGCCGGCGAACGCGGTCTGGCCCTGCGTGAACGCGGTGATGCCGGCGCCCGAACCGGTCGGGTTGTAGTTGATCTGCACGTCCTTGCAGGCCGCGGTGTACTGCTTCACCCAGGCGTCGATGGCGTTCTTCTGGGCGGAGGAGCCGGACGCCTGGAGCTGGCCCTTGGCGTCACCGCAGTCGATGTTCCCGGCCTGCGCGGTCGCCGAGGCGTCGCCGCCGTTGCTGTTGCCGGTGTCGTCGGAGCCGCACGCCGTGAGGGCCAGGGCGCCGGTGACGGCGAGAGCACCGAGAGCGAGGGCCCGCCGGTTCATGCGCTGAAGCTTCACTTGTGTTCCTTCCAGTGGCCGCCGTCCTGAATTCGGCGGCGTGCGAAGTGTGGTGAGGCGCGACGCCTCGTCCTGTAAGGGTGCGGGTACGGGCGATCCGCACCGCGTAAGGCCGAAATTAGGCAGAAGAGGTGAAGCGGCCGATGGGCGTACATGAACGAGGGGTGAACCCCTGAGGACGGTGCGGTGAGGCCGCGGCGCGGCCGGTTTCAGAGGGCCGGGCGGACGGCGTCCACCAGGCCTGCGTCCATGGGTGAGGTGAGATGGCGGCGGGCCGCGTCCGGGGGGAGCCAGAGGATGCGGTCGACCTCGTCGTTCGGGGTGAACGTGCCGGAGACCGCCTCGGCCGCCCAGTAGCGGACCCTCTTGGGGCGGCCGTGCGCGAGGTAGCGGGTGCTGGGCAGCTCGGCGGCCGGCGCCGCGGTGTACCCGGTCTCCTCGGCGACCTCGCGCAGGGCGCCCGCGAGCGCGTCCTCGCCGCGCTTCAGCTTGCCCTTCGGCCAGGACCAGTCGTCGTACTTGGGCCGGTGGACCAGGCACAGCTCCAGCTCGCCGGTGACGGGCGAGCGGCGCCACAGGACGCAGCCGGCCGCCTCGACGGTGAGGGCGCCGTTCCTTCCGGGTCGTGTGGTGCGCACCGGGGCCTCCCTGTTGCAGGGCGTTCTACGGGGTGCCGGCGGGCGGCTGCTGCCAGGCACGCTGGAACGCGTACCGCGCGGCCTCCACCTCATGCCGCTGGCCGGCGTGGAGCACGCCCAGCGCGTACGCCGTGGCCGGTGCGATCCTCGGCGTGCGGCCCGCCTGCGCGGCGGCGGCCGCGGCCTCTGCGGCGTCCCGGTGCCGGTCCAGCGCCTCGCCCGCGGCGCGCAGCCGGGGGTCGTCGCCCGCGGCGGGGTCCAGCACCTCCTGGGCGTACCGGTGCAGCCGGAGCAGGAGCCGCACCTGGTGCCAGGGGGTGTCCTGCGGATGCGGGGAGGGGTCCGGCGACAGGCCGCGCACCAGCGCCTCGGCGTTGTACGGACTCCCCGCGGTGAGCAACGGCAACGCGGCGACGGCGTCCTCGAGCCGCTCCCGCGCGGCGTCGGCGAGCGGCCGCAGATCGATGTGGCCGGCCTCGCCGGCCAGGGGGACCTCACTGGCCAGTACGGCCACCTGATCGGCGACGGCATGGAACCGCGCGGACCCGAGCGCCTGCAGGGCGGCGGAGTGCGCCCGCGTCCGGGCCAGGGTGAGCTGCCGCTCGAGCAGGGCGGCGGCCTTGGCGGCGCCTGCGGCGAGGTGGCCCCGGTCGCCGGCCCCGCCGGTCCCGCTCCCGGGGCGCGGGTCGCCCGCCGCGGAATCGTGCCCTGGGCCGCGGCCGGGGAGACGCGCGTCGTCCCGGGGGCGCCGGACGGCGGCGGCACCGGGCTCACCCCCAGGACGCCGGCCGGCCGGGGCCGGGACGGTGGCGGTCACGGTCGGGGCGCGGCGGGCCGGGGTGGGACGGGCCCCGGTCGCGTGGACGGTGCGGGTGGAGGGCTGCGCGCCGGGCGCCGGGGCGGCCCGCCGGGGTACGTCCGGCGGGGTGCCGTCGGCGGGTGCGGGTGCACCGGGAGTGCGCGACGCGGGCCGGGTGGCGGGCGCGCCGGGGCCGCGGGCGGCGGACGGGCCGGCCGCGGCAGGAAGCGCGGCGCGCGCGGGGCCGGTGAGGGGGGTTGCGCCGGTGCGGGCGGGGGCCGGGGCCTCCCGCCGGCCTTCGGCGGACGGTGTGGACGGCTCGACGGGGGTGTCGACGGCCGGCGCGTCACCCCCGTGGTCACCCGCCCCGGACACAGGTCCGCCGGGGGTGCGGGGGAGGGTCGTACCGGCCCTCGCAGCACGGGCCGCGCTTCGCGGTACGGCCTCGGAGTGCTCGGCGGGGCCCGAGGCCTCGTCGGCGACGGGAGGGGAGGAAGGCGCGTGCTGCGCGGGCCGCCGTGCCGGGGCCGTCGGTGGGGCCGCCGCGTCCGAGAGGCCGTCGTCGGCCGGGCCCGCGCGTCCGCCCGCGGTGGCTTTCGTGGGCTCCGGAGCCCCGCCGGGGGCGGGTACCCGCCGTATCGGGGGCCGGGGTGAGGAAGTCGGTGGGGCCGGCGGGCCCGAGAGGTGGTGGAGGGCGTCCAGGAGGCGGGCCAGGCGGGTGGCGCAGGCGTCCTCCTGGGACAACGTGCCTGAGACCCAGGCGAGTTCCGGGCCCAGGGTCCGGGACCAGGACGGGTCAAGGGCGGGCCGGAAGGTGTAGAGGCCCGCGCCGATGCGGCGGGCCGCGCGTCTCAGGGCGCGCGCCGCCTCCGCGGAGTCCTCCGGTGTCGCCGCGTCCCGGTGGAGGCGCAGCGCGCGGAGGAACTCGGTGGCCCTGGCCCGCAGATGGCGGGCCAGGACGTCCGCGGGATCAGGGTGCCGCTGTGCCACGCCGGCGCCTCCGGGCGTCAATGAGCATCTCCTGGATGTTCCGCAGGGGCTGGCCGTCGGCGTCCGTGGAGTGCCGGGTCCACTCGCCGTCCGGACCGAGGTGCCAGGACGCCGTGGTGTCGGACATCCCCGTCTCCAGCAGCCGGTTGAGGGCGGCCCGGTGCGCCGGGTCGGTGACCCGCACCAGAGCCTCGATCCGCCGGTCGAGGTTGCGGTGCATCATGTCGGCGCTGCCGATCCACACCTCCGGCTCGCCGCCGTTGCCGAAGGCGAACACACGCGAGTGTTCGAGGAAGCGGCCGAGGATGGACCGCACCCGCACGTTCTCCGACAGCCCCGGCACGCCGGGCCGGATCGCGCAGATGCCGCGCACCCAGATGTCGACGGGCACGCCCGCCTGGGACGCCCGGTAGCAGGCGTCGACGACGGCCTCGTCGACCATCGAGTTGACCTTGATGCGCACGTACGCGGGCCGCCCCGCGCGGTGGTGCTGCGCCTCCTTGTCGATGCGTGAGATCAGCCCGTCACGCAGGGACTTGGGGGCGACGAGCAGCCGCCGGTAGGTCTCGCGCCGGGAGTAGCCGGACAGGCGGTTGAACAGGTCGGAGAGGTCCGCGCCGACCTGCGGGTCCGCGGTGAGCACCCCGAGGTCCTCGTACAGCCGGGCCGTCTTCGGGTGGTAGTTGCCGGTGCCGACGTGGCTGTAGCGCCGGAGCGTCTCGCCCTCCTGACGGACCACCAGCGACAGCTTGCAGTGGGTCTTCAGTCCGACCAGGCCGTAGACCACGTGGCAGCCGGCCTCCTCCAGCTTGCGCGCCCACTTGATGTTGGCGTGCTCGTCGAAGCGGGCCTTGATCTCGACCAGGACGAGGACCTGCTTGCCGGACTCGGCGGCGTCGATGAGGGCGTCGACTATCGGGGAGTCACCGGAGGTCCGGTACAGCGTCTGCTTGATGGCCAGCACGTCCGGGTCGGCCGCCGCCTGCTCCAGGAAGGCCTGCACGGAGGTCGAGAAGGAGTCGTACGGGTGGTGCAGCAGCACGTCCCGGCTGCGCAGCGCGGCGAAGATGTCCGGCGCGGACGCCGACTCCACCTCTGCCAGGTCGCGGTGGGTGCCGGCGACGAACTTCGGGTACTTCAGCTCGGGCCGGTCCAGGCTGTGGATGCGGAACAGGCCGGTCAGGTCGAGCGGGCCGGGCAGCGGGTACACCTCGGCCTCGGAGATCTTCAGCTCGCGCACCAGGAGGTCCAGCACCTCGCGGTCGACGGACTCCTCCACCTCCAGCCGCACCGGCGGCCCGAAGCGGCGCCGCATCAGCTCCTTCTCCAGCGCCTGGAGCAGGTTCTCCGTGTCGTCCTCCTCCACCTCCAGGTCCTCGTTGCGGGTGAGCCGGAACGCGTGGTGCTCCAGCACCTCCATGCCCGGGAACAGCTCCTCCAGGTGCGCGGCGATGACGTCCTCGACGGGGACGTAGCGGCCGGGGGAGGACTCCAGGAAGCGCGACAGCAGCGGCGGCACCTTCACCCGGGCGAAGTGCTTGTGCCCGGTCACCGGGTTGCGCACCACCACGGCCAGGTTGAGCGAAAGACCCGAGATGTACGGGAAGGGGTGCGCCGGGTCCACCGCGAGCGGGGTCAGCACGGGGAAGATCTGGTGCCGGAACAGGGTGAAGAGGCGGGCCTGCTCCTTCTCCGTGAGCTCGTTCCAGCGGACCAGGTGGATGCCCTCCTCCGCGAGGGCGGGGGCGACGTCCTCGTGGTAGCAGGCGGCGTGCCGCGCCATGAGTTCCCGGGAGCGGGCCCAGATCATCTCCAGCACCTCGCGCGGCTGGAGGCCGGAGGCGGAGCGGGTGGCCACGCCGGTGGCTATGCGCCGCTTGAGTCCCGCGACCCGGACCATGAAGAACTCGTCCAGGTTGCTGGCGAAGATCGCGAGGAAGTTCGCCCGTTCCAGCAGCGGCGTCTCGGGATCCTCGGCCAGTTCGAGCACCCGCTCGTTGAACGCCAGCCAACTGCGCTCGCGGTCGAGGAAACGGCCCTGCGGCAGCGGGGCGGCCCCTTCGATGTGCGCCTCCTCGTAGCCGTCCAGGTCGGCGTCGATGTCGGGTTCCAGATCGGACACCGTCCCGGCCACGGTGTGCGGCCGGTGCGCGGCGATGGAGCCCACGGAGGGCTGCGAGTGCTGGACCTGTGCCTGGGTGTTGGGCTGGCTCATGACCCCATTGTTCCGCGCGAAGGGCGTCATGGGCGCGTCGGAAAGCGCGGGTGGGAGCGGTGGTGGCCCTGAGGCGCTCCCGTACCTCCCGTTCACCCGGCGGGGTGAGGGCTCTGCCGCGGCGGGATGCATTCACCGAGCGTCGCAAGGCCGTCTGAATCCGTGGTTACGGCGACATGACGTCCAGGGCAGCGGGCGGTGGCCCGCGGGGTGTTCACGCCGAGGGGGCGTGCCCCCACGGGCACGCCCCCTGGCCGTGAACGCGGGCGCGTCAGCCGTGAGCCGTCCCGGTCGTGCGGCGCAGCACCCGGAACGCCGCGTACGTCATCAGGCCGGCCACGGTGAGCAGGATGCCCGTGGCGACCAGCTGGAGCGGCCAGTAGTGCGAGACGGGGTGCAGGTCGCGGTAGAAGGCGGTGGCGCCCATGTCGGCCAGCGAGCCGCGGCAACCGCCCAGCCCGCCGTTGACGCACGGGGCCTCCGCCCGGCCCTCGGGGGTCAGCACCCCTTCGCCGACCAGCAGACCCCGTCCCAGCGGCCCTTCCTGCAGGCCGCTGACCCGGGTCACGGACGGCCACAGGTACGGCATGGCGGCGTGGACGGCGGCCCACAGCACCCCCACGGTGACCGTGGCGGCGGCCATCGCGGCCAGCGCGCGGCGCAGCAGCAGCCCGGCCAGGGCGCCCGCCGCCAGCCCGGCCAGCGCCAGGCCCACGGGGACGGTGCCGTTGGCGGTGAAGGTGGCCATGTCGTACCAGAACTTGGTGGTGTCGATATGGTCCCTGCCCGTCGCCCAGGCCCAGTGGTGCAGTGCCGCCAGCAGACCGGTCGCGGCGACGGTGAGCACGGCGGGGAGGACCAGCCGGGAGGCCAGCCAGTGGGCCGGGGAGACACCCTGGGTCCAGGCCAGGCGGGCCGTGCCGGACTCCGTCTCGCGGCCGACGAGCGCGCCCCCGGCCCAGGCGGCCACCAGGAACGGCACGGTCAGCACGGCGAACGTCGCGTAGTTGTAGACGTCCTTGTAGAGCAGGATCGCGCTCTGGTCGTAGGAGCAGCGCGGGGTGAACCCGCAGGCGTTGTACACCTTCCACGCCGCCGCCGAGGCGTCGGTGAGCGGCCCGCCGAGCCACACCAGGACCGCCGCGGTGAGCAGCACCAGCGCGCCGCCGCCGATCAGGGCCGGGCGGTGCAGGCGGGCCAGCCAGCGCCACTGGCGGGGCGCGCCGGCGGTGCGGGCGGCGGGGGCGGCCGGGGTGGTGAGGGCGGCGGTCATACGGCGGCCTCCAGAATCTCGGGTGCGGGGGCCAGGGCCGGGGCCGCGGGGTTGCGCAGGTAGGACAGGACGAGGTCCTCGAGGGACGGTGCGGCGGTGCGCCAGTCGTCGGGCAGCGGTCCGGACGGGCGGATCACCGCGCTGAGCTGGCGGCCCGTGGTGCGGGACTCGACGACCTCGTGCGCGGAGAGGTCGGCCTCGGCCGGGGCGGACACCCGGGTGTGGGCGGCCATCAGGTCGTCGATCTCGCCGGAGAGCCGGATCTTGCCGTCGCCCACCAGCAGCAGGTGGTCGCAGGAGTCCTCCAGCTCGGCGACGACGTGCGAGGACATCACGACGGTCGTGCCGTGGGCGGCGGCCTCGCCCATCAGCAGGCCCATCAGCTCGTGCCTGGCCAGCGGGTCGAGGTCGGCCATCGGCTCGTCCAGGAGCAGCAGCTCGGGCCGCTTGCCCAGGGCGAGGGCGAGCGCGACCCGGGTGCGCTGCCCGCCGGAGAGGGCGCGGATCCGCTTGCCCGGGTCCAGGTCGCCGCCGGCCACGACCCGGCGCGCGGTGTCCGTGTCCCAGCGACCGGGGTTGAGGTCGGCGCCCATGCGCAGCGTCTCGGCGACCGTGAGCTGCGGGTACAGCGGCTTGTCCTGGTCGATGAACCCCACCCGGGGGCGGGCGGCGGCCGGGTGGGCGCCGAGCACGCGGATCGTGCCCTCGGTGGGTGCGAGCAGTCCGGCGGTGAGCGCGAGGAGCGTGGACTTGCCGGCGCCGTTGGGTCCGACGACGGCGCACACGCGACCGGCGGGCAGCCGGAAGGAACAGTCGCGCAGCGCCCAGTAGCGGCGGCCGAAGCGCTTGCCGAGCGCGTCCGCCTCGAGGGCCGGGACGGTCATGACGGGTCTCCCTGGGGGGTGTGCGCAGGCGCGGCGTGCGCGGCCTGCTCCGGGTAGTGCGTCTCGAGTACGGCGGTGAACAGCGCGGCGACGTCCTCCCGCTCCAGGCCGGACTCCCGGGCGCGGGCGGCCCAGTCCTCCAGCTCCGCGCGGAGCGGGGAGTCGGCGGGGGCCGCGCCGAGGGAGCGGCGCACGAAGGTGCCGAGGCCGCGCCGGGCCTCCACCAGACCCTCGCGCTCCAGTTCCCGGTACGCCTTGAGCACGGTGTTCGGGTTGACGGCGGTGGCCTCCACGACCTCGCGGGCCGTGGGCAGCCTGTCGCCGGGAACCAGCAGGCCCAGTCGGATCGCCTGCTTCGTCTGCTGGACGATCTGGACATAGGTGGCCACGCCGCTGCGCCGGTCGATGCGGTAGTCGACCACTCGACAACCACCCTTTCACTAATTGAGTAGTGAAAGGGTGGTGCAAGGGTGGTGCGAAAGTCAACCGAGGATCCGTGAACCGATCCGCGGGGCCCGTCCGATGAGGGGACGTGAGCGAGATGAGAAGCGACGGCGAGCTGCTGCGCGCCGTCACGGCCGACGGCGACCGGGGCGCCTTCGAGGAGCTGTACCGGAGGTACGCGCCGTGGCTGACCGCGCGCATGCGCACCCGGTGCGCCGACGCCGCCCTCGTCGACGACGTCGTGCAGGAGACCTTCCTCGCGGTGTGGCGCGGCACGGCCCGCTGGCGTGAGGACGCGGCGGGCGCGGACGCCGCCGGCTGGCTGTGGCGGATCGCCTCACGCCGGCTGGTCGACGCGCTGCGCGGTGCCGGGGCGCGGGGGCGGCTGCGGCAGGCGCTGGCGCGGCTGCGGCACCGGGACGAGGTGTCGGCGGAGGAACGCGTGCTCGCGGGGGTCGAGCACGGGGACCTCGCCGGCGCCCTGGTGCGGCTGTCGCCGGAACTGCGCGCGGTGCTCCAGGCGACCGTGGTCGACGGGCTGACCACCCGTGAGGCCGCGGTTCTGCTCGGCATCCCGCCGGGCACGGTCAAGACGCGGGCCATGCGGGCCCGCAGGCAACTCCGGGAGGCGCTGGCATGACGTACGAGGACAGGCGCTGGCACGTGCCGGAGGACGACCTGCGGGCCTACGCGCGGGGCGGGCTCGAGGCGCCCGCGCTGTGGTCGGCCGACACCCATCTCACGGCGTGCGCGCACTGCCGTGCCGTCCTGGCGGGGCTCGGCGACCCCGTCGCCCTGGACGGCGGCTGGGAGCGGCTGGACGCCGAGCTCGACGCGCCCCGGCCCGGCCTGCTGGAGTCGCTGCTGCTCAGGCTCGGCGTCCGCGACCACACCGCCCGGCTGCTCGCGGCCACCCCGGCGCTGCGCCGCTCCTGGCTGGGCGCGGTGACGGCGGTGCTGCTGCTCACCGTGGCCGTCACCGTCGGCCGCACCGAGAGCGACCGGCTCACCTTCTTCCTCGCGCTCGCCCCGCTGCTGCCGCTCGCGGGGGTCGCGCTGTCGTACGGGCCGCGGATGGACCCGACGTACGAGATGGCCGTGGTCGCGCCGATGCACGGGTTCCGGCTGCTGATGATCCGCACGGTCGCCGTGCTGACCGCCGGGCTCGGGCTGAACGGCCTGGCCACGCTCGCCCTGCCCGGGTACGGGCTGCTCGCCCTGAGCTGGCTCCTGCCCGCGCTCGCCCTCACCGCCACGGCGCTCGCGCTGTCGGCCCGGCTCGGGCCCGTCCTGGCGCCCGCGCTGACCGGCGGCGGCTGGATCGCGCTGCTGGTCGCGGCGGACGCGGTCCGCTCCGGCGGACAGGAGACGCTCGCCCCGTTCACCGCGGCCGGACAGGGCGTGTCGGCGACCGTCGCCGTGCTCGCCGCCGGCCTGCTGGTCCTGCTCCGGGACCGCTTCGACCTGAGCCGGGACCCCGCGGTCTGACCGCGCCCGGTTTCCCACCGGCCGGGGCGCACCACCGCCCCGGCCACCACCTGCCACGGGAGTTCCCCATGTCCCCCACCGTCTCGGCCTCCGGGCTGAGCCTCCACTACGGCGCGACCCGCGCCCTGGACGACGTGTCGCTGCGGCTGTCCCCCGGCGTCACCGGGCTGCTCGGTCCCAACGGCGCGGGCAAGACCACGCTGCTGCGGGTCCTCGCCACCGCCGTGCCGGCCGACCGGGGCGCCTTCACCGTGCTCGGCCACGACCCGTCCGGCGCGCGCGGCCGCCAGGAGGTGCGCCGACGGGTCGGCTACCTGCCGCAGACGCCCGGTTTCCACCCGGACTTCACCGCCTTCGAGTTCGTCGACTACGTGGCGATCCTCAAGGAGCTGACCGACCGCGCGGCCCGCCACCGCGAGGTGCGGCGGGTCCTCGACGAGGTCGGCCTGGCCGACGTGCGCGGCAAGCGGATCCGCAAGCTGTCCGGCGGCATGCGGCAGCGGGTGGCGCTGGCGGCGGCGCTCGTCGGCGACCCGGCGTTCCTCGTCCTCGACGAGCCCACCGTCGGGCTCGACCCCGAACAGCGCATGCGGTTCCGCGAGCTGATCGCCACCGCCGGCGAGGGCCGGACCGTGCTGCTGTCCACCCACCAGACCGAGGACGTGGCGATGCTCTGCCACCGGGTCGTCGTCCTGGCGGGCGGCACCGTCCGCTTCGACGGCACCCCCGCCGAGCTGACCGCGCGGGCCGCGGGGAGGGTGTGGAGCAGCGAGGGCCGTGACCCCGGCGCGCTGGCCGGCTGGCGCACCGGACTCGGCACCTTCCGCAACGTGGGCGACCCGCCGCCCGGCGCCGACCTCCTCGAACCCACCCTCGAGGACGGCTACCTGCTCACCCTGGACGGCGCGGCCGCGGAGGTGACCGCGTGACGACGACCACCACCACGTCGCCGGCCCCGGCCCCGGTGACGACCCCGCCCGGCGCCTCCTGGGCCGCCGTGTCCGCCCTCGCCCTGTTCGAGGCGCGCAAGCTCCTCACCCGCGTGCCCGTGGTCGTCGCGTTCGCGGTGTACGTCGCCTGGACCGTCTGGCGCACCCGCGTCTCCTTCGACGGCTTCCCCGCACTGCAGGACGCCGACCGCGCCACCCAGGACGGGCCGCTGCTCGTCGGCCTCGCGGTGCTGCTGAGCGTCAACCACGCCATGCTGCGCTCCCGGCGCCACGACACCGAACGGCACCTGGACGTGCTGGTCCTCCCGCGGTGGGGCCGCACGGTCGCGCACCTGCTGTCCGTCGTGGCGGCGGCCCTCCTGGTCGCGGTGTGCGTCGGCGGGCAGTTCGCGTGGGAGGCGCTCAAGCCGGGCGCGGTCGGACACGGCTCACCCGCCGAACTCCTCGTCGGCCCCCTGGCCGTGCTGCTCCTCGGCGGGTTCGGGGTGCTGCTGGCCCGCGTGGTCACCGCACCCTTCGCGGCGCCGCTGCTGATCGTCCTGCTGCTCTTCCTCGCCACCTTCCTCGGCTTCTCCGCCGACGACTGGACGCGGTGGCTCATGCCGTCCGTCGGCACGTACAGCGTCGTCACCCTGCCCTCCGACCTGATCGGACGCCCCGCCGCGTGGCACGCCCTCTACCTGGGCGGACTGGCGCTGACCCTGATGACGGCCGCCGTGCTGCTGTCGGGCGGCGCCCGGCTGCGGACCGCGCAGGCCGCGGTCGCCGGCGCGGTGGCGCTGACCCTGGTCGGCGCGGTGGGCCAGTCCCGGGGCGTGCCGGAGACCGTCACGGAGGCGCGCGTACGGGCCTCGGTCACCCCGGAGAAGCTCCACACCTGCGTCGAACGCGACGCCACCACGTACTGCGCCTTCCCCGAGTGGGGGCCGCGCACCGGTGACTGGGCCCGGGCCGTCGCCGACGTCCGCGCTCTGGCCGGAGGCGACGCGCAGGACCGCCCCCTGGTCGTACGGCAGCGGGTCGAGGCGCGCTACGGCCTGGACGCCGACGCGACCCTCGCCCCGCTCACCGGCCCCGGCGAGGTGACCGTGGGGACGGCGTGGGGCGGCAACCGGGTGCCCGAGTTCGCGGTCGGGGTGGCCGGTGCGCTGGTCACCGGCTCGGAGGCCACGACGGGCGAGATGTGCGACGGCCGGATGGTCACCGTGATGTGGCTGGCCCTCGCCGGCCGGCCCGACCCGGTCGCCGACCTGCGCCGGGTGCGGATCGACGACAGCGACACCGGCTCGGCGATCGTCATCTCGCAGACGGAGCCGCTGCAGATGACCTCCGCCCAGACGGAGCTGCTGCGCGAACTGCTGGAACTGCCCCGCGACGAGGCCGCCGCCAAGGTGAGGGCCGGCTGGGCCGAGCTGACCGCCCCGAAGGTGACGACGGACCGCGTCGCGCGGGTGCTGGGCCTGGAGAAGCCCGAGGGGGAGGACGAGTGCATGTGACCGGAACCCCGGCGGCCGGGGACACCCCGGTGCTCGAGGCCCGGTGGGGCGCCCTCCTCCAGTTGGTCCGCCCGGTCGCCCGCACCGTGCCCTGGTGGGCGCTCGCGGCGGGCGGCGGGCTGGGACTGCTGACGGCCGCGCTGCCTAGGCTGGCGGGGGGCGAGGTCACCCCGTGGGCCGGGGCGAACGCCCTGCGGGCCGCCGCCCTGTGCTTCGCGCTGGGTGCCGCGTTCCTGCTGGACGACCCGGCCCGGCAGACCACCGTCGCCGTCCCCGTCCGCCGCGTCCTGCGGCACGCGCTGCGGTGCGCGTTCGTGCTGCCTCCCGCCGCCGCGTGGTGGACGGCGGCCGTACTGCTCGTCCCGGAGGAGGCGCGGCCCCCGGCCTGGGACATCACCCTGGAGGCGGCGACGGCCCTCGCGCTCGCCCTGGCAGGTTCGGCCTTCGCGGTGCGCCTGCGGGGCGCCGACCGGCCGGGGCAGGCGGTCGCCGCGTCCCTGCTGGTGGCCGGGGTCCTGGCGCCCCTGCTGAGCCCTTCGGAGTGGGCGCTGTTCACCGTGCCCGACGACCCCCGCTGGGCGGACGCCCACGGCCACTGGACGCTGCTGCTGGGCGGGGCGCTCCTGGCGGTCGCGGTGTGCTGCGTCGAACCGGTGCGCCGATTTCAGCCGGTCCGGCGTTTGAGGACGAGGCCCGCCGGCACCGGAAAAGGGGGTCCGGGGGCGTAGCCCTCAGGGAGGGGACGAGTAGGGGCGGCGGGGGCGGAACCCCCGGCCCCCGTGCCGCCGCCGGCGTTCAGGCCCGGCGTGACAGACGAAGTGCCGGCCCCGGCCGCCCCGTCACGTCTCCGTCCGGTACATCAGGTCCGTCTCGTGGGTGACGAAGCCCAGCCGCTCGTAGACGGACACCGCCGCCTTGTTGTCGGCGTCGACGTACAGCATGGCGGTGGGCAGGCCCTGGTCCGCCAGGTGGCGCAGGCCGATCGTCGTCAGCGCCTTGCCGAGCCCGCCGCCCTGCGCGCCGGGGGCGACGCCGAGGACGTACACCTCGCCGAGGCCCTCCTCGGCGTGCACCTTCGTCCAGTGGAAGCCGACCAGCCGTCCGTCGCCCTCCGCGAGGAAGAAGCCCGCGGGGTCGAACCATGGTTCGGCCTTGCGGTCGTCGAGGTCGCGCTGGGTGAGGGAACCCTGCTCGGGGTGGTGGGCGAACGCGGCGGCGTTCAGCGCGAGCCACGCCGCGTCGTCCCGGCCGGGCTCGAAGGTGCGCACGGTGACGCCCTGCGGCAGCACCGGGTCGGGCAGGTCCAGATTCGCCAACGGCCGCCGCATCTGACGCAGTTCACGGAACAGCGTCAGCCCGAGCACCTGCGCCAGGTGCCGGGCCGCGGAGTGCCCGCCGTGCGCCCACACCCGCAGCCGCTTGCCCGACGCGGCGAGCAGCGCCGTGCCGAGCGCCCGCCCGTGCCCCTGCCCGCGGAACGAGGGGTGCACCACCAGCTCCGCGGCGGGCGGCTCCACCGGGTCGGTGTCCTCCAACTGGGCGTACCCGACGAGCTCTTCGCCGACGGTCAGCAGCAGATGCGAGACGCCCTCCCGCGCGCCGCCGCGCAGTTGCAGCCGGCCCTGCTCGGACACGGCCTGCTGGCCGTCCTCGCGCGCCGCCTCCTCGAGCAGGGCGAGAACCGCGCCGACCTGTTCCTGGTCGAGCGTGGGAAACGTCCGGAGCGAACGGGGGCTGCCGGGCCGGGAGAACGCGTCGCTGGTCATGCGTACGAGGGTAAAGGGACAGCGCGGCGAGGGGGTGGCAGCGGGGCGCGTACGGCCGCTGCGGCGACGGCGGCGACCGTGGCCGGAAAAGATAAACCAGGCTGTAACCCGGAAGCCCCTGTCGCGCTACGCGCGTTGACTCTAGGCTGCGCCGGTACCCACTCGCACCGACAGGGGGGCGTATGCCAGCCACATCCCCGGCGCACCCGCGCCGCAGACGCCGTACGAACCGTCTCCTCGCGACCGCCGCCGGTGTCCTCACCGTCGGTGCCCTGGCCGCCGCGGCCCTGCCGGGGTCCGCGAGCGCGGGCGAGCAGCACGGCAAGGGCAAGGGCCACGGCCACGGGCCGAGCCGCTACCAGGACGTGCAGCTGCTGTCCTTCAACGACCTGCACGGCAACCTGGAGCCGCCCACCGGTTCCTCCGGCCGGGTCACCGAACTCCAGCCGGACGGCACGACGAAGACCATCGACGCGGGCGGCGCCGAGTACCTGGCGACGCATCTGCGCCAGGCCCGCAAGGGCAACGCGTACTCCGTCACCGCGGCCGGCGGCGACATGGTGGGCGCCTCCCCGCTGCTCTCGGGCCTGTTCCACGACGAGCCCACCATCGAGGCGCTGAACAAGCTCGAACTGGACGTCACCTCCGTCGGCAACCACGAGTTCGACGAGGGCGCCAAGGAGCTGTCCCGCCTGCAGAACGGCGGCTGCCACCCGACGGACGGCTGCTACACCGACAAGAAGTTCAAGGGCGCCGACTTCCCGTACCTGTCGGCCAACGTCCTGAACGAGAAGACCGAGAAGCCCCTCCTCAAGCCGTACTGGGTGTGGCAGAAGAAGGGCGTCAAGGTCGGCTTCATCGGCGTGACGCTCGAGGGCACGCCGAACATCGTCTCCGCCGAGGGCGTCAAGGGCCTCGTCTTCAAGGACGAGGTCGAGACGATCAACAAGTACGCCGAGGAGCTGCGCCGCAAGGGCGTGAAGTCCATCGTGGCGCTGATCCACGAGGGCGGCTTCCCGGCCTCGCAGAACTACAACTACGACTGTGACGCCCCGGGCGCCGGCGACGGCATCTCCGGCCCCATCGCGGACATCGCGCAGAACGTCTCGCCCGAGGTGGACGCGCTGGTCACCGGTCACACCCACAACGCGTACGTCTGCACCGTCCCCGACCCGGCGGGCAACCCGCGCATGGTCACCTCCGCCGCGTCCTTCGGCCGGCTCTACACCGACACCACGCTGACCTACGACCGCAAGACCGGCGACATCGCCCGTACGGCCGTGAAGTCCGCGAACCACGTGGTGTCCCGGGACGTCCCCAAGGCGCCCGACATGACCCGTCTGATCGGCAAGTGGAACACCCTCGCTGCCCCGATCGGCAACCGCGCCATCGGCTACATCTCCGGTGACGTCGTCAAGGACGGAACCGAGTCCCCGCTGGGCGACCTGATCGCCGACGCCCAGCTGGAGTACGCCCGCACGCTGGACCCGGAGACCGACCTCGCCCTGATGAACCCGGGCGGCATCCGCGCCTCCCTCACCTACGCGGCGAGCGGCGCCGAGGGCGACGGCGTGGTGACCTTCGCGGAGGCGTTCACGGTCCAGCCGTTCGCCAACACGGTCAACCTGCAGACCTTCACCGGCGAGCAGCTGGTCCAGGCGCTCAAGGAGCAGGTCAGCGGCTCCAACGAGGCGGCTCCGAAGATCCTCCAGGTGTCCGACGGCCTCACCTACACGCTGGACCTGACGAAGACCGGCGCCGACCGGGTCGTCACGGACTCCATCCGGCTGAACGGTGAGGCGATCGACCCGTCGGCGAGCTACCGCGTCGCGATGAACAGCTTCCTCGCGGGCGGCGGCGACGGCTTCACCACCCTGGGCCAGGGCGCCGACGCCCTGGTCGGCGACGACGACCTGAAGGCGCTGGAGCAGTACCTGACGGCCAACTCCTCGGCCGGCGCCCCGATCGACCCGCCGGCGGCGGACCGCATCACGATCGTGCAGTAACCCGCGACACGGGGACGAGCAGGACGGAGAGGGCCGGTGCCGGGCACCGGCCCTCTCCGCGTTCTAGCCCTCCACGTCCCACACGACCGCCTGCGCGACGATCACACGCTCCCCGTCGAAGGTCACGGCGGGCCCCTCGTGCAGCCGGTATCCCAGCTCCAGCGCCTCGCTGACCCGCCGGCAGAAGGCGGAGTCGTCGGGGCCGGTCAGTACGCGGTAGACGGGCAGTCCGTCAGGTGGGTTCGCCATGCGTCCCAGCGTGTCACGGGACGTCGGGAACCTCCGGCGGAGGGGTCGGGGCGCCCGGCAGACGGACGGTGGCGGTGGTGCCGCCGCCCTCGGCCGGGGTGAGCGCGACCGTGCCGCCCGCCTGCTGCACCGTGCGCGCCACGATCGACAGCCCGAGGCCGGAGCCGGGGAGGGCGCGGGCGCCGGGGGAGCGCCAGAAGCGGTCGAAGACGTGCGGGAGTTCGTCGGCCGCGATGCCGGGACCGTGGTCCCGTACGGTCAGCACGCCGTCGGCGAGCCGCACCTCGACCGTGCCGCCCGGCGGGCTGAACTTCACCGCGTTGTCCAGCACGTTGACCACCGCCCGCTCCAGCGCCGCCGGTTCGGCCCGCACGTACCAGGGATGCAGGTCGGCGGTGATCGTCAGCTCCGGGCCGCGCAGCCGTGCCCGGCGCAGGGCCGCCTCCACCGCGTCCTGCCAGGCGACGATCTCCACGCGGCCCGACTGATGGCCCGGGTCCGGGCGGGACAGCTCCTGGAGGTCGCCGATCAGGGCGGCCAGCTCCGTCATCTGCGCCTTCACCGAGTCGAGCAGCGCCTTGCGGTCGGCCGGCGGGAGGGGCCGCCCGGTGTCCTCGCTGCGGGTCAACAGCTCGATGTTGGTGCGCAGCGAGGTGAGCGGGGTGCGCAGTTCGTGCCCGGCGTCCGCGATGAGCTGCTGCTGGAGGTCGCGGGAGCTGGCCAGTGCGGACGTCATGGAGTTGAAGGAGCGCGACAGCCGCGCGATCTCGTCCTCCGACTCCTCCTCCACCGGGATGCGCACGCCCAGGTCCTCGGTGCGCGCCACGTGCTCCACGGCCTCGGTGAGCCTGTCGACCGGGCGCAGTCCGGTGCGGGCGACGGCCAGACCCGCGGCGGCCGAGCCGAGCACGCCGATGCCGGACACCAGCAGCAGGATCAGCGCCAGGTCGTTCAGCGTCGACTGCGTGCCCTTCAGCGGGACCGCCACGATGACGGCCGCGTGGGTGCTGGTGAGCGTGGACGGGTCGTTGATGACCAGCGGCAGGGTCAGCACCCTGACGTCGTCGCCGTCCTCGTCGGTGCCGTCGCGGAAGATGCCCCTGGACCCGGTGCCCGCGTTCTCGATCACCTTGCGGTCCGACGCGGTGACCTCGACGTTCCCCACCGAGCTGGGGAACAGGCAGACCGTGCCGTCCTCCTTGACCACCTGGGAGTACGTGTACTGGAAACCGCCCGCGCTGTCGCGGGGTGTGTCCGTGCAGTCGGTGAGGGCGCTGCGGATCTCGTCCACCCGCTGCGGCCCCTGCAGCACGGTCGCCTTCTTCAGGTCCTCGTCGACCTGCTCGTACAGCTTGCCCTGCACGATGAACCAGCAGGTCACCGACACCGCCGCCACCGCGAACGCCACCGCCGCGGCGACCAGCAGCGACAGCCGCGCCCGGATCGGCAGGGCGCGGAAACGGCGCACCGGTCCGGTCACTCCGCGCCGCCCTGCCGCAGCACGTACCCCACCCCCCGCACCGTGTGCACCAGGCGCGGCTCGCCGCCCGCCTCGGTCTTGCGGCGCAGGTACATGACGTACACGTCCAGCGAGTTGGACGACGGTTCGAAGTCGAAGCCCCAGACCGACTTGAGGATCTGCTCACGGGTGAGCACCTGGCGCGGGTGCGCCATGAACATCTCCAGCAGCGTGAACTCCGTGCGGGTCAGCTCCACCGGGCGTCCGGCGCGGGTCACCTCCCGGGTGGCCAGGTTCATCGTCAGGTCGGCGAAGGTGAGGACGTCGTCCGTCTCGGCGGACGCGGCCACCGCCGCCGCGTACGAGCTGCGCCGCAGCAGGGCCCGGATCCGGGCGAACAGCTCGTCCAGCTCGAACGGCTTCACCAGGTAGTCGTCCGCCCCCGCGTCCAGACCCGTCACCCGGTCGCCCACGGTGTCCCGGGCGGTCAGCATCAGGATCGGCGTGGTGTCGCCGGTGGCGCGGATACGGCGGGCGGCGGTCAGGCCGTCCATGCGGGGCATCTGGATGTCGAGCACGAGGAGGTCGGGCCGGTGGGCCGCCGTCTTCTCCAGGGCGTCCACTCCGTCGACGGCCTCCTCGGTGTCGTAACCCTCGAAGGCCAGGCTGCGCCGGAGTGCTTCGCGCACGGCCGGCTCGTCGTCGACGATCAGGATGCGCTGCGGGGCACGGTCGCCGTCTGCGGGGCTCATCGGGTGGCGGGTCCTTCGTCTGCGCGCCGCGCGGTGGGCGCGGCGGGGAGGGGACGGGCTGTCGGATCTTCAGCGTCGCACGTTTCCGGGCTCGCGCGTCAGCCGCCCGCACCGGCCCGCAGGTCCGGCAGGTCCGCCTTGAGCGTGTTCACCGGGATGGCGAAGCCGAGGCCCACGCTGCCCGCCGTGGACGACTCCGCGCCGCTCGGCGCGTACATCGCGGAGTTGATGCCGATGATGTTGCCGTTCATGTCGATCAGCGCGCCGCCGGAGTTGCCCGGGTTCAGCGAGGCGTCGGTCTGGATCGCCTTGTACGTGGTGGTGGAGCCGCCGGTGTCGCCGTTGAACTGCCGGCCGCCGAACTCGAACGGCCAGCCGTCGCCGCGCTGCCACTGCTGCTGCCCCTGACTCTCGTCCGTGGACACGGTGACGTCCCGGTCGAGTGCGGAGACGATGCCGCTGGTCACCGTGCCGGTGAGGCCCTCGGGCGAGCCGATCGCGACGACCTGGTCGCCGACCTGCACGCCGTCGGAGTTGCCCAGGGTGGCGGCCTTCAGACCGGAGGCGTCCTCCAGCTTGATCAGCGCCAGGTCCTTGCTGCTGTCGGTGCCGACGACACGGGCGCCGTACGTCTTGCCGTCGTGCGTCCGCACCTGGATCCGGGAGGCGCCGGCCACCACGTGGTTGTTGGTGACGACCTCGCCGTCCTCGGTGACGATGACACCGGACCCGGTGGCCGAACCGGACGACGAGGCGGCCTTGATCTCCACGATGCTCGGGCTGACGGTCTTGGCGACCCCGGCGACCGTGCCCTTCAGGGACGCCGGCACGACGTCGGTCTCGGCGGCGGAGGACGCGGTGACGCCCGTGGAGGAACCGCCGGTCAGTTCCTGCACGCCGTAGGCGGTGGTCCCGCCGACGGCGGCGGCGACGATCGCCACGGCGACGAGCAGTCTGGCGGGGCCACGGCTTCGGCGGTGTGCAGGGGCAGTGGGCTCGGGAGCGTAGGCCGGCGGGGGCGGCCACTCGGGGTTCACCTGGTGAGGATGGAGGTTCTCGCTCATGTGGATGAGCGTCCCGCTCGGGGATGAGAGCTGTCTGAGGACGGGCTGAGAAGCCCGGCAGAAGTGCGTATGCCCGAAATAAACGCCTTCAGGGGCGCGGGGGAACTGCGGGTCCAGCCATCCACGACCCGCACCCGGCGCCGCGGCGGAGGCGCCCTGAAGGGGCGCGGGGAACTGCGCGCCCAGCCACGTACTGCCCGCACCCGGCGTCGGCGGGGTGTCGCTGCGCCGGCAGCGCTGGGGCGGCACGCCCCCTCGGGGGCGCGGGGAACTGCGCGCTCAGCCGCAGACGACCCGCCCGTGGCGCAACGGCGGCTAGGGACAGCCGCAGGACTGGCGCAGGACCAGCCGGGACGGGAACACCTTCAGCCGCTCCCGGCGGGAGCCGCTGACGCGGAGACCGTCGTCCAGGACCAGATCGACCGCCGCGCGGGCCATCGCCGGACGGTCCGAAGCGACCGTGGTCAGCGGCGGATCGGTGAGCGCCGCCTCCTTGATGTCGTCGAACCCGACGACCGCCAGCTCGCCCGGCACGTCGATACGCAGCTCACGCGCGGCACGCAGCACACCGATGGCCTGGTCGTCCGTGGAGCAGAAGACCGCGGGCGGCCGCCGCGGCCCCGACAGGATGTCCAGCGCCACGCGGTAGGCGTCGTAGCGGTTGTACGGGGCCTCGAAGAGGCGCCCTTCCGTGGCTTTCCCGGCCTCGTCCATCGCGCGCCGCCAGCCTTCGACGTGGTCGGAGACGGGGTCGCCGACGGCGGGCGTCTCCGCCGTACCGCCGACGCAGGCGACGTACTCGTAGCCGTGCTCCAGCAGATGGCGCACGGCGAGCTGCGCGCCGCCGAGGTCGTCCGTGACGACGGCGACGTCGTCGATCGCCTCCGGCCGCTCGTGCAGCAGGACCACCCGGGCGTCCCACGCCTCGATCTCCGCCGCGGCCAGGTCGTTCAGCGCGTGGCTGACCAGGATCAGACCGGAGACCCGCATGCCGAGGAAGGCACGCAGATAGTGGACCTCGCGCTCGCCGATGTAGTCGGAGTTCCCGACCAGGACCATCTTCCCGCGCTCGGACGCGGCCTGTTCCACCGCGTGCGCCATCTCGCCGAAGAACGGCTGGCGGGCGTCCGGCACGATCAGACCTATGAGATCCGTGCGCCGGGACGCCATCGCCTGGGCGACGCGGTCGGGCCGGTACCCCAGCTCCTTGATCGCTGCGAGCACCCGCTCGCGCGTGGCCGGGGCGACCGGCCGGGGTCCGTTGTTGATGACATAGCTGACGACCGCGGTCGACGTCCCCGCCAGTCGCGCCACGTCATCCCTGGTTACCTTGGCCACGCGCGGAGTCTACGCGGATATATCCCTTCCGGGCAGGGCGTGCCGGAGGTTGTGAACTGCGGAAAAGCGGCTCGTCTGCGCGGACGCGCCGCTCATGCGTGCGACCCTCAGGCCTTCGCCCGCACCCCGTCGGCGTCCGCCGCGGCCGTCTCGTCCGCTTCCGCCGCCATTTGCCGGGCGCCCTTCGTCTTCGCCTCCTCGGCCGCGCGCTCCACCTTCTCCGGCGTAACGAATCGATAACCGACGTTCCGGACGGTGCCGATCAGCGACTCGTGCTCCGGGCCGAGCTTGGCGCGCAAGCGGCGTACGTGCACGTCGACCGTGCGGGTGCCGCCGAAGTAGTCGTAGCCCCAGACCTCCTGCAGCAGCTGGGCGCGGGTGAAGACCCGGCCGGGGTGCTGCGCGAGGTACTTGAGCAGTTCGAACTCCTTGAAGGTCAGGTCCAGGACCCGGCCCTTCAGCTTCGCGGAGTACGTCGCCTCGTCCACGGAGAGGTCGCCGTTGCGGATCTCCATCGGGGAGTCGTCGTTGACGATCTGCTGGCGGCCCATCGCCAGCCGCAGCCGCGCCTCGACCTCCGCGGGGCCGGCGGTGTCCAGCAGTACGTCGTCGATGCCCCAGTCCGCGGTGACCGCGGCGAGGCCGCCCTCGGTCACGACCAGGACGAGGGGGCAGCCGGGCCCCGTGGAGCGCAGCAGCTGGCACAGGCTGCGGACCTGGGGGAGGTCGCGGCGGCCGTCGACGAGGATCACGTCGGCGCCGGGGGTGTCCACCAGCGCCGGGCCTTCCGCGGGCGCCACCCGGACGTTGTGCAGGAGCAGGCCGAGGGCGGGGAGCACCTCCGTCGACGGCTGGAGCGCGTTGGTCAGGAGCAGCAGGGAACTCATCGGGTCGCCTCACCTGCTCGGATCGTGGCTGCCCGGAACGGGGCCGTCCTGCGTTCGTGCACGGTTCGCTCGCCCATAACGTCTGGTTCCTCCTCGGTCCCTGCGAGGACGTTTACGGCATTGCTGCGTGCGTTCGACGGCCCGTACACCCGGCGGTTTCCCGCCTTCGTATACAACGCTTCCGAAAGCACAAAAGGACCCGGGGGCTTCACTGCCCGAGTCCTCTTCGCAGCAGAATAGCCGACATGGGCACCGATGCGGCAGGTCATGTGGCGCGATCCACCATTCGTCCATATTCCGAGACGCCGAATGTGACACGGGGCGGCGCGCCAATGCGGACGTTCCTGCGCACGGCGGACGGTGTGGCGATCGATTCCGTATACGAGCCGGGAGGCGTTGTACACGACCCGGGGAAGGTCGTATACGAACAGGCCGAGGAGGGTTCGCGGAACGGTTCGGGGAACGGTTCGCGGAATGCGGTCCCCGGTGTTTCCCAGGGGCTCGTTCTCGTGGTCGCGCACGGGTTCACCGGGGACGCCGACCGCCCCCACGTGCGGCGCGTCGCCCAGGTTTTCGCGCGGTACGGCGCGGTCGTCACCTTCTCCTTCCGAGGACACGGGCGGTCCGGCGGACGCTCCACCGTCGGCGACCGCGAGGTGCTCGACCTCGCCGCGGCGGTCGCGTGGGCGCGGGAACTGGGGCACACGCGGGTGGTCACCGTGGGGTTCTCCATGGGCGGGTCGGTGGTGCTGCGGCACGCGGCGCTGGACACGGGTGACGTCGAGGCCGTCGTCTCGGTGAGCGCGCCCGCGCGGTGGTTCTACCGGGGCACCGCGCCCATGCGGCGGCTCCACTGGCTGGTGACACGGCCCTCGGGGCGGCTGGTCGGGCGGTACGGGCTGCGCACCCGCATCCACCACCGGCAGTGGGACCCCGTGCCGCTGTCCCCCGTCGAGGCCGTACCGCGCATCGCGCCGGCACCGCTGCTGGTCGTGCACGGAGACCAGGACGCCTACTTCCCGCTCGACCACCCCCGGATGCTCGCGGACGCCGCGGGGGAGCACGGGGAGCTGTGGGTCGAGCCCGGCATGGGGCACGCCGAGAACGCGGCGCCCGAACCGCTGTTGAGGCGGATCGGGGACTGGGCGGTCGCCCGGGCGGGCTAGCCTGACCGTGTTCACCGTCAACTGATCGAGGAACCAGCAGATGGCAAAGGTCACGGTGCGGTACTGGGCCGCCGCCAAGGCCGCCGCGGGGGTGGCCGAGGAGCCGTACGAGGCGGACACGCTCGCCGACGCGCTCGCCGCCGTGCGCGAACGGCATTCCGGCGAGCTGGCGCGCGTGCTGCTGAGGTGCTCGTTCCTCGTCGACGGCGATCCCGTGGGCAAGCGCGCGCATGAGACGGTACGGCTGGCCGACGGCGGCACGGTCGAGGTGCTTCCGCCGTTCGCAGGAGGGTGAGGATGACGAACCAGCCGTACGGCGGTGGTTACGGGTACGGGGCCCAGGAGCCGCCGGTCACGCCGTACCAGCAGCCGCAGTCCCAGCCGCAGACGTGGCCCGGGCAGGGCTACGACAATCCGTACGATCCGTACGCGGATCAGCAGCACACGCAGCAGTGGCAGGGGCAGACGTGGGAGACGCAGATGCAGCCGCCGGTGGCGGCGGCTGAGGAGACGTCCTACCTGCCGCCGCAGGGGAGTGCTCCCCCGGCCCCTGCACAGGTGCCGGAGCCGGCTCCGGCAGGTACTGCGGAACCGGCTCCGGAGTACGGTCCCGCCACCCTCGCCGGGAACGCCCGGATCACCGACGCGCAGCGGGCCCGGGCCGAGGGGCGGTCGCCGGTCATCGAGCCGGGGATGCAGCCCGCGCTGCTGACGGCGGTGCTGGGGCTGCTGCTGGCGGGCGGCGCCGCGCTGGGCACGTACGCGCTGCTCGTGCCGCTGGTGGTGCTGCAGGGCGTGACCGCGGCGGGATGGTTCCGGCTCAACGGGATGTGGCCGGCGCGGCAGGGCATCGCGCTGGGGTTCCTGGGGGCGCTGGTCGCGGACGCGGCGATGCTGGTCTCGGACCGGTCGCCCGGAGTGATCCTCGGAGCGCTGGGTGTGTGGGTGCTGCTGTCGCTGGTGCTGCAGCTGCGGTCGCACGCGGATCCGGACGAGCGGATGTACGGCCTGATGGCGACGGTGGTCGCGGCGGCGCTGGCGATCGCGGCGGGCGGTTACCTCGCGGCGGACGCGGACGCGGTGGTCGTCGGGGCGGTCGCGGTGGCGGCGGCGATGGTCGTGCGGGCGCTGCCGGTGGCGACGGCGGCGTCGGTGGTGATCGCGCTGGCGGCGGCGGGCGGTGCGGGGTACGCCGTCGGCGGGATGTCGACGGACGCGGCGCTGATGGGGGTGGGGGCGGCGGTCTGCGCACTGATCGGCCACAGGGTGGCCAGCTACGACTACCCGTCCCGCTTCGTCCACTTCACTGCGGGAGTCGCCCTGCCTCTGGCGGCGGCCGGCCCGGTCGTGTACACGCTGGGCCGAGTGCTCGGCTGAGGTTTGCGCCTGCGGCGCAGGGTTCTGTCCGGTGCGGTTGCTGTCGCGCCCACGGTGGGGTGGGTGGTGCGGACCCCGTCCCCTCCCCGCCGTGGGCGGCTGTCCGACACCGGTGGCGTGCGGCGCCCGAGACCCTCGCCGACTGGTGCGCGCGTGCGGGCGCCCCCACGCCGGGCGTTTTCTGAGGCGTCCCTGTCACAGGTGATCCACAATCCCCGGCTTCCCCGCCACCCCCGCATTACGCTCGCGTGAGGGCGGCCGCCGGCCGTCGGGACACGTCAGGTGGGGGACTCCGCATGCGCGCACTGCGAATACTGCTCGTCATCGCCGTCGTACTCGGCGGCATCTTCGTGATCGTCGACCGCGTCGCCGTCCACTTCGCCGAGGGCGAGGCCGCCGACCGGGTCCGCGCCTCCGAGGGCCTGTCCTCCACCCCGGACGTGGACATCCAGGGCTTCCCCTTCCTCACCCAGGTGCTCGGCGGCTCGCTCGACGAGGTGCGGGTCGGCATCTCGGACTACGAGGCGGGCGCCGGCGAGGGCGGCAAGACCATCCGCATCGCCGACCTGCGGGCGGACCTGCGCGGCGTCGAGTTCTCCGGCGACTTCGGCTCCGCCGTCGCCGACAGCGCCACGGGCACGGCCACCATCGCCTACGACGAGCTGCTGCGGAATGCCAAGGCGGAGCCCACGAAGGTGGCGCCCGGCATCACCGCCGAGGTGGTGGCGCTGTCCGACGGGGGCAACGGGAAGATCAAGGTCGCGCTGGAGACCACCGTGCTCGGCACGAAGCTGCCCGAGCCGGTGAGCGTGCTCAGCTCGGTGACCGTCGTCGACGGGAACACCGTGCGGGTGCGGGCGGACGCGCTGCCGGTGCTGGGCGGGGTGGAGATCGCGGAGTCGAGGGTGCGGCGGATCACCGACTTCGAGCAGAAGATCGACGGCCTGCCCGGCGGGATCAGCCTGGAGAAGGTCCAGGCTGCCGCGGACGGTGTGGACGTGACGGTGACCGGGAAGGACGTACGCCTGGCCGGCTAGGCGGGCGGTGTCCGGTGGGCGAGACGGTCACGTCCGCTGGGCAGATGGAGCGGCTCCGGGGGCGGGGTCGCGGACGCCCGGGCAGGCGGGTATCCCGGTCGTCGTATCGATGGATGGACGATCTCGTCTCAGCATGCGACATGCCGGTGACAGGGCCCCTCGTCCGTCCTTACGATCGTCCCCATGCAGTGTCAGACGAGCGTCCTCCGTCCGAGGGGACAGGCGGATCTCACGAAGCGGCGGGCAGTGGACCTGTGCCGTGTCGCCGCCATGCTCTGTCGCACCTTCTGAGCGGACGCGTCTTCCGTCCGCATTCCCGCTCCGTTCCCTGATCAGGGGACCCGTGCGCCGCCCGGGCCTGGGCGCTGCGCACCCCCGCACCCCCGTACCCGCACGCCCCCCGCAACTGCCCCGGAGGAGAACAGCATGGCTCGCAGCGACGTCCTGGTCGACGCAGATTGGCTCCAGGAGCACCTGGACGACCCGACCATCGCGATCGTCGAGGTGGACGAGGACACGTCCGCCTACGACAAGAACCACATCAAGAACGCCGTCCGGATCGACTGGACCCAGGACCTGCAGGACCCGGTCCGCCGTGACTTCGTCGACCAGGCCGGCTTCGAGAAGCTCCTGTCCGACAAGGGCATCGCCAACGACCACACGGTCGTCCTGTACGGCGGCAACAACAACTGGTTCGCCTCGTACGCCTACTGGTACTTCAAGCTGTACGGCCACGAGAACGTCAAGCTCCTCGACGGCGGCCGCAAGAAGTGGGAGCTCGACGCCCGCGAGCTGGTCCCCGGCGACGAGGTGCCGGAGCGCCCGAAGACGGACTACAAGGCCAAGCCGCAGGACACCTCCATCCGCGCCTTCCGCGACGAGGTCGTGGACGCCATCGGCAAGCAGAACATCGTCGACGTGCGCTCGCCCGACGAGTTCGCCGGCAAGCTGCTCGCCCCGGCCCACCTGCCGCAGGAGCAGTCGCAGCGCCCCGGCCACGTGCCGACCTCCCGCAACATCCCGTGGTCGAAGAACGCCAACGACGACGGCACCTTCAAGTCCGACGAGGAGCTCAAGAAGCTCTACGAGGACGAGGAGATCGACCTGTCCAAGGACACCATCGCCCTGTGCCGCATCGGTGAGCGCTCCGCGCTGTCCTGGTTCGTGCTGCACGAGCTGCTCGGTGTGGAGAACGTCAAGAACTACGACGGTTCCTGGACCGAGTACGGCTCCCTCGTGGGCGTGCCGATCGAGCTCGGCTCCGGCAAGTAATCCCTCCCCGACCGACCTCTCAGGAGTAAGACATGTGCGGTGCGAAGGCCGGCGGCCCGGACGCCTCGACGATCAAGCCCGGTGAGACCACCATCCAGGGTCAGGTGACCCGTGACGGCGAGCCGGTGACGGGATACGTCCGTCTCCTCGACTCGACCGGCGAGTTCACCGCGGAGGTCCCCACCTCCGCGACCGGACAGTTCCGCTTCTACGCGGCGGAAGGCACCTGGACCGTCCGCGCCCTGGTGCCCGGCGGCACCGCCGACCGCACGGTCGTCGCCCAGCAGGGCGGCCTGGCCGAGGTCGCGATCGCGGTCTGAGCAGGCTCCGCACGAGGGGCCGCGTCCCTGTGGACGCGGCCCTTCGGCATGTCCGGACCTACGCTGGAGACATGTACGCGCGCAGGCGGCATGTCTACTTCGCCATGATGGGCGGCTGCATCGGGCTGTTCGTCCTGGCGTGGGGCGTCGTACGCCTCTGGTCGGTGCCCGCTGCCGTGGCGATGTGCGTGGTCGCCATGGTGATCCCGCCGGTCGCCGCGGTCGTCGCCAACCGGCGCGGCCCCGACGACCGCTGGTGGGACGACCCCACCGGCGACCCGCAGTCCGACGAGTGGTGGGACGAGCTGGACGGCAAGAAGGGGCCCCGGTAGGTCCGTCAGTAGACGAGGGCCTGCGTGCCGTCCGCCATGGCCTCCTGCACGAAGACCTGCGCCCCCGCGATCCGCACGCCCTCGATCACGTCCTTCTCCGTGATGTCCCGGCGCGCCGCGCACTGGGTGCACAGCGTGACCCTGCCGGACGCCAGCAGCGAGTCCAGCAGGTCCGGCAGCGGAGCGGCGTGCGGCAGCTCGAACTCCGCGGCCCTCCCCGGCAGCGCGAACCACGCCGACTCCCCGGTCAGCCACAGCGACACCTCGACCTCACTGGCCGCCGCCACCGCGGCCACCGTGAACGCCTGGGAACAGCGCTCGGGTGCGTCGGCCCCGGCGGTCACCTTGATCACGAGCTTCTTCGCCATGACCGAATCGTAATCATGATCGCCGCAACTTCGGTCGCCGGCTGTGGGTCTCCTGTGCGCGCGGACCGAACGCGCGTTCACTTGTTGTGGGGGACGTCTTGGAACGAACCGAGGAAGAAGCCGGCCGGCGGCGACGGGGGCGGACCGCCGGGTTGACCGGGAGCGCCCTGGTGCTGGGTCTGATCGCCGGGACCTGCACCGGCTATCTCGTCCAGGCCGGCCGCGAGCCCACCCCGCTCCCGCCGCTGTCGCAGCCGGTGCTCGCACAGGCCCGGGGCGAGGCGCCGGCGCCACTGCCCGCTTCCCAGGACCGGCGGGTGAGGACCGACGGCGACCTGCGCGAGCTGCTGCTGAAGAAGCCGCGCGGGGCGAAGAACACGCAGTGGCTGAAGGACGGCGTCCGCTGGCTGGACCTGACGGCCCTGGCCGAGACCTGGACCCAGCCCGGCGAGGTGTTCGGCGACCTCGTCCGGGACGAGTTCCGGCGGTCGGTCATGACGGTCTGGGAGGACGACGGATACACGGTGGAGATCCGTCTCACCCAGTTCCGTCAGGAGGAGTACACGGCGGCCACCGACGCCACCGACGACTTCCAGGGCTGGGCCGAGGGGCGACCCAACAAGAGCTGGGCGATACCCGGCACCGGTAACGGCCGGGCCTACGTGATGACCGAGCCCGAGGCCGAACCCGGCTTCGTCCCCCAGCACACCGCCGAGGCGCACGCCTGGCGCGGGGACATCGCGATGAGCGTGTGGGTGACCGGACCGAAGCCCGTCCCCAAGAAGAGGATCATGGACGTGGCCGAGCGGCAGATGGAGCGGCTGTGAGCGAGACCCCCGAAGAGTCCGTCCGTCCGGAACAGCCGGACCTCCCCGCCGTGTCACGCCGCCGTCTCGTCGCGGTCGCCGTGGGGGTGCTGCTGACCTGCGCGGTCGCCGCGGGCACGGGCGTCACCGCCGTGACCGTGGCGAACGCCGACCGCGATCCCGGCGCGCCCTCGTGGCAGTTCCCGAGGACCGTTCCGGCGGACGGGGAGCCACCCGAGCCGCGGGGTCTCGCCTCGCTGCTCCTCCCTTACGGGGAGGACGGCCGCATGCGCGGCCCCGACATGGGCGAGTTCGGCGCGGACGCGCAGCTCAGCGGGGCTCGCGCGACCGCACTGCAGAAGGAGGCGCTGCAGGGGCTGCCGCGTTCCGAGCGCAAGCGGCTGGAGAAGGCGATCGACCGACGCCGCATCACCGGCATGGCGATGCGCAGCTACGTCAGCGGCGCGGACAGCCTCTACCAGGACGAGATCTACACGGCGAGCGTCGTGCTCTCGCGGATGGACAACCGGTCGGCCGTGCGCGACATCGCCCGCTCCCAGGCCGAGTTCCTCGACGCCCTGGACGTCCTGCGCAAGGGACCGAAGATCAAGGGCCACAAGGACGCCGCCTGCTTCCTGCCGCCCAAGGACCGGAAGCGGGACATCGAGGCGATGTTCTGCACGGCGCACATCGGTGACGTCCTGGTCACCGTCACCGCGAGCGCCGTGGCGCCGATCGACGCCAAGAGCGTCGCCGGCCTGGTCCGCGAACAGCTCGACCGCATCGAGGAACCGGGGAAGGCCGTATGACCGAGCAGCAGCAGACCCCCGTCGCGGCCCTGCCCGCCGAGCCGCCGGAAGTCTCCGCCGAACCGGCCGGGCCGCCCGCGGTGCGCAAGGACCGCCGGAAGCTCCGCGCCGCCCTGCGCTGGACCGCCGCCGTCGTCGTGTTCGCGGTGGCCGGAGCCGGCACGGCGTACGGGATCACGCGCATGGAACGCACGGACGTGCCCGGTCTGGCGACGGAGTCCGACGGGCGCTGGGACTACCCGCTGCTGGTGAAGCCGCCGCTGCCCTCCGGCAGCCCGGGCCCGCAGGCCGAGTCCAACCCGGCCGGCACCCACCACGCCGACCTGCGCGCCCTGCTGCTGCCCGCGCCGAAGGGGGCCAAGGAGAACAAGGCGCTGCGCGGCACGCGGGGGTGGCTGCCTGCGGACGCCTTCCTGAAGGAGATCGCGGAGAAGGAGGACCGGGACGAGTTCCGGCAGCGTCTCGTCGACTGGGGTCTGCGGCACATCGCCGCGCGCGGCTGGACCACCGAGGACGGCACCCGCACCCGCGTCTATCTGCTGCGGTTCGACACCGCGGCCGTGGCGGACGACAGGTTCCACGGCGTGCTCTTCCCGTACTCCGGCCCCGCCCACCGGGTGACCGGGACGGAGAACGTCGTGAGCGACGAGACGTTCCCGGAGGCGGCGACGGTCGCCGGTGTGCAGCGCACCGTGTACGACGAGGCGGAGCCGCGCGGCGCCGAGCACGACCGGCAGGCGTACCTCGTCTCCGGCGACGTGCTCGCCGTCGTGCTGCAGTCGCGGAAGGGGGCCGCGCACGCGGTGCCGTTCCGGCAGACGGTCGTGCTGCAGAGCCAGCTGCTGGGCTGAGCCGCGCGGGTGCGGCACCTCGCACGACGGGGGCCGCACCCGGCCGCGTAAGCTGGGGGCCGGCCCTGTGCACACCTTCGCACCCCGCTCAAGGAGCACCCCGTGATCATCTTCTTCGAAATCCTGCTGGTCCTGGTCTGCGTCGGCGTCCTCGCCTTCGCCGGACTGACCGTGAAGAAGCTGTTCCAGGGCCAGCGCTGACCGCGACCAGGAAGTACCTCTCATGATCGAGATCCCGTCCGACCTGCACAAGGACCTCGTCCCGCTCGCGTTCCTGCTCGGCAACTGGGCGGGTGCGGGCGTGCACGACTTCCCCGGCGCCGAGAAGTGCAACTTCGGCCAGGAGGTCACCTTCACCCACGACGGGCGGGACTTCCTGGAATACTCCTCGCGCACCTGGGTGCTCGACGGCGACGGCAACAAGGTCCGCCCGCTGGAGTCGGAGCACGGCTTCTGGCGCATCGACGCCGACCGCAAGATCGAGGTGACCATGGTCCGCGACGACGGCGTCGTCGAGATCTGGTACGGCGAGATGGCCGAGAAGAAGCCGCAGATCGACCTGGTCACGGACGCCGTCGCGCGCACCGCCGCCTCCGGCCCGTACACCGGGGGCAAGCGGCTCTACGGCTACGTCAAGAGCGACCTGATGTGGGTCGGCGAGAAGCAGACCCCCGAAGTCGAGCTGCGCCCCTACATGTCGGCGCACCTGAAGAAGGTCGTCACGCCGGAGGAGGTCGAGCGCTGGGCCAAGGCCCTGCCCGACGACATGCCGGACGACGGCATCGCGTTCTTCAAGTAGGCAGTCCGGGCCCGGGGGGGGGCTCCGCGGACCAGGCCCCCGGGCCTCCCGTCCGGACCGGGCCGGCTGTGGGGCGCGGTGCCTCGTCCGCCGGCCCCGGGGTGATCCGAACGGGAGGACCTAGACTCGTGGGTGTGGTGAGCACCGACTGGAAGAGCGACCTCAGGCAGCGCGGGTACCGGCTGACGCCCCAGCGCCAGCTCGTGCTCGAAGCCGTCGACACCCTGGAGCACGCGACCCCGGACGACATCCTCGTGGAAGTGAGGAAGACGGCGTCGGGGGTCAACATCTCCACCGTGTACCGCACGCTGGAGCTCCTCGAGGAGCTGGGCCTGGTCAGTCACGCCCACCTCGGGCACGGCGCACCGACCTACCACCTCGCCGACCGCCACCACCACCTGCACCTGGTCTGCCGTGACTGCACCAAGGTGATCGAGGCGGACGTGGAGGTGGCCGCGGAGTTCACGGAGAAGCTGAGGGAGACCTTCGGTTTCGACACCGACCTGAAGCACTTCGCGATCTTCGGCCGGTGCCAGGGCTGTGCCCTGAAGACTTCAACTACCGAGTCGTAGGCTAGGCGTATGAAAAGCCCCCTGCTGACCCTGCCCGGCGCCGTCCCCGCCGAGGGCGTGGACGAAGGCGTGGCCGCCCACTACGGCGACCTGTTCCGTGAGCAGCGCGCCCTCGCCGACGGCACCGGCTTCGTCGACCTGTCCCACCGCGGGGTCGTCACCGTCTCCGGCGCCGAGCGGCTCGGCTGGCTCCACCTGCTGCTCACCCAGCACGTCCAGGACCTGCCCCCGCACGAGGCCACCGAGGCGCTGATCCTGTCCGCCAACGGCCACATCGAGCACGCGCTCTACCTGGTCGACGACGGCGAGACGACCTGGGCGCACGTCGAGCCCGGCACCCAGGAGGCGCTGGTCGCGTACCTGGAGTCGATGAAGTTCTTCTACCGGGTCGAGGTCGCCGACCGCACGGAGGACATCGCGGTGGTGCACCTGCCCGCCGGGTCCATCGCCGAGGTGCCCGAGGGCGTGGCGGTGCGGGAGACGCCGTACGGCAGGGACCTCTTCCTGCGCCGCGGCGACCTGGAGGAGTTCGCGCGCACGGCGGGCCCCGCCGCCGGACTCCTGGCCTACGAGGCGCTGCGCGTCGAGCAGCACCGCCCCCGGCTCGGCTTCGAGACCGATCACCGCACCATCCCGCACGAGCTGGGCTGGATCGGCTCCGCCGTGCATCTGCAGAAGGGCTGCTACCGCGGCCAGGAGACCGTCGCCCGTGTGCAGAACCTGGGCAAGCCGCCGCGTCGGCTGGTCTTCCTGCACCTGGACGGCAGCGAGGTGCACCTGCCCGTGCCGGGCACCGAGCTGCGCCTCGCGGGTGAGGGAGGCCCGGACGGCCGGAAGATCGGCTTCATCACGACCTCCGTACGCCACCACGAGCTGGGCCCGGTCGCCCTCGCCCTGGTGAAGCGGAACGTCCCGGTGGACGCCCCGCTGCTGGCCGGGGACACGGCCGCCGCGCAGGAGACCGTCGTCGAGCCCTGAGCTCCCCGAGCCGTACGCCCGCGCGAGCCGGGCGACCGGTGCGGCTCACATCTCCAGCAGCACGGTGAACGGGCCGTCGTTCGTCAGCGACACCCGCATCTGCGCGCCGAACCGGCCCGTCGCCACCGTCGCGCCCAGCGCGCGCAGCTGCGCCACCACCTCGTCGACCAGCGGCTCGGCGAGGTCGCCGGGGGCGGCCGCGTTCCAGGTGGGACGGCGGCCCTTGCGGGCGTCCCCGTAGAGGGTGAACTGGCTGATCACCAGGAGCGGGGCGTTGACGTCGCTGCAGGACCGCTCGTCCTTCAGCATCCGGATCGACCACAGCTTGCGGGCGAGCTGCGCCGCCTTCTCCTCGGTGTCCTCGTGGGTGACACCGACCAGGACGCACAGACCCTCGCCCCGGATCTCCCCCACGGTCTCGCCGTCCACGACGACGCTCGCGCCGTCCACCCTCTGCACCACTGCACGCATACGCCCATGATGCCGGTCCGCGAACAGACGCCCGACGGCGGCCCGCGGCCCACCCCGGTCGGGCTATTTTTACTCCTTAGCGCCCATCTGGGGCGGATCGGGGCCACTCGCTCACATTGCGGCCGCCAGGGGTGGCACCATGCTGGCACATGCCGGTCGAGGGGACGGTTGAGGCATATGAGCACATCGGGGATCGGGCAGTCGTCCGCGGCTGTCGCGTTGGCCCAGGAGTTGACCCAAGGAGGCGCCGGGGAACGGGAGTTCCGCCGGCCGCCCGTGCAGCGCACGGACAGCCCCGAGCTGCCCGGGGACGGGGCGGAGGGCGAACTGACCGGCCTGAGCCTGGCCGAACTGCGCACGATGCGGCGGGACGCACAGCGCGACGAGGCCGATCTCAGCTATGTACGGAGGCTGCTGCAGGGGCGGATCGACATCCTGCGCGCGGAGCTGGCCCGGCGCGACCTGCCGGCGGGGCTGCCGGCGGCCGTCGCGCAGGGGGAGGCCTCCGTCGTGGAGCGGTTGCCGGAGATCCTGCGGGACACCCCCGCGCGCCACCGTTCCTCCGCCCGCCATCTGACGCTGGGCACCCCGCGGAGCGAGGAGTACCGGCGGCTGGCCTCCGAGATGCTCGGCGAGGTGGAGCTCTCCGACCTGGGCGCGCGGACGGACGGCGAGCTGCACACCGCGATGGCCCGGCTGGTCGGGTACGAGCAGCAGGTGTCGCGCCGCCGGCAGCGGCTGCAGCGCACCGCCGACGCGTGCGGGGCGGAGATCACCCGGCGCTACCGGGAGGGGGAGGCGCAGGTCGACGACCTTCTCGCATGAGGCGCGGGTCCCGGCGAAACCACGTCGACACCTGCCGGGAGGCCGACCTACCGTGACCCCATGACCTCCCGTGCCGACATCGACGTACGCCCCATCGACGCATCCGAGTTCCCCGACTGGCAGCGGGCCATGAACATCGGGTTCCTGCATCAGCCGGCCCTGAGTGAGGAGGTCCTCGACGCGCGCCGGGCGCAGTTCACGCCCGGCCGCTCGACGGCCGCCTTCGACGCAGGGCGCTGCGTCGCGACGTTCCGTTCCTTCGCGCAGGAGCTCACCGCTGTCGGCGGGGCTGCCGTCCCGGCCGACGCGGTCACCAACGTCACCGTCTCCCCGACCCACCGCAGGCGCGGCCTGCTGACGCGGATGATGGCCCAGGACCTGGCGGCGGCGAAGGAGCGCGGGGACGTCGTCGCCACGCTGATCGCCGCCGAGTACCCGATCTACGGAAGGTACGGCTTCGGCCCCGCCACCTGGGCCACCGAGTGGACGATCGACGTGCCGCGCGCCGGGCTCGACCCGCGCTGGGCGGGCCCGGAGGACGGCGGCCGGATCGATCTGGTGGACGCCGAGGACATCCGCAAGCACGGCCCCGAGCTGTACGAGCGGCTGCGCCGGTCCCAGCCGGGTGCCGTGAGCCGCGACGAGCTGTGGTGGAAGGCCACCACGGGCGCCGTGCGCTTCCACGCGACGTTCCACGAGCCGTACTACGTGATCTACCGTTCGGCCTCCGGCGAGGTCGAGGGCATCGCCGCCTACACCTCGGACGACAAGTGGGGCGACGGCAAGCAGCCGCTGAACACGGTCCAGGTGAAGTGGCTGACCGGGGTGACCCCTGCCGCAGAGCGGGCGCTGTGGCGCTACCTGTGCTCGATCGACTGGGTGGTCGCCGTGAAGACCGGTTACCGCGCTCCGGACGACCTGCTTCCGCACTTCCTGCCCGACCCGCGTGCCGCTGCCGTCACCACCCAGGCCGACTGGCTGTGGGTGCGCATCCTCGACGTCGTACGGGCGCTGGAGGCGCGGACGTACGAGGGGGCGGGGTCGCTGGTGCTGGAGGTGGCCGACGGGGGCGGCCTGGCCGGCGGGCGGTACCGGCTGGAGGCGTCGGCGGACGGCTCCGGGGCCTGCGCGCCGACGACGGAGAGCCCTGATCTTGCCCTGGACGTCGCGGATCTGGCGACGCTGTGGCTCGGCGACGAGTCGGCGGTGCGGCTCGCGGCGCTGGGCCGGGTCCGGGAAGAACGAGCGGGCGCCGCCCGTCAGGCCGACGCCCTGCTGCGTACGTCCAGGCGACCGTGGTGCCCGGACATCTTCTGAGCGCGGACGCTTCCGCGCCCTCGGTGCCGCTTCCTCCTTCCGCCGGTGACGGGCGGGCGTGATCGTGCATCCGTAGCGAGCTGTTCAGTTGTGGTTGTGGGTGTGGTGCTCCGTCGGCGGGCTCCCGGCTCCCCTCCGGAAGGGAGCCCGGCCGGCGGTCCGTGCGGAGTGGTGTCAGCCGGACTGGGCGAACAGCATCACGAGGATGACCGCGCCGATGCCGCCGATCATGGTGTTGCGCGCCTTGATGCCCACCGTGAGGGCGACGAAGGCGATGATCCCCATCGGGCCGTACTTCCACTGGACGAGCTGCTCGAACCCGATGGCCAGGGCGGCGACGACGACGGCGATGAGCGGCATGGCGGTCCCCCTTTGTCCGGCGGCCTCCCCACCGCCCTCCTGGTGGAACCAACCCCTGTGCGGGTCTGCCAGGTTGGGCGAGTTGGTGACCAACTTGTTCTTAGTTATCTCCACTTGGAAGAGTCCTATAACCACCCTTCGTTGAACTGCCGCAAGATGGCGAGAAGTTGTAGTGTTTGGCCGTGGAGCCGGAACACGTCTCCGTCAATGGACGGAAGAAGCCACAGCGGCCACAGCGGACGCATCGTGAGGTGGCGGACGAGCTGCGCGCCCGGATCCGGTCCGGGGTGCTGCGGCCGGGTCAGCGCATGCCCACGCAGGCGCAGCTGGCCGCCGAGTTCGGCGTGGAGCGGCAGGCCGTGCGGGGCGCGTTGCGTATCCTGCAGTCGGAACACCTGCTGACGAACATCTCAAAAGGGGCGCCCGCGACGGTCGCGGAGCGGGCCGACCGTGCTGCGGCGGGCCCCGCGGCCCCGCCGCAGCCCACCACGGTGGCGCTCGCACCCCGGATAGCCTCCGCCTTCGAGGCCGAGCACGTGGAGATCGACGCCGTCTGCCTCACCGCCGTCTCCCTCACACTCGCCATCGGCGAGCCGTTGCGGCAGATCTACGCGGGGCGACTGAAACCGGCCAAGGTCGACGTCCGCGTGCTGCTGCCCAGCCGGAGCATCGACCTGGCCTTCCCGGTGCCGGTCGGCGGGCGGCAGGGCGACGACGACCCGGTGCACGGGCGCTGGCTGGCCCAGCGCAACGCCCAGGGGCAGGTGCTCCGCCACAACCTGCTCGCCCTGCGCGCGACGCACGGGATCGACGTGCGCGTGACCTTCCGGGCGCTGCCGTTCACCCCGCCGGTGAAGCTGTACCTGCTCAACAACGCCGAGGCGCTGTTCGCCTACTACACGGTGACCCGCAGCGAGGCGCTGATCGGCCAGGAGAGCCTGCCGACGTACGACGCGCAGGGCATACGGTCGATGCTGTTCGCCTTCGAGCAGGGTGACGGCCTGCGCGACACGACCTTCGTGGAACAGTCCCACCTGTGGTTCAACGCCCTGTGGGAGACGATCAGTTCGGAGCTGGAGCTCACGGACTGACGTCTCCCACAGGGGTCGGGCGGGGCCGGCCGCGGTCCCGCGGCGGCCGTGGCGGCCGGGGCGGGCCGGTCACAGCGCGGGACGGGCCACGAGCAGCGCCAGCAGCACCGCTCCGGCGGAGCTGACGCCCGGCCGCTTCGCGTGGATGCCCACGGTGACCAGCAGCAGGCCGAGGAGGCCGGCCGCGCCGTACCTCCACTGGACGAGCTGCTCGACGGTGACGACGACGACGGCGGAGATCAGGGCGATGACGGGCATGGTGTACCCCCTTCGAGTGGCGACGGTGGAACGGGGCGACGGTGCCGGCGGCCCTGAGGCGGTGAGTGTCCGAAGAGCGGAATGCTAACTTCCGCCAACTCCACCAAGTTGGCAACCAACTCCACTAGAGTTGTCCCCACTTGGCGTCTACTCATAAACAACTTTCAAACAACTGCCTTTAGATGGATCAAAGTTGTAGCGTTTGGTCGTGGCCCAGGAGAACGTGTCAGTGAACGGCAGCAGCAGGCTCTCGGCCCAGGAGATCGCCGACATCCTGCGGGAACGCATCCGCGGGGGTGCGCTGAAGGCGGGCGACCGGCTGCCCACGCAGGCCGAGCTGGCCGAGGAGTTCGGGGTGGAGCGCGGCACCGTCCGCCAGGCCCTGCGCGCCCTGCAGGATGACGGGCTCCTCAGCAACGTCAGCAAGGGCAGCCCGCCCCGGATCGCCGCGCCCGCCCCGGCCCGGGAGGCGCCCCAGCCGACGATGGTGGGGCTGGCGCCCCGGCTGACGGAGGCGTTCTCCGCGCCCCGCGTGCGGATCGACGCCGTGTGCCTCACCGCGGAGAGCTTCATGCTGGCGGTCGGCGAGCCGGTCCGGCACATCCACGAGAGCCGTATCCGCCCGGAGGCGATCGACGTCCGCATCATGCTGCCGTCCCGGCGGATCAACCTCGCCTTCCCCGTGCCCGTCGAGGGCCGCGACGCGGGCGACGAGGACCCGGTGCACGAACGGTGGCTGGCCCAGCGCAACTCCCAGGCCCGTGTGCTCCAGCACAACCTCCAGGCGCTGCGCGCCACGCACGGCATCGACGTGCACGTGTCCTTCCGGGCGCTGCCCTTCACCCCGCCGGTGAAGCTGTACCTGCTCAACGGCGAGGAGGCGCTGATCGGCTACTACATGCTGACCCGCCGCGAGGAGGAGTGGGAGAGCCGGACCCTGGAGATGTACGACGCCCTCGGCTCCGCCTCCCTCCTCTTCTCCTTCGCCAAGCGGGCCGGACGGCGGGACCAGGCGTTCGTGGAGGAATCCCAGAAGTGGTTCGACGCCCTCTGGGAAACCATCACGACGGACCTGACACTCTCCTAGTGACTTCTGAGACGCAGCAGACTGAAGCGGTGACAACCGAGACCGAGACGGAACCGAACGACCTGCGGAACCTGATCGAAGGCGCCCGCGTCGTGCTGTGGGACTTCGACGGCCCCGTCTGCCGGCTGTTCGCCGGCCACTCCGCCGAGCGGGTGGCCCGGGACCTGGTGGACTGGCTGGAGGGGCGGGGGCTGCACGGGCTGCTGGACGAGTCCGCGCGCGAGTCCCTCGACCCGCACGTCGTCCTGCGCGCGGTGGACCGCCGGCACCCCGGCAGCGACCTCGTCGCGGAACTCGAGGAACGTCTCACCCAGGAGGAGCTGAAGGCCGCGGCCTCCGCCCGGCCGACGCCGTACGCCGACCCCCTGGTCCGCACCTGGACGGCGGTGGGCGCCCGCCTGGCCATCACCACGAACAACTCACCGCGGGTGGTGAAGGAGTACCTGACGTCCCGTGACCTGCTGCCGTGCTTCGCCCCGCACATCTACGGGCGCACGCAGGAACTCCGCTACCTGAAGCCGCATCCGCACTGCATCCAGCGGGCGTTGAACGCGATGGGCGCGGCTCCGGCGACGGCTCTGATGATCGGGGACACCCCGTCCGACTACCTCGCGGCGCGCGCGGCGGGGGTGCCGTTCCTGGGGTACGCCCGCAACGAGCGGAAGAACAAGGTGCTGCGGGAGGCGGGGGCGGAGACGATCGTGGGCTCGCTGGAACCGGTGCTGAAGGCGGTGTGGGAGGCGGGTCAGGCCTGAATCATCAGCGCGGTGAGCAGCACGGCCGCCCCGACGGCGAGGCCCTCACGGCGGGCGCGTATGCCCACGCCTACGAGAAGGAGCAGGAGGAGGCCGAGCACGCCCAGCCGCGTCTCGGCCAGCAGGCTCATCAGCAGCTCGCCGAGCGCTGTGATCAACTGAAGGCGGTACATGAGCCGACCATCTCCCCTCCACTTTCCGGCACCGTCCGGAAGCGTCCAACTCACGGTCCAATTGGACCGGTTGGCCTGAGGGCTGTCTGCCCGTGCCGGTTGATCCCTTAACCAACAGCCCGCCCCGATAGGTGACTTGTGGACGGTTGGTTTGCCGGTGGACCGAAAGCGGTACGTTCCGGTCGTGGCCGGGAGGGGTGACGAGTCAAGCGGCGGCGGCGGGCGGGAGGCCCAGCGGGTCGCCGACGAGCTGCGCGCCCGGATCGGGCACGTGTATCCGCTGCACTCCTTCCTGCCGGCGCAGCGCGCTCTCGCCGTCGAGCTGGGCGTCTCACGCGACACGGTGCAGCGGGCGCTGCGGGAGCTGGCGAGCGAGGGGTGGATCGAGTCCCGGCGGGGCAGCGGCTCGCGGGTCATGAAGGTCCAGCGCATACAGTCGTCGACGGCCAAGGCGACCCGCCTCCGCGGCCAGGTGACGCTGGCGCCCTTCATAAGCGAGGCTTTCGAGCAGCCGGAGGTCACGCTCGACGTCTACACCCTGACGTCGGAGTCCCTCGACGCCCACATCCGGCTCCAGTCGGAGCGCATCCGCGGTGGCTTCATCTCGCCCGAGCGCATCACGCTCCGTATGCTCCTTCCGGACCCGTCACTTCCGCTGCCGTATCCGCGGGTGAAGGGGGATCTGGACGACTCCCGGATGCGGGAGCGACTGCTGCGCATCACCGAGACGCACACCGCGTCGCTCGTCGGCGCGCTGAGGGACCTGCAGACCGAGGGTCTGGTCCCCACCGTCGACGTGAAGGTTCAGCACACTCCGCTCACGCCGACCTTCAAGCTCTACCTGCTCAACGAGGTCGAGGCGCTGCACGGCATGTACGAGATCATCGAGCGGCAGCTGGAGCTGGCGGCCGGCGAGGTGGTGACCGCGCTGGACGTGCTGGGGCTGGGCGCGACCCTTACCCACCATGTGAAGGATCCGGCCGATGCCGGCGCCCCCGGAACCGTGTTCGTGGACAGCATGCAGCAGTGGTTCGACTCCGTGTGGAATCACCTCGCCCAGTGACTGCGGTGCTGTACGATTCCGGCCACCGATCGAGCAGAAACTGCTCCCCCGTACGTACCAGAGAGCACATCAGCCACTGGGACGGGCCTTCGTGACTCGGGCACTTGGGTGACACCCGGCCGCCCGGTGCCAGACGCCGTGCGGTTGACTTCCGCATGCGGAAACGGAGGCCGTATGCCTACCGTCATTTGTGTCTCCCTCGCACGTCACGGAGCGGCCAGTGGGCGCACCACCCATTCCCCGACCGGCCCTCGGGGTGCCCACGTTGCCGCACGACCGGCTCCGCGACCTGGTGGAGCGCGCCACGCTGTGCGGTACGGCCGCCAGCGGTCACCACAACCAGAACTACGTGCTGGCACTGAACGAACCCGAGGCGCGGTTACTCGGCCGGGAGCCGGGGACATCGGTGACGGTACGCATCCGCCGAGCCGAGGCCCTGCCGGTGGTGATCAGAACCTGGGACAACGAGGACGAGATCCTCGGGGCCGTCAAGGACGTGCTGCCGCACGTGCCGCAGTGCCTCGCCAAGGGCCCTGACTTCGCCGTCCACAGCTATGTGGAAGGCGTGCCGCTGTCCAGCATCTGCGCCGACGGCAAGCCCTTGGACACCTTGCTCGTACGGGCACTGACCGGGCTGCTGGCCCAGATGACGCGGGTCAGACGCAACTCCCTGCCGGCCCTGCCGACCCACTGGCCGAGCAACGACACCGACAGTCAGGCGTTCCTGCGCACTCTCGCCCATCTCGCGGACGAGCAGATCCGCCGGCCCAATTGGACTGCCTTCGGCGGACTGTTCGCGGCGCTGGGGATTCCGGAGGACGCCCTGATCCGGCTGGCCGAGCGCACTCCCGCCATGGCGCGGCGGCCGTACAGTCTGCTCCACGCCGACCTGCACCGTGACAATGTGATCGTCTCCTACGGCGAATCGCTTCCTCTCATCTGTGTCGACTGGGAGCTGGCGACCTACGGCGATCCCCTCCACGACCTGGCGACCCACCTGGTGCGCATGCAATACCCGGAGCACCAGTGGCCCGAGGTCATCGGCGCATGGGAGGCGGCCATGTGCCGCGTCCGTCCGGCGGCCGTCAACGGGCTGGGCAAGGATCTCAAGCACTACCTCGCATTCGAGCGCGCACAGTCCGTTTTCCCGGACGTGATGCGGGCGGCGCAGTCCCTCGAGCAGGCGTACTCGCAGAAGAACCTGGACGAGGCGACGGCGGAGGTGGACCGGGCGCTGCGGGCCGCGGCGCGGCCGCTGGGACTGCGGAGCGTGCCCGGGCCGAGGGAGGTCGAGCGGGCCCTGTTCCGCTGGCTGGCGTCGCGCGGTGGGCCTGACGCCCGGGCTGTCACGTGGGTCAGGGACCGTCGTCTGCCGCTGCCGGACGACTTCGGTGAAACCGCCGTCGCCCACGCGCTGTCGGTCGAGGGCGCGGCCCCGGCCAGTCGGGTCTTCAAGGGCACGGCCCACCTCAACACCGTCGTCCGGGTCCCCGGGGTCTGCTACCCGGTCGTAGTACGGCGCAGGCTGCCCGACGTCACCCGGCGGGAGCCGCACTTCCTCAGCGAGCACGCCGTGCTGCGCGGCATCGAGGAGGCGAAGGCCGCCGTGAACGCGCCCAAAGTCCTGGCGCTGGGCGAGACATATGCGAACGACCACTTCGCGATCCACACCTACATGGGCCCGGAAGACGTGGATCGCCCCCCGAACCACCCTGTGCACGGACTTCTGCCCCACGAGGCGGACGGGCTGGTGGACCAGCTCTGCGCCTTGACCCAGGTGACATACGAGGAGGTCGACCCGGCGGCCGACGAGGTGGGCTTCCACCGCTGGCTCAAGGGTGAGCTGGTCCGCCTCGTCGAAGCGCTGCCCAGGAAGACCAAGCAGCTCGCCCGGCAGCTGGGACTTCCGGACGCCGAACGGCTCGACCAGATCCTGTCCCGGCAGGAGGTGAGCCGCCGGGAGCACTCCCTCCTCCACGGCGACCTCAACCCCTGGAACCTGGTGCGCCGGGACGGGGGGCTGAGCATCATCGACTGGGAGATGGCCCTCATCGGTGACCCCCTGTACGACCTGGTCCGGCACATGCACCTCACCCCGACCCGCCCGGAGATCCGGGACCGCATGTTCCGCCGCTGGGAGCGCAACCTCCCGCCCGAGTACACGCGCGACTGGCGGAAGGACTGGCAGGTGTACCGACGCCTGGAGGTCGTCCGTTCCGCGTACATCGACCTCGACCGCATCGTCACCGGAGCGAGCCTCGACGCCCCCAACGTCCGTCGTGCGGTCGCCTCGTACGCGGTGACCCTGGAAGTCGCCACGGGCGCCCTCGGCATGCCGGTGCGGGCCACGGCCAACCCGTACCTCGCTCGCGCCCTGATGTGAGGCCGGCGCGGCCTGCTCGGGTGCGTAGGCTCGCCCGCATGAGCGAGATCGGGCTGCGGGAGCGGAAGAAGCGGCGGATGTACCGGACGGTGTCGGACATCGCGATCCGGATGTTCCTGGAGCGCGGGTTCGACGCGGTGTCCGTCGCTGAGGTGGCCGCCGCGGCCGAGATCTCCAAGCCGACGCTCTTCCGGTACTTCCCCGCCAAGGAGGACCTCGTCCTGTACCGGATCGCGGACCACGAGGAGGAGCCCGCTCGTGTCGTGCGGGAGGGGCCGACCCCCGTCGAGGCACTGAAGCGCCACTTCCTGGAGGGCCTGGAGCGCCACGACCCCGTGACGGGGCTCAACGACGACCCCGAAGTGCTCGCCTTCCACACCTTGCTCTACGGCACGCCCTCCTTGGTCGTCCGGCTGTACGGCCACCTGGAGCGGACCGAGGAGACGCTGGCGGAGGCGCTCGGGGGCGGGCTCGACGCCCGGCTGGCCGCCGGGCAGATCGTGGCCGTGCGGCGGATCCTCGCGCAGGAGAACTGGCGTCGGATCGCGGCGGGGGAGCACCTCGACGCCGTGGGCGAGGACGCCGTGGTCGCGGCGGAGAGGGCCTTCGGCTCGTTGGCGCGGAGTCTGCCATCGTCGTGACCGGGTAAATAACGTTACCGAGTTTCACTTTTGTTACGCTCGGGGAATGACGTCCGACGCCCCCGTGTCCCAGTGCGCCCTCGACCAGGAACGCGCTCACCACGACCGCTGCCGTGAGGCCCTCACCGCCATGACCGGCGGAGCCGACGACCAGGTGAGGAACGGCGAGGACGTCTCCGCGTCCGGCGCCGACGCCGAGGTCCTCGGGTACCGGCTGCGCAGCCGGGCCAAGGAGCTGGGGGAGCTGCCGCCCGGCCCGCTGTTCTTCGGGCGCCTGGACTTCGGCACGGACGAGCCCGGCCATGCGGGCCAGACCTACCACGTCGGGCGCCTGCGGATCACCGAGCACCCGGCCGCCCCGCCCCTGGTCATCGACTGGCGGGCGCCGGTGTCCCGCACGTTCTACCAGGCGTCCGCCCGTGCCCCGCTGGGGGTGACCGTGCGCCGCAGGTTCGGCTGGGCGTCCGGCAGCCAGGGCGACTCCCGTGATCTGACCGGCCTGGAGGACGAGCACCTGGCGCGGGGCGAGGACCGCGTCAGCGGGATCGTCGCCAGGGAGATCGAGCGGCCCCGCTTCGGCCCGATGCGGGACATCGCCGCCACCATCCAGCCCGAGCAGGACGACCTCGTCCGCGGCGACCTGGGCCTCACCGTGTGCGTGCAGGGCGCTCCCGGCACCGGCAAGACCGCCGTCGGCCTGCACCGGGCCGCCTATCTGCTCTACACCCATCCGCAGCGCATGCGGCGCGGCGGCCTGCTCGTCCTCGGCCCGAACCGGACCTTCCTCACCTACATCGCGGAGGTCCTGCCCTCCCTCGGTGAGACGGGCGTACGCCAGTCGACCCTCGCCGAGGAAATCGCCCGGCACCCGGTGACCGGCAAGGACGACGAACCGACCGCCCTCCTCAAGCACGACGCCCGCACGGCGGAGCTGCTGCGCCGTGCGCTGTACGCGCGGGTTCGCAACGATCACGGTGACTCCCTCGCCGTCCCCGACGGCTCCTACCGGTGGCGGGTCGAAGGGGAGGCGTCGGCACGCATCGTCGCCGATGTGCTGGACGAGGAACCGCCGTACGCCGTGGGGAGGGAGAGAGTGCGGGCCCGGATCGTGCGGGCCGTCCAGGACCAGGCCGAGCGGCGCGGCGGTCCGCGGGGCGCCGCCTGGGTGCGCCGGATCGAGCGGGCGCGGCCGGTGTCGGCGTACGTGGACGCCGTCTGGCCGGCCGTGCGGCCGGAGCAGGTGGTGGCGGAACTGCTCTCCGACGGTGACCGGCTGGCGCGGGCGGCCGACGGGATCCTGGATGCGGAGGAGCAGCGCGCCCTGCTGTGGACGCGTCCGCCGCGGTCGTGGCGTTCGGCACGCTGGTCGGCCGCGGACCTGCTGCTGCTCGACGAGGTGGCCGGGCTGATCGAGCACCCCGATGGTTACGGACACGTCGTCGTCGACGAGGCGCAGGATCTGTCCCCGATGGAGTGCAGGGCCATCGCCCGCAGGGCCGCGTTCGGCTCGCTCACGGTGCTGGGCGACCTGGCGCAGGGGACGACACCCTGGGCGTCCCGCTCCTGGCCCGGAACGCTGCGTCACCTCGGCCGTCCAGAGGCGGCCGTCGTGCCGCTGACCACCGGCTTCCGGGTGCCTCAGGCAGTGGTGGAGCTGACCAACCGGTTGCTGAGACGGCTGGACGTCGAGGTGCCGGAGGCGCGATCCCTGCGCCCGGACGGCGAGCTGCGCAGCCGGATCGTCGATGCCCCTGCCGACGTGCCGGGCACGGTCGTGGTCGCGGTCCGGGATGCCCTGGAGCGGGAAGGGTCCGTCGGTGTCGTCGCGGCGGACGCCGATGTCCCCTTGCTTCGGGACACGTTGGCGGCGGCAGGAGTGGAGGCCGCGGCGCCGGAGTCGCTGGAGGCACGTGTCGCCGTGATTCCCGCGAGCGTCGCCAAGGGCCTGGAGTACGACCACGTGGTGGCGGTGGAGCCGGCCGCGATCGCCGAGGCGGAGGAGCGCGGGCTGCACCGGCTCTACGTGGTGCTCACCCGGGCGGTGTCCCGCCTGGAGGTGGTGCGGGCGCGGCCCCTGCCGTTCTGACGCGGGGCGCCGCTCACGCCTCCTCGTCCTCCACCGGCGGCTCCAGCGCCCTCAGCCACCGTTCCGTCTGCGCCACATGCGCCTCCGCCGCGCCCGCAGCCGCGCCCGGGTCGTGGGCGGCGATGGCCGTGGCGAGATTACGGTGGTCGGCGTCGCTCTTGCGGCGGAGGTCGGGGCCCTCGGGGAGGGTGAAGACCTGATACTTGCGGGAGCGCGCGCGGAAGACCGCGAGGAGGGACGCAAGGGTGGGATTGCCGGCCGTGCGGGCGATCTCCGCGTGGAAGCGGTGGTCCAGGTCGGACGCCTCCGTCGGGTCCTCCGTGGCTTCCATCGCCTCGATGAGGGAGAACAGCGTCCCGACCGTCTCCGGGGTCGCACGGGCCGCCGCCTGGGCCGCCACGTGGGCCTCCAGGACGCGGCGGATCTCGTACACCTCCAACAGGCCCGGCAGGGGCAGGAGTTGCAGGGTCAGGGAGAGGCTGCCGATCAGATCCTCGGGGCGCAGCTGCGAGACGTACGTACCCGAGCCGTGGCGCGGTTCGATCACGCCCAGCGCCGCCAGCATCCGTACCGCCTCGCGCAACGAGCCGCGGGAGACGCCGAGTTCCTCGCAGAGGTCCGCCTCGGGCGGAATGCGTTCCCCGGCGCCCAGCCGCCCCGTGGCGATCATGTGGCGCAGGCCGTGGAACGCCTTGTCGACTGCCGACATCCGTTGCCTCCCCTGACGGGCCGCGTCCTCCGCGCCCCCGTCCGAGTGAAGCGTAGCGGGACGAGAGATCAGATGTCTTCCGTGAAACATCTCCGAGTCATCTGATTTCTTGTGGCTCACAGGTCTTGTCATGGCGGAAAACACCATGCCAACATCCCGAGTCATCATACGTCTTGGCCCTCGGGTCTCCCGATGGTCCGATGTCCCTCGCGGATGGGAGTCATGTGAGCGAGACCGACGTCAGCACCACGCCCCGCCCCCTGCTGCTGGCCGACGGACGGCCCGCGGTGGACGCGTGGTCGCTCGACCCCGCCCTGCGGCACCTCAACCACGGCTCCTTCGGCGCCGTCCCGCTGGTCGCCCAGGAGCGGCAGAACGCGCTGCGGGAGGAGATGGAGCGGGCGCCGGTCGTGTGGTTCCCCGAGCTGCCGGAGCGGATCGCGAAGGCCCGGACCGGCCTCGCCGCGTTCCTCGGCGTGGACGCGGGCGACCTCGCCCTGGTGCCCAACGCCAGCGCCGGCGTCAGCGTCGTCTACGCCAACCTGGAGAAGAGTGCCGGCGGCGAGATCGTCGTCACCGACCACGGCTACGGCGCCGTCACCATGGGCGCCGAACGCCTCGCCCGCCGCTGGGGCGGCCGGGTGCGCACCGCACGGGTGCCGCTGGACGCGGACGAGGAGCAGGCGTACGAGGCGGTCATGGCGGAGGTGGGCGACGCCACCGATCTGCTGGTCGTCGACCAGATCACCTCCGCGACCGCCCGCCGCTTCCCCGTGGAGCGGATCGGCGCGGAGGCGGCGCGGCGCGGTGTGCCGTTCCTCGTCGACGGCGCCCACGCGCCCGCCCTGCTCGCCGCCCCCTTCGAAGGCCTGACCTGCGACTTCTGGGCGGGCAACCTCCACAAATGGGCCTGCGCCCCGCGCGGCACCGCCGCCCTGGTCGCCCGCGGCCCGCTCCGTGACGGTCTCCACCCCCTGATCGACTCCTGGGGCGCGCCGGAGCCGTACCCGGACCGGTTCGACCATCAGGGCACGCTCGACGCCACCAACTACCTCGCCGCGCAGACCGCGCTGGACTTCGTCGACAGCACCTGGGGCTGGGAGGCGGCCCGCCGCTACATGGACGAGCTGGCCGGGTACGGCGAGCGGATCGTCGCCGCCGCCGTCACCGCGCTGACCGGCGAGGACGCCCGCGTGGACGTGGGGATGCCGGTGCCGGGCATGCGGCTGGTGCGGCTGCCGGACGGCCTGGCCGACCGGCGGGAGGCCGCGGACGCCCTACGCGACCGCGCCGCCGCGGAGCTGGGCGTCGAGGCCGCGTTCACCGCCTTCGGCGGCGTCGGCTACGTACGGCTGTCCGCGCATCTCTACAACACCCCCGAGGACTACGAGTACTTCGCCGAGCGGTGCGTGCCCGTGCTCGGCGAATGGGCCCGCGCAGCCCGCCCCTGATCCCCATCCTCCGCACCCCCCATCCTCCGCACCCCCCATCCTCCGCACCCCCCATCCTCCGCACCCCCCATCCCCCGCACCCCCCATCCCCCGCACCCCCCATCCTCTGCACCTCCCCCCGCCCCGTCGCCCCGTTCACCCAAGGAAGAGGTCAGCACGATGAGAAGAAGGACGGCAGCTCTCGCGCTCGGCACCGCCGCCGCGATGGCCCTGACCGGCTGCTCCACCATGAGCCCCGGTGAGAGCGGAACGGTCACCCTCAACATGGTGGAGAGCCTGACCAATCCCGCCCGCACCGACCTGCTCGAGGAACTGATAGCCGACTTCGAGAAGCAGAACCCGAAGATCAAGGTCAAGCTGGTCTCACCGCCCACCGAGCAGGCCGACCAGAAGCTCCAGCAGATGCTCCAGTCGGGCAGCGGCGTCGACGTCCTGGAGGTCCGCGACATCACCGTCGGGCCTTGGTCGAACAACGGCTGGCTGTACGACATGAAGAAGGACCTGACCGGCTGGAAGGGCTGGGACGCGCTCACCGACAACGCTGTCGCCGCCTCCGAGGACGCCAAGGGCCGCACCTACTTCGTGCCGTACGGCTTCTACGGACTGAGCCTCTTCCACCGCACCGACCTCATCGAGGACGCCGGCTTCGACAAGCCCCCGGCCACCTGGGAGGAGCTGCTGGAGCAGGCGTCGGAGATCCACGACCCGTCCTCGCGCCGGTACGGCTACGCCTTCCGCGGCGGTCCCAACGCGCACAGCAACGCCACGGCCGCCATCGAGGCGTACGTCGCCGACAGGATCGACCCGGCCAACGGCTACCTGCTGAAGGACGGCAGGACCATCTTCTCGGCGCCCGAGGCGCTGGACGCGATGGAGATGTACCTGAAGCTGTTCGAGCAGGCGTCGCCGAAGTCGTCCGTGGCGTGGGGCTACCCGGAGATGGTCGAGGGCTTCTCCAACGGCTCGACCGCGTTCCTGCTCCAGGACCCCGAGGTCATCGCCACCGTCTCCGAGTCGAAGTCGATCGACGCGGACCAGTGGAGCACCGCGCCGCTGATGGCCGGGCCGAGCGGCAGGACCGTGCAGCCGCTGGCGACCGCCGGATGGGGGGTCGCGGAGGGCAGCAAGCACAAGGCCGAGGCCGTGAAGCTGGTGGAGTTCCTCTCCGAGGGGGAGGCGTCGACGCGGTTCACCAAGGGGAACAGCCTGGTGCCGATCCTGAAGGCGGCGGCGGAGGACGAGTTCTACCGCACCGGACCGTGGGCCAGCTACGTCACCATGACGGAGAACCCGGACAAGTACCTGGTCGTCACCCAGCCGCGCGGTGTCGCGTGGTGGACGGAGTGGCAGCAGCGCGCCGACACGGACGTGCAGAAGATGATCCTCGGCAAGCTGACGCCGAAGGAGCTGCTGGCCGGCTGGGACGCCTACTGGACCGAGAAGTGGAAGAAGTGACCATGTCCGGTACGTCCACGCCCGCGTCCGGCGTGACCGCGGCGCCCTCCGTGCGCAAGGAGGGCGCCCCGCCCCGCGGCACCGGCGCCGGTGGACGCCGGGGGCGGGAGTTCACCGCCCGACGCGGTCTGGTCATCGCCGCGTTCATGGCGCCGGCGGCGGTCTTCGTGGCGCTCTTCACGTACTACCCGATGATCGCCGGCAGCCAGATGGCGTTCCGTAACTGGAACCTGACCGACCTCACGGACACCTCGTGGGTGGGTCTCAAGAACTTCCGGGAGGTCTTCACCGACCCCGCGTGGGGCACGGTGCTCGGCAACACCGCGCTGTGGGTGGTCGGTTCGATCGTGCCGCAGCTGGTGATCGGGTTCGCGCTGGCGCTGTGGCTGCGCCGCAGGTTCCGCCTCCGCGGGCTGTACCAGGCGCTGATCTTCTTCCCGTGGGCGATCTCCGGGTTCCTCATCGGCATCCTGTTCCGCTGGATGTTCAACAGCGAGTTCGGCGTCGTCAACGACCTGCTCCAGAAGGCCGGCCTGATCGACGAGCCGGTCGCCTGGCTCGCCGACCCCGACACCGCGATGATCGCCGTGCTGGTCGCCAACGTCTGGTACGGGGTCACCTTCTTCGCGATCATGATCCTCGCCGCGCTGCAGTCGATCCCGGACGAGCTGTACGAGGCGGCGGCGCTGGACGGCGCGGGCAAGGCACGGACGCTGTTCCGCATCACCATCCCCTACATCCGCGTGACCCTGGTGCTCACGGTGCTGCTGCGGGTCATCTGGATCTTCAATTTCCCCGACCTGATCTTCGGCATGACCGGAGGCGGGCCGAACGACGAGACGCACATCGTGACCACCTGGATGATCAAGATCACGCAGCAGGGCGACTACGGCAAGGCCTCCGCGCTCGGCCTGCTGGTGGTGGCGGTGCTCCTGGTGTTCGCGATGTTCTTCCTGACCGCGACGAGGGAGCGGCGCGGCGGCCGCCGGGGCGCCGGCAAGGGCGGAAAGCGAGGGGTGCGGGCGTGATCGGCAAGGAAACCACGGCCGGCCGGGCAGCGAAGTTCACCTTCCTGGGGCTCTGGCTCGTCTTCTCCCTCTTCCCGCTGTACTGGATCACCGTCACGTCCCTGAAGGACCCCGGTGACATCTTCTCCTTCCCGATCGCCTACTGGCCCGAGCGGTTCTCCCTGGAGAACTACCAAGGTCTGTTCGGCAAGGCGGACTTCGGCACGTACCTGGTGAACAGCCTGGTCGTGTCGACCGTCGCGGGCGCGGTGGCCACCGCCATCTCGACGCTCTCGGCGTACGTCCTCGCCCGGTTCGAGTTCCGCAGCAAGTCCGCGCTGCTGATGGCGTTCCTGGTCACACAGATGATCCCGTCGTTCATCGCGCTGGGCCCGCTGTACCTGCTGATGACCGACCTCCAGCTGGTCGACAACCGGCTGGGGCTGATGCTGGTCTACATCGCCGTGTGCATCCCCTTCTGCACGGTGATGCTGCGCGGCTTCTTCGAGAACGTCCCGGACGCGCTGGAGGAGGCCGCGATGATCGACGGCCTGTCCCGGCTCGGGGCGCTGGTGCGGGTGCTGCTGCCGGTGATGCGGCCGGGGATCGTCGCCGCGTTCATCTTCAACTTCGTCAACTGCTGGAACGAACTGTTCCTTTCGGTGACGCTGATGAACAGCGACGAGAACAAGACGGTGCCGACCGCGCTCAACGGCTTCATCTCCAGCTTCAACATCGACTGGGGTTCGATGTCCGCGGCGGCGGTGCTGACGATCCTGCCGACGATGGTGCTGTTCGCCTTCGCCAGCAGGCACATCGTGCAGGGCCTGACGGCGGGGGCGGTGAAGGGCTGATCAGGGCGCGGCGCGGGTGCCGGGGCCGTCGGCGGTGTCGTTCCCGGCGGCTTCCAGCGCCGCCCGCTCCAGCCGGTCGCGGTAGGACGCCCACCATGCGGGGTCGGCCGCGGGCAGGCTGGTCGCGCCAGGCCGCTCGCCCGTCGCGCCGTCCAGCTGCTCGCGCAGGATGTCGGCGTGGCCCGCGTGCCGGTTGGTGTCGGCGATGACGCGGACCACGGCGTGGTGCAGGGTCAGCTCGGCGCGGTCCTCCGGCCACCACGGCACCGTGCCGGTCGTGTGCAGCGGCAGCGCCTCGACCGTCGCGTCCGCGTGGGCCCAGGCCCGCCGGTACAGCGCCACGATGCCGTCACGCGTCTCGTCGGGCGCGGCCCACATGTCCGCGTTGACCTCGGCGCCCTCCGCGAGCCACGGCAGCGGCTCGCCGGACGGACGCCCGAACGTGTCGCCCAGGTAGCCGAGTTCGACACCGGCGGCGTGCTTCACGAGCCCGAGGAGATTGGTCCCGGTCGGCGTCAGCGGCCGCCGGACGTCGTACTCGGACAGCCCTTCCAGCTTCCAGACCAGCGCGTCGCGCGCCTCCTGGAGGTAGCGGTGCAGGTCGGCCTTGGCGGTGTCGGTGAGTGGCATGGGGTTCAGTCTGTCGGACGGGGGCGCCCGCGTCCGCCGAAATCGTTCGCCCCGGGGGCGCCGCGTGTGGGACTCTCGCGGCGTGATCACGGACCATCGGCGGAGGATCCGCGAGCGGTACCTCTCCGCGCCCGTCATGGCGGCACCGGAGCCGTGGCGCAAGGTGCTCGACCGGCCGGTCGGCGGCCTGCTCGGCATCGGCTTCGCCGTCCATCCCGGCACCGGTCAGGACCTGGTGATGACCGTGTCGACCGCGGGCCACGGCCTCTTCGACGCGGCGACCGGTGAGATCGTCGCGCGCGACCGTGACCCCGGCCCGGACACGAGCACCCCCGATGCGGGACCCGACCTCGCCTGCCCCGGGCTCGGTCCGGTCGAGGGCGTGCCGGTACGGATCGCCGGCCTCTTCGGCGGCGGCCTGCACCACACCACACCCGACGGCTGGACGCTGGACGTCGTCGCTCCCGACTGGCCCGACCACCGCGTGATCCTCTCGGCGGACGGGGGTGGACACCGCGGCGAGCCGGGCGGCAGCTGGTGGCACGTCCACCACGCGTCCTGGTCGGAGTTCCGGACCGCCGGCTTCTCCCCGTCCGGCCGCACCCTCGCGGTCGCCACCAGCAGCGACCTCAACCTCTGGACTCAGGAGCCCGTGCCCGCGCTCAGCTGAGGACCGCCTCCAGGCGGCCGCGGCACTCCGCCGCGAACGCCGGGAACGTGTCCCGGTAGTACGGGATGCCGACGACGGCGACCGCGACCGCCCAGGCGCGGGCGCGCAGCCAGGTCGGGGTGTCGAGGGACAGGGCGTCCCGGTAGGCGCGGCGGGCCTCGGGCGGGAGGTCCCAGACGGGGGCGTGCTCGGCGTCGGGGAAGCCGATCGAGAGCGCGCCGAAGTCGATCACGGCGTGGAGCTTCCCGTCGCGGGCCAGGAGGTTGGCCGGTCTGAGATCGCCGTGCAGCCACACGTGCGGCCCGGCGGGGTCGGGCAGCGCGAGCGCCTCCCGCCACATCTCTTCCAGCGTGTCGATGTCGAGGTCCAGCCCTTCGACGGCCTGGCACGCGTCGAAGCCCGGCCCGACCCACTCGTCGCACGCCGCCAGGGTGCCTCCGCGATACCAGGACAGCCCGTCCTCCCGCGTGGCTCCCATCAGGTCGACGCGGTGCAACTCCCGTACGAACGTGGCCAGGTCGGTGCCGAAGACGGCCCAGTCGCGGACCGTGTCCGGGCCGACGTCCTCGCCGTCGATCCAGCGGTGGACGGCCCAGGGGACCGGGTAGGCGTCGGTGGGCGTCCCGGCGTGCACGGGTTCCGGCACACGGTGGGGGAGGAGGGGCGCCAGGCGGGGCAGCCACCGCTGTTCCTTGCGCAGGGACGGGCCGCCGTCCGGCTTGCGCGGCAGGCGGACCAGCAGGTCGTCGCCCAGCCGGTACATGGTGTTGTCCGTGCCCGCGCCCGCGGGCCGCAGCGGCAGGTCCGCCCACTGCGGGCACTGGGCCCGCAGCAGCGACCGTACGAGGCCCTCGTCGACGGTGATCTCGTTCTCGTGCAGCGACGTCACCCGGGAAGTGTGGTCCCGGCGCGGCGTCGGAGGCCACCGGGTTTCCGCCCGTCCCCCTCGCAACCGTCGTACGTGAAGCGGTAGCCGGCGCAGTCGGTGAGGTGGACGTAGCCGAGGCGCTGGTAGAGGGCGTTGCTGGTGGGGTTGGCCGGGTCCGCGAACAGGACGACGTCCGTGGCGCCCGCCTCGATCGCGGCCCGGCTCACCGCGGCCGTGACCGCGCCCGCGTAGCCGTGGCCGCGGAAGCGGGACGGGGTGTGGACGGGGTCGACGCGGACCATGCCGCCGGTGACGGAGGTGACGGCGGCCATCGAGACGGGCGCGCCGTCCGGGGTCCGCCAGAAGGTGAAGTGCCGGTCTCCGAACCGTGATCGGTCCCAGGCGCCCGCGTCGATCAGGTCGATGGACGGCTGCTCTCCGACCTCGACGCAGAACTCCCTGCACCGGCGCACCACGAGCTCGCGGTCCTCCGCCCGCGCGGGGTGGGCGCGGCCCTCCGGGTGCGGCCGGGGCGGGGTGAGGGTGCCGAGGCGGTAGAGGTGCGTGTGCCAGAACGGCTTCGGCGTCGCGCCGGTGTGCTCCTGCCAGGCCGAGGCGAAGACGTCGGCGGTTTCCTGGTCGGCGACGACCTGGGCGGGGGCGTGGCCGAGCGCGGACAGGCGGGCGGCGAGGACGTCGGCGTCGTCGGCGGTCAGCGGGGTGAGGCCGAGGCGGCCGCGCGGGGTGAGGTAGCAGACCGCGCGGACCTCGCCCTCCGTCTCCAGCCGGCCGAGGAGCCGGTCGCCCGCGCCGTCGAGGCGCAGGTTCTCGACGTCCGTGAGCGCGGTGGTGTGCAGGGCGGGGCGCGAGCGCAGGAAGGCGCCGGCCCGGGCGAGGAAGTCCTCGACGTCGGTGGTGAGATGCCAGTGGTCCGGGAGCATGCCTCATCGTGCCGGACGCGGGACCGGGCGAGCGGGGGTTCGCACCGATCCCGCCGACGGGTGGCCGGAAGGTCCTACGCCTGTGCCACCACGTCCGCGACCACGCAGCTCACGTTGTCCGGGCCGCCCGACGCGTTGGCCAGGCCGACGAGTTCACGGACGGCCGCCTCCGGCTCGGGCGTGTCCGCGAGCACGCGGTGGACGTCCCCGGCGGCCACGGCCGTGGACAGGCCGTCCGAGCAGAGGAGGTAGCGGTCGCCGGCGCGGGCGTCGTGCAGCCGCAGGTCGGGCGTGGAGTCGGCGCCCCGGCCCAGGGCGCGCATCAGCAGGGACCGCTGCGGGTGCGATGCGGCCTCCTCGGGGGTGAGACGCCCCTCGTCGATCAGCGACTGCACCACCGTGTGGTCGTGGGTGATCTGGAACAGCTCCCCGTCGCGCAGGAGATGGACGCGGGAGTCGCCGATGTGGACGAGGGCGAGCTGCGAGCCGGTCCAGAGCATCGCGGTGAGCGTGGTGCCGGCGTCGTCGCCGGGTGAGGAGACGCCGTGCACGGCCTGTTCCGCGCGGCCGAGGGCGTCCTCGAGCGCGTTGAGCAGGTCGCCCGCCGGGACGGTCTCCGACTCCAGACTTCGCAGCGCGTCGACGGCGGCCGCACTGGCCGGGGCGCCCCGGGTGCCGTAGCCGTCGGCGACGGCGAGGAGGCGGGAGCCCGCGTAGGCGGTGTCCTGGTTGCTCGCGCGGACCCGGCCGGTGTCGGAGAGGGCGGCGTAGCGGAGGGCGAGAGGTGCGGTGGTGCGGGACATGGTGGGGTCCTTCCCGGTGAGGTGGTCGACGAGGAAGGCGGCCAGGTCCCGCCGCGCGGCCGTGTCGGCCTCGACCCGCGCCCAGTACGCGCGGATCTCGCCGGCCGCCTCGCCCGGCTCCATGGCGCACACCCGCCGGATGCGGGCGAGCGGCATGCCCAGCCGGCGGAGCCAGGCGACCAGCCGGGCCTGCTCCAGCTGCCCGGGTGCGTAACGGCGGTAGCCGGTGTCCGGGTCGACGCGGGCGGGAGTCAGCAGGCCGAGCTCGTCGTAGAGCCGCAGCGCCTTCGGCGACAGCCGGGACGCCTTGGCGAACGCCCCGATGGTCAGCAGCTCCATGCGTGTCCCTCCTCGTACCGGGCCCGTCGCCCGGCACCGTCGATGCTGGGCGCTCCCCTTGGGTGAAGGTCAACAGCGGGCTTTCCCGGCACCTTTCGGCGAGAGGGTGACCTGCCCGGAGCGCGTGTCGGCGATGATCACCCCGGCGGTGATCCGCCGTCCGGCCGCGACCACTTCGGAAGGGTGGCCGATCCGGTCCCGTGCCAGGTCCGGCACCCTGAGGAAGCCGGTGCACAGACCGTCCGGTTCGCCGTCGACATGGACGAAGATCCCGATGTCGTGGACCGCGGAGACCGTGCCGGCGACCACCTGCCCCGGTGCGAGCCCGAGGAGGAAGGACCGCAGGGCCGGGGTCTCGCACGCCCTGGCGGAAAGGTGGAGCCGACCTCCGCGCAGGCGGCCGATCTCTTCGGCGTCGAGTTCCCGGCAGGCCTCGAACAGCTCGGACGGGTGTCCCGTCCGACGCATCGACGCCTCATGCCCGGGAATCCGGCCCGTCCAGGAGTCCCCTTCGCCGTCCGGGAGACGCACCAGGACGTCCGCTCCGTCGAACCCGGTGACCTTCACCCTTCGCACGGCCCCCGGCCGGAGCGTGTCGATCAGGGCCCGCAGGCGGGGGTCGGTGGGAGGCTCGGGCACGGAGGCGAGCGTAATCCTCGCGGGCCGCGCGGAGAGGGAGCGCACTCTTGCAAGCAGGTTGCTTGCAATAGTTAGCGCGGTGCGTCATGGTGGGGGCATGGCATCCCTGAACGTCGGCGGACTCGGCGAGTATCTGCGCGAGCAGCGGCGCAGCGCGCAGTTGTCGCTGCGGCAGCTCGCCGATGCCGCCGGGGTGTCCAATCCGTACCTGAGCCAGATCGAGCGCGGGCTGCGCAAGCCCAGCGCGGAGGTGCTCCAGCAGGTCGCCAAGGCGCTGCGCATCTCCGCCGAGACGCTGTACGTCCGCGCCGGGATCCTCGACGCCGAGCGCGACCGGGACGAGGTCGAGACGCGCGCCGTGATCCTCGCCGACCCCACGCTGAACGAGCGCCAGAAGCAAGTGCTCCTCCAGATCTACGAGTCCTTCCGCAAGGAGAACGGATTCGGGGGCACCGAGGACGGTTTCGCGGGCACCGAGGACGGTGCGGTGGAAGCCGTCGGACCCGGGCCGGGTGTGGAAGCCGTCGGGCCCGGGCCGGGTACGCAGGCCTCCGCCGGCACGGGCGGCAGACCCGCCGAGCGCCCCGGCCACGAGGCCGGCGGTGACGACAACGGTCCGCGGCGGACGGCCGGCTGAGCCGGCCAGGGCGCCGGGCGCCCGCCACGGACCACACAGACCCTCAGCCGAACACGACATCCGGGAGGACCATCACCATGGCCATCACCGACGACCTGCGCAAGACCTTCAGCGACCCCAAGCCGCTCTACTTCGCCGCCGGCACCGCCGATCTTGCGATGCAGCAGGCCAGGAAGGTGCCGGCCCTGGTGGAGCAGCTGCGCACCGAGGCCCCGGCCCGCATCGACGCCGTGCGCAACACCGACCCCAAGGCCGTCCAGGAGCGGGTGACCGTCCGGGTCCGGGAGACGCAGGAGACCCTGCAGGCGAAGGCCAACGAGCTGTTCGGGACGATCGACACCGACCTGAAGAAGTTCGGCGAGACCGCCCAGGACCTGGCGCTGCGCAGCGTGGGCGTCGCCGCCGAGTACGCGGTCAAGGCCCGCGAGACCTACGAGAAGCTCGCCGAGCACGGTGAGCAGGCCGTGAAGACCTGGCGCGGCGACGCCGCCGACGGCATCGAGGACATCGCGGTGGCCGTCGAGCCGCCGGCCCGGCCGAAGCCCGCGGCCGCTCCGGCCGAGGCCAGGACGGCCGAGAAGCCCGCCGAGGCCAAGCCGGCCGAGGCCAGGGTCACGGAGGTCAAGCCGGCGGACGCCAAGCCCGCCGAGGCCGCCGCGAAGAAGCCCGCCGCCCCGAAGAAGGCCCCGGCGGCCCGCAAGGCCACGGCGAAGAAGACGACCCCGCCCGCCAAGTGAGCGGTGTCGCAGCCCGCTGAAACGGGACGGAACGGCACGGGCCGGGCACTTACGCGGTGCCCGGCCCGTTCATCGGGTAGCCGACCGGCGGATGCGGGTACGGTGACGGCGGTAGGACGACGTGGCGCCCGTCGGCGGCGCGGCAAGGACGACGGCGCGGTGGACGAGCCGATTACGGGTGGTGGACGTAGTGCTGATGCAGGGCTTCGCTAACTTCTTGTGGCTGTTGAGCATGGCTCTGATCGTGTTCAGCGGCTTCGCGCTGATCGACGCCGCCACGCGCCGTGAGGACGCCTACCGGGCCGCGGACAAGAAGACCAAGCCGTTCTGGCTGATCGTCCTGGGTCTCGCCTTCGTGGTGAACCTGATCTTCAACATCCTGTCGTTCCTGCCGATCATCGGTCTGATCGCGACGATCGTGTACATGGTCGACGTCCGTCCGGCCCTGAGGTCGCTCCCCGGCGGCGGCCGGGCCCGCAAGGGCTCCAGCAGCGACGGTCCGTACGGGCCGTACAACGGCGGTCGGTGACCGGAACCCGTCGCCCTGAGTCGCATCCGCGGGTGCGTCGTGGTTTCTCGCGCAGTTCCCCGTGCCCCTTCAGGGCGCGCTCACCGCAGCGCCTTCAGGGGCGCGGGGAACTGCGCGAACGGCTGAGGACGGGACGCGGCCGGCCCGGAACCTCGGCCGACGCCCGTCACCGGGTGCGGTCCAGCAGCAGTACCGCCACGTCGTCCGTGAGCTCGCCCCCGTTGAGGTCACGCACCTCATTGACCGCCGTGCGCAGCAGCTCCTCCCCGCTCAGACCCTCGGAGAGCCTGCGGCGGATCAGGTCCACCATGCCGTCCTGGCCCAGCCGCTCCCCGGAGTCGCCGACGCGGCCCTCGATCAGGCCGTCGGTGTAGAGCATCAGGCTCCATTCGGCGCCCAGCTCCACCTGCATCCGCGGCCAGCGGGCGCCGGGCAGCACTCCGAGGGCGGGGCCGTTGTTGTCGTACGGCAGGAGCCTTGCTGGCATGCCGGGGCGGGCCAGCAGCGGCGACGGGTGGCCGGCCAGGCACAGCCCCGCGCGGCGGCCGTCCGGCGCGATGTCCACCGTGCACAGCGTCGCGAAGATCTCGTCGTCCGGGCGTTCGTGCTCCAGCACCTGCTGCAGCGTGCTCAGCAGCTGGTCACCGCACAGCCCGGCCAGGGTCAGCGCCCGCCATGCGATGCGCAGCTCCACGCCGAGCGCCGCCTCGTCCGGGCCGTGCCCGCAGACGTCGCCGATCATGGCGTGCACGGTGCCGTCGGGCGTGCGGACCACGTCGTAGAAGTCGCCGCCGAGCAGGGCGCGTGAGCGGCCGGGCCGGTAGCGGGCGGCGAACCGCAGCGGGGAGCCGTCCAGCAGCGGCGTCGGCAGCAGGCCGCGCTCGAGCCGGCGGTTCTCCTGGGCGCGCAGCCGGCCCTCGGCGAGGCGCCGCTCCGCGGAGTCGGACCGCTTGCGCTCCACCGCGTAGCGGATGGCGCGGCTCAGCAGCCGCCCGTCCAGCTCGTCGCGGACCAGGTAGTCCTGCGCGCCGACCCGCACGGCCTCGGCGCCGCGCTCGGTGTCGTCCGCGCCGGTGAGGGCGAGGACGGCGTGCCGGGGCGCCAGCTCCAGGACGTGCCGGAGGACGGTCAGCTCGTCGCCGTCGTCCGCCCGGCCGGGCGCGGGCAGCGCCAGGTCCAGCAGGATGCAGTGGACGTCGTCGGTCAGCAGCCGCTCGGCCTCGGTGAGGTTGCGGGCGGTGCGGATGCGAATCGGCCGCCCGGCCTGGTCGAGCAGGTCGGGCACGATCGGCGTGCCGCCCGGGTCGTCCTCGATGAGCAGCAGGGTGAGCTGCGCGGGTGTCGTGGTGGTCGTGGTCTTCGCCGGTTCGGTGTCGGACGGGGTGGCCGCGTCGACGGCCGCCGTCCGGTTCTCGGGCAACTCCTGTGCGGCCTCGTTCGGTGCGGCGACCGTTCCCTGACCACCTTCCGCGGCCGGGATCGCTCTCTGCCGCGGTACGGGTGCGGGCATTGTTCCGGGTTCCTTCCCTCCCCCCGAGGGCATGGCGGGGGCGACGGATCTCGGCCCTGTCCCCCGCGTGCGTCTGGCTTGGGCGGGCAGGGGATGCCCCTTCGAACGGGGACCATAGCGGGTGACCGCGCCGCAGCGGAATGGTGTGAACCACGCCGCCCGGCCAACGGCCGCTGTCATATGCCGCGTTTGCTACCGCAGTTGGACAGGCCGGAGATGCCGTGGGGATGACGAACGTCACGTCCACGGGGCGTTGGCCACGAGATCCACGTGCGGTGGGTCACGTGGCCGGTGCCACCGGGCCGTTGGGGACGCGGGGCAGCGCCCCCGGACGTCACTCGGCGGCCGGATCGGGCCGTACGACGCCCAGGATGGGCATCGAACCGGCCCCGGCAAGCGTCACGGTCCGGCCGGGCCGGGGCGCGTGGACCATGACGCCGTCGCCCACGTACATCCCGACGTGGCTGGCGTCGGCCCAGTAGATGACGAGGTCGCCGGGCCGCATGTCCTCGACGGCGACGCGCTTCAGGTGCTGCCACTGCATCTGCGACGTGCGCGGAATGGTCTTCCCCGCGGCCAGCCACGCCTGCGAGGTGAGCCCGGAGCAGTCGAACGTGTTCGGACCCTCCGCTCCCCACTGGTAGGGCTTGCCGATCTGCGCCGTGGCGTACGCCACGGCCTTGCGGCCCTGCGCGGTCGCCTTCGAGGTCAGATCGTCGAGCACGCCGGAGCTCAGCCAGGTGGCCTGGGCGCGGGCGGCGGCCTGCCGCTCGAGCCGGGCCAGCCGCTCCTTCTCCTCCTGCTCGAGCTCGGCCTCGAGCTTCTCGGCCGCCTCGATCTGCGTCTCGATCCGTTTCTGCGCGGCGGCCTTGACCTTGCGGCCCGCCTCCAGCTTCCGCATCTGCTCCCGGGCGTCCTCGGCGTACTCCTCCAAGTCCCGCTGGGTGCGCGTCATCTCCCCGAGCAGTCCCTTGGTCGCGTGCTGCTCCTGCCGGACCCGGCCGGCGCCGTCGAGGAAGTCCTGCGGGTCGTCGCTCAGCACCAGGCGCGCCTCGGGGGGCAGCCCGCCGCCCCGGTACTGCGCGGCCGCCGCGGCGCCCGCGCGGTCCTTGAGGTCGTCCAGCTTCTCCCGGCCCTCGACGATCTTCTTCGCCAGCCGCACGACCTGCGCGGTCTGCTGCCGGGCCTTCTCCTCGGCCGCGTTGTACTCGTCGGTGGCCTTGGCCGCCGCGCGGTAGAGCTTGTCGAGCCTCTTGCGGACGGCCTCGAGCTCGACGTCGCTGGTGACCACGGTGACGCTGGCCGTCGTGCCCGGATCCGGGCTCGCCGTCGCGCCCGGGCCGGGCGGGGGAGCGGGCGCCGCGAACGCCGCACCGGGCACGGCCAGTACGGTGACCGCGCAGACCACGGTCACGGCCGCCGTCAGCACTCCGCGCTTGCCTGCCCCCATGCGTGCACCCCCGCCTGGTTAATCGTCAGTAACTTTTCGTGTCCGGGGGGATGCTGCCATCAATGAGCGAGAAACGACAGGGGGTGTGGACAACACCCCTTCCGTCCCGCTGGTCCCCGTACGACCGTCGTCCCGGTCGATGTGACGAACGGCCTGGGCCGATCGTTCCCGGCCGATACAAGTGGAGGCTGGACCTCCGGTGCTCTCACCACCCGCGCGGCGCCAACGCCCCCCACCGCACGGTGACTTCGCCCTGCCGCCACCGTGCCGGGCCGTCCGCCACCGGCCAGTCGGCCGTGAGGTCCCGCACGGTCCGGATCCAGCGCTGGCGCGCGCCGTAGGAGGCGTAGGGCGCGGCGGCGGCCCAGGCGCGGTCGAAGTCGCGCAGGAATGCGTGCACGGGCTCGCCGGGGACGTTGCGGTGGATGAGCGCCTTGGGGAGTCGTTCGGCCAGGTCGGAGGGGCGTTCCAGGGAGCCGAGCCGGGTGGCGAAGGTGACCGTGCGCGGCCCTTCGGGGCCGAGCGCGACCCACACGTGCCGGCGTCCGATCTCGTCGCAGGTGCCCTCGACCAGCAGCCCGCCGCGCGAGCCGGTCGCCGGGTCGGCCGGGGCGAGCCGCGCGCACAGCCGCCGCCACACGCCGGCGACTTCCCCCTCGTCGTACTGGCGCAGCACGTTCGCCGCGCGGACCAGGACCGGGCTCCCCGGCACCGGGATCTCGAAGCCGCCCCGCAGGAACGCCAGCCCCTCCCGCTCGTACGGCCGTGCCGAGGCGACCCGGGCCGGATCGATCTCCACGCCCGCCACCCGGGTGCGGGGGGCCGCCGTGCGCAGCCGGTGCAGCAGTTCGAGCGCGGTCCAGGGCGCCGCGCCGTAGCCGAGGTCGACGGCGAGGGGGTCGGCGGCGCGGCGCAGCTCGGCCCCGTGCGCGGCCGCGATCCAGCGGTCCATGCGGCGCAGCCGGTTGGGATTGGTGGTGCCGCGCGTCACCGTGCCCACGGGGGCGGAAGCGGGACGCGGTGTCATGAGGACGAGGGTACGGGGGTACCCGCCCCCGGATCGCGGCGCGTGCGCCGCCACGGGCACGCGCCACACGGTCGAACGGTTGAGCTACCCCAGGCCAAGATTCGGTAAAGACCGCCGTCGACGGCGTCCCGCGGAAATGGGAACGCAATCTTCCGACGTTGGAGTCGCCGAGGGTCGTACGCCCTCCCCCAGCCGTGCCCGCAGCGAGGAGGAACGCCACGTGAGCCAGTACATCGCGAGGCTCGGGCGGCGCTCTCCCGCCGTACCGCCGCGGCTGCGGCTGCACCGCAGGCCACGCCGCGTGGCGATGCTCTCCGTGCACACCTCGCCGCTGCACCAGCCGGGCACCGGCGACGCGGGCGGCATGAACGTCTACATCGTGGAGCTGGCCCAGCGGCTCGCCGCGATCAACATCGAGGTCGAGATCTTCACCCGGGCCACCACGGCCGCCCTCCCGCCCGTCGTGGAGCTCGCGCCCGGCGTCCTCGTCCGGCACGTCGACGCGGGCCCCTACGAGGGACTGGCCAAGGAGGACCTGCCCGCCCAGCTGTGCGCCTTCACCCACGGCGTGATGCAGGCCTGGGCCGGGCACCGTCCCGGCCACTACGACCTGGTCCACTCCCACTACTGGCTCTCCGGCCACGTCGGCTGGCTGGCCGCCCAGCGCTGGGGCGTCCCCCTGGTGCACGCCATGCACACCATGGCCAAGGTCAAGAACGCCAACCTCGCCGACGGCGACACACCCGAGCCCGCCGCCCGAGTGATCGGCGAGACCCAGATCGTCGCCGCCGCGGACCGGCTCATCGCCAACACCACCGAGGAGGCCGGCGAGCTCGTCCACCACTACGCCGCCGACCCCGCCAAGGTCGCCGTCGTCCACCCCGGCGTGAACCTGGGCCGCTTCCGCCCCGCCGACGGCCGCGCCGCCGCCCGCGCCCGCCTGGGGCTGCCCCAGGACGCGCTGATCCCGCTCTTCGCCGGCCGTATCCAGCCGCTCAAGGCCCCCGACGTGCTGCTGCGGGCGGTCGCCGAGCTGCTCGCCGAACGGCCCGAGCTGCGCTCCCGCGTCTGCGTTCCCGTCGTCGGCGGCCCCAGCGGCAGCGGCCTCGCCAAGCCGGAAGGGCTGCAGAAGCTCGCCGCGCGGCTCGGCATCGCCGACGTCGTCCACTTCCACCCGCCGGTCGGGCAGGAGGAGCTCGCGGACTGGTTCCGCGCCGCGTCCGTGCTGGTCATGCCGTCGTACAGCGAGTCGTTCGGACTGGTCGCCATAGAGGCGCAGGCGTCCGGCACCCCGGTGCTCGCCGCGGCCGTCGGCGGCCTGCCGGTCGCCGTGCGCGACGAGGAGACCGGCTTCCTGATCCAGGGCCACGACCCGGCCGCGTACGCGCGCGTCCTGCGCGACTTCGCCGACCGGCCGGAGCTCGCCGCGCGCATGGGTGAGGCCGCCGCCCGGCACGCCCAGTCCTTCGGCTGGGACACCGCGGCCGCCGCCACGGCCGACGTGTACACGGCCGCGACCCAGGCCCATCGCCGTCACGTACGCTCCCACCATGGCTGACACGGAAGCGGAGCAGCGGGCGGCGGTACGGGTCGTCGAGAGCGTGCTGAAGGACGCCGAGCTGGAGTGGGAGAGCCCGGCCCCCGGGAACTACGTGGTGAAACTCCCCGGCACCCGCAAGCTGTCCACGACGGTCTCCCTGATCGTCGGCCGGCACACCCTGTCCCTCAACGCCTTCGTCATCCGTCACCCCGACGAGAACGAGGCCGGCGTCCACCGCTGGCTCCTGGAGCGCAACCTCAAGCTGTTCGGGGTGAGTTACGCGGTCGACCCGCTCGGCGACATCTATGTCACCGGCCGCCTGCCGCTGCCCGCGATCACCCCCGAGGAGCTCGACCGGCTGCTCGGACAGGTCCTGGAGGCCGCCGACGGAAGCTTCAACACCCTGCTGGAGCTGGGCTTCGCCTCCGCGATCCGCAAGGAGTACGCCTGGCGCGTGGCCCGGGGCGAGTCCACGCGCAACCTGGACGCGTTCACGCACTTGCTGCAACGGCCCTCGGACGACTGACGCCCCGCGACCGACCTCTGGCGGTCCGAACGGGTGTGCGGGGACGGGCTGTTGACCTGCCCCGATCCGGGCCCCGGACACAGGGGTCCGACCGCGCCGCGGGGGTTTCGCGTATGCGGACCCCCGGCGGAGTGCTTCCTCAAGGGTGTCCGGCGCTCCGGTACCGCCCCGGAGTGACCCCCACCAGCCGGCGGAAGTGCCGGGTCAGGTGGGCCTGGTCGTAGAACCCGGCGGTGGCCGCGACGTCGCCCGGCGGCCACCCCTCCAGCAGCAGCCGCCTCGCCCGCCCGACCCGTCTGGACATCAGGTACTGGTGCGGCGGGATGCCGTACGCGGTGCTGAACGCCCTTACCAGATGGGCGGGATGGGCCGACAGCTCGGAGCCCGCCTCCGCCAGCGTGAGCCCTTCGGCCACCCGCGCGTCGAGCAACTCCCGCAGCCTCCGCGCCAGTACGGGGTCGGGGCGGCGGGGCGCGGCAGGCTCCCGCGACTCCAGATGCTCCCGCAGCCGCTCCCCGACCAGCGTCAGCCGGCTCTCCGCCTCCAGTTCGTCCCCCGGCCGCACCAGCGCGGAGTGCACCTGCCCGACGCGCCGGCGCAGCAGCGGATCGCGCAGGTCGGGGCGGTCCACGGCCGCCCCGATGAGGTCGTCGTCGAGCCGGCTGGAGTCCAGGTACAGCACCCGCTTGCGGAAGCCCTCGGCGGTGGCCGGTTCGCCGTTGTGCGGGACGTGCGGCGGCAGCAGGGTCACGGTGTCGTCCGGGGTGCCGTGCTCGTGCCGGTCCAGGTCGTACCGCACGGCGCCGGAGTCGACGATCAGCAGCGTCCAGGCGTCGTGGACGTGCATCGGATAGGCGTACTCGGTGAACCGCGCGTGGAACACCTCGACGACACCGGGGACGGAGGGCCGCCAGGCGGAGACGCTCGTGGGCGCCGGTTCCGGGGGCGGGGATGCCGGGGCGGGCATGCAAACAACGTACAAGACCGGGGACAGCGCCGGACGGCAGTCTCACGGCATGAGCACGAGCACCCGTTTCGACACGAAGATCGCCGTCCTGCTGCGCGAGGACCTGGAGCCCTGGCAGCGCCTCAACGTCACCGCGTTCCTGGTCAGCGGCCTGGGCACACAGCTCCCCGAGCTGATCGGGCAGCCGTACGAGGACGCGGACGGCGTGCCGTACCTGCCGATGTTCCGCCAGCCGGTGCTGGTCTTCCAGGGCGCCAAGGAGGTCCTGAGGGCGGCCCACGAACGCGCCCTGTCCCGCGCCCTGCCGCGCGCGGTCTTCACCTCCGACCTCTTCGCCACCGGTCACGACGACGCCAACCGCGCGGCGGTCCGGGCCGTGGCTACTGCGGACCTGGACCTGGTGGGTCTCGCGGTGCACGGCCCGAGGAACGCGGTGGACAAGGTGCTGAAGGGGGCGCGGATGCATCCGTAAGAGGGCTGCGGCGATGCGCCGCGTACGCTTTCTCCGTGCCCGCTCCCCGTCTGCATCGTGTCGCCGTCCTGGTGCTCGAGGGCGCGAAGCCGCTCGACGTCGGGATCCCCGCGCAGGTCTTCACGACCCGCGCGAGCATGCCGTACGAGGTGCGGGTGTGCGGGGCGGCGCCCGGCCTGGTGACCGGCGGGGACGGTCTCGCGTACGCCGTCTCGCACGGCCTCGACGCACTGGAGTGGGCCGACGTCGTCTTCGTGCCCGGATACCGCTTCCCGGACCGGGAGGACCCGCCGCCGGCCGTCGTCGACGCGCTGGTCGCCGCGCACGAGCGGGGCGCGCGGCTCGCCGCGATCTCGACGGGCGCGTTCGCGCTGGCCGCCACCGGCCTGCTGGACGGGCGGCGCGCCACCACGCACTGGCACTACGCGCGCGCCCTCATGGCCCGGTATCCGCGGATCAAGGTCGACGAGAACGTGCTGTTCGTCGACGAGGGCAGCGTGCTCACCTCGGCGGGCGCCGCCTCCGGGATCGACCTGTGCCTGCACATCCTGCGCGGCGACCTCGGGGTGGCCGCGTCCAACCACGCGGCCCGGCGGCTGGTCGCGGCGCCGTACCGCAGCGGGGGCCAGGCCCAGTACGTGCCGCGCAGCGTGCCCGAGCCGCTCGGGGAGCGGTTCGCGGCGACGCGGGAGTGGGCGCTGCACCGGCTGGGCGATCCGCTCACCCTGGAGGTGCTGGCGCGGCAGGCGGGGGTGTCGCCGCGGACGTTCTCCCGGCGGTTCGTGGAGGAGACCGGTTACACGCCCATGCAGTGGGTGATGCGCGCCCGCGTCGACCTGGCCCGTGAGCTGCTGGAACGCTCGCAGCGCAGCGTCGAGCAGATCGCCGCCGACACCGGGCTCGGCACCGGGGCGAATCTGCGGCTGCACTTCCAGCGGATCCTCGGGACGACGCCGAGCGAGTACCGGCGCACGTTCACGCGGGGGGAGTAGAGGGCCCTCGCGGGCCTGGCGGGATACTTGTGAACCATGGCGTTCCCGCCACTGGCAGCGACGTCGGCGGCGCGCGAGCCTGGATGACGAGAGGAAGGGACACCACTCATGACTCGCATCGCCATCAACGGATTCGGCCGCATCGGACGCAACGTGCTGCGCGCCCTGCTGGAGCGGGACACCGCCCTGGAGGTCGTCGCCGTCAACGACCTGACCGAGCCGGCCGCCCTCGCCCGGCTGCTCGCCTTCGACAGCACCGCCGGCCGCCTCGGACGCCCGGTGAGCGTCGACGGCGACACGCTCGTCGTGGACGGCCGCCGGATCAAGGTGCTGGCCGAGCGCGAACCGGCTCAGCTTCCCTGGGCCGAGCTGGACGTCGACCTCGTGCTGGAGGCCACCGGCCGCTTCACCTCGGCCAAGGCCGCCCGCGCCCACCTCGACGCGGGCGCGCGGAAGGTACTGGTCAGCGCGCCCTCGGACGGCGCGGACGTGACGCTGGCGTACGGCGTGAACACGGACGCGTACGACGCGGAGCTGCACACGATCGTCTCCAACGCGTCCTGCACCACCAACGCGCTCGCGCCGCTGGCGGCCGTCCTCGACGACCTGGCCGGCATCGAGCACGGGTTCATGACGACCGTGCACGCCTACACGCAGGAGCAGAACCTCCAGGACGGCCCGCACCGCGACCCGCGCCGCGCCCGCGCCGCCGGCGTCAACATCGTGCCGACCACGACCGGCGCCGCGAAGGCGATCGGCCTGGTGCTGCCGAACCTCGACGGCAAGCTGTCCGGCGACTCGATCCGGGTGCCGGTGCCGGTGGGGTCGATCGTCGAGCTCAACACGACGGTCTCCCGTGACGTGACGCGCGAGGACGTGCTGGCCGCGTACCGCACGGCCGCGGAGGGCCCGCTGGCCGGCGTCCTCGAGTACTCGGAGGACCCGCTGGTCTCCTCGGACATCACCGGCAACCCGGCGTCGTCCATCTTCGACTCGGCCCTCACCCGCGTCGACGGCCGCCACGTCAAGGTGGTCGCCTGGTACGACAACGAGTGGGGCTTCTCCAACCGGGTCATCGACACGCTGGAGCTGCTGGCGCGGGGCTGAGCGGCAGTCCACAGCAAGGTGTGGCACCTGGTGCCACACCTTGCTGCCGTCGGGTATGAGCGCTCAGCCGGAAATCACCCAGCGGGACCTGCGGAACCGGTCCCGGGAGATCATGGACGCCATACAGAGTGGTCAGTCGTTCACCGTCACCCGCGACGGTCACCCGATCGGGCAGCTCGTTCCGCTGCACAGGCGCCGTCGCTTCGTTTCGCGCCGGGAGTTCGCCGCGATGTCCAAGGCGGCTGCGGACATCGATATCGACACCTTCCGCGTCGACCAGGACGCCACGGCGGACACCTATCTGGACGACCCGTATGCCCGCTGAGCGCACGACCTACGAGCAGGGGCTCCTCGACACCGACATCGTGATCCTTCGGCGCTGGGTCGATCCCGAGGAACTGCCGGACGAAATGGCGATCACCGCCATCACACTGACGGAACTGTCGGCCGGCCCGCACGAGGTTCGCCGCAACGACGAGCAGAGCGCCTACGACGAGCACGTCGAACGCGCCCGCAGAGTGGACGTCCTCCAGCGCGCCGAGAACGAATTCGACCCCATCCCCTTCGGCGCCGAAGCCGCACGCATCTACGGCCGCATCTGCGCGGCGGTGATCAGCGCAGGCCGCAGGCCGCGCCGTCGGATCGCCGACCTGATGATCGCCTCGATCGCCGTGGCCGAGGGCCTGCCGCTGTTCACCACGAACCCCGACGACTTCAAGGGGCTGGACGACCTCCTCACCGTCGTTCCGGTCGGTCGCCCGGGAGTGCCGCACGAGCGTTGAGGCGGCGGACGGTACAGCCTGCTGTACCGCGGAAACGGGTGCCTCCCGGCGCGACGGTGAACGCCCCGCTTCCTAGCGTGGACACCACGAAATCGCGTCCGAACTCCCGCTAGGAGCAGGCACCATGACGACCACCCACCCCAAGGCGTCCGACAACTCCACGACCCACACGGCCCTGTGGGCCCTCGTGGCCGTGAGCGGCGTGGCGAACCTCGTCTCGTCCGTCGCCCAGGCGCCCCTCGTCGTGAACCTGGCCACCGGCCTGGTCACCCTCGCCGCCCTGACGGCCCTCGGCGTCCGCCACGTCCGGGCCCGGCGCACGCGCGTCTGACCTCGGCGGGTGTAGCACTTGATCACGAGTGCATGACAAAAGCATCCATGAAACCATCACGGATCTTCACGTAGCCTTTACTTCTTGCCATGCTGGCGCGGCCCGAGATCACTACCGATCCGTACGCATCACTCCGCACTCGCACCTGGAGCGCCGCCATGGCCGACACACAGCCCACCACCGAAGCCGGTCCGGACACCGCGGCCCCCCTGTCGGGACTGGCCATGAAGCGCCGCGGCCCCGTCGCAGTGTGGCTGGGTCTTCCGATCATCACGTTCGGCATCTACCAGCTGGTCTGGTACTACAAGATCCACAAGGAGCTGAACGAGTACGACCGCCGTCAGGACCTCAGCCCCGCGGGCAGCCTGCTGGTGCTGCTCTTCCTGGGCTGGACCCTGATCGCCCCGCTGATCTCGTTCCACAACACCGGCAAGGCGATCGCGAACGCGCAGCGCGCGGCCGGTCTCCAGGTGACGTGCAGCCCCGCCGCGAGCACCTGGCTGGCCTTCGCCTTCGGCATCAACGTCTGGTACATGCAGCGCGAACTGAACCGCGTGACCGAGGCGTACCCGGGCGCGACCCCGGGCACCCAGGTCCCCCTGGCGGCCTGACCCCGCCCCCTCCACGGCCCACGGCCGCCCTCGCGGACGCCGTGGGCCGTGGTGTCTCAGGGCCCGGCATGATGCCCCCATGCTCATCCTGATCCACCTGGCCGACGACAGCGGCCGAAGCGTCTCGGTAGTCATCCTGGGCCGCGCCCAGCCCGGCATCCTGACCGGCCACGACTTCCTCGATGCCGAGATCTCCGTGACGACCGGTCAGAACCACAGCGCGTCCTACCCGGTGACCCTGCTCCCCGAAGACCTGGAGGACTGGGAGGAGACCTTGGCGCGCCTGGAGGCCGGCGAACCCGCCAGGTGGCTCGACTCCGGCAGAACCCCGTCCCTGGAGTTCACCCGGACGGCCGGTGCCCTTTTTGTCTCCGTCCATGACGAACCGGCCGGAGGAGCCACCGTCACCGTCCCGTTGACGCCTCTGCCGCCGGCCTGGACCGCCGACCAACGGAGTCGTCTCGCCGGGGTACGCGAGGCGTACCCGCAAGAGGTGGTCAAGACGTCACTCGGCGCGTACGAGTGGCGGCATGGCCGCCCGACGGTGGAACCGGAGGCGACCGGCTGAAGCAGGGCTCTCCTGACGGCTGTCAGGACGGGCGGTGAGCCGGGCCGATCGATGGGCGGCTACGACCCGAACTTCGCCCACCGCCCCTCGGAGATGACGTCGACGGTCCCGTCGACGACGCTCACGGCCGTCTGCTCGTCGATGGCGTAGGACGGGACGCCGATGTCCGCGGCCCAGCGCTCCGCGTCGGCCATGGTGTTCTGCGGGAACGCGTCCAGGTGCGGGAAGATCGAGAAGTCGACGACTCCCAGGGTGCGGTCGTCCGGGGCGGACGGCCACTCGACGAAGTACGTGCCGATGCGCGGTGTCATCACCATGCTTCCGGCGCTCACTCCCACCCAGACCGTGTCCGGCAGCGACGGCAGCAGATCCGCAAGCCCGGACTCCCGCATCCAGTGGCACAGGTAGGTCGCGTCGCCGCCGTCGGCCAGGAGCACGTCGGCGTCCCGGACCCAGGGGACCCATCGGTCCGTGCCGATGGTCGGCAGGGCGGTGAGTTCGAGGACGCCGAGCGTCCCCCAACCCAGGCCGGTCAGGTGCTGCCACAGCGGCTCCGCGGCGGCGAGGCCCCGGACCGACGTAGGACCGCACATCGGGTGACCCCACTGTGCCGTCGGGATGCAGAGGGCACGGCACTCGTCGATCGGCTTGCCGAGAAGCTGCACGAGGGCCGACCGGATGCTCGGGTTCGTGACGCCGCCCGATGTGAGCAAGAGCTTCAAGGTGTCTCCAGACGCGCGCGGAAAGTGGACGCACCTGAGGACTCCGGACCGAGCTGTAACTCATCGCGGGCCCGCAAAACGGTGGCTGCCGTTCTCGACGGCGCACCCGCTTCCGTTCGCCGAGGCCGGAGGACGGGCAGCGGGTCGGACGGGGAGTCCACCGATCGCCCGGCTGGAGGCGGAGACCCGGCCACATCACAGAAGTCATCACCGCCCGCGAAGAGTACGACGGCCACACCGAGCGCACCAGGTGACCGGCGGCGGCCGGCCGCCTGGTCGTAGACGGCCGCCTCGCCGAGACCGGCCCGGCAATCAGACCCGCCTAAGACCGTGTCCTACGTGGTGAGGCGGATGAGCCGCTTGTAGCAGCACAGGGCGGCGGCGAGGCCGAGAAAGGCCAGGTAGTTGCGGGGATCGC
>NZ_JBIBXY010000023.1:0-93515 GCF_043082785.1 Streptomyces sp. NPDC014764 | reverse complement strand
CCCGCGGAGCGGGTCCCCTCCGGGCTGCGCCCGGAGGAAAGCGAACACCCGGGCTGCGCCCGGGTGTTGCGCTCCCGCTCCGCGTGAGCGCTGCTGCTCGCTGCGCGAGCAGCCCACCGGCCTTGCTGTGCAAGGCCGGTGACGCTCCGTCCGCTGCGCTCCCGGAGCTGCGGGGCCTGCGGCCCCGCAGGGTGGCCTCCGCTGCGCTCCAGCCACCTAAGGGCGCTGCGCGCCCAAGAGGCCGGCCCCGCTGCGCGGGTCGGCCAACGGGCCTGCGGCCCGGGCGGCCGGGGGAGGGAGTGGCTGGGGTGGGTGACCCTGAATCAAGTGATGCAGCATGTACCGTTGGCAGAACCAGGCCACCCCCATGCTTCAAACTGCAGGCCAGATTCACTCTGGAATCGGACCCCACCCCCTGAAATTACCTGCGTCCCTGAAGAATGCGTGCCACCTCACAGCGCTGAGAAACCCGCAGAGGAGGTACCAGATTTGCTTCACTGTTGTTTGTTATTTCTGTGGGAGGGCTCCTTCCTTGATTGATTGTTTGATATTTTCTGACGGCTCGGATGTTTTCTATTGGCGCTAGCGTCTATCCGGCTTGTTCAGGGCAAAAAAAATGGCCTCGTGGCATTCACGGGCCTCATCGAGTTGTGGGGGTGTTACCACAGGCCGTCGAAGAATTGGATAACCGTGATTGCGTTGCCGAGAAGGGTGATAGCGATGATGCTCTTCTTGAGCAGCTGCTTGACTACGTGGCGGAGCCGGCTGCGCTTGTTCTGCTGGTCTTGGTTGATGGGCTGGTCTGCGATGTTCTGACTGTCAGTACTCATAGTGATTCCTTGTTTACAAATGGTAGTTGTTTTTGGGCAAAATTATGCCGGAGGGTGGTGGCCTCCGGCGCAAAATACAGGTGTGGCTATGGTTTGGATGGTGCCTGATGTGACGGTACGTCTCGCCCTGTTCTCTATCTACTGTACCTCAGGAAAGGGCCTACTGTCTACCCATCAGATGTCCTTCGGGGAGCCCCTGGAGGCTTTCCGAAACCCTTCTTGTTGCTGTCTAGGACAGTCTATCAGGCTCCTCTGACAGAGCATCGGGTCCGTTATCTCCGGGCGTGCAAAAACAGTTAAGCAAACCCTCTCCAGGGGCCGCAACCGTTTCTATTGCTTTGTACGGATGGGCTGGGCTCGCACAAGCAGGGAGCGTGCGGGCCGGGTGGCGCCGTAAGGGCTCCGGGCGCAGGGCAGGTGACCGGGCGTCAGCCCGTCGACTCGCTTCCTGCGGCCGGAGCCTGTGTTCAGGTGGTGAGGTCGGGGAGGCGGTACTCGTACTTGCGGGGCCTGAGGTCCCTGTCGGCCGGCTCCCAGTCGGGGTAGTGCCAGACTGTGCCGCCGCTGGGGAGGTAGGGGTCGGTGGAGGTGTCGACCTTGATGTCGCTGACGACGTAGAGGTCGACGGTGTTGCCCTTGTCCCGGGCGTGCAGGACCTCGTTGATGGTGAGTTCGACGCTGGTGGCGGCGCCGGTGGTGCCCTTGACCTCGACGTGGCGTTCCTCGGTGCCGCGGAGGCAGCGCAGATCGTAGGGCTTGCCGAGCTTCTCGACCGTCCACCCCTGTCCTTCGTAGTGGGCGGTGGCGAGCTGTTCGGCGTGCTCCTCGATGGCCTTGCGCTTCTTGGGGTCGGAGATGTAGCCGGCGCCGCGGCGTCGGCGCTGGGGCTTCTTCTTGCCCTCGACCTGTTCGGCCGTGAAGCCCGGGGATTCGTCCAGGGGGACGTCTTCGGGGTCGTCGGGGTCGAAGGGGATCCCTGCGAGTTCCAGGAGGTGCTGGGCGGGCATGTCGACGAGTTTGCCCATGCCGCGGTCGGTGCCCGAGCGGCGGATGGCGTCGCTGCCGGCTTCGGTGAGCGGGCCCTCGGGGCCCAGGGGGACGTTCTCGAGCTTGGCCAGGGGCTCGATGCCGAAGCGCTGGGGGTACTTCAGACGGCGTTCGGCTTCCTCGTCGGGCCAGTGCCAGGCGGTGCCCTCGTAGAAGCCGCCGCGGACCTGGAAAAGGTAGAGCGTGGCGGTCTTCTGCAACCAGTCCTCGAGCTGGACGCGGGGTGAGGCGCCAGTGGCCAGGACGGCGAAGCGGGGGCGGGCGCGGGCGTACTCGGGTTTCGTCTCCGGGAAGCCCCAGGAGAGGGTTTCGATGCCGTGTTCCAGGTTGCGCTGGGCTTCGGTGCTCTGGCCGACATGGACCATGACGAACGTCGAACTTTTCATGCAGGGCATCATAAGCATGCTCTTATCGAGTGGTCGATAGATTTCTTTGTTTAGTAGCCTGCTGGTCCGGGCGGGCCGGTAGGTGGCAGGTGGAAAGCTGGTTGAGGCACTGTCGGCAGGGTGGGGTGAGCGGCGTGGGCCGGTCCGCTGGTCGCGGCAGCCGTACAGACAAGGAGGAAGCACGTGACCGAGCAGTTCCCGACTCCAGGCCCGGCCGCCGACGGCCCGAGCAGCCTGAGCGGCTCTGGCCGCTTTGGGAGTGCGCAGTCGCCGGTCGTGGTGGAGCCGGCAGCGGGAACGGTCGCGTGTGTGTCCGCGGGCCGCGTCGGGGAGATCGCCGCCCGTCTGGAGGATGAGACGTTTTTCAGCCGGTGCGCGGCCCGGTACCGGGCGGCCGGCTTCGGGACACCGGATGCCGCGGAGGAGCGCAGCTGGCGCGGCAGCTGGCCGCCCCTGTTCGCGGCGCTGGTGCGGGCCGGGCTGGAAGACCTTCAGGTGTACCTGGAGTACGGGACCCCGGGCGGGGGCCGGCGCCTGGACGCCCTGCTGGTCGGCGCCGCGCCGGATGGGGTGTTGGGGCTGGTGGTCGTTGAGCTCAAGCAGTGGCAGACCTGCCGGATCCTGGATGCCGACCGGGTGATGCGCAGCGATGGTCTGGTGACGGCTCATCCGGTTCATCAGGTCGCCGCCTACCGCAGCTTCTTTCAGCACTGGCGTCCGAAGAGCGCGCCGGGGCTGGATGTGCGTGGGGTGGTGGTGCTGCACAACGCCACCGCTGGTGAAGGGGCTGCGCTGGCTGCGGGTGCCGGCGGGGACGCTGGCATCCCGGTGCTGACTGCCGAGGAGTTGTCCGGGCCCGCCGGGGCACTGGCAGGGTTGTTGCGGTGCGGGGACCTGGCGGCGCCGGACGCCGGGCAGGTGGCGGCGTTCGAGGACATCCGGTGGCAGCCCTCCAGCCGGCTCCTCGACCATGTCGGCGCCGACCTGACCGGCAACCGTGCCTTCGCGCTGGTCGGGGACCAGCAGGACGCGTTCGTCCGGATCCGCCAAGCCGCAGCCAGTCACCTGCCCAACAGCGACGAAGGCGTGGCGCCCAGCGGGAGTGGTGAGGGCGCGGTCATCACGGTCAGCGGCGGCCCGGGCAGCGGCAAGACCGCACTCGCCGTACGGCTCCTGGGCTACCTCATGCGCCGGCACCCCAACGCTACCCCGCGTTTCATCACCCCCTCCGGGACCCTGCGCGCCCACCTCCTGGACGCCACCCGCGGCCACTGCGCTGCCCGCGAGCTGTTCCCCGCGGCCAACTCGATGCGCAGCACCGCCCGTCAGGCTGGCGCGCTGGTCATTGACGAGGCGCAGCGCATCAAGCGGGGCGGTGGGCGTGGTCTGCCGCCGGACCTGGTTGCCGTGATCAAGGAGGTGCCGCTGGCTGTGGTCTTTCTCGACGAGCGGCAGATCATCCGTCCTGACGAAGGCACCACCGTCGAAGAGATCGGTAACGCCGCCCAGGCTTTGGGCCGTGCTCATCATCATCTGGAACTCACCGGATCATTCCGGTGCAGCGGCTCAGCCGCCTACACCGCCTGGGTCGATGCCCTCCTGTACGGCACCCCCACCTCGTGGACCGGGCACACCGGTTACCACCTTGGGCTCGCCGACGATCCGTTCCAGTTGCAGGAATGGATCGAACACGCCACCGCGCAGGGCCATACCGCGCGCACCGCTGCAGGGTTCTGCTGGCCCTGGACCCGCACTCGATCCCGCGGTGCCACCACGCTCCCCCTCGACATCACCATCGACGTGCCCGCCGCCCGCCCCGGCGGCGCGGCCCGGACCTGGCGCGCGGCCTGGAACGCCGCCACCGCCCTTACCGACCCCGGGGACGGCAGGCCCCTGGCCCCCCACAGCCAGCTATGGGCCAGTCACACCGGCGGCCACCAGCAGATCGGCTGCATCTACACCGCCCAAGGCGTCGAATACCACCACGCCGGCGTCATCATCGGCCCCGACCTCACCTGGAAGGACGGCCACTGGACAGCCCACCCCCAACACAGCCGCGACGAAGCCCTCCGCCACCTCACCCCCGACCAATACCTCCCCTACGCCCTCAACACCTACCGCGTCCTCCTCACCCGCGGCACCCACACCACCCACATCCACACCACCGACACCAACACCCACCACCTGCTGCAGCAGCTCACCCTCAAAGCCCTGAAGACGCACGGAGCGTAAAGCGGCGCCACCTCCCGGATGTGACACAGATCACTCAAAGATCTTGAGGAGAAATTGCTGTTCGGCACTCAGCCCGAGCCTTAGGAGTAGCCACTTCAACTCGATCACTGAGCGGAGCATCGCATGGCCCTGATGTGTTACTCGAACCTTGATGACGACCATGGCGGCACAACAACACTCCACGCCCTTCACTCTTCGCTAGAGAACTGGGTCTTCGACCTGCTGATCAGAACTCGGGACCGCGCCTCCCACCTGCCCGTACGCGGCGCCCCACAGGCCGAGGACTGCACGCCTCGTGCCGTAACGCACGCTCTGCAGACGATCCAGCTCATCCGCTACGCGCAGGAACAGTTGCTGGACAGGAACGCCTACCTTCGCTACCTGTGCCCTGACTGCCCTCGCGATGAGCCCACACGCTGCCCGGTCAGGAACCGGTCACGCCGCGTCAAAAGGGCTGTGCACGAGGCGCTCTACGCTGTGCCCGCCGAACCGAAACCCCTGTACGGCGAGAAGTGGCTGGTGCAGGCGCGGCCTGCGGCCTCCAAGGTTTTCGAACGACTGTGTCTGATGGCCAAGCGCCGACGGGCATCCGCGCGTAGCTCGGCGGAGGAGACCTCCAGCACGGCCTTCGTCACCCACCTATACGAGATGGCACGGACATGGAGGAATCAGGGGCTTACCGACAATGCTGTGGACGTCGACGAGGCAAACGACAGCTATTTCGCCCGCGATGTCATGTTCGCCCTGATGAACATGAAAGACGACAGGCTGGAGACCAGGGACGCCCGCCACTCTCCGGTGAACTTCATCGCCGCAATCTTGCGCACGTTCGCCGAACAGCTCAGCGGAACGCAAGCTCCTGTCGCCCGCGAGGCTGTCATGGCTGCGCTGGCGGCCCGCAACAGCGCTATCGAGGGCGACTCGGCAGCGGTGAACGAGTTCTCTCGGACCTGGCTCGGTATCAGCAACCCAGAACAGTGGCGCGCAGCTGTTGAAATGGCTCTTCTTGGTGACTGGGTTGATGTCCTCGGCCGGCGGCTGAGCAAGGGTCCCGAGATCATGGAGCTGCTCTCGCGTCATACCGGCCGGGAGCATCTATACCTGCAGCCGCTGTGGCATCGACAGGCCCGCGGCCGCCCGATGCGTCTGCTCGAAGACCCGGTGGCCCTCGGAGTATCCCTGCGAGATGTCATCACCGATCACCGCCGCCCTGAAGATCACCTAATGCGAAGCGAAGTTGCGGATCCCCGCCTCGATGCCGTGCTGGCCCACCTGAAGCCTGCGGAGAGGGCTGTAGCCATGACCTACGCAACACAGCGCGTAACTTGGACTCAGGCTGCAGCGGAAGGCGGGGCAAGCGACCCGCTTTCTTTCGGGGAACGAGTGCGCCGCAAGCTCAAACGGCTGGGTATGCGCCACCACCCTTCAGCGGCACACCCATCTCTCTCTGCCCCGCTGGCTAGCCGATGAATATCATCGGCGCGGCGGCAGCTGAGCTCCTCGGCAGCCTCATGGCAGCGCTCATTCTGGCCGCAGGGCACAGCATGAGGCTCCGCATCAAGCACCGAGCCCGCCGCGCCTCCATACCAGTCACGAGCACAAGGGGCACGTCAGCAGCAGACAGTACGGATACGCCCGACGTGTGAACTACATGACGGCGGCCCCTTTCACGGAGCTGGTCGCCGTCAAGGCCCGGTCTTTCAGCGGCCCGGGCGTTTAACTTCCCTCCGTCACCAGGACCTGCAGCATCTCTCCACGACTCCTACCTCATCATCATCCGTGCCGGATGCGGCGCGCATCCTCCACCTCATACGAAGCCCGGGCCACGCAGCATCGGGCGCGCTGCGCAGCCATCCGCAGCGCACAGCCAGGACCCGGGCGGCGGCCAGGACAGCGCCGAGTCGGTGCTGCGGCCCGCGCTCTGACATCCCGCGCAGCCGCGCACCCCGGCCAGGCCCTGCTCCTTCTGGTGCGCCGCCTCGTACGGCGCCGGAGCGCGGAGGCCCCGGCCGGATGCGCAACAGAACCGACTTGCTCCCGGACGCGCGAGCGGCGACGGCGGGAAACATGAGGTACGGCCGGACCACCGGTCGGCAGCCGAGCCAACCGCAGACCCACTAACTAAGGAACAGGAGTTTTAGGTAAAGCAGAGACTTCTTCCATCAACTTTACCTAAGGTGGTGCCTCGGGTGGGCGACTGTCCACCATCACCTACCCAGAGGGGGGTTCACAAGCATGCGCGTCATCGAGGGGACACCGCGCGAGATCGTGGAATATGAGCGCCTGGCAGGTGCTGGCGCAGAAACAACGTCCACCGAGGACAACCCCGCCTCCCCGGACGATGGAACAGAGCCCGCCCGCGAGACGGCGGCACCCGACGGCTCCGCTTCCCTCTCACCTGAGGACCACGTGGCCCTGATGAAGTTCATCTACGGACGCGCTGGCAAGAACGACGTCCGTACCTTCCTGACCGAACGGTTCGTCATGCGGCTGCTGGACGAGGAGGACATCGTCGTGGCCTTCGGCCGCTCCTCGAAAACATTCGACGGCCTCGCCGACTACCTGATGATCCGCGACGACGGCCCCCAACGCTACGGAGCCGTCGCCTACCTCCGCCCCAGCAACGGCGGCATGACCGTACGCCTCACCCCCGACGACATCGAACGCCTCGGCGAAAGGAACAACCCCTACATCCAATACCGCAACGTCGCCCTCACCGACCCCTACAAGATCAACTGCCCACTCGCCGACGAGGACGCCCTCAACCTCGCCCACGAACTCGTACGCGCCGCACTCGACATCGTGCGCAACGAATAGACCGAGTACAGGCTGCATCCGAGGTAGGCGGCTCCGAACAGGCTGCCCCCGTTGACACGGTGCGGGAAGCAGGCATGGCTCAGCGCCGGACAGGAAGTCCGGCGCTGAGCCACACAGTCAGATGCGGAGGTGCTGCCGGCGCCATCGTCCTCGCCGAGACCCGACAGGCCGGCGGGTACCGGCGCGGCATGGCAGCACGCCTGGCCCACAAACACGGCGGCAGCGAACGCTCCTGGCAGCGCGCTATGACCGAGGCTCGCGTGGTGTACGAGCGTGAGCGGGCCACCGCAGGCAGGTGACGGAGCCTCCGGGCGTGGAGAGTGTGGTTGGCGCTCACCGCAGCGGTGGTTGGCGCGGGGTGTGTTCCAGCGCCCGGGATTGCCTGTCAGCGTCGGGAGACAGCGCCGGCGGTGGCATCCGCCAACTCTGCGGCCAAGGCGGGTCAGACAGAAAAAGCCCTGGAGCAGGACCAGGAGAGGTGCGTTCTCTGCGGCTGAAGCAGTGACGGCATGGCCGGAACGTGAAACGACTCACGCGTCTGTCGTCTGGTGAGAGAAACAACGGCGGCCGCCCTGTTATGGGCGGCCGCCGCGTCAACGAGTCGTCTGGCCTTTGATGGTCAAGGCCTTACACGAGGTGGTCTACAGAGACTCTCCTGTCTGAGGGCGCGAAGCGCTGTTGGTCAGCATCGCGGTCCGTCGGTTGTGTGATCCAGGTGGGCAAGGAAGCTTTCGATCTCGCGTACCAGGGCTTGGGTCCCCTCGGCCAGGTCGAGTCCGGTTTCCCCCGGCTCCGGCTCGACCTGGTCAGCGGTGGCGCGTGGATCGATGGATGGGCATGCGAGGTCGCTTACGAGTGACGTGAACGACCTGGCAGGAAGGCACTCCCTTTCCTTCCATTCTCGGCATGCCGGTAGATTCTCGCTCTCGGCATGAAGGATTTCAAGGTAATCTTGTGCGTCTTTGTCTCCCCTGCGCGCGGCTCTGCCCCACCATTCCAACGCCATGGATTCCCTGTCGAGGAGTTCCAGAATTTCTGCAATGCGACGCGTTTGCCGTGGCGTTGCAGAGTCGTGGAGTTCCTTTTTCAGCAGGGTGCACAGTTCTCGGATTGCTTGAGTTCTGTGGTGTCCGTCTGCAGCTGGATTCGGGCAGGGGGCGGGGGCCGGGGGCCAGCCGGCAGGCTGGCCCCCCTCCGCCTGGACAGGGTCCTCGCCGATCCGAGGACCCTTGGAAACGGCCTGCTCAGATGCTTCGAGCAGCAGCCACAGGGCGAGGAGCCGGATGGGCCGGTGCTCCTCGGACGGCTGGCGCCACGACGGCTGGTTCATGCGGTTACCTCCTCGCTGGACTCGTAGATTGACTTCTTCAGGTTGTTGGCGGCGGCTTTGACGTAGCGCTTCACCGACTCCTCCTTGATGCGGAGGCGCTTAGCAACCACTGCGGGGCTCAAATCCTGCAAAATACACAGGGTGATGACCTGGCGCTGCCGTTCGGGAAGTTCGGCAATCAGTTCATCGATACCCTCTTTGAACATTTCGTAAGCGGCGTCGGGGATACCGATGCCGGATTCCTGTTCGGGCAGTTCCTGTACCGGGGCCGGGACCATGCGCCGGTTCTTGCGGAATTGGCTGATGACGGCGTTCTTCACCGCCATGCGGCCGTAGGCGGTGAGAGAGCCCTGCCGCGTGGACAGTTCCTCCCACCGCCGGTACATGTTCAGGTACACGTCCTGCACGGCGTCTTCGGCGCTGTGCAGGTCGCCGGCCTGGGCCCGGGCCAGTCGGGAGTACGCCTCGAGGGTCTCAAGGACGAAGGACTCGAAGTCCACTCCCCAGACGGCCTCGCTCACGCAGCCTCCCGCGTGGTGATGGCCCGGTGCCGGTCGGCCGGGTCGGCTGCGTCCTTGCGGAACAGCCAGGCCGGCTGTCCCTGCTCGAAGCGGGCGGCGGCGCCGCCGTCGGGCAGGGACTGGGCCATCGCGACCATGGTGGCGCGCTGTTCGCGCTCCGCCCGGGTGGCGATGTGCGCCTTCAGGAGCATCTCCATGACGCCGCGGGTGCGGCGCAGTGCGTAGAAGAGCAGGATGAGCACGGGCAGGGACACCCCGCCCGCTCCTACCCAGTACGACCAAGTCATCGACCAGGCCTCCTCGTAGTGACGGACTCGTTGACGAAGGCCGAGAGCCTTCATCCCTTACACGCCGCAGAGGGCCGGATCCGGATGCCTGGGAGCAAGAATTTTTTACAACTGCCGCTCCACTCACGCCTGTCACAGTGTTCCTGCAGGTCACACGGGGTGTGGTGCACAGCGGCGGGGCGGAAAACTCGTGATGGCCCCCCGGCCTCCGGGGCCGGCAGGAAGCTGGAGGGCGAGGTCGGGAGCGGGCTGGAACACCTCCGCGTCAGCGGGGAGGGTGGTCAGACGGCCTGAGTCAGCGCGGCCTCCAGGCGTGCGGAAATCCCGGACGAGAGGTGGCCTGCCCTGGCATGATCCGCGAGATGATCGTCACTCCGGTACCCGGTGCCAGGCTGGAACTTGTTCTCCAGCTTCTGCAGGCTGCCCGCACCAAGGCCTTGAACCTGAACAACTACAACACCCCAGAGGAGTATCTGCTGTCGTACCTGACGTGGGCGACAGAGCACTCACGGCTGCTCGAGGGGCAGGTGCGGGCGAAGGATGTAGAGGTGCTGTTCTTCACCCCGGTCTACTGGGCTCTGCTGAGCGGGGCTGGACATGTGGGCGGCCAGCTGGCGCCGAAAGTCTCGAACCAGCTGATCGACCAGGAGGTCCGGCAGCGGCTGGCTGCGCTGGATCGGGCGATCGAATCAACGCTGGACACGATCCGCAGGTGGCGGGAGTCGGTTACGGCGCTGGTTCTCGACACCAGCTTCTTCATCGAACATGAGGAGAAGCTGGAGGATGCTGACTTCTCGGCGCTCGCTGGTCAAGCTGAGGGTGTTCGGGTCGCGGTTCCTATGACGGTGGTGGACGAGCTGGATCGCCTGAAGGAGGCCCGGACGTCGGGGCATGTCCGGTGGCGGGCGAGGTTGGGGCTAGCGGTGCTGGACCGACTTCTGGACACGGAGGCCAAGCTGGGGTTCACAGAGGTCGAGGTTTTGCCCGACCCCCCGGGACATGTGCGGCTGCCGGACGAGGATGACGAGATCGTCGATCGGGCCTTGGCATTGAAAGCAGTGGCTGCTGGCCCGGTCAAGCTGGTGACATACGACACCGGGATGGCCCTGCGGGCGAAAATGGCTGGGATGCCGTGCAAGAAGCTGCGGAAGGAGCCGGGACCGGAGCCTGAGAAGAAGTAGCTGGCGAGCGGGCCAGGCACCCATACAGCTACGGGTGCCGAGGGACGCCTTCCTGGCGTCCGCGCCCTTGTCAGGCGTCGACAGGCTCAGGGAATCTTTCCGGCTCAGCAAGGCTTTCGCCGCTTCAGCGGTGGCGGCGGCCTGGTGCGCTCCGCGTAGTCGCGCGCCCGGGTTCGGGCGTCTGGCGTGTGAAAGACGAGGGTGTGTGAGGTGAAGTAGTCGAGCGGCTCAGGATGACAGCTTGTCGCGGGCGACGTCGATGACTCCGGAGAAGCAGGGGGCCGACAACCCTCGGACGATCATGTTCACGTTGCAGCAACGGAACTGGTACACCGAGTTCCTCGCGGCGGTCGAGGAAACACAGCGGAAGGTCGGGCCGGAGCTTTGAACCATCTTCGTCCTGTTTCGGCGACCGGTGTGCCCCGGTTAGCGTAATGAGGCTCGGATGCGCTTGTGGGGCTGCTTTGAGTCCGCGACCTGTGCGTCTGCTAGCGCGCTTGCGGGTACGTTAAGGGTGGGCATCACTCGGTCGGATGCTGTATTCGCGGTGCGCCCGGACGACTGTCAGTGGGTGCTGCTTGACTGGCGGTCTGTATCGAACTGGGGGTTCGCTATGACGACGGTGATCCATAAGACGCCGGAGCAGTTACGCGAGCAGCGAGACAGGCTGCTGGCTGAGGTCGGCATGTCCTACGAGCAGCTTCGTGACCGAGCCGAGGTGTACAGCTTGTCGATGGATGAGCTGGACGTCTGGCACACCATTGAGGGGATCGACTACCTTCTCGACGGTGACCGACGGGGAGATTCCGAAGCTCGACGAGTTAGCAGCCGCGTTCGCTGACGATTTGACTGCTCTGACGCGGGGTGTCCTCGGCGAGGACACCCCGCGCTTCGCTGCCCTAAATATGGGCAAGCGTGTTCGGGTGTCGCCGATAGCGTCTGATGAGCGGGAGATGCGGATCCCTGTCTCGATCAACGGCGAACCGGTGCTCAGCATGCGGGCCCGCTACTTCTGCTGTTGGGACGGCAGCAGCACATTCCTGGCGACGGACGGGGCAGAGATCCACCTGCATTATGCGGGGATCGCTGATCCGTTGATCCGCTTCGAGTATGTCCGGGACAGCAAGGAGCCGCCAGGAGCCCACATTCAGGTGCACGCGCACCGGGATGAGATGGCGTACCTGCTGCGGTTGGCGGATGCCGGGCGACCGAAGCGCGGGTTCAAAAAGAGGAAGCTGCCGAGGCTGTCGGAGATGCATCTGCCGGTGGGCGGTCACCGGATGCGGCCAGCCCTCGAGGATGTGCTGCTGTTCATGCAGCGGGAGTTCGCGATCGATACGGCACCTGGCTGGCGATCGGTGATTGAGGCGCGGTTGAAGACCTGGCGGGAGGTCCAGTTGATGTCGGCCGTGCGTGACGCGCCAGAAGTCGCGGCCGATGCACTGCGGACGCTGGGCTACAAGGTGGAGCGCACTGTGCCCACGCCACGGGTCTCGCAGGATGACGTCAAGCTGTACTGGCCGTAGGTAGCGGCCGGCCTGCTCGAGGGCTCCGCGCGTGTCCTGTGGGCCCCTTGCTGCGCTTCCCCTGCAGCCCCGGTGACACACCCCCATCTGCAGGGCTTCGCGCGGATCAGAGCATGCCAGTTGGCCACGCCGCCTGACCTGCTCAAGTACTTCACAGCCGTGGCTGGTCCGCAGTCCCCGCCGTCACAACCCAGCGCCTCTGGAGAGCGTTACCCGGCCGCTCGCTGATCGATCACCTTTTCGCGCATCAGTTCCTCCAACTCCGTGTCCGACGGTGGGTGCAGCGTATGCAGAAGATGGCGCAGGCCGGGTTCGTCCAGCATCTTGCTGCTGACCGCCACCTCAGCGTTGCGGTAGCGGCGGGTGAGAGTGATGACGCCGCCGGGGAAATCGCGGAGCGTACGCACTTCGCCGTGCCCGTCCACCGTGCAGGTCATCTCCTTCTCCACGGGTTTGGGGCATTGGAGTTTCGGCGTGAGCGGCGAGCGCACCGCGAGGGCCACGTACCCGTCCTGTTGAACGGAGTGGTACTCAACGTAGAAGGAGGCGGGACCAAGCTCGGCACGAGCTACCCGCATGCCAGGCGGCGTAGCAATTACGTACAGCAGTTCCGGATGCTCCCGGTACCGTGCGACCTCCGCTGCGTGCTGGCGCTGGCGTGACTGCGTCGGGCCGATGAAGCCTCCGTAGGCCACCGCGGCGGCGAGGGCGGCCACCGCCCCGAGCCTCACCCACCGGTTTCGTACGAAGAATGCCGCAGCCACCGCGTACGGCACCCCCGTCAGCGCGACTCGGGTACCAGCACTCCCCAGGTCGACGTCCCCGCTGTAGGCGGCCAGACCTGCCAGGACGCCGAGCGTGCCCAGGACGAACACCAGGACCGCCCAGCCGAGCCGCTGCGACACGGAGCCACACAGTGGCACCACGGTCCGCACCGGTATGCCAGTTGTGGCCAGCAGGCCCACCGTCAGCGGCACACCCAACGCCAGGGCCAGCACCACTGCCCCGGCCCCACCGCCCCAAGCCGTCACCAGCAGCCAGAAGCCGAGCGTCGGCACCGCGGCCACCATCGTCGCCCAGACCAGGAAGAGATGCAGGGCCGTCTGCGCCCCTCTGCTGCTCGTCATACCGTGGAGCCTGCCAGCCAGTGTCCTGACGCACATGAGTTTCTCTACTCAGTACGCCCTTGCCACTCTGCGGAAGGTGACGCCCGCCCTTGCCGAGGGACCGTGACCACATGGAATCAGCTGGCCGACCGGGGCGCTCAGCGTGGTGAGCTATCGCGTTGAGTGGCCAACTACGGCGCTCAGTCGCAATTGGGCCGAAGCATGAGATCTGTGACTGGCAGAGTCGAACGGACTGGCAAAGGTGCTGGGTCGAAGTGGCATGGTTGGGTCATGCTGCGGGTTCGTAGGTGACGGTCTGATTGGGGCAGTCGGCCGCCGTCTCGCGCAGGGCCGCCACCTCGGTCTCGTCGGCCGCGAGGCTCCAGCGGAGTTTCGTGCCGACCCACTCCGCGGCGTATCGGCAGTGCACCTCGGCCGCCGGCGGCAGCCACTGGGCGGGGTCCTGGTCGGCTTTGGAGCGGTTCGAGCGGGCGGTGACCGCGACCAGGCTCGTGGCCGATCCCTGGTCGTTGGCGTAGGCCTCACGCCGCTGTGCCGTCCACGCGGACGCCCCGCTGTCCCAGCTTTCCGCGAGGGGCACCATGTGGTCGATGTCCAGGCCGGAGGCAGATGTTACCCACACCTGGTCGTAGTACGACCACCAGCGCCCACCCGACAGCCGGCAGCGGGGCCCGACCGTGGGTGGCTCGACGGCCTCGTCGAGCAGCACCTCCGCGCGGGTGTTGCAGCCGTCGGACGGATCATCTCCGGTGTTCCAATGGCGGAAGGCGTCGCGGTCGTAACCGTCACGGGACTCGGCCTCCACCGGCAGACGAATAACGGCCTCGGCCAGCGGGAGCGTCTCCACCGCATGAGCAGGCGCAGGAGCGGTGAGGGGCAGGAGGGCTAGGGAGGCGGCGGCAAAACAGCGCAGTGCAGCGGTGAACATGAACCGTTGGTAATGGCCCCTCAGGGGGCGCTGTCAGGCGTTCCTCGAGTGCGCCGCCCGTATGGGCGCAATAGTCGCACCGGAAACCGGGCTGCACGGCCTCCCCCGCAGCCCTCACTCCGAGCGTGCGCTGCCCTGGCTCCCCCGGCTTCCGTGAGGACAGCGGCCGGGTGGTGCCCCGGAGGGCCAAGTGGTCAGCCCGGGAGGTCAGCATGCTCGGTCTGCCGTACCCGGTCCGGGTGGCACTGCCCGAGCGGGAGAACTCCAGCAGGCGGCCAAGCGTCGTGCCGGGTATGAAACCGATCAACGACGCGCACGTGGCGGAACCGGGACTCGCGGTGGTGGAAGTCGCGGCCGCGGACGACGAGACCGCCTTCGTCGTCCAGGAACTGCTCGCCACCCGGTGGGCAACCGCGCTGGCGGACCGCACGGTCCGTGAGCCGGGCGAGCCGGGCGTACGGCTGCGCTGCTACCTGGACTTGCGGCAGGCTGCCGCCCCGGCCTGACCCGGGACGCTGGCGTCGCCGTCTCGCCCGTGTCCGGCGTGAGGGGCGGCGACGCATTGCGGGGTTAGCCGCGGCGGCGGAACTGACTACTGCGGGGCTTGCCCGGGTTCCGGTCGTGCTCCGGCTCCGATTTTGATGGTGTGGCCCTGGCAGCCTGGAGGCGGGCTGCTTCCTCGGGGGCTTCACCGTGTTGTCGACCTGCGCCTTGGCGATGTCGGCGGACACGAACGCGAGGGGCACCAGGCCCTACCGGCCGGTCGGCGGATAGATCCGCCGCCCCAGCCGCTTCTCGTGCTTGACGTTCGCGATCGCGTCCAGCCGGGAGCGGACCAGGTGTGCACGGTGTGCTTGTCCGCGTCCCGCGGCAGTATCTGGCCCCACTCTGGGGCGGTCTCGCCCTTGAGTGAGGAACTCTCTTCGTCGAACACGGGACATCCGAGGTGCCGGCTCCTCCTTGTCGAGGCGGCCGGTTCGGACCGAAAACAGCTGATGTGCCTGGTGCCGTGCTTTTTGGCCGCTCTCTGCCGGTGCGTCAGGAAGCACGAAACGGCTGGTCAGGCCGCATTCGGACATTTGTTTTGTTGTCTGCGTCACAACTATTGACCGGCTCTGTTATCACGTCTTTACTCTCTGCGTTCTGTGTGAACGCTGTGGTCTGGGGATGGGGATTGTGAAAGCTTGGTGGGGCGGGGAGCCGTCGCAGTGGCTGCGAACACTAAGAGCAGGGGTTCTGGGGGGTGTAGCTACCTCACTGATCCTTACGGCGCTGCCTGTTCTGCCGGTATCGGCGACGGCAGTCGGTTCCGCAGCTGCGGCTGAGGCCTCCTCAGGAGTGGTGGACGAGGCCACGGCACTTGCCGAGGCGAAGGCTTCTGGGCAGCAGGTGGAGGTGACGGCGGCCCGTGGCGAGTACACCACGACGCACGCCAACCCCGACGGAACCCTCACGCTGACACAGTCCACAACTCCCCAACGTGTCAAGCAGGACGGCGGTACCTGGGAGGCCGTCGACGCGACGCTAGAGCGGCGTCCTGACGGGCGGATCGGTCCGAAGGGGGCGGTGGTCGATCTGTCGTTCTCGGGTGGTGGCGCCGGTGCAGGTATGTTGCACCTGGGTAAGAATGGTCGGTCCATTAGCCTGGGGTGGCCGGGTGCGCTGCCGGAACCAGTTCTTGAAGGCGCGACGGCCACTTACCCGGACGTTCTGGACGGCGTGGACCTGCAGCTGACCGCCACGGCTGAGGGCTACCGTGAGGTTCTGGTCGTCAAGACACCCGAGGCTGCCCAGCATCCGGAGCTGGAACTGGTTGAACTCACAGCCCGCGGTGATGGGCTGACGGTGGTGCCGGGCGCCGGGGGCGGTTTGCGCGCCCTTGATGATGACGGCAACGCGATCTTCCGTGGGCCAGCGGGCCAGATGTGGGATTCTGCCGGCACGGCCGAGTCAGGTCCTCAGCCGCAACTGCTGCATACAGCCGCTGCCGCCGAGGATGGCGAGGGCGGGGGCGAAGACTCGTCGGAGCCCGGCAAGGGTGACGCCAGCGCGATCCTCCCGGTGCGTGTGCAGGAGGGCTCTGTCATCGTGCAGCCCGACCTCGAACTCCTACGCGGGGCCGAGACCGTTTACCCCGTGTACATTGACCCGCCGATCGGCCTGGGCGCACAGGAACGCACGAAGATTTCATCCGATGGCGACCGTTTCTGGATGTTCGATGGCGACAAGGGTGTCGGCAAGTGCGGTACCGCGGACGGCTACTCCTGCGGCAGTGGATACGTCGACCGGATGTACTTCGAGTTCGCCCCCACCGCGCTGGCCGGCAAGCAGATACTCGATGCCACCTTCCGTGCCCGTGAGACGTGGTCGTTCAACTGCGACGCCCACACCGTCGACCTGAAGCGCACCAACAACATCTCCGAGGCCACTCGCTGGCCCGGACCGTCAACGCTGGACCATCTGGGCGACCGCAAGGTGTCTGCGGGCCGCGGCACTGAGTGCTCCCCCAGCCAGCCAGATGCCTGGATCGAGTTTCACGACAATCCCAACGAAGGCGACGAGAACCTCACTCCCACGGTTCGCTCCTTCGCGGCTGGCTCCTTCAGCCGTCTCACGCTGATGCTGCGTGCCCACGACGAGTCCGAGCCCCGCGCCTGGAAGCGATTCGACGACAACGCCGAGCTGCAGGTCATCTACGCGTACAAGCCAGGCGTGCCGACCAACGTCGGGATTATTCCGGGTACGGGCACGACGGCGTACTGCAGGACGTCCGCAGACCCCTTGGTGGTCACCATGGAGAAGCCGACGATTCAGGCTCGGGTCCAGACCCAGGTGCCCTCGACGTCGGGTGCTCTGCTGCAGGCTGAGTTCGCTCTGGAGCGGCGTGGCACGGACAACGTGTGGCGTCAGATCTGGGTCGGTGACGCGCCGGATTCTGGCTGGGATCCTGACAACACCCTTGAGCGTATGGCGACACCGCAGCTCGCAGATGGCTACATGTACCGGTTGAAGGCACGAACGCAGTCGCACTGGACGTTCCTGACCGTCCCGGATGACCTGTGGTCCGCCTACAGTTCGTGGTGCTACTTCAAGACGGACTCTGCCGCGCCGAAGGCACCGCGGATCACGTCGGTTTCGCCGTATACCCTGTGCTCCACCGTCTGTGAGGGCAGTGGTGGCCCGGGAGTACCGGGAACGTTTGTCTTCGAGCCGAACACCGCAGACATCACTAATGGCACCACCGACATCACGTACTACGAGTGGAAACTGCTGTCCACCGCAGCCAAGAGTGTGCCTCGCGGAACCACCCTCTCGACTACAGTGAGCAACGTCAGCCCGCCCCTCGCGGGAACCCAGGTGCTGTCCGTCAGAGCGAAGGACGTGTACAACCGATGGGGCGCTCCGCAGGAGTTCATCTTCAAGGTGGCTCCGGCAGAGGGAGCTGTCGGCCGCTGGCATATGGACGGTGTTCCCGGTTCCGGCACGACCACAGCTACTGACACGGCGGAGGCGGGCTCCACCCGCAATCACGCCACTCTCGACGGAACCGGTACCGGGTGGTCCTCCCGGGCTCGACGCGGCGAGGACGACTATTCGCTGCGGCTGAACGACTACTCGGCAACGCCTACTCAGACCGGTTACGCGGCCACGTCCGCACCTGTCGTGAACACTCGGGACTCCTTCACTGTCTCGGCCTGGGTGCAGCTGACCGACGCGTCCGCCAATCGGGTCGTGCTGTCCGCCCCCGGGACGAACGGCAGTGCCTTCGCGCTGTACTACTCGAGTGCCTTGAAGAAGTGGGTCTTCAACCGGATCGACAAGGACGTGGCCGGCCCGGCCTACATCCGGTCGGTCGCGGACCAGGAAAGCCCACAGCTGAACGTGTGGACGCACGTCGCGGGTGTGTTCAAGACAGAGGGCGACGACAACCTCCCTGACACCGACCCCGCCAACGACACCATCCAGCTGTTCATCAACGGCCGTCCGCAGGGACAGCCTGTCGTCCTCCAACAGACGGCCGGCACGTACACCCCGTGGACCGCGACCGGTGGGTTGCAGTTCGGCCGCTTCAAGTCGGCTGGTGCCTACGGCTCCTACCATGTGGGCCTGATCGACGAAGTCGCGGCGTGGCAGCGTGCGCTGTCCCCGGAGGACCTCCTGCAGGATGCTCAGGTTCTGCAGGACGGGGTGCCTGCCAACGAACTTGTCGCCCACTGGGACGCCGCCACGGCCACGGGCACACAGATTCCGGAGCGGTCGGCCTACCCGGTTCCGGCCATGACGGTGACCGGGACGACGGTGAGCGAGGAGGACAACGCGCTGGTGCTAGACGGCTCAGCCGGCTACGCCTCCGCGGCGGGGCCGGTGGTGGATGAGACAGGGTCGTTCACCGTTGCTGTCAGTGTCCGGCTGGACTCGGCTGCCCTTGCCGGCAAGCCGGCGGGTTATCGCGCGCAGGTGGCCGGGCAGCGTCTGGGCGGGGAGTCCTCGTGGGCGCTGTGGGTCAACAAGCTCGACGAGGGCGTGCACCTCTGGGAGTTCACACGGACGGCGGTCGGACCGGACGGGAAGGTCTCCCAGAGTGCCACTGTGTCCGACGACGCCCTGGCGGATGTGGACAGCTTCGTGACGCTCACCGGAGTCTTCGACGCCCAAGAAGGCTGGGAATCGACCTCAGACGACGGCAGCAGTGAAATCCGTTACGGAAAGCTCCACCTATACGTCCGTGAGGTACTCAAGCCCGACGCCGAGAACGCAGGCTTCCCCCACCCTCAGCAGGGCAGCGGCGAGCTGAGCCTGGGACGGGGAGCAGCAGCCGGTGCGGTGGGCCACTACCTGCCTGGCGCACTGGAGAGCCTGCGCGTGTGGACCGGCGCCATGACGCTTGACCAGGTCAGCTCCCAGATTCTGGATCCGGCCGGCACCTGATCGACCTTTCACCCGCTGTAAGGGCGGTAGGCCTTCCGTGCCGCTTCCGCCCTCACAGCGCTCGCTCTTCCGCACGTACGTCGCGCGGAGATTGCCCGTCTCTCGTCCAAGACCAGGCACTGGTGCTGCCTGGTCCGAATCAGGAAGACATCACGTGAATCCCTTCGGCATACCCCGGCGAACCCCGGGCCGCGGGAGCGGAAGCCGCAGACGCTGGACCCGGCGCCTGGCCACCCTCACTGGCCTGTCCCTGCTCCCCGGCCTGCTCACCCCGGTCGCCTTCGCCGCCGACGAACCCGATCCCCTGGGCCCTCCTACGCTGGAGGCACCGCGCTCGGCGAAGGTCACCCCCTTCACCGCGAAGGTGAACAAGAAGACCGCCGCCATCGTGAACGAGGCCGCCCAGGCCGATCGCACCGCGGCGAAGCGCGCCCGCCGAGACCAGCAGCACACCACGACCTGGCCGACAGCAGGAAAGGCCACCCTGAACCTTGCCAAGCGAGCGACGGCCCGGGCCGGAGCAGGCGACCTGCCCGTCACAGCCACCACCCCCGCCAAGGGCAACAAGGCACGCTCCCTCACGGTCGAGGTCCTGAACCAGAAGGACGCTGCTGCGCTGGGCGTCAAGGGTGTCGTACTCAAGGTCGCCGCTGCCGACGGCGGCCGTGCCCGCCTCGGCGTGGACTATTCCGCTTTCGCCTCCGCCTACGGCGGCGACTGGGCCGGACGCCTGAAACTGTTCCGCCTGCCCGACTGCTCCGACACCACCCCTACCAGGTCCGTATGCCGTACCCGCACCGAGCTCGAGTCCACCAACGACCGCGCTGAGCAGAGCGTTGCCGCCACGCTGAGCCTGCCGGCCAACGGCGAGCCGATGATGCTGGCACTGGCCGCGGGGACCCAGTCGGGCGCAGGTGACTACAAGGCCACTCCCCTGTCGTCGTCGTCCACCTGGGAAGCGGGCGGCGGCTCGGGAACCTTCACCTGGAACTACCCCCTGCGTGTCCCGCCGGCTGCAGCGGGCCCGACGCCCGATCTTTCGATCTCCTACGACTCCGGAAGTATCGACGGCCGCACCGCCAGCACCAACAATCAGGGCAGTCAGGTCGGCGAGGGCTTCGACCTGACGTCGTCGTACATCGAGCGTAAGTACGGCTCCTGCGACGACGACGGCCAGGAAGACAAGTTCGACCTGTGCTGGAAGTACGACAACGCCTCCCTCGTCCTCAACGGCAAGGCCACTGAACTCGTCAAGGACGACACCACCGGCATCTGGCGGCTGAAGAACGACGACGCCTCAACCGTCACCCGCTCAACCGGCGCCGAGAACGGCGACGACAACGGTGAGCACTGGACCGTCATCACCGGTGACGGTACCAAGTACGTCTTCGGTCTGAACAAGCTCACCGGAGCGGGAGCCGACGACCGCACCGACTCCGTGTGGACCGTTCCGGTCTTCGGCGACGACGCCGGCGAACCGGGCTATGCCGAGGGCACCACGTTCTCCGGCCGGGCCAAGACACAGGCCTGGCGGTGGAACCTCGACTACGTCGAGGACACCCACGGCAACGCCAGCTCCTACTGGTACACCGCGGATATCAATCACTATGACCAGCTCGGCGACGACACCATCGGCACTCCCTACGTGCGTGGTGGTTACCTGAGGGAGATCCGCTACGGTCAGCGCGCCGGAGCTCTCTTCGCCACCCCTGCCGCCTCCAACAGGGTCGTCTTCAGCTACAAGGAACGCTGCCTCGCCTCCGGCACCGGCTGCGACTCCCTGACCGAGTCCACCCGTGACAGCTGGCCCGATGTGCCCTTCGACGCGGTGTGCAAGGCCGACGTCAAGTGCACCGGCAACAACGGGCCCACATTCTTCACTCGCAAGCGTCTTACCGACGTCACCACCTACGCCTGGAACGCGGCCGCCGCCACCCCGGCATACGAAGCGGTAGACACTTGGACGCTCAAGCACCTCTACCTCGACCCCGGAGACACCGGCGACTCCACCGACCAGACGCTGTGGCTCGACGAGATCCGCCACACCGGCAAACGCGGCACCGACCTCACCCTTGACCCAGTCAAGTTCGGCCATGAGATGCTGGCCAACCGTGTAGACGGCCCCGACGACATCCTGCCGCTGCACAAGCCGCGGTTGAAGACCGTCACCTCGGAAACCGGCGCTCAGACAATCGTCACCTACCTGCCCGCCGACTGCGCCTACGGGCAGACCATGCCCAAGGTCGACACCAACACCAAGCGCTGCTACCCGGTGTACTGGGCACCCAACGGTGAAGACGAGCCGATCCTCGACTGGTTCCAGAAGTACCCCGTCAGCGCCGTGTCCGTCACCGACCCCCACGGCGGCGGCCTCGCGGTCCAGCACTCCTACCAGTACTCCTCCAGCGGAGGTGCCTGGCACTACAACGAGGACCCGCTGACTCCCGCCAAGGAACGCACCTGGTCCATCTGGCGCGGCTACGAGCGCGTCACCCACCTCACCGGCGTGTCCACCGGCACCCAGAGCAAGACCGTCACCGTGTACCTGCGAGGCATGCACGGCGACCGTGTCCTGGGCTCCGACGGCAAGACACCCGACCCGACGGCCCGGAAAACGGCAAGCGTCACCGGCATCAAGGCCGCCCAGATCACCGACCTCGACCAGTACGCCGGCCTCACCCGGGAAACCGTGACCTACAACGGCAGCGCCGAAGTGGGAGGCACGGTCAACGACCCCTGGTCCAAGCGCACCGCGACCCAGCACAAGTCGTACGCGGACACCGAGGCCTACTACGTCCGTACTGCGGCCACACACACCCGCACCAACATCACCAGCGGCGTCAGCCCCCGCGACCGGATCCGCACCGTCCGCACGACCTACGACGACTACGGCATGGCCGAAGCCGTCGAAGATGCAGGCGACGTGTCCGTGACGGGTGACGAGAAGTGCACCCGCAGCTGGTACGCCCGTAATGACGCCGTAGGCATCAATTCCCTCGTCTCCCGCAGCCGCACCGTGGCCAAGCCCTGCGCGACCGCAGACGCGAGTCTCGACCTGCCCGCCGACTCCGCTCGTCCCGGCGACGTCATCTCCGACATCGCCACCGTCTACGACAACCCCACCGCAACCACCTGGACCGCCACTCAGAAACCCACCGTCGGGGAGGCGACCTGGACGGGTCGCGTCAAGGGGTACGGCGCGGATGACTCCCCCGTGTGGCAGAAGGTGTCCACCGCCACCTACGACGCCCTCGGCCGCACTCTGATCGTCAAGGACACCCGCGGCCAGCTGGTCTCCCGCACCACCTACACACCGGCGGCCGCAGGGCCCTTGACGGCCACGACCGTGGAGAACGTCAAGCTTCACAAGACGACCACCACGGTCGATTTCGCCACTGGTGCAACCACTAAGGTCACCGACCCGAACGGCAGGGTCACGGAGTCCGAATACGACAGCCTCGGGCGTGTGACCAAGGTGTGGCTGCCCAACCGCCTCAAGATTCTGAACAAGACGCCCAACTACGTCTACGCCTACAACGTCACCAGCAGCGGCATGTCCTGGGTGTCCACCAGCACCCTCAGGGGCGACGCATCCGGATACAACTCCTCGTACGCCTTCTACGATTCCCAGCTGCGTCCCCGGCAGACCCAGTCACCTACGCCTCAGGGCGGCCGCCTGATCACGGTGACCCTCTACGACACGCGAGGCATGGCGGTCAGCCAGCACAACGACATATGGGACAGCACCTCCCTGCCCGCCTCGACTCCGGTCGCTACCTCCGGCGGTCAGGCTCCGATCCAGACGGACACCACCTACGACGGCGCCGGCCGCGCCACGAAGGCGGAGACGAAGATCTACGGTGTCACCCGCTGGACAACCACCACCACCTACGTCGGTGACACCGTGTCCTCCAGCGCCCCCGACGGCGGGCAGGCAACCGCCGTGGTCACCAACGCCCTGGGCCAGATGACCGAGCGCCGCGAATACGCGGGCCCGCAGCCCACCGGCACCGAATTCACGCGCACCCGCTACGCCTACCACCCGGCCGGCCAGCAGAAGACCGTCACCGGACCCGACGAATCGCAGTGGACGTACACCTACGACCTGTTCGGCCGACAGGTCGCCACCACCGACCCGGACAAGGGCAGCACCGCCACCGAGTACAACGACCTCGACCAGGTCACCAGCACCACACCCAACGCCGACGCCAACAAGCAACTGCTGTACGAGTACGACGAGCTCGGCCGCAAGACGAGCATGTGGCAGAAGGACAAGACGGACGCGAACAAGCTGGCCGCCTGGACCTTCGACACCGCCGCCAAGGGACAGCCCTACGAGGCCACCCGCTTCGACGGCGGCGCCGCCACCGGCAAGGCCTACACCAAGAAGATCACCGCGTACGACTACCTCTACAACGCCACCAACACCCAACTGCTGCTGCCGGAGGGCGACCCGCTGCGAGCAGCAGGGGTAGGGCCCACGCTCACCTCCACGGCGGCCTACCGGATCGACAACACCGTGAGCCAGACCGGTTCACCGGCTGTAGGCGGGCTGCCCTCCGAGGCCGTCTCCTACGACTACAACGCCACCGGCCAACAGCTCAAGTCCAGGGGCACCACCGGTTACCTGCAGGGAGCCGCGTTCTCCCCGCAGGGCGACCTCCGTCAACTCCGGCTTGGCACCGCCGACAAGCTGGCCTACGTCACCAACTCCTACGAGGACGGCACCCGGCGCCTCACCGGAATACAAGTGACCGACGACGTCCACAGCTACCCGCTGCAGGACCTCGCCTTCACCCAGGACGACGCCGGCAACGTCACTTCAATCTTCGACACCACCACCCTCGGCGGTAGCGCCAAACCCGACCACCAGTGCTTCACCTACGACGGCTACAGCCGCGTGACCGAGGCCTGGACTCCCAAGACCGCCGACTGCGCGCCGGCTGGACGCACCACCGCCAACATCGACGGCTCCGCCCCGTACTGGACCTCCTACACCTACAACGAGGCCGGCCAGCGAGCCACCGAAACCACACACACGTCGACCGGCGACAAAACCACCTCCTACGTCTACAACGACACAACCAAGGACACCAAGCCCCACACACTCGACAAAACCACCGGCGACCGCACCGCCGGCTACACCTACGACAGCAGCGGAAACACCACCTCCCGCCCCGGCCCGACCGCTCAGCAAACCCTCGCCTGGGACGCCGAAGGCGAGCTGTCCAAGGTGACGGAAGGCACCGCGCAGACCGGTTACCTGTACGACGCCAACGGCGAACTGCTCATCCGCCGCGCCTCCGGCGACGGTGACACCATCCTCTACTTCGGCAACACCGAAGTCCGCCTCACCGTCAAGGGCACCACCAAGACCGTCAGCGGAACCCGCTACTACACCGCCAACGGCCAGACCATCGCCGTCCGCACCGCGGTATCGGGAACCTCGGGGACCAAGCTCAGCTTCCTGGCCGCCGACCACCACGGCACATCCAACGTCGCGATCGACGCCAGCACCTTCGCCCCGACGAAGCGCTACACCACACCCTTCGGCGCCCCACGCGGCCCCCAGCAGTACGGCCCCTGGCCCGACGACAAGGGCTTCCTCGGCAAGCCTCGCGACACCAACACAGGCCTGACCCACATCGGGGCCCGCGCATACGACCCGATAACCGGCCAGTTCATCAGCGTCGACCCACTCCTCGAACTCGACAAACACCAAACCCTCAACGGATACAGCTACGCCGCCCAGAACCCCCTCACCCACTCCGACCCCACCGGAATGGGCCTGGCATGCGGAGGCGGACCCACAGCAGACGGCTGTCCGAAACGCCCCGACGGCAGAGCAGGAAACGGCCGCCCGAACGAAGCCGCTAAGGGTCCTTTCGGAAAGCATCCATGCAACAGCCACTGTGGTACCGCAGCATCTGACAGCAACGGGCAAACCATATATAGCGCGGGTACGGGTGAAGTACTTGCGTGCGCTTATGGCCATTGCGTTGGAAATGTGGGACCGAGCGACACTGAGCAGTACATCGGGAACTTCCTCGCCAGCATCCTGTCGGATGGAAACTTCTGGTCCGGCATCATCGAGACTGCCGGCGGCGCCTTCGGTGTAGCTGGTGGTGGACTGCTAGCCGCCACTGGTGCCATCGAATGCGGGACGGGCGTCCTCTGCGTGGCAGGCGCTCCGACCATGGCAGCGGGAGCAGGCGTCGCGGCCGCCGGAGCCGCGATGATCGACTCCGGCTCCGATAACCTCGGGCGCGCATTCCGCGAGGCAGACGGGAAAGCTAGTAGCGGAGGCGGGAAGAAGCAACAAGCCGAAGAGCCCTACTGGAAGCTGTCCGAGTACGATGGTCAGCGCGTCTACCAAAGAGACGATCTGGTAAATCCGGATTATTTCTCCCCAAAGGACAAGTACGGCCGAAGCAATCTCAAGAGGATGCAGCAAGGTATCGCGCCGATGGGGCCAGACGACAAGCCGATAAACCTGCACCACATGCTGCAAACTCAGGACGGTCCGATCGCCGAGGTAACATTCTCGATGCACTTCAATAACTACAAGCAGTTGCATTGGAAGGTGGGCACCAATATTCCCAGCGGGATCGATCGGAAAGCATTCGATGCGTGGAAGAAGTTGTACTGGAAGGATCGAGCGGCAGGATTTGGTCCATGATGAACGCCATTCAAGCAAGTGAGCAGCTGATCGAGCTAATCCACAGGAACGAAGACATCGCGAACTATGCCGACGGCTGTGACGCAGAGACTATGGCCGCCGCCGAGGACGCTCTGGGTATCCCATTCCCGCCCTCGTATCGCTGCTTGATCGAGGAGTTCGGAACTTGGGACATCGCCGGCGAAGAATTCCTCGGGGTTTACACAACGCCCGCTATGGGGTCGACGCTGCTGGGTTCCGTCGCGGAAACCCTGGATGCTCGCAACCAGTACGGAATGCCACCCAATCTGATCGTCGTAATGTTCGATGGAATGGGCGGCCTAGTCGCACTCGATTCTTCGCATGTCGATCAGCAAGGCGAGTACCCCGTCGTCGTCTGGAATCCTGGGGTCATGCACAGCGAGGACGCTGAAAGGCTCGGTGAGGCTTTTGGGCCATTCGCTTATGCTCAATGCCAGCGGGCGGTGACCAGTTGGCGCGAAACTGAGTAAAGGTCGGTGGAACCGGAGCAGGCCTTGTCAGCACCTCGTGGCGAGGCCTGCTCCGGACTGCGGTGTATAGATTCACGAACAGCGAACAGCGAGTTCTGGCAACTTCCCGGATTCCTCTGCTCAAATGCCGAGCAACCCCGACCCTCGATAACCCGCATTCGCGGCGATACACCATCAATCGTCCCAACAACCGAGCGCATGACCACCCCGCCTCCGCCGATCACCGAGACCGATCCTGCTGCTCTGACGTGTCCCGGCGACAAGGTCGGCCCGTGCACCGCATGCCAACGCAAGACCCACCGCTAACTGGCTGTTCTCTATCCGCTCGGGTGGTCGGTGGGGTTCGAACAGGGGCCTGGTCTGGATGAGTCTGCAGGTGCGGATGCATGGAAGAGGACCGATGACGACACACCGCCGCCCCTCTTTGAGCTGGATACGCCGTAACCCGTGCCTCCGTCCTCGGCGGGGAGGACGGAAGCAGTTGTCCGGTGCCGCAAGAGGCTGCATGTGGAGGTGGCCGTGGCCAGCGGGATGAAGGTTTTGTCTGCGCGTCGGCGCCGGAGTTGTGCAGATCAACCTTGCGTTTTCGGAGGGTTGGGACGCCTGGTTCTCTTCACGAATCCCGACAGCAGATGGACGGCACTGCGGGAGGCGGCCCGCCGCTGCCGCAGTCGATGTTCACGAGAACGGGAGGCATCCTGTCCCTGGCAGGCGTGGCTGTAGGGTCCGGCCCGTTGGTGAGGCTGGGGCCCGGGCCGGTGGCTTGATCGGTCTGCGAGTCTTGATCGCTGCCGAGCCTGTTGATTGGCTGGCCGACATGACTGATCTTGGACCCGTCGCTTGGCCACCTGCCCCGATCAGGACCGAGAGGCTCGTGCTCCGTGAGCCCGAGGCCCGGGACCGTGCGGCGTTCATCGAGCTGCTGGCGTCGCCGGAGGTGCACACCTACCTCGGCGGCCCCCGCCCGCGTGACGAGCTTGAGCGCGAGATGCCCGGGGTGCCCGAACAGTGGCCCGGGAGTTTCGTCGTTGATCTCGATGGGGCGATGATCGGCCAGATCCTGCTCAGGAGAGCACCGGAGCACCGTCGCCCGGCTGCCGTGGGGAAGGTCGATCTCGGCTACCTGTTCCTGCCGCGGGCGTGGGGATTCGGGTATGCCGCCGAGGCGTGCGCGGCGGCACTGGACTGGTTCGACGGTGTCCTTCCCGGCGAGCCGGTGGTGCTCGCCACCCAGACCGCCAACGTCGGCTCGATGCGCCTCGCGGCGAAGCTGGGGTTCACCGAGGTAGAGCGGTTCCAGGCCTGGGATGCCGAGCAGTGGCTCGGCATGCGGTCCCCGGTCACGCCCTCCGATTGAGTTCTGCAACAGCGCGTATCCGCAACTCGACAGCACTGCTGGGACGGTCATCAGGAGAGCTTGTAGTAGCTGTCTCCGTTCGGGAGAAGGGCGTGGGTTCGGAAGGGGTGCCAGGCACGCCGGAACACGGTGGCGAGGTGGCGGTGCGCGACGAGTGCTTCGCCGGCTCGGTGGGATGGATTGAAGGCGTGGGCATGGCGTTGCTGTGCGCGTTGGGTGGCGGTGCGCTGGGCTGGTTTCCGGAGGTGATGTCCTTGGTCGTGGACACGGATCGGAGCAAGCGGCGGGCGCTTGGCCGTCATGTTGGCCCAGTGGCTGATGGGGTCGTTCTCGTGTCGGCCGTAGCGAGGGTGTCGTAGCCGTCGGGCGATCTCGGCGTTGAAAAGGCGGCGGTCCCAGACCGTTCGCTGTGCTTGTTGTCTCCAGTAGGGCGATGCGAAGAGCGGGGCCAGGGCGACGGCTTCGGGATAGACCGCGGCGCAGAGGCGTGCGACGGAGAAGGTCGCTTCGGCTGTGCCGGGCGGGATGAGGATGTTGGCCCGGCGGATCCAGTCGTGCCACGCTTCGCCGTTTTCGTTCTCCGGGAGGGACCAGAGCTGGCCGCAGATGAGTATGGCGGTGAGGACGGCGTCGTAGGTGACGGACCAGCCGTGGCGCTGGAGGATGCGCAGGTGTCTGCGTTGTGCCTGGACGATTTCCGGGAGGGCGTCGAGGGGCGTGGTGTGTCCGTCGGCGTCGGACGGGCAGAGCCATAGCCGGTGCCGGGTGCAGACGTAGCGGTGGTGCGGCAGGATCCTGGTGACCTCGCCGCCGGGGTGTTTGGCGTTGCAGTGGTGGCAGCCGGGTTGTGGCTGGTGGCGGAACATGGCCCAGTCGGGCTGCGGGGTGCGTAGTTCGGGCAGGGCTCCGGCGAGAGCGTGGACCGTCCGGCCGGTGATGGCGGCGAGACGTTCGGGGACGACGACGCGGCGCATCCCGCCGGAGGCTTCGCGTTCTGTGACGCACCGCCAGAGGGCGTTGATGTCGAGACCGTGGAGCCGGGCCAGGCGGCCGACGTAGGAGGCGGCGATCTCGTGCTGTGCGGGCGGGACCGGGTCGGGCAGGCGGGGGAGGAGCATCAGGCGATGCGCCTCCGGCGTGAGCGGGGTTTCTCCGGGGCTGTGAGCGCTTGGGAGCGTTCGGCGGCGTAGTCGACCGGGACCGTCTCCAGAAGGTCTTCTGTGATGCGTTCGCTGCCGTCCTCGATGGCGAGCACCGCAGCGCCGCGGATGAGCTGGGAGAGGCTGCCGATCATGCCGCCGGACCGGTGGTAGAGGTATTCACTCAGGCCGGTCAGCGTTCCGGGCTGATGGCGGTGCAGCCGCAGAAGGGATTCCAGGGTGCCCACCAGGGAGTGCCAGGCCTCCCGGTCCACTCCAGGCGCGTAGGGGAACGGGGTGGTGGGGATGACGGTGAACCGCCCGGCGATCTGGCGGCCTCGGGTGCCGGCGAACAGGCCCTGGTCCTCGACGTCGATGCCCGCGTAGGCGAAGGTGGCGGGGAGTCTTTCGGCGAAGTACTTCAGCTGGTCGGAGGCTTCGGCGCCGGTGCGGGTGGCCAGGTTCAGGTTGTGCAGTTCGTCGATCAGGACGAGGTCGACGTGGACGTGTGCTGCGGTGGCGCAGACCGCGTTGACGACGTCGGTGATGTTGAATCGGGTGGGGAAGTCCAGGCCGAAGAAGCGGGCGAACTCCATGGCGAGCATCTTCGGGGTGGCGGCCGGCGGGACGGTGGCGTAGAGGACCGGGAGCCGGGAGCGGTCGCGTGGGTGGCGCTTGCGGACGGCGATCTCGTGAGCCCGCCCGAGCTGGGAGAGGGCGGTGGTCTTCCCGGTGCCAGAGGCGCCGCTGATGATGACTCCCCGACGGGCGGAAATCTGCTGCCGGTTGAGCTGGACCAGCAGCCGCGAGGTGGCGATGACCTTCCGGATGGTCGGGGTGTTCACCAGCGGCAGATCGGCGTGATAGTTCCGGCGTACTTCGTCGTCGTGCAGCTTCTCCTTCCGGGACAGGGCGGCGCGCTGGGCCGCGGTCAGTAGCGGGGGCGGGGAGGGTTCGTGCTCGACGAAGCGGCGCCACCCCTCCTTCGTGGTCAGCGGGCTGTCCGGCGGCGGCTCCTGCTCCGTGGCCTGCTGAGGGACGAAGGATGTGCGGGAGGGCCTGGTCATAGCCACCTTTCGGCTTCTGCGTGGGCGTCGAAGACACCGAACGGGATCACCTCGGCCGGTTCGGTGCCGGGGTCGGGCGGGGTTGGTTCCGGGGCGGTGCGCGGTGCGGGCGGCCGCTGGGAGGCGGCTGCGGCGCGGGTGCGGGCGGCCACCTTCGCGGTGCGGGTGTCCGGGCCGTGTTCGGCGCGGGTCAGCAACTCGTCCAGGACCCGGGCTACCGCCGCCTCGTTGGTGTCGTCCAGCCCGGCCTCGGCGGCCAGACGCCGTGCGTGCTGCCAGGTGAAGTCCGCGAACGGCGCGTTCACCAGCGGAAGATGCACCCAGGGGACGGTGATCCAACCCTGCTGGGTGCGTACGAACACCTGGGACAGGTCGTAGGGGTCGTAGTGGACCTCCCAGAGACCGCGCTTGGCCGCATGTCCGGAGTGCTGGCGCCGCAGGGGCCCCAACTCGGAGCTGTCGTAGGTGCGGTAGTTGATCCGGATGCCGTAGCCGTTGATGGCCCGCCAGGTCACCGGCAGGAGTTCCAGATAGTCCTCACCGCGTAGGACCAGCGGCAGGTAGCCGCAGGCCGCGACCAGGGAGGCGTACTTGTCGTTCGGCGACATCGCCTTCTTCGGCCGGAACGGGTCGCGCAGAGCATCGTGCACTCTGGCCTGCCACCCGGCCAGCAGCCACTCGTCCAGCAGGTCCTGGAGCTCGGGAACCGTCCAGATGGCCCGGTCCTCGACCCGTTCGCCTCGGCGGGAAACCTCCCGGCCGGTGTAGGCGGGAAGGTGCTGGACGAACAGTGTGTTGATCGCGGAGAACGTCGCCTCCACGATGGCCTTGTCGGTCGGCGTGCGCGGACGTGCCCTCTGCACTGAGATGCCGAGCCGGTCACAGGCCCGCACGAAGGTGTCGGAGATGAACACCTTCCCGCCGTCGATGACGACGGTGTCCGGCACGATCACCGGTTTCGCCGCGGCCTGTTCCATCCGCGCGTCCACGTCCAGTAGGCGCAGGTGGGGCATCCGCGACGCCGCCATCCGCAGCGAGGCAGGCCAGCCAGGCCGCATCGGCTCGGGCACCAGCATCCGGGCCAGCAGCAGCGAGGCGTCCACCGCCTTGGTCCCCACCGGCCGCAGCACCGCGGCGCAGATCGTCCGCGTCGCGACGTCGACCGCGATTGTCAGATCCGCGCGGGCAGTCAGCCCTGAATCGAGCACCACCATCACGTCCAGAGGGGTGGAGTCGATCTGGACTTGCTCTCCGGGACGGTCCGCGAAAGTCGGTGTGAACGGCCCTTCGGGCCGGTTCGCCGTCTGCCGCCGCGTGACCGCCGAACCGAAGGTGTGCCTCCCCGTGGACAGCGCGTCGATCAACTTGTAGAAGGTCCGCTGACTCGGCAGCGGCACCACCCCTTCGCCGTAGGTAGCCTCCACCAGCTTGACCACTCGGCGGATCAGCCGTGACCGGGTCCCTGTCGAGGTGTGCGTCTCCGCTTCCAGGGCCTCCTGGACGGCCGCGACCAGCCGTGCATCCGCCCGCCCCGTCGCCTCCCAGGTCTGGGTCGCCCTCTGGTCCACCAGCCCCCAGACCCCTTGCCGGACGTAGCGCGACCGTCGGCTCTGCACGGTCCGAACGGTCACTCCCAGCTCTCGCGCCTTCGCGGCCATCCGTTCCATCAGCGAGAACGCAGCCGGGTCATATCCAGGGCGCGGCGGAGTACCCGGCGTGGTGCTGGGCGGCAGCCCGGTCTCGATCTCCACCATGTGCCGTTCCCACTCACGCGCCGCCTCCCGCACCGCCTCCGGCAACGTGGCCAGCAGCCCGGACGGCTCCACCGCGGGCAACGGCTCCGTGCCGGTGACGGCGAAGTCCGGCGCCGCCATCAGGTGCGACGCCAGCACCACCGATTCCGCCCCCGTCGCCGACCGAAGTCGCACGGACGTGCCGGCGAGCGCCACCACCTGATGATCCCCGTCGTCGTAGGTGACCCAGTCCCCTGGCCGCAGCACCGGCCTGCCCGGCCCGGCCGTCACCTCCGCACCCCGGCTGACACCAGCGAGAGGGCATGCAGCGGTACCGACACATCCGCCGTCAGCTCGTGCGACCACAGCAGGTGGAACAGCACCGGCAGCACCCTGATCGGGTCCCCCACCGCAGAGGCCCCGCCCATCACGGGCTGTGGCTCGGCGAACGCCGCCAGCAGCTCGGAGGCCACGGGTTCCAGCCGGTGCCGGGGGTGGCGGTAGCCCGCAAGCCAGCGCACATTGCGCACCACGATCGCGTCCGGCGCCCCGACCAGCCGGAATTCCCATCCCACCTGGGCGCAGGCTGCCTGCGTCGCCTCGAACTTCATCACGTCCCGGGGCTTGCGCCGATCCGCCGGACGGCAGTCGACCACCACCCCCGTGCCGTTTTCGCGGCGGGCGAAGTAGTCCGGCGCATGCGAGACGCCCTTGCCCGCATCTGACCGCCAGAACAGCCAGAACGGCTGAGACGAGATCCCCACCACCGACGGGTCGAAGTCCAGCAGCATCACATGGTCGCGCTCCAGCCAGGACTCGTACCCGATGTGCCCGCCCACCGTGGACGACCACCACAGACCCGGCAGATGCCGCTGACCCTTGTACGACTTGAACGCGCGTACCGGCGCGACGTCCTCGAACCGCACTGCCCAGGCATCCACCAGCGGGCGACGGAACTCAGACCCGTCCCGGTCGGCGTACGCGACCTCGAACCCCTCCGCAGGCGGCCCGGAGACCCCGCCCGGCAGCACCCCTAACGAACCTGCCACGACTCCCTAACCGAAGCCCGCGACGAAAGGTCACTCTGCAAGACGAAGGACCAGACGAAGCATGAAGCTGCAAAGCGAAGAGATCCACGTCAAAAGACAGCAGTGAGGCACCGGCGGAGACGGCTTACGGCAGCAGTAACCGGGGGCAGCGAGTTGTGGGTTACTGGGGCCAGTAACCGCGCCCGGGCACGGGCGGGGAGGGCGGAGTGCGGCGCGGTCGGCGCCCTCGTCCCGCTCGTCGGTTGCCCGCTTCGCTGTAGCCCTTCCGGAGCGTCCTGTAGCCCTCCGGGGCGCGGCACGGCGCGCGTCGCCCTGGCGGCCGTCGTAGTTATCTAGATGTGCTGACCGGGCAGGTTGGTGACGCGGCTGGCTGGTGGGTGGCCGCCGATGCCGGTGTGGGGGCGGTGGTAGTTGTACCAGTGCAGCCAGTCGGTGAACGCTTCCCTGCGCTCGTGGTCTGAGGTGTAGGGCCGCTGGTAGGCCCATTCGTCGAGCAGGGTGCGGTGGAAGCGTTCGACCTTGCCGTTGGTCTGGGGCCGCCAAGGCCTGGTCCAGCGGGGGCTGATGCCCAGGTCGCGGCAGGTGTCACGCCAGGTGTTCTTGCTGTAGGCCCAGGCGTTGTCGGTCAGGACCCGCTCGATGCGGATGCCCAGCGATGCGAAGTAGGCCGTGGCCCGGACGAGGAAAGCTGCGCAGGTCGGGGCGGTCTCGTCGGGCAGGTCCTCGGTGTAGGCGATCCGGCTGTGGTCGTCGAGGGCGGTATGCAGGTAGGCCCAGCCGGCGCCGTTGGTCCGGCTGCGGTGGCCGTCGGCCCGGCCGAGGGTCTTGTGGCCGCCGCCGTCGGGGATCCTGCCGAGCTTCTTGACGTCGATGTGGACCAGTTCGCCGGGTCGGGCGCGTTCGTAGCGGCGGACGGGTTCGCCGGTGGCCCGGTCCAGGGCCCTCAGAGGCGGCTGGCCGTGCCGCTGGAGGATGCGGTGGGCGGTGGAGGCCGCGATGTGGCACCGGACGGCCAGCCGCAGCGGGCCGATGCGGTGTTCGCGCCGGAGTCGGAGGACTTCCGTCTCGGTCTCGGCCGGCGTCCTGCGGGGCTGGTGGTGGGGCCGGCTGGAGCGGTCGTTCATTCCGGCGACGCCGAGCTGGCGGTAGCGGGTGGCCCAGCGGGCGGCGGTGGTGTGGCTGACCTGGAAACGCTCGGCAGCCCGGCGCAGCGGCCAGCCGTCGTCGACGACACAGCGGGCCAGGCGAAGACGCCCGGTCTCGGTCAGCGGGGCATTACGGTGGGGCACGAGGGCCTCCTCGGAGCGGTGCAGATGTCGCAATCCACACCGAACCCGGAGGCCCTCACCCGTTCAAGAACCCAGCACGCGTGTCACCAACGTCCCCGGACAACACATCTAGAGGCGCTTTGTGCAGGCCAGATAGCTTCACCGGGTGTCAGGCAAGTAAGGCAAGTCGGAAACGTTCTGGTCGTAACGTTTTGGGACCCGTTCCTACAAGGCCCTGTCTGCGCTGAGTACGCCCGAGGCCGAGCTACGCCTGGGCAGGTCATCGCTACTCTGGCCGCAGCGCAATCGTCATGAGGGGGCGACATGGGGAAACTGTCGGAGCAGGAGTTCGAAGCCATCGTGCAAGCCGTCGCAGCAAGCGTGTACGGCCAAGCAGTCGAGAGATTCTCCGTGCAGGGCTTCACGGTTGCAGCAACGTACCGAACCCGTTCCAGAAAAGGGACTTGGGTCGCAGACTTCATCTTCAACGAGGAGACGGGCCACTACAGGTATTCGTGCCCCTACCGGAGCGCAGGCTCTCCCTGGACGTTCGGCGACGAGATCGGGCGGAGAATCCGAGAAGCAGTGGCTGGCTGACCGGCGACCCGGGGTCGGCCTTGGGATCCCAGCTCGGACACCAGTGGACAACTGACCAGCCGGTGGCTGGGGGCAAACCGGACGTGACACCGTGACAATCGCATGGAATCGCGGAGGGGTCCGCGGCGCTCGCCCGCGACGCCGACCGCACCGACGACCGCACCGACGACCGCACCGACGACCGCGCCCAGATGCTACGCGCCGAGATCCGCACAGCGGGCGTGACGTACACCGAGCTCGCCCTGGACCTCGCCCTCGCCTTCCACCACGCCGTCCGCGACGACCAGGACCAGGTGGCCATGACGATCGCCCGGCTGGAGGAGAACACCCGCGGCGACTTCGCCTACTACAGCGACATCGCCGCCTTCATGGCCGATCTCGCTCCCCATCAGGCGTTCGGCGCCCGCTGGATCGACAGCGAGCCAGCCACCCGCCAGCGCTGGCACGCCCTGGTCGTGGCACGCCGCCATCACCTCGGCACGATGCTGGACACGGCGCGGATCTCAGGTGCGTCTGCTCAGTCCGCGAAACCCGCGCACGTGACCGGCTCGGCGCAGGCCATCAGGGCGCAGCTACGAATCCACGAGGTATGCCTTCTCGCCCGTCATCAGCGGTGCGTCAGCGGGTCCTTTGATGTACGGGCCTCGCCAGATCACCCGGTGTTCCTGGCGGCTGGGATACCACTGCCGGACCTTGTGCATCCGCACTGGCCACCGGTGGTGGTACACCCGCTTCGTCTCGCCGGCCGGCTCCGACGGGCGAGGCGAGGGCGCAGCAAGCCGGATGACCCGCACATCGGGGTCCCGCGGCGCGGATCCGTCCAGTCCAGTTGCGGTCGTGCGCACCGCAGGCGCGGGGTGTGAGGGGCCGACAGCCGTGACGCCCTGGGCGAGGAGGCGCCAGCAGGCGAACATGTAGCGGCCTACAAAGTCGTCGTAGGGGTCGTCCACCCGCCCGCCGGCCCATTCGCCGGTCTCGGGGACCGGTTCTGCACGCCACTGGGAGGCCTGGGTGAGGGCCCGTTGCATCTGGCGGTGGAACTTGGACAGGTCAGCGAGCGTCTCGGTGCTCTCCTCCGCCAGGCAGGCATCGCCGCGCATCCCGTACATGCCGTCCGGCATCAGTGGTGGCAGCGGATTGCCGGAGGCGCGTGCCTGGGAGACCGCTTGCCGCCATCCTGCCGGCTGCACGGGGCCATCGCGGTCCATGAACGTCGTCACCCGCACACCCGGATACCGAGCGGTGGGCAGGATCTGGTGCTGGGTGATGAACTGCCAGCCGAACGCCCGGGTGTCCGAGAGTGTCCCGGTGCGGTTGACGACCACGATCGGTTCGGGCAGCACCAGCAGCCCGGTGGGCATGGGGATGTCCCGGTCGCGGTCCAGGGTGCTGATGTCGGCTGGTTCGAGGGTGGCGGCCGCAGCCATGACCGCGGCGTGTGCGGCCGGCGAGATGACGAGGATTTCCGCTTGCCTCAGCAGCTTCTGGATCTGGCGTATCTGCCAGGCAGCGGCCTCTCCCGCCGACCGGGGCCACGGCGGTGGGTGGCCCTGCTTGCCCAGCGTCATCGACAACGCCGCGTCCTGCTCGATGTCCACGGGCTTGTCCGGCATATCGGTGAGATTGCTGTTCGCCAGCACGGCATACAGCTCGCTGACCACGTTGTTCATATTCGAGGCCATCGTCATCTGCACCCACGGGTTACCAGCCAGACACCGCTGAGTCTGATCCCGCAGACGGTGTGCCACCCGCGCCGCGGCAGTCGCGGTCCACTGCCCGTCTCTGTCCCTGCTGCGCTCCCGCTTACCCCGGCTCGCCTTACCCACCCCGAAGCCCCCTCCACAACGGCCAATCGCCGAAGCCGTACCCGACCAGCACGGACACAACACGGCACGATCCAGCCGCCAGGAGGGCAGTACTGCGGGGCCCCGGGGGGAAGGCCACTGAGCGCGAATCGCTGAGCAGCTGCACGTCGAGCCTTGGCGTCGGTGAACTCCACCTCCAGGCCGTAGGCCCGCCGGCCGCCGTCGCGGAAGTAGAGCTGCCCCGATCTTCGTACGGTTCCACGACTCGGCGTACGCGCAGGCGTACAGTGCTGCTGCCGCCCTCAGCATCGATCACACACTGCTCCAGCCGCCTCGACCTGCAGCAGAGATTGCCGAGTGGTCAAGGGGAACGGTTCTGCACGCCGTCCCTTATGTACTTCACGTCAATGAGGGACGATCTGAGGAGCGTCAGGTTGCGCGGCGGAGAGGGATGACAACGTGCTCGCCCATGCGCTTGGGGTCGAGCCTGTAGTACCGGATGTGGCCAAGCCTCTCGGTCTCCTCGAGCCAGCCAGCTTCGATGACCTGCTTGCGAGTGCGGGAGAAGACGGGCGCGGCCATTCCGACGAGTTTGGCCAGGTTGGCGGCGGTCTCGAGGACGGCTCCGGACCGGTCGGTCGGGTGCAGTGCGTAGAGCATGACGACGAGACGCTGGTTGGCGGTCATGCCGGCGGTCTTCTCAAGCAGCTCGAGGTTCTTCTGCTTGTCGTCGCTGCTGGTCACTGGGCCTCCCACCGTGCAGGCACGTTCTCGTTGAATCCGGGGATGTCCGGCGGGTTGCACGTCTTCACCGCTTCACGCTGTTCGATGCCCGTTCCGTGGAAGGCGATGTACGGGCTGATCCGGTAGAAGTTGTAGTTGCCGATGCGTCCGCGGACGATCAGGATGCGGTGCTTGGCCAGTTTCCTGTTGATCTTCCCGACAGCGTCGGTGGACATCCCTACCCGCTTGGCGATGTCGGCCCCGGTGGCTCTCAACGGTTCCATGCCCTCGGGTGAGACGCCGATCCACCACAGGACGAGGAATTTCTGGCTGGGCGTGAACGCCTTAGATTCGGTGATTGCCTCGACGCGTGCCTTGTCAACCTGGGTGTGCCTGCCGGAGAAGGCGTACGGCGCGTAGGGGACCGCCTCGCCAGTCTCGGCATCAACCAGCCTGCGTACTGCTCCCAACGGGTCCTCCGTGCACGGGGCTTGTCGGACGGTTCATGAAAGGCGGCTGCGAGGCCGACCAGATGAACTTAACGTACATGAGCAGGGAGTCAATCAGCCCAGCCTGTCGGCCGTGTCGCCTGCTCACGCGCTCAGGAGTCGCACCCTCCAGCCCAGCCACATTGCTGCCCTCTCATGTACGTCACGTCAATCTGCCACGGCTGCAGGACCGTGGTGCCCGGATCGTCAGATCTGGGTGACCGCTCGCAGGATCGCTGTCCGCGGCGGTGAGATCGTGGTGCACGATTCATGGGACTGTGTGACACGGCTGCAGGATCTGTTCACTCAGGTCTCCTGATCGCCCTCTGCTGCCGGAAGAACTGCCTGCCAGTTCTTCCGGTCTTGGTTGTTCGAGGTAACTGCGCAGGTCAGATGCCTATTAGCGGCTGCGCTCTCTTACCTCAGTAGGAACCCGCCGTTCACATCCCGGCACGTGCAACCACCGAGCACTGTCAGTTCGGCGGGAAGCCAAGCTCACCTCGTCGAACCTTGTGGAACTCATTGGACGAGTGGACCTGAACCCCACGATCGAGCATTCAGCCGGTTCGCAGTCGACTCAGATACCGACTGCGCAAGGTGGTGCAAGTCTTCGGTCCCACTGCCACCCGTACCCCGCCGCTTTCCGGCGCGTACGGGCCTGGGCCACCACGAAACGGATTCGCGCCGGGAAGTGGCGGGGGCAGCGGGGTCCAGGGGCCGGCAAAGGCCCCTGGTACCACGCTGCTCAGCCCCCTGGGTCTAGTCGTCGACCAGCAGTCTGATTGACGCGCAGTGGCACCTACGGCCTGAAGTTGTAACCCGCACGTAAGTACCTGCATGTACCAACAGAAGACTTCTGCGCGAGGGGCACTATGCAAACGCCTGCGAACTGGGCCCGTTTTCAAAATGATCTTGCCCAGCAGCCGGCGGACGCTCCGGTGGCGGTCTTGTCATATCGGGTGGCGATGCCGGGGAAGCCCTTGAGGCGGTTGAAGCAGCGCTCAACTACGTTCCGGCGGCGGTAGATCTGCCGGTCGAATGCCGGTGGCCGACCTCCGCGATGCCCGGGGCTGTGGCGGTGTCGCTGCTGGTCGGTCTCGCCACAGCACGTGCGGTCCGTGGAGGGCGTCTCGTACGACCCCAGGTGCCCACTGAGTACCTGCCGAAGCTGTCGGTCGTGGAGCAGGTTCTCGGGTCGGGCCGCCTGTCGGGCTGGGTGATGGCGAAGGCCGGCGGCCACGGTCCCGGCCGGGACGGCAGTGCTGACGCTGGAGCGGGCCTTGGACGTGGCTTAGCAGCAGGTGTCCGGCTGTGCTCGCTGTGCGGCGCCGCCGCCGAGCTTGACTTCGTGCTTCGCGGGTTCGATCAGGGCTTCGGCGGCTGACATCCGCCCGATGCCGTTATGCCTCCTGCTGCTGGATGACGGGGAGGTGGTCCAGTACGCCCTCCAGCAGGGCGTTGACGCTGGCACGGGTCGGAAGGTCACTGATGCTGAAGCGGCTGGTCCGGGTACCGATCTGCCGGTGCAGTGCGTCGTCGGCGGAGGTGCGGAACTCCGTGAGCTGCTTCATGTACACCTTCTCGGTCCTGCCCCACGGCCCGTGCGCGACGACGTGCTGGAAGTTCTTCTGACCGAAGACCGGCGGGATGTGGTCCAGGATCGCTCGGAGCAGCATCTGGCACGCGTACGGGCGCTCGTCGGCGTAGTTGGCGTTGAGCTCGTGGACCAGGGCGAGCAGCTTGTCCGTCCGGAAGGCGGTGTCCTTGGCCTCCAGGTCGGCAATGAGCTCTTCGGCAACGTACGAGCCGACGGCTGGAGCGGGCGCGGGGGGCGGCACCAGGGGGTGAGGAGCCGGGAGTGATTCTGCCTGTGCCGTGATGAGGCGGGTGGTGGTGCACACGTACTCCTGCAGGGTGGTGGCGTCCCGGTACTGGCGGATCTCCCGGCGCAGCTCGCGCCACCAGGCGCCGTCCTCCGTTCCGCTGGAGCCGCCCCAGGTGGCCGGCTCATGGTTCAGGACGTCGGACAGCCGGGCCAGGAAGCCCCGGGGCAGTCCGGGCAGCTCCCGCTCGATGTCCGCGAGGGTGAACCGCGGCCTGGCTGCCTTCTGCGTCGACAGCGGTGCGCTGCGCTGGATCGCGATCAGCACGTGGAGGACGCGGAGGAAGGGGGCGGCCACGTACGGCTGGAGCTCGGGGACGTGGAGGGCGGCAGCGATCGTGAGGGCGGGGCGGTCATCGTCGGTAATGTGGAAGCTGTTGTGCGTGGTGAGGCCGTAAGAGGGGCCCACGTGCCCGGAGGAACCGACACGGGGCAGGGAGCGGATGAGTTCCTCGGCCTCGAGGTCATGCCGATCCAGGGTGCCGACGGTGAACTGCCAGACGGGCCACTGGCCCTCCATGAGGTACTGCTGGGCCATCGTCGTCAGGAGCAGGGTCTGCTCCCGGGAGAGGGCGGCCGTCAAGTCGATCATGACATCTGTCTTCCATCGGGTGCGGTCAGGGCAGGGCCCGTCGGCGTGGGCAAGACGACCGCAGCGGCCCGGCCCGGCGCCGCTGCGGAATCCCGGCTTACGGTGTTCGCTGGACCAGGCCGGCGGCGAACCACTGCACGAGGGTGGCAGCCAGGTGCACGGCCATTTCGGCCTCGCGCTGGGTCTCGAACCGGGTCGGGTTCTGCGAGCCGTGCCGGGCGGTCTGACCCTTCCACAGCCGCTGCATCATGGCGGACACCAGCTCGATGTCGTTCTCCTGACCGGGTGCGGGAATCGCCGTGGAGAATCGCTGCGGCGAATTTCTGATCACTCCCAGCATCGATCCGAGGGTCGCCTTGGCGTTGTTCGGTTCGATGACGGACTGGGAGGCCGACTCCACCGCCTTGATCGCTTCGCTGTACGCCTTGGTCGGGTCCGGGTCCCGTCCGTAGGCACAATTCCAGGCAGTCGCGAGGTGGTCGGCGGCCGAGCCGCTGCTTGGCGTACGCGACGCGGCGAGCGCTCCGGCCACGGCCTTCTGCGCCGTGTTGTCGACCCGTAGCTCAAGTCCGGTACGGGCATCATTCACGCGGTACGCAGAGCCCCCGAACGTCAGCAGGTCCTGAAGGTAGGCGATAGCCCTGTTCCGGTCGGCGCTGCCGTCCACGTAGCCGCTCATGTCGAACCTGTAGGCCCGCGGGCTGCCAGGTTCAGGCTCGGGCGGTGCGCTGAAGCGCAGCATCGTGTCGATGACGTCGAGTAGCTGCTTGTCGGTGGTGCGGCTAGCTAGAAACTTGGCCGGCGAGTACTCATGCGGGCCGGTGTCGACGCGCAGCCTCAGATGTAGGGCAACTTTCTCGGCGTTCTCCTCGTCCGCTAGGAGGATCTCCATGACCCAGCGGCGCAGGGGAATTTCCAGATGATCGGGGATGCCCTCAACGAGGGCATCCCCGATCGATCGCTGGGCATCTGCCACCAGCGGATCACACTGCTTCTTACGTCTTCCGAACATAAAGCGAACCGTAGTGCCACCTGATTGCCATGTACCGAGGGTTTTGAAGGGCGGACGACGGCCTGCTCGCCGCACAGCGCTCAGCATGCGGCGCACCAGCTGTCACCGGTTCTGAGCGGGACGGCCGCACGGAAACGCCCACGCCCCGGACCGCAGGGCTTCATGTCAGATGGCGAGGCAGTGAATCGGGCTGTTGGCGGACTCAGCGGCGATCCAGCGCGGCTATCAGTTTGCCGAGGTTCCGCACCGCACGATCGGAGGCACCTCGGGCTGCTAGAGCTCCCAGGATCACGTCCCGCTCCAGCAGCCCCGCGCCGCGCAGGTTCTGCAGAATGCGCTGAGCTTGTTGCTTGCCGAACTGGTCACCGAAGCCGTTGTTCTTGTAGAAGTCCAACCGGTCGATGGCTTCAGCCAGCTCCGAATCGATCGGCTCGGGCCGCTTCTCGGGCCGGGTGAGGTCAATGGCGCCGAGCTGGCGCGCCCAGCCTTCGAGCGGGAAGCCGTGGACGCTCTCCACAATGGCCAGCGAGGACCCACGTGCCAGGTCCGCGGCAAAGTCGAGGGTCCTCTCGTCCGGAACGTATGCCAGAACGGGCCCCCGGCCACGGCCGACACGGTCGCGGGAGGCACGCGGTGTAGTGACAGTGTGCTCCGCTGCGAAACGCCGCAGGGACGGGATCTGCTGTTCCACCCCGAAGGCGTTGAGCACGAGCACGCCGACAGCGCCCTGCTCAGCACATTCCTGCCGAACCCAATCGACGGCCAGATCGGCTGCGATCGCCCAATCCCGCTCAGGGTCGTCATCGGGCACCCACGCTGCCCGCAGGATGCTGCTCTCGCTCGCCACGTTCGCGGTCCTCTCTACTTGGGACACCGCCGCAGCTGGGCACACTATCCGCAGCCTCCGACAACCGGTCCGTGTGCGGTAACGGGACGGAGCGTAAAGGGTGTTGCAGAAGGCCGTGAACTGGGCATCTCCTTTGCATGGCTGGGGTGTTGAGGGCCGAGCGGGTGTGGGTGGAGACGTTCACCGGTCTGCGGATGGATCAGTTCGGCCGGTTGCTGAAAGCGGTCCGGGAGCGCGGTGGCGAGGGTTGCGGCTGGGGTCGCCCGTGGCGGTTGCCTTTGGCCGAGCGGGTGCTGCTGGTGGCCGTGTACTACCGCACGAACCTCACCATGCGGCAGCTCGCCCCGCTGTTCGGCGTCTCACCCGCGACGGTGTGCCGGGTGATCCAAAGGCTCGGCCCGCTGCTCGCACTCGAGCCGGCTCGGACCCCTGCCGACGCCGCCGAGCGGCTGTGGATCGTGGACGGCACCCTCGTCCCGGTCCGCGACCGCACGGTCGGCGCGTCCTCACGAAACTACCGGTTCTCGGCGAACGTGCAGGTCATCGTCGATGCTGAGTCCCGCCTGGTGGTGGCAACCGCCCGTCCGGTGCCCGGCAACACCGCGGACGCGAAAGCCTGGCGGGACTCCGGCCTGGCCCAGCACTGCGAAGGAGTGACGGTCCTCGGAGACGGCGCCTACATCAACACCGGACTGATCGTCCCGCACCGCAAACGCCCCGGACGACCCCTGCTCAAGGGCGAGGAAGAAGACAACGCGCAGCATCGCAAGGTCCGCGCCCGCGTCGAGCACACCTTCTCCCGGATGAAGAACTACAAGATCCTCCGCGACTGCCGGCAACGCGGCAACGGCCTTCACCACGCCGTCCAGGCCGTGGCCCGCATGCACAACCTCACCCTCGCCGCATGACCGCACAGGCCCGAAAGCCGCTTCAGCCTGCGAGATCACGGCCTTCTGCAACACCCTTTAGATGGGCCCGTCCACCAATCTTCGGCCTCTTACAGGTCGAACTCCAGGTGCTCGATGTCCGTGAACCGGACCTCCTCCAGGGAACCGGCGCGGCTACCGCCGTCCTGGAAGTACACCTCCTTGAGCCCTTCGGCCGCGATCTGCTGGAGCTCGCGCTCGCTAGCGCCGGTCTCCTGGGCCTCGAATAGGCGGGCCGCGTACTGCGGGGGCAGGGCGACGGTCAGGTGCCGAATACGGTCTTCATCCGTCGACCCGATCGGCGCGGTGTAACCCATGCGGGCGCGGGTGTCGATAACGATGCCACCGGTGGTGGCCGCCTTCTGCCGGGCCTTGGCCCGGATCTGCGGCTGCCACCGCTTCTTCACCTCGCGCTCCAGGCGCGCGGCGAGGTCGCGGCGGGGCTTCTTGATCTGGTCCTTCACGTACCGTTCGACGGTGCGCTGGGAGATGCGCAGCATCTGGGCGACCGCCTTGGTGGTCTTGAGCTGCTTGACCAGGTACCGCATCTGCGCGCCCGCGCTCTTGGGCGCCGGGCGGGTGAATGCCTTCTGCACTGCGGCTTCCAGGCCGTCCCCGAACAGGGTCATCGTGGCCCTCTCCTACTCTCCGTTGTCGACGTCGGTGACGGTGCCGTCCTTGATGTAGCGGGCGAGGTTGAGCTCCGGGGCGTTGAACCGCTCGCGGACTTCCTCGCCCCACAGGACGGTCTGGGTGCCCTCGTGCTTGACCAGGCCCGGGTTGATGCCGAGCTTGAAGCCGCCGGGCAGCGGTTTGCCGTCCCGGTAGGGCAGGAAGTCCAGCGGGCTGGTGCCGTTGGACGCGTAGACGACGCAGTCGGACAGGATCGCGATGGGGTACTGCCCGGTGAACGCCGCGTGCTTGACGATCTTCCGGTGCAGGTTGATCCGGGTGCGGGAGATGACCGCCGCGCGGATGTCCGGCCGCCACGTCGGACGGGACAGTGCCCGCCACGGCTCACCCGGCCGCCAGCCCTCACCGCGGGGCCGCTCGCGGAGCTTGCCCAGGCCGCCCTTGACGGTCGCCTTGATCGCCGAGATGACGATGGCCAGCTCGGGGTCGCGCTCCTTGTAGCCGTCCATCGCCGCGAGGAAGTCGGCCGGCTCCATGTCCGCGTTGACGCCGAGGTCGGCCATCGTGGCCAGGTAGGCGTCGCGCAGCCGGTTGTACCAGCCGTCCAGGTAGCGGCCGTTGTCGTACCGGACCCACGCCTCGATCGGCCGCACCTCGTAGCCGAGCTCTACCGCGTACGCCACGGTGGGCGTCGCGTACCAGGCCGGCCCGGTCGGGCGCTCACCCTTCGGCGTGAACGGAGAGGGCAGCAGGGAGCCGTCCAGCTCCACCCACTCCTTGCCGACCTTCACCCGCGACAGGTCGACGTGGGAGAGGTCGACCAGCCACGAGCCGGGCAGCTTCGGGTCGAACACGGGGTTCGTGACGTGCGTCGCCTCCCCGAGGCCGACGTTCAGCCCGTTCGCGCCGGCGGCGAAGGCCATGTTGACGTCGATGCCGACCAGGTGGCGAAGGGTGCACTCGGCATCGGTCATCGGCCGCGCCCAGTCGTATGCCTCCTCGAACAGCTTCTCGCCGGGGCCGCGCACGTGGAATCGGGGCAGGTCCTTGAGGACCGGGTGGCCGTCAGGGACCTCGCACGGCGGCCAGTTCATCGGGTCGATGGCGTCCTTGCCCAGCGAGCCGGGGTTGTGCTCGGAGTGCCGGCGGCCGTCGGCGTCCGGCTCGGAGGCGCGCGTCGGAGGGTGCAGCGCGGTCATCAGCTCCAGCCCGGTCACGGCCGTGGAGCCGCGCGGCGTCATCACCCGCGAGGCGTACACGCCCAGGACGCGGGCGAGCTCCGCCGGCGGCAGCTGCCCGGCCTCGCCCCAGTGCCGGGAGTCGAGCGCGTTCCAGGAGGGGATGCAGAGCTGGACGCAGGCCCGCTCCGAGCCGGTGGCGGGGCGGTAGATCCTCGCCCACGGGCTGAAGCCCCTCTTCGTCAGCTTCCACTCCGCGCGGGCCAACTGCTTGACGACCTTGTGGCCCTCCGGGATCCGCCCAGCGTGCTTCTCCTCGTCAGTGAGGGTGACGGGCAGGCCGTAGCGCTCGAGGGCGGCCTCGGTGAGCACGAGCAGCGGGTCGGCGTCCTTGCCCGGCCCGGCGAGCTTCGGCTGACCGAGCTTCGCCTCCTTGAGCGTCCACTCCACCAGGGACGGCAGGGACTTGGCGGGCACGTCCAGGACCAGGCCGCCGGTGCAGTACGCCAGCACCTTCCCGTCCTCGACGTCGACGACCGCGAGCGGTCCGTTGGCGAAGCGGGGGTCGGTGCCGCCCGCCGGGGTGCCGGCCGGGGCCGCCTTCTCGGCACCCGGGCGGCGCGACGTCGACGACGTCCTGGTGGTGCGCGCCGGACGCGGCGCGGCCGCCGGAGCAGCGGCGACAGGGGAAGGGGTCTGGGTGTTCTCGGTTGCAGTCATGGCCGCAGCCTCGGACGCCTCCCCTGTGGACAGAGTCCGCGCTTCCGCCGGGTCGGCGAAGCCCGCCGGGCGGGGCGCGCCAGGAGTGGGGTAGAGGGGGTTGACGATCTCTTCGATCGCAGCGTCCGGAACCTCTGGCATTTCGCCTGCCGGGTCGGGCGCGCCAGTGAACGTGGCGGGCATCGGGGCAGCCGGCTCTTGCGGCGTTGCGGGTGCCGGGTAGAGCTCCGCGAGCTGCCGCAGCAGCCGGGCGTACGCCTCGCGCTCCGGGCCGCGCGGCTCGGTCGGCTTCTTCACCGACTCCCAGCCGGACACCGTGGCCCGGCGCACCTTCAGCGCAGCGGCGACTTCGTCCAGCGTCAGGCCGTGCGCGACCCGCAGCCGCTTGCGCTCCTCCGCCGGCGGCAGCGGCGAGCGGGACGCGACCAGCGCGTCGACCGCGTCGAACAACTCGGACATGGAACACCTCCTGACCGACATCCTACCCCACGAACCGTACGGATGGCGTGCATTATCCGTACGAATCGCGTACGAACGGCGCGCGAAGGGGGGTAAGGATGGTCCTGGCCAGGGAAGGGCTGGAAACCGTCGCGTCACCCCAGGTCCCGGTGGGGAGATATGGGCGGTCGCATGCTCGGAGTAATCAGGTGGCCACGTGGGGTGGAAAGACGCGTTCGGCGACGCCATGAAGGAACTGGAGGCGATACGACAGCAACTCGCACGTCTCGATGACCCGACAGTCGGGCTGACCGCACTGCACGGTGACGTCACGCAGAGCCGCCTGAAGATCCTGGAACAGCTCCAGGCGGGCGTCACCGGACTGCGTGAGGAGAACCGGGAGGTCCGCCGCCGACAGGACCGGATGATCAGCGACCTGAACGAGACGCGAGGCGAGCTCCGGCAGCTCCTGGACCTCGGCACGCAGACCCATCCCGAGGGGACCGCGCAGCCGCCCGAACCCGAGGCCGGCCACGGCTCGTCCGCCGACGCCGAAGGTCATCCGTCCGTCTCAAACCACACCGACTCCCAGGGGGGAACCATGGAGAACACCGGGCACCGGCCGCAGCCCGAGTCCGGCGAGGACCAGGACCTCGCGCTGAAGCGCGCCATCGAGGCCGCCTACCAGGGCACCGGCCTCTCGGCTGGCCAGCCCTCTGCCACCGCGCCGCAGGCCTCCGCCGACGCGGAGGACCCGCAGGTCGCCCACGGCGTCCTGCTGCTGAAGGCCGCCGGTGTGGCCTCCTCCGAACTGATCGCGCACCGCGACACCTGGGAGTGGCTCGCCGCCCTGGCCGTCGACCACAGCCACTTCCGCACCCCGCCCTCGGTTGAGGACATCAAGGAGGGCCGCGTCCAGACCGTCCTGTCCGGACGCTCCCTCATCGCCCTGCTCATCGAGCTGTGGACCGCTCCACCGCCACCCCGCTGCAGGGCGACTGGGCACTGGCCATGACGACCTACAACCGCATCGCGGCCGAACTCACCGGCGTCACCGGACAAGGCGAGACCATCCGCATCGTCCTGGACGACGGTCTCCCCCACGAGGCCGGCGACTGACCGGCATCTCACCGAGAAGCGGACGACGGCCGCCCGGATCGGTCCGGGCGGCCGTCGTCACGGGCTGGAAAGCGCGAGGGCCGCACGGTCAAACCGTGCGGCCCTCGACTGACGTCTGAACCCTGGGGGTATGGCCTGCCTTCTTTCGAGGGCTACCAGGGACGATTCCAGGGTCTTCGTCGCCCAGTGTACCTACGATTGCCCCACCATGCACAGCACGCCGCCCACCAGCATCGAGCCGCCCGACGACAAGGCCGTCATCGAGCTGATCAGCCCCGACCGGCTGAACCCCTACCTGGCCGCCTGCGCTGGTGACTCCACCGCCGCGCTCGCGCTGTACCGGTGGAACAGCGACCTCGCCGCGGCGTTCTTCGAACCGCTCGGGCACCTGGAGATCATGCTGCGCAACGCGCTGGACGCACGGCTCGTTGCCCGCCAGCAGCGCCGGGGCCGGACCACCGAGTGGTACATCGACAGGCAGGTCCCCCTCAGCGGCAAGGCCCGCGGCGACATCGCCCAGGCCCAAGAGCGCGCTGGGCGGGGCGGTGCTGCGACCACGCCGCGCGGGAAGGTCATCGCGGAGCTGAGCTTCGGCTTCTGGCGCTTCCTGCTGGCCCGCCAGTACAAGACCAACCTGTGGCCCGACCTCGCGGGTGCCTTCCCCTACGCCCCCAACCGTGCCCTGACCACGGTGGAGGACCCGGTCAAACGGCTGCACCAGTTCCGCAACCGCATCGCTCACCACGAGGGGATCTGGCACCTGGCCGTCGAAGCCCGCCGGGATGACATCCAGACCGTGCTCGGCTTCATAGCGCCGGCCGCCGCAACGTGGGTCGCCAGCGCCTCCCGCATCGACGACGTCCTCGCCCGCCGCCCCTGACGCCTCGAGCTCACGCGGTCCTGCCCAGCGTCGTCGGCTGCGGGACCGCGGCCGCCGTCCCGGCCTCCCTCGCCGCGCGCTCCGTACAGGCCCGGCGCAGGGCTGCGGCGTGGGAGACGTCGGCCTGGCGGCGGCGCTCGATGCGGGCCTGCTCGATCGGGGCCGGCTGGTCATCGGCCACCGGCTCCGGCTCCGGGAAGGCCTGGAGGCTGAGCGCCCGCATCGCCGCGGTCTGCCGCTCCACTGCCTCCGCGATCGAGGGGTCGATACGGCTGGGAGGCGCGACGGCCTGGTGCGCGGCGAGGGCCTGGTGGAAGCCCGGCGAGGCCATCTCGCGCGTCTTCACCGGGGCCGGAGGAGCGTCCGGTGCGGTGACCGGAGTCGGTGCGGCGGGCCGGGAGCCTGGGGCGGCGCCGACGGCCAGGACCCGGACGCTGCGCACGGCGTCGGTGCCGGCCGACTCGTTGGCCGCGGCGACGATGCGGGCGCTGATCAGGCGGAGCTGGGTGGCGTAGGCCGGGGAGTCGGGGCGCAGGTCCAGCTGGCCGGTCTCCGGGTGGAAGGCGACGGCCTGGACGTGGTCGGGAAGCTGCGGGGCGATGGCGGCCGCGATGTCGGGCCAGCGGTCCAGGACGGTTCCGCCGGCGGCCGGGGCGTCCCAGGCCTGGTCGGCCATCAGGCCCTGGAGCACGGCGGCGAACCCGGTCGGTCCCGGCCGTCACGGTCCGGCGCTTCGGCTTCGGGCGCGTTCACGGACAACCGGCGACACTGCTCGACTCACGCAGGACAGTGTTCACTTCCGTCGGCCTGATCCGCTCGCTCCGCCACGCGCCCTGCCCCGGTTCATCCCAGGCCCGCACCCGCCCCCTTTTCTACGTTGCCGTGGCGGCCTGACGGCGCTTGGCGCGTTCGACCTGCCGCAGCAGCAGGTCGGCGAACTGGATGATCTCGGCTGCCTCGATGGGGTCGTCGAAGTCGACGGTGCGGTGGCTGGCGGGGTTCTTGTACGCGCCCATGGCGCCGGCGAACAGCGAGGAGGCGGCGTCCTGCTCACCGCCTTCGGCTCCGGCGTCGGCGAGCGGGCCGCCAACCCTGCCGTTTTGGTGCGGCTGGAACGCCTTGCGCATCAGCGGTACGCCGACCAGGGAGTTGTCGAGGCCGGACGCGTTCCGGACGGCGACTTCCACCGCCTTCATCGCGGCGAAGCACGCGGTCTCGTAGTCGCCCAGGTCGAAGTTGGTGCGCACCGTGTCTTCCAGAGCCGGATGGAGCGGGCCGGACAGCCGCTGGTGCGCTTCGAACCGCATGGTGCCCTCGGGATCCTCCGCCAGGTTCCTGCCGTCGCGGGACAGCTGACGGAAACCCTCCGACTGACTGGGCACCCGAGACAGTAGCGCGTGTGCCTCCAGCCAGGCCCAGGCATCGGAGAGGCGGTCGACGAGGTTCTCGGCGTCCGGTTCGTCCTGGAACGCCTGGCGGGCCGAACCCATCGTTCCTGCGTACTGCAGGAAGCCGGTTCCGCCGGCGAGGTGCTGCAGGAGAAGGATCGCAACGTCTCGGGTGGGTAGCTGCCGGATCTGTGCCGCCGGAACCGGCGGCGTGAACGTGTACCTCATGGGCGCACGCTACGGCGTGGCACCGACAGCCGAGGCCCTTACCTCGACAGGGGAGACTGTCGGGCCGAACACCATGCTTAGCGGCTCCAGCGTTGTCAGTGGCGGGGGGTACTGTCAATCAGTTGGGTGCCCGGCAGTGTGGCCGGGTGCCGACCGGAGGCGGATCTCGTCTCCAGTACGGCTGGAGGTTGCATGGCCCTGGACAAACGCCGCGTGCAGACCGCAGTGATCGGCAACCCCGATTCCGAGCTCCCCGTGGTCCTTCCGATGGAAGCGATAGAGCTCGACGACTTTCGGATCCGCCACGCCAACCAGACCTACTGGTGCGGGACGTGGCTGGGCGGGTGCGGCCACCAGCTCTTCACCAAGCTGTACACCGACCGCGCCTGCCACTTCGCGCACGGGCCCAATCCCGAGCACACCTCCACCTGCGCCCGCAAGGCATCCGGGGTTTCCAGCGCGGACCACCTGTACATCAAGCACGGTCTGCTGGCCTGGATGGCGCAACAGGACATCACCGCCACAGCCACCATCCCGCGCGAGGCAGACGGTTCGATCGGCCCGGAAGTCCTCTTCACCCCCGCTGGGCAGGCCAGTCTGCGGGTCCTGCTCTCCGAGCCTGCCGACTCACCCGCACCTGCGGAAGAGGACTCCGCTCAGCTGGTACTCGGTCCCGAGATCGCATCCGACCCGGGCGTGCTGCTGCGGCAGGGATACGTCAACCGCATCCAGCTCATCCCCGACGGCACCCGCCGCCGCATCCAGGTCGGAACCGAACGCCACGGCGGCACCACCGAGTGGTTCGACCTGCACGAGGTGGAGTTCACCGACGCGGGACTGACCACTCCCGCGGTCGAAGAAGTCCGGCGACTGCGTACCACGCGGCGGCCCATCGGCGTGCAGACCCCCCAGGCCACGCCTCAGCAGACCCGATCGACCGTACGTGCAACCAGCGATGAGATGCGGGGCACCCCTTCGCCCGACCGTGCGGACGTCATGGCGGCCCTCGAGCGGGCGGTCAATGACGGGCGCAGCCGCACGGAGATTCGCCGCTGGTTGGACCGGGCGGAAGAGGCGACACACGGTGGGGCAACCGCCGAAGAGAACGGCCTGATCAGGGAAGCAGTAGACGCGCTGCTGAGGCTGGAACGGGCGGTCGGCCTGCCCACCCCCCGCGAACCGACTTTTCAGGAGCGCAAGGCCCTGCAGAAAGTCCAGCGACTGCTGGGCGACCTCGCGGAGCGGAAGCGCCTCGGGTTTCCGATCATCACACCTGCCCAGCGTCGCCAGCTTGCCCAGGCCGCAGAACAGGCTTCTGCCTGGCTCACCGATACCCAGCGCTCCCAGGTCCAGGCATGGCAGACCGCTCCGACGGAGTCCGCACCCGTGCCGCGTGCCCCTCAGTCGCCGGCGCGTCCCCGGGCGCCGCACATTCCTCCTACGGCTCCGCACTCAGTGCGCTTCGACGCAGCTGGCCTTGCCGACGCCGTCCGGGACGTCCTGGAGCATGCAGCCCGGCTGGGGAAGACCGTGCCCCTCACTGATCTGTGCGCCCAGGTCAAAGGCCTGGGGGACCTGCCGGAACCTGATCAGGAGCAAGTGCTTCGGCGGGTCAAGCCCACCGCTCGGCCCCGCAGCCCGAAGCCTCAGCGTCCAGCTCTGCTCACCGCCCTGATCACCACCGAGGCAGGAACCATGCACCCGATCTACCGGCGGCTGGCCGACCATGCCGGCCACCATCTGCATCAGCAGGCCGACAGCGCGTGGACCGACACGGTCAAGATCCTCCACGACCGCTACCGCACCCCGTAGCAGCCGATCTGACCGGCGTTCCGCTCACTCCGCAGCGCGGCGTTCGTCGTCCAGGTGGGACATGGCGAAGCCGTGCTCCTCGGGGTGGCGGGCCAGGCGCCCCATTACCCACGCGGTCTGGGCATCCATGCTTTCACCGACGTTCGGGATGGGTCAGATCAGTCGCTCCATCCAGACGAAGGCGAGGCCGATCACCCCCGTTCCGACGCCGTAGCAGGCGCCGCGCAGCAGATGCGCCAGGGCGACGCGCCGTCGGTGGGTGATCCAGTGCAGGGCTACGGTGAACCGTTCCCGGCCCGTGCGGACCTTGTGGGGGCTAGGGTTCATGGCAGACGTCCCTTTCGTGATGGCGTCGGTGTGGGGAGCCTCCTGGCCGGTGGCCTGGGAACGGCCAGGGGGCTCCCCTGCTGTTCTCTCCCGGTTCTCGGGTGTCAGCGGTGTGCAGCGAACTCCTGCAGCCGGTCGACCAGTTGGCGGTCGGGCCGGGCCACAATGACCGAAGAGCCAGGAGCGCGGGCGACGAACCGGTCGACCTCACTTTCCAGACGGTTGGTAGGAGCGAGTGCGCGGGAGCCGTGGGCGCGCACGTACCGGGCGAAGATCTCCAGCCCCTCGAGGAAGGCGGCGTCGGGCGGCGCGGTGTCGGCCATGGAGTGGGTGAGCTGGTGAAACCAGTGCCGGGCCCGCTTCGATTCGCCCAGGCACAGGTGGTGCAGGTGCAGGCAGTAGGCGGCGGCACGACTGCCGGCACCGGCAGCGAGCTGCCACCAGAACTGCGCGGATTCCTGGTGCCCGGTCAGGTACAGCAGGCAGGCGAAGACGAGCGCGCCGTCGACGTCCATCTGCTCTTCCGTCAGCGGTCCACGGCCCGGCCCGTCGGCGATCTTGTCCAGGTGGGCGGCGGCGTCCGGCTCGTTGAGCACCCACCGGCACACCACGCCCAGACGCTGTCCGGCCTGGGCGGCGCGTTCGATCTGCGCGGTCGGTGTCCGGCGGGAGGCGTCGGCGGCGAGTCGGCGCAGGGCTGCGCTGACGTCGAAGCCCTGCCGCGTGGAGACGGGGATCTGTGCGTGGGCCAGGAGGGTGTCGATGGCGGTGGTCACGGTCCTTCCCCCTTCTGCTTCGGCTTCTTGCGGTCGTCGGGCAGGCCCAGCTTGATGCGCAGACGTTCCTTGCCGCGGCGCAGGTGGTGGCCGACGGTACGGTCGTCGATGCCCATGAACCAGGCGACCTTGGTGGTGGGGTAGCCCAGGAGGTATCGCAGCACGATCACCTCAAACTGCCGGTTGGGCAGCTCCGCGATCGCTTCGTACAGGCCGGTCGTGGACTGCATCGTCTGGAGCTTGTCCTTGGTGGCGGCCAAGGCCTGCGCGATTGGCCCGTTGATGATGAATGCCGGCGCTCGCCCCTCCATCTCCAGCCGATCGTGCACGGCCCGTCGCACGATCGCCCACGCGCCCTGCTCGAGGTTCCCCGCGCTCAGCAGCTCCATCCAGCCGGCGTGGATCTCCAGGAACACCTCATGTATGACCTCTTCGGCGACCGCGCGGGTGCCGAAGTGGAGCTCCGCGTAGGCGTGGAAGGCCTCCTGGTGGCACAGGTAGAAGGCCTCGAAGTCCAGCGGGAGGTCCAGCGGGGCGTACATGGACTGGGACAGTCCCAGTCCGTACTGCTGCGGAGGGGGGTCCTCCTGGGCGTCGTCGTGGCTCACACGCGCCTCCCGTCAACAGGGGACATGGGCGTAGATCCTCTCCATTGAGATTCCTCAGGGACCCGGCGCCAAGTCGCGTGCGCCGACCGGCCGTTGGGCCTGCTCCTACCTAAGTGATTCGCGCCGCCGATCACTCATGCCCGCCCGCATGAAATCACCGACCGTTCCGGAGTTACCGCGCTGTGCAACATTCAACAAGCGCCGCTAGTCACCCTCTGTAGCCTTCTGACCTGGCCTAACCCGCCTGAGGGAGAGCGTGAACGGCTGCGCGTATCGTGATTGTGTTCTACGTCACACCTTCTGTTCCACCTGGCGTGCGCCAGCCGCATACCGGCGCACGGCCCTCCGGTGCGCCCCCTGGCCGTTTCTCACACTCGGCCGGCCAGCACCAGCTGGTGGTCGATCGCCGCCTCCACGGCGTCGCACTGGCGGGATAGGGGGTCTTGCGGGTCAGGGGCTGGTGCCTCACTCTCTGTAACGGGGAAGCGGTTGAGGGGCGGACGACCTGGGGGCGGCTATGTCGAGCGGGACGGGCGGCAGCTATTGGCAGGGCAAGGCGCTGCCGAGCGTGTTCAAGCACGAGCTGCTGCGGCGCTATATCCCGCCGTTCGGCGGCATGACCAGCACACAATCCCAGGACCGTCGTGTCGTGTACCTCGATGGCTACGCCGGCGAGGGCCGCTACGAAAGCGGCGAGCCGGGATCCGCGGAGATAGCATTGCGGGTCGCCTCCTACTACCGATCCCGCGGCCTGCACCTGTCCTGCTTCTTCGTCGAACAGCAGGCCAAGTCGTTCGACCGGTTACAGCAGGTTCTGCGCGGCTACACAGCCCGCGGCGTGGACGCTCGAGCGCACCGCGGGGAGGTCGACGACGTCCTCAATGACGTAGTCCGCCGCGCGGCTGGCGTGCCGCTGTTCCTGTTCCTCGACCCGTGCGGACTGTGCCTGCCCCGCGACCGGCTGGTCGACGTGCTGGCCCGGCAGCGGCCCCAGCGCCGCCCGGCGACCGAACTGCTGATGAACTTCAGCATGATGGCCGTGCGCCGCCTGGGCGGCCACGTGCGCTCCCCGAGGGGCAACGAGAAATCCCTGGAACGCTTCGACGCCGTCTGCGGCGGCCCCTGGTGGCGGGAGAGTACTTCACCGACGCGAGCGGCCATGAGGACGCAGCCGAAGCCGTGGCTGCCGAGTACGCCCGGCGCCTGCAACGCGTGACCGGCATGTACGTACAGTGTGACGAACCGGCCTCTGAGAGTTTCCCCCCGGACTTCACAATCGGGTTGGTTAAGAGGAGTGTCCGGTGCTGGACAACGGTTAAGGGTGCAGGGCACTAACAAAGGCAGGCGCAAGACCACGGATGCGGTCTGCGGGTACGTCACCAGCGAGCGCTTGGACGGCGAGGTCCGTTCCAGGGGTGGCGGCCGCGCCAAAGAGGGCGCGTAGGAGTTCCAGGCCGTGCCGTGCCGTGTCGCCGACCCGGGGGTCGGCGCTCAGTTCTGCGAAGGTCTGGGCGAGTTCGTCAGCCGGGGTGGTGGTCATGATGCGGTAGACGTCGCCGGCGTCTTTGTTGCTCAGCCGATCCGGGCGTCTCGTGGCGTCCTTGATGCGTTCATGGATCTTGATGGCTTTGGCGACGAGCAGGGCTGCGGGGCCGGCGACGTAGGCTTCAATCTGCCGGGAATCACCGGGGGTGAGACTGGTGACGGCCATGATCGAGCGGTCCACGGCTGCGACTTCTAGACCGGCGACTTTCTTGGTCGCCCATTCGTTGTGGGGCGGCAGCTGCGTACGCCGTCTGGTGTTAGGGCGCGGTGCCAACTGGTGCGGCACAAGCAGATCGACCTCAACCGGGACGGTGAGGCTGCCGACCTGCTGAGGCCTCTCCCACAGACCGGACTGGTGGTCTCTGAGGTTGAATCCGGCGTTGCGCATGGCCTGCTCGATGAGTGGGTCTTCGCCCAGGCGCTGCGGATCGATGCTGATGTCGCCGTCGGCGGTGTAGGGGGCGCTGCGGATGGTGGCGTTCTGGGTGCGGAGGTAGACAGCCTGGGCCCCCACGACGGTCGTGGCTTCACGGTGCTTCTCCAGAGCGACCAAGGCGTCCAACAGGGCACCGCGAGCAGCCTGGTTGAGTGCGTCCTCGTCGACGCCCGTCGGTGTCTGAGACATCCCGCCCCCTTGCTAGTGGGGCGATCCTAGAACAGTGACGGATCTCCTGCGCCGTTATGCGGTGCTCTGTGACGGCCTGCTTCCTCGAGGCCGCTCAGGCGCCAAGTTCCTTCCTTCTCGGCCATGTACTCGAGCACCTTCTCGCCCTCTGCCGGCATGCGTCCCGGTCCGGACAAGCAGTCAAGGACGAGCTGGCTGAGTCCGACCTGCCAGTACCGGTCGAATCTGACTGGGCGGTGCCACACGCTCAGGTCCCAAGGAGCAAGAAGCAGGACGTCGGCGCCTTCGGACACAGGCAGCAGGCCGAGGTGCTTCGCGATACGCGTATTTGCTGCATCGTCAGGGGCTGTGTAGAGCATGAGCTGTCCGCCTACGGCGACCGGGGCGACAGTGCGGGCCGCGTACGACCCGGTGACGAGAACCTCGTGGTCCGCAACGTAACCGTCGAGCTTGTCCAGCCGGTCGATGACCGCCTGGACGCCCATCGGTGCGATCATGCCGAGCGGGTGCGTGTGGTGCATCAGGTCCAGGCTGCTAGCGCGGGTGCGGAGCAGCTGCTGCCAGTCGACGTGGACGATGACCTTGCCGTTGCGTTCGATGAGCAGCTGGTCCTCGAGGGAGTCCAGCAGTTTGGACACGTAGGGAACGCTGAGGCCGGCGCTCTTGGCGAGGTCGGTGGCCCGGTAGGGGGGCTTCACGTCCGCGAGGAGGCGTACCAGCCGGCCGGCTCGCGGGCCCGTCAGCATGGGCTTGCTGTTGGAAGGCCGATGGCTGGAGGGGGCCCGCTCGGCGCCCTGGGTGTGGACAATGATGGCCGGCCTGGTGACGCGCAAGGACACGTTCCCCGTCAGGTCAAGGTAGGCGATCTCCCGGCGGCGCAGCTCTTCCTGAGTCCTTGGGCTGATCCACGGCGCGAACACCATTAGGCGCGTGTAGTGGTTAACCCGGCGCACGAGCATGGCTGTCGAGGCGATGTGCCCGGCGGCGTCCTTGGGGGTCACGCGCGTACGGACGTCGACCAGGAGCTCGGTGAACATGCTGTCGTGTCGCGAGGTGAGACGGACGACCGCGTCCCAGCCGGGGTCCCCTGTGTGCGGTGCCGTGGCTTGCTCGGGCTGGACAGTGACCTCCCAGTCCTCACCGAGCATGTCCCTCAGAGCTGCAGTCCCCAGCTCGAGGACGGTGGCAGCTTCAGCAACGGTCGTAAGGTCGTCCACACATCGATCGTGCCACGGCAAGTCATCACCTCCAAGAAAACTTGCCGATCTCGCTACGTTTCCACCCCATGGAAAGTTGCTGAAATTGGCAAGTTTTCTGTAGTGGGCGGCTTTCCGACGCTTGGAAACTGGCCCATACCGGCAACAGAACTGGCTATCGTGCTCAACGCAGCTGCTTAGACCGTGTCCTACGTGGTGAGGCGTCGTTGAGCTCGGTATGGGGCGGGGTACGTGGAGTTGGATTGTTCCGGACGGGTTGTGGGAGATCGCGAAGCCGTTGATCCCGCCGTCGAAGGTGCGGCCGCAGGGCGGTGGAACGCAGGACACGCCTGATGAGACGCTGTTCGCCGCGATCATCTACGTGCTGGTGTCCGGCTGCGCCTGGCGAGCTCTGCCGCCATGCTTCGGCGTCTCGAAGTCGACCGCCCACCGCCGCTTCCTCATCTGGTCCAGAGCCGGTGTCTGGGGTCGGCTTCACGAGGCCGTGCTGCACCGACTCGACGACGCCGGCCTTCTCGACGTCACCCGCGTCGTCCTCGACACCGCCCACGTGAGGGCTAAAAAAGGGGCGAACACACAGGTCCGAGCCCCGTGGACCGGGGCAAGCCGGGTTCCAAGATGCACGTCCTGTCGGACGCGAACGGACTGCCCCTTCTCGTCGGCGTCTCCGCGGGTAACACCCACGACAGCGAAGGGCTGAAGCCGATGGTGGAGGGTCACCAAACGAGACACGACCCCCACAACGGCCGGTACTTCAAGCCGCAACGCCTGCATGCGGACAAAGCCTACGATCGGGCTGACCTGCGCAGATGGCTGCGCGGGAAGCGGATCGGCGTGCGCATCGCCCGTAAAGGCATCGAGTCCAGCGAGCGATTAGGGCGGCGCCGCTGGGTCATCGAGCGGACGATGTCGTGGCTGTCCGGCTACCGCCGCTTGAGCCCTCGCTACGAACGCGATCCCCGCAACTACCTGGCCGTTCTCGGACTCGCCGCCGCCCTGTGCTGCTACAAGCGACTCATCCGCCTCACCACGTAGGACACGATCTTAGACCGTGTCCTACATGGTCAGTTGGCAGTTGTCCTGGGCATGGGGAGTGGACGGTGGGGATGGATTGTTCCGGACGGATTGTGGGAGATCGCGAGGCCGTTGCTGCCGCCGGCCCGGGTACGTCCGCAAGGGGGTGGGGTCGCGAGCATCGATGACGAGGCGGTCTTCGCCGCGATCATCTATGTGCTGGTCAGCGGTTGCGCTTGGCGGGCGTTGCCGCCGTGCTTCGGGGCGTCGAAGTCGACGGTTCATCGCCGGTTCGTCATCTGGTCGCGAGCCGGGGTCTGGGGGCGGCTGCATCAGAAGGTTCTCCAGCTTCTGGACGAGCGGGACCTGGTCGACCTCTCCCGCGCGGTCCTTGACTCTGCCCATGTGCGGGCTAAAAAGGGGGCGAACTTGCAGGTCCGAGCCCCGTGGATCGGGGTAAGTCCGGTTCCAAGATGCATGTCCTGTCCGACGCGAACGGACTGCCCCTACGCGTCGGAGTCTCCGCTGCCAACACTCACGACAGCCAGGCCCTGAAGCCGATGCTGTCCCATTTCCACATGGGACACGAATCTCACGCGACCGATTCCAAGCCTGGGCGTCTTCATGCGGACAAGGCGTACGACGTGCCTCACCTGCGGCGATGGCTATGGGGCAAGCGCATCGGCGTCCGCATCGCCCGCAAGGGAGTCGAGTCCAGCGAGCGACTCGGCCGCCGAAGGTGGGTCATCGAACGCACCATGTCCTGGCTGTCCGGCTACCGCCGACTCAACCACCGCTACGAGCGGAAACCAGGCAACTACCTGGCCTTCCTCGGCCTCGCCGCCGCCTTGTGCTGCTACAAGCGACTCATCCGCCTGACCATGTAGGACACGGTCTTAGACCGTGTCCTACATGGTCAGTTGGCAGTTGTCCTGGGCATGGGGAGTGGACGGTGGGGATGGATTGTTCCGGACGGATTGTGGGAGATCGCGAGGCCGTTGCTGCCGCCGGCCCGGGTACGTCCGCAAGGGGGTGGGGTCGCGAGCATCGATGACGAGGCGGTCTTCGCCGCGATCATCTATGTGCTGGTCAGCGGTTGCGCTTGGCGGGCGTTGCCGCCGTGCTTCGGGGCGTCGAAGTCGACGGTTCATCGCCGGTTCGTCATCTGGTCGCGAGCCGGGGTCTGGGGGCGGCTGCATCAGAAGGTTCTCCAGCTTCTGGACGAGCGGGACCTGGTCGACCTCTCCCGCGCGGTCCTTGACTCTGCCCATGTGCGGGCTAAAAAGGGGGCGAACTTGCAGGTCCGAGCCCCGTGGATCGGGGTAAGTCCGGTTCCAAGATGCATGTCCTGTCCGACGCGAACGGACTGCCCCTACGCGTCGGAGTCTCCGCTGCCAACACTCACGACAGCCAGGCCCTGAAGCCGATGCTGTCCCATTTCCACATGGGACACGAATCTCACGCGACCGATTCCAAGCCTGGGCGTCTTCATGCGGACAAGGCGTACGACGTGCCTCACCTGCGGCGATGGCTATGGGGCAAGCGCATCGGCGTCCGCATCGCCCGCAAGGGAGTCGAGTCCAGCGAGCGACTCGGCCGCCGAAGGTGGGTCATCGAACGCACCATGTCCTGGCTGTCCGGCTACCGCCGACTCAACCACCGCTACGAGCGGAAACCAGGCAACTACCTGGCCTTCCTCGGCCTCGCCGCCGCCTTGTGCTGCTACAAGCGACTCATCCGCCTGACCATGTAGGACACGGTCTTAGGCCACCGGAGCATGGGGCGCTCAGAGCTCGGCATCAGAGAAGGCCAGCGGTGGGGCAGGGTGCCGTACCACCTGCCGTAGTCGTTTCTCGACCTCATACCGGTTGAGGCGCTTGGTACGGGCGTAACGTGCCACGGCCGTCTGCACCACTTCTGCGGCAGCGAGCCATACCTGGCGCTGCAGGTGACGCTCGTGGTGGTCGCTGAGGAGCTGCAGCTTGTGGTGAGCGGCATCAGCGGCTTGCTGAAGCGCAACCAGCTCCTGGGGTACTCCTGCCGCGGACTGGTTGGGAACATCGTGCCGCGCCTCGGTCCCGGCCTGGGCTGTCTCGACGGCTGGTGCCTGCGGCTGGCCCGGCACCAGCCCGCCCGAGGCCCGGGGAGAATCCTGCGCCGTCGGCGGGGTCATCGGCGAGGACTCGGTGAGTGCGGGACGGCAGGTAGGGCGGTCCCGGCTGGCCCGCCCAGCCGCGGTGGCGCCGCGCTCCGGCGGCACCCTGAGTGTCGTCGGAGCGGAGGTCTTCCAACCGGTCGCGGTCGGCACTGGTGACCCAGAAGCGGTGCACCGTAGTGCCGGTACGGAGCTGGATGGGAACGATGGAGCCGGCAGCCGTCTGCCGGACCATGTCTGTCGAAGAGAACGTCGCGGGCTTGGGTATGGCATGGGCCTTGCCGCAGCGGCGCACCCCGTCGGGGCATGGATACACGGCACGGACGTCGCAGTGCCAGAAGTCCAGGGCGCGGAACCCGGGCCTTGACCCCGGAGGTCCTCGCCCTTGTGCGCCGCAGCCGGCGCCAGTGCCGTGACCGGCACGCCGACGAACAGAACAATGCCGTCGCCTTCGCCGACGGCATCAGCGGCCACCGCACCCCCGGCACAACCGCGGCCCGGCTTCGCGGTTGTCATCAACCACGACCAGCCTCAGCCGGATGTCGTCACCGTACGGACGTCAGACCTGCCCGAACAGGCGTGTGACGGTACGTGTTTGGAAGCCTTCGCATTATCCAAGCAGACGGAGAACGGGAACGGACGCAGCGATCATTCCCCCCATCCAACTCCAGTAAAGAATCCTCCATGCGATCGGAAGCCTCTGGAGGATCTGCTGCTTCTGGGGAGGCTCTGCATCTCTCAGGAGAAGATAGACAGCAAGCGGGCTGGCGCCGCAGACAATCGACCGCATTGTCTTTTTCGGGATCGCAAGGCAGATGCTTTCAGTGTCCGGCCTTGCGAAGGCGAGTGTCCGGGCTCGGCTCGCCGAGAGACTGCCCAAGACCGACATTAACTGCTCCGCGGACATATGATCCGCTACAGAACGCGCCCGGTCTTCAGGCATGGATTCAATCTCGGCGCAGATGCGGTCGAAAGGCATGCCGACGAACCTGCCCACTTGGGCGGCAGCCGATCTTTCGTCAAGCACCTTCTGCCGGGTCGGGGCGTCCAGTCGCTCAAGGATTTCCGACAGAGTTTCCTCCGGAAAAGCGACCATGACGCGCCCCAGATCGCTAGCGGCCCAGGAGTGCACTTGGAGAATCTTCCAAACCGCGAAGGCTGCCTGATCTGCCGGGAGGGACGACAGGAGCGCCCGGGCCCCTTCCGGCCTCATGCTTCTGAAAAGCAAGATTGCGTCGTAGGGCGAGAGAGCTTGAAACACCTCTCTCCGCTGAGGCAGCTCGCTGACGAAGGAAGCTGCGCGTTCAACGCCAAGGTCCGTCACTACCTGTGAAGCCACGTGAGGTGGGCTGTCGCGAAGGGAGCTGACCAACCATGCATCGGGCATCTCGCGAAGGATGGCCGTCTGATTATATTTCGACAGTGCCCCAAGTAACGGTAGTCCAGATTCCCTGGGAAGTGAGCTGATAATTTTCGCCAAGGCGGCCGAGGTGTTATTCCCAATCATCTGCGCCGCAGTCTCTGGCGGAAGCAGCGACAAGACGTCCAGAGCACGGCCCGCGGCAAGCATTTTCGCGACAATCTCACGCGGCATCACGGCCATGAGATACTTCGCGTTTTCGCTGGGCATGGCGCAGAGAGAGTCAACCGCCGAGGAATCAGACATAGAAGCGAGCAGCATTACAGCTCGCACCTCGTCCATGCTGGCGAGCAGCTCGCCGGTTCGCTGCGGCGACAGTAAGCCAAGCCTCATAGCCGCCACGTCCACTTCCATGGAGACGCATACAGCTACTGCCTGATCAAGCGGCATTTCGGCAAGGCGTGCCGCCGCAGCAGTCACGGACGTGCTGGACAACTCACTCGCCACGGTGCGAGTGAAGTCCGTGCCAATGTGGATATTTCCTTGTCCCACCTGATAGACACGCGCATTGCCCTCTGCATGGGCATGCATTGCTGTGCCGTCGCTCGGCTCCCCAGCCCCGGTCTCCGTCATGACTCGGAGATGTTCATCGTGCCCTGGCCGAGCTGATACATGCGCGACTGGTCCGTTGCGAGACCGTTCATGGTGACGCCGCCGTTCCAGACCTGCTGAGCCGAATCATTGCCAGCGATGTCTTCCACAGCGGCACGGAGCTCGGCCGCGAACGCCTCTCGCTGCGACTCATCGAGGCTTTCCAACAGCAGCTCTACCCGGGTTCGCCACACGCCGGCCTGGTACGTCCTCACTGAATCAGCCTCTGCCGGATCGGCAGAGGCAATCTCAGCGGCTGTTCGGTCAAGCCTTGCGAGCTCACCGCTCTCTGCCTGCTCCCCGCCGCGACCCAGCATCCGGCCGAGCCGCTCACGGAAGGTGTTCCAGGCGTCAGTACCAGCAGCCTGCACGACTGCGGTTCCTGCCATCGCGGCTACCGCCGTCAGAGCCTCTGGCAGCACGTGCTCCCCCTCGCTTCGCAGCAACGCGCCGGATTTTACTCCGCCTTGGCCTCTAGCGCCTCCCACCACACCGGCATCAACGAGCCATCACAGACGCAGCAACGCGCCGTCCCCAATCGGCAGAGCCAGTGGCTACCCGCGGGGAGACGGGACCGGTGCGTCCGTCCAACTCGATCGCCACATCTACCCAGGTGGGGGACCCGCTTGTCATGCAGGGCTCAGACACAGCTTCTGAGGGCGTCCCGCCACGAGCGTGACGCGGCCGGCGGGCAGCGGCCCGGCCAGTGCGTCGAAGTCGGACAGGCCGGTGTGTAAAGGGCTGCTGGTGGTCATGGCTTGGTGCTCCTCGTGGTCGTGTGAGAGCTGGATGCCTGTAGGGTCTCGCGATCCATGGCATAGGGCATCGCTCCGACCTGCGGCTCTTCAGGCTGTCTCACGCCATGTCATGCCGAGTTCGTCTCGTCTGGTGCGGGTGCGAAGTCTGCGGTTGGTCGAGCTCCTTGGGTCCGTAGTGGGCGACTGTCGCCCCTGTTTCCAAGGCCCAGTAGCGGTCTCCGTATGACCAGTGCCACCACTCTGTGGGGTAGTTGACCAGGCCAACAGCAGTGAGTGCGGTGCTCAGGATTTCCCGGTGGGAGCGAGCCTTGTCGCTGATGTTGTCGGCCTGCGTGTAACAGGCACCCTCGCTCTCCTCCGGAGTCGCGTTCATACGCGTACCCATGTCGAGTTCGCACCCGTCATCATCAGCAAGCGTCAGGTCAACGGCTGCTCCGGCGCTGTGCGGTGCGATCTCGGGAGGAGACACGTAGCGGCTGGCTGCCGAGCGGACCTGCTCAGCGGCCCATTCCGGATGTTCAGCACGCAGTTGAGCTGCGTATTTGTCGAAGTAGTGGCGCTGAAGGGACGGTGGGCGATACCCCTCGACGAACAGCAGCCGCATCCCTTGGGGTAGCTGTGCCTGTGCCTTGAGGAGGCGGTCAAGCACGCCTTCGCGCAGGTAGGCGAAGGCACCGGCAGAGTCCTGCCATTTGCGCTCGTCGACCATCAAGCGACCATCTCGTCGCAGATCTACGAGCCGTTCACCGCACTCCTGAACAGGAACGGCTGCGACCTTCGGGTCGGACATCAGAACGATCTCAGTCATGACGCGATCATCTCGTGCCCTTGCACCCCTTCAGCCGGGATCTTCCGAGCCGCCGCGACGACGCGCTTGCCGAATCGAGTCAGTTTCATGGCCGTGCCGCGTTCGGCCCCGAACAAGGAGGGGCTGTCCGAAGTCGGCTTCGAGCCGGTTGATCTGGATCACCAGGGTCGACTGGTGAATGCCGAGGTCTCTGGCCGCTTCGGTGAGGGTGGGATAGGTCCGGGCTGCCAAGAAGCGTGAGAGCCGCTGCCGTGCGTATGGACCGGTCAGCGCCTTGCGGAGGATGGCAGGATGCCCTTCGGCTTCGTCGGCGGTGTGGTGGCTGGCTCCGCCGCGTGGACGGAGGGGGATGTTGTGGGTGCGGGCCCAGCGGGCCATGTTCGCGGTACTCATACCGGTTTCGCGGGCGAGGTCCGGCAGAGTTCGACGGCGGTGGACGTACTGCTCGATGAGCCAGTCCCGTTTGGTGGTGCCTCGACGCTTGTAGTCCCCAGACCCCACGGACGACCGCTGTGGAGCCAAGGTGCCAGGCACCCGCCCGGAGGTGACCCGGACTACCGCCCGAGTCACCCAAACGGGTGAAGCCTCTGAACTGCGAGTCTCACGGCAGTGGCATTTCTGCCATCCATCTGCCAACTGCTGTGAGATTCTGCCAAGGCTTTTGAGACCCTACAATGCCAGGGATCAGGTCTGGCTCATGTCGACGAAGCGGGAGTAGTGGAGTTGCGCGGCAACGGTCACGCAGGCGGTGGGCCCGAACCTGTTCTTCTCGATGATGAGGTCGACCTCGCCGGCCCGCGGTGATTCCTTGTCGTCCGCGTCGGGCCGTTCGACCTTGATCACTACGGATGCGTCGTTCTTGATGGCGCGAGACTCGCGCATGAGGCCGTCGTCGTTGAGCTGGGACAGGGCGATGACGTGGCAGCCGAGCTGGACGGACAGGTTCTTCAGGCCGCGGGATACGGCCGCGACGGCCTGCTCTCGGGTCGTGTTGCGGGACTGCTCGGTCTCGACCAGCTGCAGGTAGTCCACCACCAGAAGACCCAGGCCTTCGGCGCGGGCGCAGGCCCGGGCGGCGGAGGCGATGTCGCCCAGGGACGCACCGTCGGGCCGGTAGACCCGCAGAGGCAGCTTCTGGAACAGCTCCGGCCCCAGGGCGTGGATCTTCTCCCACTCCTCGACGGTGAGGCCGCCCTGGTGGGTCAGATGATGCAGGGCGATCTGCCCCTCAGCGGCGGCGATCTTCTGCATCAGCTCGGTACTGCTCATCTCCAGCGAGGAAAACATCACCGTTGCGCCCGCCTTGGCGGCGGCCACGGCCATGTTCAGCGCGAGCGTGGACTTGCCCACGCCGGACTGTGCGGCCACCACGGTCACGTTGGCAGGCTGCATGCCCGAGGTGAGGGTGTCGAGGTCGGCGAACCCGTAGGTCAGGCCGACCCGCCGGCCGTTCTGGATGTCTTCGGTCTCCGCGACGAATGGCAGGTACAGGTCATCGACGTTGGGCGGCACCTCGTGCAGGCCGGGGGTGCCCGCGACGATGTCGGTGAGCTGCTGCTCGACCAGGGCGCGCACTTCGTCCTCGTCGCCGGCATCGCTGAAGGCGTACTCAAGGATGCGGTTGGCCGACTCGATGACCGCGCGCCGGTAGGCCTTGGCACGGACGATCTCGGCATAGCGCGGGCCGTGCGCGGGGGTGGGCGGTGCCTGCACGCACACGTGCAGGTATGAGTGGCCGCCGGCACGGGCCAGTTCCCCGCGTTCGGTCAGTGCGTTGCCGACGGTGACTGGGTCTACGGGCTCGCCTGCCTGGTGAACCTCCAGGATCGCGCGGTGGATGATCTGGTGGGCGGGCCGATAATACTCATCGGCGGCCAAACCTGTGTCCAGGATCTCGCCGAAGAACCGGTAGGAAGCGCTCGTCGGGCTGCCGGACAGCAGCAGCGATCCGAGGACCGCTTGTTCGGCCTGAAGGTCCTGCGGCGGTACGCGGGTGAACGCGGCCAGCTGCTTGCCCTCGCGTGCGTCGAGGTTGTCTTCGGGGGTGTCGTGGCTCTGAGCGGGAATGCTGGTAGACACTGGTGAGGTCTCCTGATCAGTGTGGTGCTCAGGGGATTTCACGGGCCGCTCCCCTGCACGGGAGCGGCCCGTCCTGCTGTCTGGTCAGGCAGGCACGGTCATTGCGCACTCCACGCAGCCCCTGCGGTAGCGCGCGGGGTGATCCGGGCACCGTTCAGGGCTGGCTCCTTGGCTCCGGCCCGCACTAGCGACGACGGCGTAGCGCGGAAGATCCCTGATCCGCGTCGGCACCAGTGACGACGGCCGCTTGAAGCCTTGCGGGTCCCGCGTGACCTCCTGCGCGAGCAGCAGGGGGTCGACCTCAAAGATCGATGGCCAGCCCTGCGCAGCCATCGACTGCAGCAGCAACGGCGCGTACTTGCGTGCCGAGGCCGCGCCCATGTGGTGCGGCGGGCGCAGTTTCTGCAAGAAGGACTCCGCCGCGTGAAGGTCCTTCGAGGCGAAGCCACCCTCCCCCTCCTCCCGCTGTGACGGAAGCGACCCCGGGGAGTCGGTGAGGGGGTAGGGGGAGGAGGTAGTTACCTCCTCCGGGGGGTGTGGGGGGTGGACGCCATTGGTACCACGTGGTGCGACCTGCGGCTTTGCACCATTGACCACACGTGGTGATTGACCATGTGTGGTCAATGGTGCCACATGGTCTGAGCTGGTCTTTTTATCAATGGCCACATGTGGTGATTGCCCACGTGTGGCCATTGATGGCACGTGGTCTGAGCTGCGGAAACCTTCTGGAGCGGGAATCCATGATCCGGTCTCGGGCTGGTCAGTCCGGCGCTGTGAGACGACGTACTGAATGCCGACGGCCTTACCTCCCTCGCCCCTCAGCCGGTGACTCTGGACGTAGCCGGCCTCGCGTAGCAGGCCCAGTTCCCGGCGCACGACGTTCGCGCCGATCGGTTTCCCATTCGCACCCTTCCAGCCAAGCTGCTCCAGCCATGCCACCAGGAACGGAACATCAAAAGACTGGTCGGGTGGCAGGAACCACAGAGCCTGAGCGAAGGCGATCGTGAGCGGCTGCCAGCCGTGCCCGAAGAACGTCTCTTCGGTGATCGTGACGTGCGGAGCAAACTCCGGCTTTCTGGTGTACGTAGCACGGACCTCAAGGTCCGCCGAACCGTCCGTCTTTGGACGCAGAGTGTCTTGCTGGTTACGCAACGGTGGTACATCTCCCCAGGTAGGGGAGCCGTGACCAGCAGGTGTGACCAAGCAGGATCCCGGAGTAGTGGCGTTGCGCAATCTCTTGCGCATACTCTGGGTATAGGTGACTGCGCGGGCCCACGGGCCCACGGGCATCACCCCGGCGAGGTCACCTCACCGGATCACGACTCAAGGGTGTGGAAGCTCGATTGAGTCGGACTTGAGAGAGGCTCCTGTTGTGGCGACAGGGGCCTCTCTGCATTACGGGGCGCGGATTCGCATTGTCCTCTCACCCCTCGGCGGCGGCCGGCGGAGGCGCCTCGGCGGCCTGTGGGTGCTTCTGGGCCCAACCGTTCAGCAACCGAACGTACGCGTCCAGATGTCGTCTGCGGGGCTTTGCCGCACCGACTTCCCACCGGTTGAACGCGGCTCGTGTGACACCGAACACCTCGGCGACTTCGGCTTGAGTGAGGCCGTCAGCCTTTCGCAGACGCGCGCGGATCTCCGGGGGCGGCATGAGGCTCGGCCGCGTGAGCAGGGCGTCTACCGCTTCGGTCAGGTCAGGCACTGTGTACTCCCCCTCCCGTAGATGATCCGGAACTATACATAAATCAGCACTCGATCAATGGCATTTGGCGGCGCGTCGCTGCGGTTTACTACAGGTCATCGCTGTCGACGAGCCCTCGCGCTTGTGTCAGGTAGGCGTATGCCGCGCCCAAGTGCCCGTACATGGCTGCACCCTCGCTTACGAGAGCCATGTCCGCGGCCTCCGCAGCGCGCTGGAGAATCGGGGCCAGGGGAGCGGGAACCTCCGGGGCGGAAGCGAACTCCAGGAGTCGCCCCACGACCGCGCTGAGTCCGGCGTCAGCGGGGAGGCCGGCCGGGCCGCTGGGTGCACAAAGCGCGGGCACCCACCCGGTGTTGGCGTCCAGCGCGGCTCGCAGTTCCTGGAGCAGCTCCTCGCTGGTCATCCGCCTATCGGCGTTCATGGGCGTCGACTCCTGGTGTTCAAAGAGGGACGGGTAGGTGCAGGCTCCCCGGCTCGTTGTGGTCGGGGAGCCTGCAAGTCAGGCCAGCGGCACGGCGAAGCGCAGCTTCCAGCCCTTGCTCAGCACATGCTGCGTGACCTCGACCACGCGGCCCTCCTGCGTGCGACCGATGTGGGTGATGGTCATGACCGGTTCGCCCTCGCTCAGTCCGAGGCGGGAGGCCTCTTCCTGGGTGGCAGGTCGAAGCTCGACATCTTCGACAGCCGTGTCGCCCTGGTCGTACCCGGCCTCCTTCATCCGGCTGATGATGCCGCCGACGCCGGTGTCCACCTGCTCGACACCCGCGGCCTCGGCCACGTCGACCGGGATGTAGGTGTTGGCCAGCTGGACCAGGCGGTCACCGTCGAACATCTCCCGGCTGCGGACCACAACCGCGTCGGCCGAGCCCAAGAGCTCGGCGACCTCGGAGGGCGCGGCGGCGCGGCTCACGGAAACCTCGGTGCGCGGGGTGCGGCCGGTGCGGCGAAGTTCAGCGTCGAAGGCGCCGCGTGCGCCGTCCTCCTCGCGCTGGCTCGTGGTGTAGCGAGTGCGCGCGTCGCGCAGGATCGTGCCGCTGCTGTCGATGCTGTTGCTGGGCATGTAGTGCGTGCTCCTTCTCGGAATTGCTTACTGGGTGCGCGTGCAGTTGTCAGTGTCGGGCGTGTCGATCACCCACTCATAGGCCAGTCGCCATTTCGACCGCGGCAGGACGTGGAGGCCGATCTCGACCACTCGGCCGGCTGCGGTCAGTCCCTTGTGGGTGATCTCCATGACGGCCTGTTCGGCCGGCACACCCAGAGCCTTGGCCTCTGCCTCGGTTGGAGAGCGAACCTCGATCTCCTCTCGCAGGCGTACCTGCTTGAACCCGGCCTCGGCGAGGCGGGATTTGCTGCCCCCAGTACCCGTATTGCTCTGTGCCAGCACGGGACAGGCGTCGGCTACATCCTGGGGGAACCATGACGTAGCGACCTGGATGACCTCTTCGGCCTCGGAGTTGCCGGGGAGCCCAACGGGCATGATCCGCTCGCGCTTAAGGGTCTTGGCTCGGTGGTGCATCCCGAAGGCCTCGGCGACCTTCCGAGGAGGCACGTCTCTTGCAATGGTGAGGATCACCGGCCGCGGTTCGAACCCCATGGCGCGCATTTCCGCCTCGAAGGCACCCACGGCTCCGCCGGCCTCCCGCAGCGACGGCAGGTAGCGACGGTTTCGCTCACTCACGATCTTGCCGAGCACCAGTGAGACGTACGTGCCCTTGCCTCGCCTGGAGAACAGGAGCCCTTCGCTTTCCAGCAGGCCGTAGATGTCGCGGGCTGTCTGGTAGGCGATGCCGTGCTCCTTCTGGAGCTGAGGCACGCCAGGCAGTCGTGACCCGGGCGCAAGTACGCCTCGCGCAATCTTGTCTCGGATCTCGGCTGCGATCCGTTCAACCTTTCCCGGACTCTGCTTGGCGGCCACCGCTCCCCCTTCCGTGCGCATCGTGCAGGCAGCGGATCTCGCTACCCGATGCGCACAGCATCGCATGTCTAGTTGTTTCCCGAAAGCCGGGACTCGCTGTTGCTTAATGAGTACCAGAAAATTGCAGGTCAGAGGGCATGAGAAGGAGAAGTTAGCTAGACAGGTTGACCTGAGGGGGATACCGGGGTTCTAATCGAGGTGCCCCGCAGGCGGTGAGTAGCCGGATGCAGGGCGTAGCCGATGGTGTGTTGGCTCGCTTCGAAGCCGCTCATTGGCCGCAAGACATGCGGAAGCCCCTTCCCCTCACGGGGAGGGCCGGGGTTGATAGCTCCACCAAATCCCCCGGTGCAGTCACCTGGCTGGTGTGGCTCCCGAGTTGCACGTCGCAGCGCAGATGCGCTGTCCGTCCATCAGGACGCCGGGATCACTCCGTGCGGCCTGACGGGCGGAGAGGGCACCGCGACGCACCCCGCCTCGCTTTCAGTCACGAGGAGGACCCCCATGAGCACAACGCCTGTGCTACCGACGGCTCGCAAGCGCCGCCGCAAGACCCGCACCCCGAACGTCAACACCCGTCCCCCGATCGTCGCCTCGGACCTCAAGTTCAACGAGATCGACCTGACCCCCGGCAAGGAGCATCTGGTCTGCCCTGACTGCTCCACCTGGGTCCCGATCACCGGCACGCTGGGCACGCCGAAGTTGGTGCCCCACCACACCGGCCGAGCCACGGCCGCTGAACCGCACCGCTGCACGGCCGGAAGCAACCGCCGGCTCATCATCGACATCGAGGTCGACGCCTGGCGTACGACGCTGATCGAGGCGGTCCCGACCACCGCCTGCCGGCGCGCCACCAAGGTGCTGCCGAAGCCGAAGACGAAGCCCGCCCCGGCTGCCAGCCAGATCAAGCCCGCACCTCTCAGCGCGGAGCAGATCCGGCAGGCGTTCCGGAAGCACCAGCAACAGTGCCCGGCTTGCAAGGGCGAGGCCACCGGTCGCGACGGACAGCCCCTGCCCTGCCATGATGGCGAGCGCCTGGCCGTCACCTTCCTTCGGCTGCTCCGGCAGGAGCCCAAGCGCCAGGCCGTCCGCGACTTCTTCGCCCGCGAACGCCGTCGGTTCGACCGTCAGTACGCTGCGGCGGCCAAGCGCACCGGCAGGTGGGCCGCCGTGCTTCCCGCAGTCCAGGCGGCCGACACTCGACGGGCGCAGCTGCCCGTCGGCGACGCGCCGCTGGAAGCACCACCGGTGCCGGTCGAGACGCTTCGACCCAGGCGCCCCACGCGCTGACACCGCCACGCAGCCTGCACTGCCCATCGTCGACCAAGCCCAAGACGGGCCCGGTGGCCGGTGGAGTGCGCAGGACGCACTCATGCGACGACCCCCAGGGATTGCGCCCCTGGGGGTCTTGTCGCAGGTCACCCTTTCGGAGAGGACGACCCACATGCCCAGCATCGCATCCATGCACACCGCTGCGTCTCCCGAGCACGAGGGACGGAAGGAAACCCCGGCGACCGGACGACCGCACCCGTACTACAGCGACGTCGCCGAGCAGATCGGCCCCCGCCTCCCCGGCGCGATCTACCAGAACGTGGACGGCCGCTTCGAGGTCCTGTCCCTGGTCACCGACCCCGCCGACGCCGCAGCGCTGCTGCGCCGCGACAGTGCCCGGTGGGCGGTCATCGTCCGCGACACCCTGCGCCCGGACGGCCAGCCGTTCGCTGTCGGCTCGGTGTGGACGACGTCGGACTACCTGATCCGCCCGGCCAGGACCGCCTACACGTCCGCAGCCTGACGGCCCGCCACGGTCCCTCTTCCGCCTCATCGAAGCGTCAGGGGTGGGAGCAGGGCCGTGGCTGGCCGTCCGGCCAGTCACAAGGTGACAGCCCCGGAGCTCTGACCTTCCGGGGCTGTCCGGTCAACGGACCTGATAGGAGATCCCCTTGACCACGGCGATCATGACACGACCTGCGGCCCGCACGACAGAGACCGCGGCCAACCCGGAATACGCCTGCGACCAGTGCGGCACCTTCCACACCGGCCCCTGCGCCACGGCGGCCGGCCGCCAGCTCGGTGACCTCCTGGCCCGCATGGTCCGCGAGACCGATGCCCGCGTCCCGGCCGAGCGCCGGGCGCGGCGCACGCTTCAGGAGATGATGCCCGGCTACGAGCGGCAGCCGGTGCTCACTCTGCACCGGCCGGCGATGGCCGATGACGCCTGTCCGCTGTGCGGACGGTGGAGCTGCACGGGCAGCGACTGCCCGCCCAGTGCGGTGCCCGCACCGAGCCTCACGGTCCGGGACGGGCGTAAGGCGGTGACCGCATGATCACCCGCCTCACCGAAGAGGAGCGCAGGAAGCTTTCCGAGAAGGTCCGCGAGGTCAACAAGCAGTCGCAGCAGCGGCCCCGCTGACGAAACGGACCGGATGCCTCACCTCATACACGCGGCCCGGGCGGCGCAGCACCGTGCTGTCCGGGCCGCCCTCGCTCTCGGCCCCGGCCATCCCCTCGCCCGTCTGCTGCTGGCTGCCGCTGCCGTGACTGCCGCAGCGGCATGGGAGGCGGGATACGGCGTGGCCGACCTCCACTCCACCCGCCGGCACCACGAGAGACGGACACCGCGTGCCTGACGATCTGTACCAGCGCTACCAGGCAGCCGCCCGCGCCCACCAGGCGCACACCACCAGCTGCCCCCGCTGCACCGACACCGCCCGCTGCTCCGACGGAGAGCGGCTGTGGTCGGCGTTCGAGCGACTGCAAGACGCCTACCTCGACTGCCAGCGCACCAAGCACACCCGCTGAGCCACCTGGCCCAGCCGACATCGCCACCTCTGTCGGTTGCCTCCCGCGCCCGTCCCGGCGCCTGCCCCCTGGGCGGCCGGTACGGACGTGGCGAGGGGAGCCGAACAGCCGGCCTCTGCTACTGAGCCTGAACGGAGACAGACATGGCCCGTATCACTCGTGCTCGCATGAACCGCGACGCCGATTACTGGGAGAGCAAGGCAGCCCCGCGTGCGGATGCGGCGGCTGCCGACGGGGAGCGTGCCGCTGCCGACCCCACCAATTCCGGGCACACCCGCGCATGTGCGGCCCGCGCTGCGGAGATCGCCCGACGCGATGCGGCGGAGTACCGCAACATCGCCGACACCCTGCGCGCCGGGGAAATCCCGGACGGCTACCGCTTCGACTGATCGTCCGTCTGGCGGCTGCCTGATCCGCTCGCACCAGCCGCTGCACTGGCAGGCCGGGACGGGCGGTGACGGGGAGCCGGACAGTCCGGCACAGATAGAGAGGACCCCCCAAGATGCTCCAGAAGATGCGCGTCAGGCAGCGGCACAACCGTCTGATGAGGGTTGCCGACCACCTGGTCCGGGACGCGGCCGTGATCTCCTCCGAAGTCGCGAGCCTGGTCACCGCCGCCCAGGTCGCCTGCCTGGCGTTCGCGCGCTACCAGCTGCCTATCACCGAGGAGGAAGCCGCCGACTACCTGGCGGCTGCCCTCGTGGCCCGCGGCCACAGCACCGACCACCAGCTCGCTGCCGTGACTGACGGCTACCTGGCGGCCGCCCCGGTCGCCCGCGGCCGCAGCGCCGACCAGCGTTCCGCTACCGCTGGCTGACGGTTGCCTCCCGCGCCCGTCCCGGCCCCGCCATCTGGCGGCGGTCGGTACGGGCGCGGTGAGGGGAGCCGTACAGCCGCGCTCCGTCTGCCTGCTGGAGGCCCTTGTGTCCCACACGATCCCGTTACGCGCGCCCCTGGACGAGTCTGGGCTGCCGCGCAAGGAACGGACCGTCCCGACGGACGGTCCCGCCGCACCGCGTTCGAGCACTCCCGCCCCTGCGCCTCGTCAAGGAGACGACATGCCCGACACGTTCTCGGTCCCGTTTCAGCAGGTCCTCGACCGCATCACCCCGCACCTGCCGCCGTACCTGCGGAAGATCGAACCGGTCCACGGCCGGGTGCGCTTCGAATTCGCGCCGTTCACCGGCCACGAGAAGCAGCCCGTCAAGCCGCTGTCGTACTACGACGACCCGCGGCTGAACTACGTGCCCGAGTCTGAGGATCAGGCTGAGCACCGCATCCGGACGGTCGCGCGGGACGTCCTGGACGACCTGTACCAGCAGGCGAGCAAGCGCTGGCAGGACGCCGCCTACGTCGCCGAACTCCGCCGGGTCGTGCGTGACGCCCCGGAGCGCTGGCGGGCGTACGAGCGGGAAACGAAGGCGCTGGAGGCGGCCTACGCCTACCTGCGCACCGCTGAGGCGGGCCGGGAATGGCCGGCCGCGATCTCCCGCCTGGTCGACGCGCAGGACCGTACCCGCGCCGCCGCCGATCGGTTCGACGAGCGCGCTGCCGACATCGCCGACGCCCAGTACCGGCACCTGTACGCCGACCTGGGCCACACCCAGGCGCTCGCCGAGGCGGGCTACCCCGAGGCGAAGGACTGGCACATCGGTGACGGCTTCGGCGGCTACTTCCGCGACGGGCTCACCGCCAAGGTCGACCGCCTCATCGAGGAGCAGGAGCAGCACCTGGCCACGGTCCGCCGCCTGTCCGGCACTGCCCACTGATCACGAGAAAGGAAGCGAGACATGAGCAAGACCATGAGCGCCAGGATTGCGAGCGTGAGGCCGTCCCCGCGCGGGACGGTGCTCACCATCCTGGGCGTCATCACGCTGGGCGTGGCCATCCTGTCGGTGGCCGTCTCCTACGACATCCTCGAGCCCCGGTTCGGCGCCTGGGCGGTGCCCACCGTGGGTGCCCTGGACGCCCTGTGGGTGGTCTTCCAGGCCACGGAGGTGCTGGCTGGTAACAACCGGTCCCGTGCCCGCCGGGTCCAGTACGCCGGCCTCGCGCTGACGCTGGTCAACGCGGCCATCCCCACGGCCGAGCTGGTCATGTCCCGGACCGACGGCTTCGACCTGGCCGTCGTCCTGACTCCCATCGCCATCGTCGCCACCAAGCTCGCCTGGTGGCTGGCTCTCCCCTCGCTGGGGCGGAAGACGTCGCCCGAGACCCTTCAGGGGATCGCCAGCAAGCGCCAGCAGGTCGCGGACCAGCTGGAGGTGATGGAGGCCGAAGCCGCCCACCGCATCGAGCTGCTCGACGTGGCCAAGGACCTCCAGAAGCGCGTCGCCGAGGCCGAGACCGCCTACCGCAAGGCTGTCCTGGAGGCGCAGAAGCGGATGACGGAGGAGCTGCACGAGACGGCGGAGGCGACCGCGGCGACCATCGCGGAGAAGCCGCTGCCCGCCTCGGTCGCCGCCATCGCCCTGCCGGAGCTGGGGCAGTGGACGCCGGCCGCCCCCGCCTTGCCCGTGCTGCCGGACCGTGACGCCACCGGCACGCCTGCCATCGGCCGGGACACCAGCGGCACGCAGGTCAACGCAGGCGCGGGCCGCGAGGCGGCACGCCGGGCGGGTCACACCGTCACGCTCGACGAGCTGGCGGCCGTGGCGGGTGTGCCGGTTCCCGAGCCGGGCGTGCCGCTGACCGACGACCAGATCGGCGTCGTGCTGCGGCACCTGCGCTACTCCGACGACCCGCCCCTGTCCTACCGCAAGGCCCGTGCCGACTACCGCACCGCCGGCTTCGTCGGCAGCGAGGAGCGCGTGCGCCACGTATGGAGCTCCCTCCTCGCCGCCGAGGACGGCGAGGAGACGTCCGAGGACGCTGAGGAGTCGGAGGACGAGGACGCCGACGCGGCCGCCTGAGAGAGGGCGTCTGCCCCGTTTCGTCCGGCACCACCAGTGAGGGCCAGCCCGCCTGTGCGGGCTGGCCCTTGCTGCGACTGCCGGAAGCAGAAAACCGCAGTCGACCAGCGCAGACCCGGCGAGCGACCCAGCGAGCAGCCTCTCGGTTGCAGACCTGAGGGAGCAGACCCGGCGAGCGCTGTAACCAAGTCCCTGGAAATCGAATGCGCGTGTGGCTATGGTCACCCGCTGTCATGATCAGACGAAGGAGAGGGGTGTGGGGAGAAAGAAGAACGCGCAGGTCAGCGACGACCTGGCCGGGCAGACGGCGGGCGCTATCGGTGTCCTCGCCATCGCGTTCGGCGTCCTTGCCGCCATCAAGGACAAGCTCGATCTGTCCTGGCCGGCCACCGTCCTGCTCACCGCAGGCGCTCTGGTCGCGCTCGGCTACGGCGCCTGGCGGCTCCGGACATTCGTCCAGCAGCGCTGGGCACGCGAACCGCAGCCCGCGCAGGCCGCAAAGCAGGAGACGGCCGTCAGTCTGCTGGAGGGGCCGGAGACGGAAGCCGAGCAGGTTCCCGCACACCCGGAGCTGACGGCGGCGCTCACCACGGCCGGCGTCATCGGCCGGGAGCAGGTCATCCGGGCCGACGAGGTCACCGTCACCGACATGCCGACCGGCACGCTCTACGACTTCCTGGTCCCCAAAGGGCGCACCTACGAGGACGTGGAGAAGAGGCTCGGCACCGTGGCCGGCATGTTCGGCGTCACCCGCCTCCATCTGACCATGGAGCGCAGCCGGGACAACGAACGCCGCGTGAAGCTTCTCAAGCTCCACGAGCCGCCGTTCACCACGCCGTTCCCGGCCCCGACCCGCCAGGAGATCGAGGCATATCCGGGTGTCCCGTTCGGCCACGACGTCACCGGCCGGCTCGCTGGCGTGCCCACGTTCGACAAGGCATCACTGCTTGTCGCCGGAATGACGCAGATGGGCAAAACCACGCTGGTCAACGGCATCATCACCTGCCTGCTGATCGCGTACGGCGAGTTCGAGATGTACCTGCTGGATGGAAAATTCTGCGGACTCACCAAGTTCGAGAAGAAGGCTGTCCGCTACGAATCGTCCGACGACCCGGCCGTGTTCGAGGACATGGTCGATGAGCTGAATGCCAGGTCGGACAACCGATACGCGAAAATCAAGGAGGCAATTCAGAACAGGCAGCCAGCCCCGAAATTCACTCCCGTCATCTTCATCGTGGACGAGGCTGCCGACTTCTTCGCTCATGACGAGTCGAAGGAAGGGAAAGAACAGGCCCGGCGCATCGCGGAAAAGACACGGTCGCTGGTCTCGAAATCCCTGGAATCTGGGATCTCCAGCGTGCTGATGACGCAGCGCCCGTCCACGAACGCCATTCCGGTAATGGTGAGGGACCAATTCCTTTACCGGATGTGCCTCTACGTGGCATCCGCAGGAACCGCCAAGGTGGCGCTCGGCGACACGTACTTCGAGACCGTGGCGCCCATCAATCCGGCACTCCTGGACCCCGACATCAAGGGGCAGGCGGTTCTCTTCGCCAACGGCCGATCCACGCTGATCCGAGGATTCAACTTTGAGGACCAGTTCATCTGGAGCGTCGTGGACGAAGCCACGGTCAAGCAGCAGGAAAAAGCCCTCGCTGCTCCGTCGAAGAGTCCGATCGAGCGAGCAATCGAAATCATGCGCAACGAAGGCGTCGACTTCATGCGCAGCGTAGAGCTGGCCCCCCACCTCGGAATCACGGAAACCGACCCGACGGAGTGCGGAAAGCAACTCAGCGCCCTGCTGGGCGTCAGCGCGGGACGGAACGCCCGGGGCCGCGGCTACAAGCTCGACGACCTGACAACGGCCGCCAGGACCTCGTCCTGACCGTCACGCCGACCGTCATCCCACCGGCACCCCACCGTCATGCAGGCCCTGCCCGTGACGGTCCCGTCCGGTGCCATGACGGTCCCATGTCGGTGCCGTGACGGTGCCGGATGACGGTTCTGAACTGCGGAAACAGCATCACTCGCTCAACAGGAAGGGGGAAGCCCTTGAAGGGCTCCACAGCGGCCCTCGTCGGGGCCGGAGCGACCGCGGCCGTCGTCGTGGCTGCGCTCGTCCAGGCCGTCGGCGACGACCCGGTGGTGGGCACCGCACTCAGCATGGCCGTGCCCGCCGAATACCAGGCACTGATCGAGGAAGCAGGCAACACCTGCCCCGAGGTCACACCCAATCTGCTCGCCGCGCTCCTTACACAGGAGTCAGGTTTCAACCCGAAAGCTGAATCACCCGTCGGCGCGCAAGGGATCGCACAGTTCATGCCATCCACCTGGGAATCCCACGGAATCGACGGCAACGGGGACGGAAAGCGGGACGTCTGGGACCCCGAAGACGCGATCCCGTCATCCGCCAAATACCTCTGCACCATCGCCCAGGACGTCAAGAACGTACCCGGGAACAAGCAGAGCAACATACTGGCCGCCTACAACGCAGGAAGCGGCGCTGTACAGAAATACGGCGGAGTTCCCCCCTACAAGGAAACACAGAATTACGTTCGATCCATCACCGCGCTCGCCAACCAGCACCAAGGCGGCGGGAAAGTTGCAGACACCGGGCAGGCGGCAACCGCGATCAACGCTGCAAAGCAGATGCTGGGAACCCCGTACTCGTGGGGCGGAGGAAACACGAACGGCCCCAGTACGGGCGTGTGCTGCTCCCCCGGCGGCCAGAACGGAAAAGCCGTCACCGGTTTCGACTGCTCCGGTCTCACGCTGTACGCCTACGCCCAGGCGGGTATCTCCCTGCCTCGCACGGCAGCCCAGCAATACACAGCATCCCAGCCGGTAAAGCCGGGCCAGGTACGCCCCGGAGACCTTATGTTCTACGGCACCAGCGCGACGAACATTCACCACGTCGGCATTTACGTCGGAAACGGATGGATGATCGACTCCCCCCGGCCCGGAACCAAAGTCCGCTACTCCCCCATGGACACGATGCGCGACCTGTTCGCCGTCGGCCGACCCACCTCGAACAACAACAACAAGGAGATCTGATCCATGCGCAAGTTCGTCCTCGCCAAGCCCGTCGACATGTCCGAGGGTTTCAAGGACTTCTTCGACACCATCGGCCTCACCGGCGGCGGCCTGGTCACCAAGGGCATCGCCGCCGTCATCGCCGTCATCGCCGTGCGGATGCTGCTCCAGCTCTCCAACGACCCCAAGGGCGCCCTCCGCAAGGGATCGATGGCCGTCGGCACGCTCTTCGTCGCCGTCATCCTCGCCCTGTACGGCGACACCCTCTTCTCGACCGTGACCGAAGCCAAGGGCTGATCACATGCCGTTCCGAGCAGACGAAGACCCGTGCGACGCCCTCAAAGGCACGCCGGGCTACGAGTACTGCGTCAGGGACGACTCCGGCGGCGGCCCGCCCGATGGGGGCGGGCCGCCCGCCCCCGGCGGGAGCCAGGGCATCACCGACGGAGCCGTCACCAACACCCGGGACCTCGCCGAAAGCCTCATCCGAAAGCTGGAAGGGCTGCTGGCACCCAAGAACACCTGGGCCCCGGAGAAGGCAGACGACTGGATCTACCAACAGTTCCTGTGGCTGGGCCAGCACCTGGCCATCGCCATCTTCATCTGCGTCGTCGTCGTGTGCGCCCTGACCGCATGGCAGGGCGCACCCCGCCTCAAGCAGATGGGTGCCTCGACCGGATGGACGCTCGCCGCCGTCGCCGGCATGGCAGCGATCCCTGGTGCCGTCATGGCGCTCAACGAGGCCATCAGCGCCGCCTTCCGCACCATGTTCAACAGCACTGGGACCACCCTGCTCGGCGTCATCCGCGAGGACATGAAGGACGCGGCGGATGCGAACAACCCGCTGTCCATACTGCTGATTCTCGCCGCGCTGGTCGTCGCACTGGCCTTCGCGACGCTGGTGTTCATGGCCCGCAACCTCGGCATCCTGCTGTTCGTGTGCATGGCGCCCGTGGTGCTGGCATCGCTGGCCCGCGGGGGCGACACCTCCGCGGTCATGGCATGGGCACAGCGCCTGCTGGGGCTCATGCTCGCCCCAATGGCACTGCTGCTGCTCAGCCCTTTCGTGAAGATGACGGAGGGCGCGCTCGTGATGGACGCCGTGCTGCTGGTCGCTGCGGACGCTCTGATGCTGCGGATGATCTTCCACGGTGTGCCGTACTTCGGACCCCGGCTGGCCCGTGGTGCCCGGGAGCTGGTGGAACGCCGGACCTCGAGCCCGCTGGCCCACGCGGTCGTGCGGGCCGGTGCACCGGACGTCTACGAGCAGGAGACGACACCGCGCGGACCGCGCACCGTGGACACCCCGCGCCGCGCCATGACGCAGGACAGGAACGTGCTGTTCGCCGCCTACGGGATCAAGGCGCAAGAGAGGCCGGGACGGCTGACGACCGAGTCCGCCGCCCAGAAGGTCACGCACGACGCCGCCCGTACGGCTCAGCTCAGGCAGGCGCGCAGGGATGCGACCGCAGCTGCTCAGCCGGCGGCGGGCGGGCCTGCGGCACGTCCGCCGCGGACGCCCGCCCCCCACCCGCAGCCGGCACCCAACCCGCCGAGCAATCCGTAAACCTGTGCGGCCCCGGTGCCCACCCGCTCCGCCCCGCTGGGGTGGCGGGCGGGCACCGGGGCCGCCCCATCTACCGAGGAGGAAATGCCGTGTACTCCCTGACGCCTGGCTACCGTGTGCCCGCCGTGCAGCGCGGTCTGAGCCCTGTCGAGACTCTGCTGACGAAGGCGAATGCCGGGGTCGGGGGCGCCGTCCTGATGTCGGCGATGCTTACCCCGCCCCCCATCTGGACGTTCGGCGCGGTCGGTGCCACCGCCGCGCTGCTCAATCTGGCGCCGGGACCGCGCTCGCTCGCCCGGTGGGCGGCGGTCGGTTACCGGCGTCTGCGGGAGCGCACCGCTCCGGCCGCCATGACCACCCAGGCCGGAGCGACCACCACTTGGATGCTGTACCCGGAGCACGGCACCATGCAGGACCCCCAGCTGCGGGCGGCCTGGCACGAGGCGTTCTCCAGGGCCCTCACCTTTGCCGGGGGGCAGGCCCGCACTGCGGGTATCCAGGTGCACGTCGCACACCACACGCGTGTCGGCGAGTACACCGAGCACACGCAGACCCTCTCGGTCCATGTCCCGAAGGGACTCGTGGGCCAGCCTGCACGCGTCGTGGACACTCTGGCCCACGAGTTCGCAGGCCTTGGCGTCCTCAGTCCCGTGGAGCCCGAACCTGCCCCGGCCGTGGTCGAGCGGGGCCCGGGTTGGGTTGCCTTGGACGACGACCGTTACGCCACGACCGCCCGGATCACGGCCTGGCCCGACGAGACGGACGGCGACCTCATGCCGAAGCTGTTGCTCGGCCACGGCACGGACCGGTCCCTCGCCGTCCTGTACCGGCCCCTGCCGGCCGCGCAGTCCCGCCGGTCCGCCAAGTGGCAGCGCGCCGCAGACGAAGCCTTCACCATCGACAAGATCAAGGCCGACGCCCACGACCGCGCCAACAGCGCGACGCACGGCGCGCTCGTCCAGGGCGCCACGCTCGTGGACATCGACGCCTACCTGACCGTGTGGGGAGACAGCCCTGAGGCTGTCACCGACGCCCGCTGGCAGGCATCCCTGATGGCTGACCGGCACCGTATCCGTCTCGACTGGCTCACCGGCCAGCAGCACCGCGCCCACGTGATGACCACCCCGCACGGAGCCTCGACCCGGAAAGGGGCGATCCTCTGATGATTCGCCTGCCCTCCAGCCACGCGGCGATTACGGCGCCGCTCGTCGCCTCCAGCACTCGCTTCCCCGGCATCCCGATCGGGCGGTCGCTGCTGGACGGCCGGCCTTTCCACCTCTCCCCCGTCCTGACCGACCACAGAGTGCTGCCGTCGACCAACAGCCTCGCCCTGGGCGGTCTGGGCTCGGGCAAGTCGACGACGGCGAAGACGCGTGCCCGACGCGAGATCCTGGAGCACGGTCACCAGTACGTCGTCATCGACTCCTTCGGGGAGGACGACGCGGGCGAGTGGGCGCCCCTCGTCCGCTCGCTCGGCGGTCAGGTCATCGAGGCCGGCATGTTCACCCTGAACCCGGTCTCCGGCCTGTTCCCGCGGGAGGTCCGCGAGCAGCTGGTGCGCTCGCTCATCGCCGCCGTGGAGCCCGCCGCCCTCACCCACCAGGCCACCCACGCTCTCCAGCACGCCCTCAACCACCCCAAGGCCACCTCACTCAACGGCCTGGTGGACGCCCTGGTACTCCCCGAAGAAGGGCGCTGGCCGGTCGAGAAGCTGACCGAGTGGGGCGAGGGCGCGGCCATCGCCCTGTCCCGCTACACCGAGGGATCGCTGCGCGGCCTGTTCGACGGCGACACCGCAAGCCTCCCCGAGACCGATCTGCCCATCATTTCCTTCGACTTCTCCCGCCTCGACCGCAACAGCCCGGCGATCCCGTCGCTGATGGCGGCCGTGGCGTGCTGGGCAGAGCACGTGTGGCTGCGGCAGTCGACGGCCGCACACCGCCACCTGGTCCTCGAGGAGGCGTGGCAGATCCTGCTGTCGTCGGCCACCAGCGAGCTGATCCAGCGACTGCTGAAAAACTCGCGCAAGGCCGGGCTGTCGCTGGACGTGGTGATGCACACGTTGTCCGACCTCGGGACCGGGCCTGCGCAGGATCTGGCGCGGTTGTGCGAGGTCGCGCACATCGGACGCCTCGGTCCCGAGGAGGCGGCCCTCGTCGGCGCCCTGCTCAGCCTGCCCCAGTGGGCCATCGACAAGATCCCGGCTCTTGACCCGGGACAGGCCGTATGGAAGGTCGGACCCGACTACGTCGACATCGTCCAGACGGTCATCAGTGAGGAGGAAGCCAGGCTGACGGACACCTCGTCCCGACGCCGCAAGGCGCAGCAGGCGCTGGCCGTTGCCGTCGAGCAGGACACCGCTGCGGAGGCGGCGGCTCCCGCCGTCGGCAGCGACGAGGACCAGGACCTGGCCGACGACCTGTTCGCCAAGCCCGAGCCCTCCCCGTGCGACGAGGGTGAGTGGGACTGGGAGATGCCGCCCAACGTCATAGACTCCCGCCACCTCGCCGCCATCGCGGCTGCGCGGGAAGGGCGCTGCGGTGAAGCCGCCGACCTGGCGGCCCTCGGTGAGCGCGAGGACATCACCGCTCACGGTATCAACAGTGTTGAGGCCCTGTCCTGGCTGTCGACCCGCGCCACGGTGGCTGAACTGTGCGGGAACCTGGACCAGGCGGTGCAGCTGCGCGCTACCGTCGCCCGCATGGGGAAGGACGTTGAGTGGTTCGAGCAGACCGACGACAGCACGTCACCGCAGTGGCACCGCGGACCCCTACCGGTCGTGCCCGAACCGCCTGTCGATGACACACCGTCGGAGAAGCCGCGCCGTCGCACCTGGCCCTACGTCGCAGCGATTGCCGCCCTGGCTCTCGCCGCCGGCGTCGTGTGGCAGAACGCAGAAGACGACAAGCGGGCCCAGGAGCGCCAGGAGCAAGCCGCCGCCTACGAGGGTCTGTCAGTGACGGAAGTCGACATTGACGGAGTGACGACTAAAGCCAGGGCGGAGTGGAGCAAGGACGGACAGTCGGTCATCCTGTCGGTCCGGGTCGACATGGAAGAGAACCCGAGGCTCGTCCGAATCGACTCCGCCGACCAGACGGCCCAGGAGAAGCCGGCTCCCCTGGAGCCGGGCGAGATCCCCATGCCGATCAGGCTGGAGGTCAAGGTGCCGGTCAAGGACCGCTACGAAGCGGTCCGGATGTCCGTCGCGGTGGGCGGTCCCATGTGGGAAGAGGGATCGCGAGCTCCGCGCCGCACGATCGAGTTCCGTCCGGACCGGACAGCCATCGACGCCGAAACCGGCAAGGAACTCAAGCAGTACTACTCCAAGCTCCTTTAGCCCCCCTCGCTGCCTGTACTGATGCCCCGTTCCTGATGGTGCGGGGCATCAGTGTTCTCCGGATGCTCCGCCAGGTCCTCGCACACACCCGCCCCGGCGCGCGGTGTGTGCGAGGACCTGGCAGGCCGTCCGGCCTCACGCACGACCATTCCCCTTTCCCCCCAGTGATTGGAGATCACGTGGCCGTCATAGGCGTGCTGCGGGAGCCGACCCCGCCCGGCGAACCGGACAAGGACTACGGCACCGTCGGACTGCTGATCGGCTACATGATCGGCAGCCACTCCCCCGGTGCCACCGACCAGCAGCCGCCCCATCCCCGCCCGGGACACAGCACTCCCGCGCCGTCCACGCCCGGCCACCAGCCCACCGAACCGGCCCGAAGCTAACCATCGCGCCCGCACCGCGCCCCGCCGACACCAGCACGACATCGGCGGGGCGCAGTGTTGTCCACCGATGCCTGGAGGTACCGCCATGCTCGTCCCCCGCCCGCGTCGCCGGATCGGTCGGCCCCGACCGCAGCGTCCCGGCCCCCGCTACCCGCAGCGTCCCGGCCGACTGCCCGGCGCCTGGAACAGGTGATGACCCGCCCAAGGAAGAAGCGCCGGGCCGAGGTGAGGCGGGTGCCGCGCAGCGACGGGCGTCTACCAATTGGAGTTCGCGCGGGTTCCAGGAGGTCTTCGGAGCAGTGGAGAGTGCAAGTGAGCAGGTGAGAGCCCTGGTTCTGCCTATCCCTCGTGCGTGTCAACTTCTCCGAGTTCCTGGCAGTTTCTGCGAGTTTGGCCAGCAACTTGCGGGGCTCTGCGGCATTCCGGAAGTCGCCGACGTCTGACGTGAGTTCAAGACGTGCTGGAAGGAATCCAGTCGTCGTTGCTTCGATGGCGGTCCAGTCCTACGGCCTCGAATTCGTCCTCGCCGAGGCTCTTCCTCGCGCCGAGCTGTCGAAGAGCCTGCGAGACCGGGCTGACTGCTCGCGAAAACCACTTCTTCGCCGGCGCATCCAGTGGCCCCAGAGCCAGTACCCCGTCAGCCCAGACGGCGGCCCGTTGCTCGCCGACGCCTCCGAAGTACTCAGCCTCGACATAGGCGACGGGCCCTGCGGCGGACCACTGAGCGAGCACCCTCTCGAAGCCTCCTGGCAGCCGCCAAAACCCCAGGGCCCCCGCAGTGCTGCCATCCGAGACGGCGTCGAAGACCTCATCCGTCATCGGCATCAGTGACAGACCCTGCCGGAGAGGCGCCAGTCGGGCGCCAGGGACGTCCCGTGCCGCGGCACGCAGCAACGCGTCCCCCGCGATCACTGCCTGCAATTCGTAGCCCACCGAGGCCCTCCCCCCCCCCCCACCGATTGGAGACCTCATCATGCCTCAGTCACCCCAGGCGAACTCGGGTGCCTCCGCGCCCGTCGGCTCCTGGCCCGCCACGGCGACGGCACGGCCGTGGTCATGGTCGACCAGGACCACTTCAAGTTCTACGCCCCGGGACGGCCGTCATCGGCCGGGTAACCACGTCGACCGTCCCGGGTCGCCCATCCCGTACAAGACGAGAGGGAGACCAGTATGGACTCCACCCCGCGCGGACAGGCCCCCGAGGGGCAACGCGCACTTCGACTGACCACCGACACCGCGCCGCTGACCGACACGGGCACGACCCTCGGCGGTCTACCTGAGGGTGACTGGATCCGCGGCATCAGCGTCAAGCAGCCCTACGCGGCCTGCATCCTCGCCGGTGCCAAGACGGTGGAGAACCGGCCTGCGCGGTGGCGGCCGGGCTGGGTGCTGCTGCACACGAGCAAGACCATCGACCACCCCGCCCTGCGTATCCCGTTGATCGGTCGCACAATCCGCGACCGCCAGCTGGTCACCGGCGCCGTGGTCGGCATCGCCCGGATCACCGACTGCCACCAGGACCCCGAAGGAGCGCCGCCCTGCTCGGAGTGGGCGCACCCGGGCGCCTGGCACCTGGTGCTCGCCGACGTCCAGGAGCTCGCCCTGCCCGTCCCCGCGCGCGGGCAGGTCGTGCCCTGGAAGCCGACGCCGGGCCTGCTGGAGCGCGTGTTCCAGCAGCTGCCTGCCTTCCGGCCGTGACCGCAGGGGACGCACGAAGAAAGAGAAGCCGCCGTTCGAGCCGGGCCTGATCCCGGCTCCCGGCGAGCTTCTCGTCTGGCGCGACGGCCAGCACTTCGACCGCTGGCAGGACCTCCCCAGCACGCTGTGCGGTCAGCCCACGCCCATGCGCTCCCACTCTGGGGAGCCTGTGCATAAGGCATGCGCTGAGGGCTGGATCACCGCCAATCCCGTTGAGGCCCGCCTCGGGCGGTTCGCCTCCGACTTCGCGCCGAAGCCCAAGTCCGCGGGCCTAGGCGACCACGCCTGACCTCCACCTGGAGGACCCCATGAGCAGCACCGACCGCGACGTCGACCACGCCCTCGCCTACCCTGAGCCGCCCGCCTCGCCGCTGTGGCATCGCCACGGTGCGAAGGCCCGCCCGCTCACTCCCGAACAGCAGCGGTGCAACCGCGAGCTGCTGGACATCGCACAGCGCACCACCCAAGCCCTCACCCGTCGTGCCACCGAGACCCTGGCGGAGGCCAGCTGATGGACACCAAGCACTGCGTCGTTGACGGCTGGGTCCACGCGATACCCGTCCCGGGCCCGCGTCCCGGGACCGCCACCTTCGACCTGATCGTCCGGCCCGCCGACATCGGCACGCTCGAGGACGACGCCCCCGACACGGTCGTCACGTGCACCAGCGGAGACTCCTGGATCACCCACGAGCTACTGAACGGCATCCAGGCTGGCGACCTGCTACGCGTCACCGGCACCCTGGTCCAGCCGCCGGCACCCGGCGAACCCGCCCGGCTCACCGTCGACGCCCTGGAGGTCCTGGACACCGGACTCATCCCGGTCTTGGGGGACATGGTGATGGACCGCTACGGCGACTACTGCGTTATCTTCGACGCCGACAGCGAGAAGGTGTCCGTCTTCACCGCGCACGGGCAGTGGGTCGGCGAGGCGGACAACCCCGACGCCATCGCCACCCTCATCGAGATCCACGAGCGCGTGAACGGCGACGACGCCTGAAGGCCACCACCAGCACGCAGGCTTGCACGGTCCTGGAGCGGTTCCCGGCGGGAGGCCACGAGGGTTCCTGGACAGCGCAGGAGGGCGGTCTGACACCTGCCACTCCGAAGCCCTGCCCCCGGCCTCTCGCCGGGGGCAGGGCTTTTTGCGTTTCAGGGGAGTTCACGAAGGAGTGAGCTGTGCTGGAGGGGAGGGAGGCCACCGGAGTTGTGCTGGGCGGCGCGGGTGATTACGTCGTAATCACCCGCGCTGAGCCTTCGCCGCATCAAACTGACCTAACTAACGTGGCTATGCTGTACATGATCTTGGACGTTAGTATGGTGTCCCGCATGAGTTCGCCAGCGACCGCCAACGACCGCGAGAAGGTCGTCTCCAAACTCCCTGCATGGCTTCGACAGAGCCTCAAGGTGAGAGCAGCGCAACACGGCGTCGAAATCCAAACCGCGGTCGAGCAAGGCATCAGAGACTGGTGCGGCTTGGCCTCCATGCCCGCGGCCATCGACACAGCCGGCGCCGACTCGTTCTCGACTTTCCTACCCCCGGGACAGTGGGACGAATTCCGGCAGCTCGCCGCCGAACGACGGGTCTCCCTCATCCAGGGGCTAGCCCAGTCCGTTCAGTTGTGGCTCGACACGAACCCGGCCCCCGACGTCACCCGGCCAGAGATCACCCGCCGCATCATCGTCTGCAACCAGAAGGGCGGCGTCGGCAAGACCGCCATCACCGCCGGTCTCGGTGAGGCGCTCGCCGAAGACCCCAACACCCTCCACCCAGTCCGCGTCGCTAAAGCACTCACCAAAGCACTCCGCGCGAGCGAATCGCACAACACCGACGAAGCCACCCTCGCGGACAATCCGCTGGACATCGAGAACCTCCCCGGTCCAGGCATGCAGGTCCTCCTGGTCGACTTCGACCCCCAATGCCACCTCACCAATCAACTAGGCTCCGCCCCTCTACCCATGGGCGGTGACAGCCTCACTAACCACATGGCCGGAGACGCCAAGGGCGACATCCGCGACCTCATCGTCTCCATCGACGACGACAAGTTCGCCGGCAGGCTTCATCTCCTACCCGCCTGCAACGACGCATTCCTGCTGGATGTGCGGCTCTCCGCCGTACGCGCCAGGGAAGCCGCCCTCGAGCGGGCCCTTGCCCCACTGGAAGCTGATTACGACGTAATCATCGTCGACTGCCCGCCCAGCCTCGGCCTCAGCATGGACGCCGCTGCCTACTACAGCCGGCGCCGCGAAGGGGAGAACCCCGGGCAATCCGGGGCCTTGATCGTTGTCCAGGCCGAAGACAGCTCCGCGGATGCCTACGAGCTCCTCACCACCCAGATCGACGACCTGCGCAACGACCTGCAAGTCGACATCGAGTACCTCGGCATCGTCGTCAACCTCTACGACTCCCGCCGCGGCTACATCGCCACCTCCTCCCTCCAGGGATGGGTCGACATAAAGGACCCCCGAGTCGTCGGCCTCATCGGAGACCTCAAGGAACAGAAGGAAGCAGTCCGCATGAAGCAGCCACTGCTGTCATACGCCCCGAAGTCGCAGCAGGCAGTGGCCATGCGCGCACTGGCCAGGGAGGTGCTGTGAGCAAGGCCGATCTGCTCGGAGCCGGACGATTCGGCGGGGGAGCCCGGCCAGTAAGCGCCCGCCGCCAAGCGGTCGCCGCCGCCACAGGAGTCCCCACCGAAGGCATTGCACCACCTACCGAACTCCCCGTCGACCGCATCAGCCTCAACCCGGACAACCCCCGCTCCACCCTCGGGGACCTGACCGACCTCGCCGGCAGCCTCAAGACACACGGCCAGAAGCAAGCGATCACAGTCATGAACCGTGACGCCTACATCAAGGCCAACCCCGACCGGCAAGGCGACCTGGAACCCGACACCACTCACGTCGTCATCGATGGCAGCAGCAGACTCGCCGCAGCCCGCGAAGCCAACCTCACCACCATCAAGGTGATGGTCAGCGACGACCAAGGATCAACCTCAGAAGAGCTGCTCGAGTCAGCCCTCGTAGCCAACATCCACCGCCAAGACCTGCCCGAGCTCGACGAGGCCCGCGCACTGCAACGGCTCCTTGCCATCCACGGCAGCCAGCGCGCCCTCGCCAAGAGACTGCACCGTTCCCAAGCCTGGATCTCCCAGCGCCTGGCACTGCTCAACCTGACCCCCGAACTCCAGGCCCGCATCGGAAAGGAATCCATCGATCTCCTTCGCGCCGTCGGCAACAAGCCGCCCGAGGAGCAAGAGGCTGCCCTCGACAAGCTCAAGGCCGAACGTGCACGCAAGGAAGCTGCAAAGCAGGCCGAACGGACGAAGGAGGAGCCGGGTCGCTTTGTTCCGACGCCCCCGGCAGCACACCAAGCTCCTGAAAGTGATTACGCCGTAATCACGGAGCGGGGCTCGGAACAGGGCCCCAAGGAGGACGCGTCAACCCCGGTACTTGCGGAAGGCCTTCCGGAGCCGCGAGCAGCTTCGTCTCAGGCGCGACAAGCACTGAAGAAGTTCCCCTACGGGGACGGGGAGACTGCTGCCTACTACCTCATCAACAAGATGCCGCCGGAAGAGTTCAACAAGATGCTCGACCTCCTCGTCCAGCACAGGGACAAACAAGGCACTACCACCCTCTAAGTACCTGCTTCCAAGGAGGGAAGCTACGCCACCTTCAACCAACAGCTAAGAGGCGAGCCACCAGCGGTCGTTGTCAGCCAGCTACGACGTCGCGTAGTTCACGGACGGCGCGTTCCTGATGGTGCTGGGCGGGGATCGCCTCGTACAGGTCCAGGGCGCGGCGGCGGACCAGGCCGGTCCGATAGCCCGTCGGCAGCGCCGTCAGGGCGTCGACCGCTCGGTGGCACGCCTGTTCGGTGTCGCCGTCGTGATGGGCACAGGCGGCGCCGTCGATGGTCAGCAGGGTGCGGGTCATGGTGCTGGTCGGCGCGGACAGCTCCAGGGCGCGCTGCTGGCTCTCCTGGGCGCGGCCGGTGTCCCCGAGGGTGGTGAAGGCGTGGCTGAGGTGCACGTGGTGCTTCTGCTCGCCGTACGTCAGCCAGGTGTCCGACCGCTCGCTCTCGGGGAGCCCGTCCATGAGGGTGTCGGCGGCGGTCAGCGCTTGGCGGGCCTGCTCGGACTGGTGGTTGAGGGCATACGCGCGGGCGGCAACCGCGGCCGCCAACACCGCGGCGGCGGTCGGGCGGTTCCCGGCAGCGTGGCGGGCCTGGTCGGCAAGGCCGGCCGCAGCCTTCGGTGCGCCGTAGTTGAGCGGCACCATCGCCTCCCGAGCGAGGACCCAGGCGTGCAGTTGGAGATCACCGGATTCGGTGGCGGCCCGGGCGGCGGTGGCGAACCAGGCACGGGACTCCCGGCGGCTACCCAGGTCGTGTAAGACGATCGCGGTCATCCCGGCCATGTGCCCGGCCGTCCGGCACAGCCGGGCCCGGACCGGTGCGGGCTGTGGGACGGTGAGCAGGGGGGACCATCCCCGCGGGTGCGGGGAGCAGGCGTTCGCCGTGTCGTCCACAGCGACCGTGACGGGACCATCCCCGCGGGGTGCGGGGAGCAGCCCAAGACCAACGACCAGCTCGCCGTCGAACTGGGACCATCCCCGCGGGTGCGGGGAGCAGTCGACGTCGACGGGGCTCTTGAGGTCTTCGAGGGGACCATCCCCGCGGGTGCGGGGAGCAGTGCTGAAATGCGGGGTCGTTGACCAGCTCGTCGGGACCATCCCCGCGGGTGCGGGGAGCAGTTGGTGCCCACGCGCGCCATCTCGGCTTCGGCGGGACCATCCCCGCGGGTGCGGGGAGCAGACGGCGCTGCGGTCGGATCTGCTGGAGCAGCGGGGGCCATCCCCGCGGGTGCGGGGAGCAGCTGTTCTGGTTCGGCGTCGTGGCGGCCGCCACGGGACCATCCCCGCGGGTGCGGGGAGCAGTGCCGGAGGCCACGCCCAAACTCGCTTCGCTCGGGACCATCCCCGCGGGTGCGGGGAGCAGGACCCCGGCCCCCGGGGTCCCGGTGGAGACGGTTTCCCCTGGGCTGAGGGACCATCCCCGCGGGTGCGGGGAGCAGGGCAGGACCGGCACCCGCACCCCGTCCGCCCGGGGACCATCCCCGCGGGTGCGGGGAGCAGGTCAGCCCGTCGATGGGCGCGACGTCCATCACGGGACCATCCCCGCGGGTGCGGGGAGCAGTTGGTGTACGCCTCGCAGTTGTCCCAGGCGTGGGGACCATCCCCGCGGGTGCGGGGAGCAGGACGGTGAGGGGTGCGGAAACCGGCCCTGGGGAGGACCATCCCCGCGGGTGCGGGGAGCAGAGTCAGCGCATGTTCTTCGACCACCTCGCCGAAGGACCATCCCCGCGGGTGCGGGGAGCAGACCGTCGGCGTCATCAACGCCGTGAAGAACCTGGGACCATCCCCGCGGGTGCGGGGAGCAGCCTCCCGGGCCACCCCCGCGGTGAGCATCTCCTGGACCATCCCCGCGGGTGCGGGGAGCAGCTCGACCTCGTCGCCGAAGCGCACCGGCCGCTGGGACCATCCCCGCGGGTGCGGGGAGCAGGGGCGGCCGGACGGGTCAGATCAGGCAGAGGCGGGACCATCCCCGCGGGTGCGGGGAGCAGCCATTGCCTGCGCTGAGGCGCTGGCTCCGGTCGGGACCATCCCCGCGGGTGCGGGGAGCAGGACTTCACCAAGGCCGGCCGCATGGCGGAGGCGGGACCATCCCCGCGGGTGCGGGGAGCAGCGGACGCCGGGCGTGGCGCACACCAACACTAGGGGACCATCCCCGCGGGTGCGGGGAGCAGGGTGACATCAACGTCGCCAAGCTCCCGGTCGAGGGACCATCCCCGCGGGTGCGGGGAGCAGTCCGGGCCCCACGCGACGACCAGGCCGTAGGCGGGACCATCCCCGCGGGTGCGGGGAGCAGCCGACCAGTTCGATCTGGAAGGCGTTCGCGGTGGGACCATCCCCGCGGGTGCGGGGAGCAGTCCACACTGGGGTCTCCGGTGGCGCCGGAGGTGGGACCATCCCCGCGGGTGCGGGGAGCAGACTGGATGACCTGCTGTTTTAGCCGGGGTGGCAGCGGTTTTCGAGTACTTTCACAGAGTCCGGCATATGGGGTGTAAGAGACTTCACCTGTATCAGCCTCTCCCGAAGCGTCTGCGCTTTGCAGCCCTGCTCCAGCCGGGAGGGGGAGCCTGTCCCGTCGTCGTAGTTCCCCGGGAGGGCGCGTTCGGGTCGGGGCGACGGATCAAGGTGACGCCCTCGTGGTCGACGGGGTGCCAGGCGTGCTCGTGCGTGCGGAACGTGAAGCCCTGTTCGTTGTTCGTGGTGTGGGCCAACAGCGCGCGGCCCTGGCCTGCGTACTGCTGGACCTCTTCCCAGAGCACGTCGCGGATGCGGGCCGAGGGGTTGCCCACGAACACGCCTGCGGAGATTTCCAGCAGCCAGCGTGTGAGGAAGCCTCGTAGTCCGGCGGGGCAGTTGGTGAGGACGATGACGGTCACCAGAGTTCGTCTCCGTAGTCCTCGTCAGGGCCGTCGTAGTTGACGCCTGAGGCGACCTGGTGGCCGTGGTCGCTCTGCAGCGTGACCACGTCCCGATCGCGGTCGGGGGCAGAAGGGCCGGTCGTCTCTGGCATCAGAAGGCGTTTGATGTCGTCGACGCACCGGTTGAGCAGGGACGTTTCGTTGATGCGGTCCCGTAGTGCGCGGCGTGTGCGGGAGCCGACGTCCTCCTCGTCCTGTGCGGCGACATCGAAGGCGACCGGGATGCCGATCTCGGTCTTGTAGAGGTCGGCGATGTCCAGGACGAATGACAGCTCGTGGCCGGAGTGGACGAAGCCGAGTGCCGGGCTGCATCCCAGGGAGGTGACGACGGCATGGGCGATGCCGTACATGCACTGGGCGGCGGCGGTGATGGCCTGGTTGACCGGGTCGCCGCTGGTGAAGTCGCCGGGGACGTAGCGGCGGCCCCGCCAGGAGACGCCGGTGCGGGCGGCCTGGGCCCGGTAGCAGTCCTTGACCCGTCTTCCTTCCCGGCCGAGGAGTTCGTGCCGGGTGAGGCCGGCGGGGTCCTCGCCGGGGAAGCGGAGCCGGTACATCGCGCGTGCCACGGCGAGGCGGCTGCGGGGGTTGGCCCATTGGCGGGCCTGGGCTTCCATGAGGGCGGAGGAGCGGTTGAGGGCTCGGCCGGAGGCGTAGTAGCGCACGCCGTGTTCCCCGACCCAGCAGACCGCGGCGCCGGTCTCGCCGAGCACGCTCATGGCCTGGTGGGTGACGCGTGTGCCTGGGCCGAGGAGGAGGGTGCCGATGGTCGCCGACGGAATGTGGGTGGTGCCTTCCGCGTCCTGGACGGTGATCGCGTTGGCGTCACGGTGGACCGTGCAGCGTTCCAGGTAGACGAAGGAGAGACGTTCGTCGGTGCGTGTCAGTTGCCGGGGGGTGAGCGCCGGGCGTCGTGAGACCGTGCTCATGCGGTGTGCCGGTCGGGCTCCCTGACCGGCGCCAGGGTGAGGAGGCCGCAGCCGTACGCTCTGGCCCGGCCGATGCCCTGAGTGAGGGTGCGGCGCAGCAGGTCGGCGTCGGTGACCTCCAGGCGTCCTTCGAAGGTGACGGTGACGACGGTGACCGGCCTGTCCCGACGGCCGCCGGCTGAGCGCGACTTGTCGAAGGAGAGGGACCGCGTGTCCCGTATGGCCAGCTCGTACCGGTCACCGGGGTGAGGCCGCTTCTGGTGGGTGGTGCCCTCGGGCAGGAGCCGCCGGTCCACGGGTTTCTCACAGACGCGGAAGCCGGAGCGCTCCTGGCGCTTCTCGTCGAGCAGCCAGCCCATCTGGTGGACGGGGGTGAGGTGGGCGGTGAGTTTGCGGGGTTCGCCTTCTTTGCGGCGAATGGTGTGTACGGGGTTGGCGGTCAGGCGGAACGCCCAGCGCTCGCCCGCGGCCAGCCGGTCGAGGAGCGGAGCGTAGGGCCGGGTCTGCCAGCCCGGGTTTTCCGGGCCGGCCACGGCGGGCCATCCTGCCTGCTCGACCAGATGTGTCAGGTCGGGGCGGTCGGGGCTGACCACGTACAGCAGCACTTCCGCGCGGGCGAGTTGGTCCAGCCGCCACAGCACGCGCGGGGCGTCGGGCGCCGGGCTGTCGGACGGCAGGATGTGCGGGAAGGACGACATGACGGCTGCGTGCATGGCCTGTGGGGAGGACAGCAGGCGGCGTGCGCCGGGCCGCGCGGTGTTGACGCGGAAGCGGGAGAGGAACATCAGGCGCTCTCATTCTCCAGGGCCTCGAGGACGGCGAACGGATCGTGTGCCTCCTGTGGGCCGCCGCTGCCCGACGTGATCGGAGTGGACACGGAGTCGGTGACGACGGTGCGCAGCGCGTGCCGCCGGCCGGCGGCGTCGAAGGTGACCGGCTGGTCACGCTGGACGTCGGCCGCTGCGGCTGACTCGTCGGAGGCTGTCTCGCGCAACACGGTCAGGGCCTGCGGGGTTTGGTGCCGTCGGCGGTACCAGGCGGACGCCTGCCAGGGCACGCTCGCCAGTACGTCCTCAAGGCGGGTGTCCTCGTACAGAGCGAGGTCGACCGGTTCGGCGGGCGGGCACGAGCGCCGGCCGAGGTAGGGCGGGTACACGGGGGTGCGCAGAGCAGCGCGCAGACCGGTGAGCAGGGCGTGATCGCCCTCGACGGCGGCGACGAAGACGGCGTCGGCGAGGTAGAAGCGTTCGGACAGCGGCATGGACGCGCCTGTGACGCCGTGGTGGGCGGTGTGGAAGTCCCGGATGCGGGTGCCGGGCTGGTCCATGCGGACGGCGAACCGGAGCGCCGCCAGCGGGGCGAGGCGTTGGTCGTCGCCGCGTTCGATGCCGGCCGCGGCTGCGAGCAGGCCGATGACGCCGCTCTTGGTCGGGGCGGACTCGGTGGTGCGTCGGGTGAAACGGGAGGAGGCCCCCCAGGACTGCTTGGGTTCAAGGGGTCGTCGCAACACCGCCTGGTTTCAGGTGGTGAGTAGATCACGTAGACGCTCGGCTGGGGTATCCCAGTCGAGCGTCTTG
>NZ_JBIBXY010000022.1:0-104069 GCF_043082785.1 Streptomyces sp. NPDC014764 | reverse complement strand
CAAGACGCTCGACTGGGATACCCCAGCCGAGCGTCTACGTGATCTACTCACCACCTGAAACCAGGCGGTGTTGCGACGACCCCTTGAACCCAAGCCGTGGATGCCGGGGCCCTCGCGCGTCGGTGCTCAGCCGACGACGGTCCAGGTGTCCCCGCCCGCGAGGAGTGCGGCGAGGTCGCCCTTGCCGTGCTGGTCGACGGCGGTGTCGAGCTGGTCGGCCATGAGGGTGTCGTAGACCGGCCGGTCGACGGAGCGGAACACCCCGATGGGGGTGTGGTGCAGGGTGTCGGGGTCGGCGAGCCGGGACAGCGCGAACGCGGTCGTCGGAGAGGCGTTGTGGGCGTCGTGGACGAGGATGTCCGCCTCGTTGTCCGGGGTGACGGCGACGACCTTCAGGTCACCGGTGGCCGGGTCGCGGACGACGCCCTTGCCGCCGTCGGCGCCGAAGCGGATCGGCTGCCCGTGCTCCAGGCGGATGACGGCCTCCTCGGCCTGCTGTCGGTCCTTGAGGACCTCGAAGGCGCCGTCGTTGAAGATGTTGCAGTTCTGGTAGATCTCCACCAGGGCGGTGCCGGGGTGGTCGGCGGCCTGGCGCAGCACCTCGGTGAGATGTCTGCGGTCGGAGTCGACGGTGCGGGCGACGAAGGACGCCTCCGCGCCGATGGCGAGCGAGACCGGGTTGAAGGGTGCGTCCAGCGATCCCATGGGGGTCGACTTGGTGATCTTGCCGACCTCGGAGGTGGGGCTGTACTGGCCCTTGGTGAGTCCGTAGATGCGGTTGTTGAACAGCAGGATCTTGAGGTTGACGTTGCGGCGCAGGGCGTGGATGAGGTGGTTGCCGCCGATGGACAGCGCGTCGCCGTCGCCGGTGACGACCCACACGGACAGGTCCCGGCGGGACGTGGCGAGGCCGGTCGCGATGGCGGGGGCGCGGCCGTGGATGGAGTGCATCCCGTAGGTGTTCATGTAGTACGGGAAGCGGGAGGAGCAGCCGATGCCCGATACGAAGACGATGTTCTCCCGGGCCAGGCCCAGCTCCGGCATGAAGCCCTGCACGGCGGCCAGCACGGCGTAGTCGCCGCAGCCGGGGCACCAGCGCACCTCCTGGTCGGACTTGAAGTCCTTCATCGTCTGCTTGCCCTCGGCCTTGGGCACGAGCTGGAGCAGCGTGTCGGCGTCAGTCATCGATGGCCTCCTTCAGCGCCGCGGCGAGCTGCTCCGCCTTGAACGGCATGCCGTTGACCTGGTTGTACGAGCGGGCGTCGACCAGGTACTTCGCCCTGATGAGCGTGGCGAGCTGCCCGAGGTTCATCTCGGGGATCACCACCTTGTCGTATCTGCGCAGGATCTCGCCGAGGTTGGGCGGGAAGGGGTTGAGGTGGCGCAGGTGGGCCTGCGCGACCTGCTGCCCGGCGCGGCGCAGGCGCCGGACCGCCGCGGTGATCGGCCCGTAGGTGGACCCCCAGCCCAGGACGAGCAGGCGGGCGGTGCCGTCCGGGTCGTCGACCTGAAGGTCGGGCACGTCGATGCCGTCGATCTTGGCCTGGCGGGTGCGGACCATGAAGTCGTGGTTGGCCGGGTCGTAGGAGATGTTCCCCGTGCCGTCCTGCTTCTCGATCCCGCCGATGCGGTGCTCCAGGCCCGGCGTGCCCGGGATCGCCCACGGGCGGGCCAGCGTGTGCGGGTCGCGCTTGTAGGGCCAGAACACCTCGGCGCCGTCCTCGGTGGTGTGGTTCGGGCCCTGGGCGAACTGCACCTTCAGGTCCGGCAGCTCCTCCAGCTCCGGGATCCGCCACGGCTCGCTGCCGTTGGCCAGATACCCGTCGGAGAGCAGGAACACCGGGGTGCGGTAGACCAGCGCGATCCGCGCCGCCTCCAGAGCGGCGTCGAAGCAGTCCGCCGGCGTGCGTGGCGCCACCACCGGCACCGGCGCCTCACCGTTGCGGCCGTACATCGCCTGCAGCAGATCCGCCTGCTCCGTCTTCGTCGGCAGACCCGTCGACGGCCCGCCGCGCTGGATGTCCACCACCAGCAGCGGCAGCTCCAAAGAGACCGCGAGCCCGATCGTCTCGCTCTTGAGCGCCACCCCCGGCCCGGAGGTGGTCGTCACCGCCAGCGATCCGCCGAACGCGGCCCCCAGCGCCGCACCGATCCCGGCGATCTCGTCCTCCGCCTGGAACGTCCGCACACCGAAATTCTTGTGCTTGCTCAGCTCGTGCAGGATGTCCGAGGCCGGAGTGATCGGGTACGAGCCCAGGAACAGCGGCAGATCCGCCTGACGCGAAGCCGCCACCAGCCCGTAGGACAGGGCCAGATTCCCGGAGATGTTGCGGTAGACGCCCGGCGGGAACGCCCTCGCCGCCGGCGCCACCTCGTAGGAGACCGCGAAGTCCTCCGTCGTCTCCCCGAAGTTCCAGCCCGCCCGGAACGCCGCGATGTTCGCCGCCGCGATGTCCGGCTTCTTCGCGAACTTCGACCGCAGGAACGTCTCCGTCCCCTCCGTCGGCCGGTGATACATCCACGACAGCAGACCCAGCGCGAACATGTTCTTGCTGCGCTCGGCCTCCTTCCGCGTCAGGTCGAACTCCTTGAGCGCCTCCACCGTCAGCGTCGTCAGCGGCACCGGGTGCAGGTGGTAGCCGTCCAGCGAACCGTCCTCCAGCGGCGAGGCGGCGTAGCCGACCTTCTGCATCGCCCGCTTGGTGAACTCGTCGGTGTTGACGATGATCTCCGCCCCGCGCGGCAGATCCCCGACGTTCGCCTTCAACGCCGCAGGGTTCATCGCCACCAGCACGTTCGGCGCGTCACCCGGGGTCAGGATGTCGTGGTCGGCGAAGTGCAGCTGGAACGACGACACACCCGGCAGCGTCCCTGCCGGGGCTCGGATCTCGGCGGGGAAGTTCGGCAGCGTGGAGAGGTCGTTGCCGAAGGACGCGGTCTCCGAGGTGAAACGGTCACCGGTGAGCTGCATCCCGTCACCCGAGTCCCCCGCGAACCTGATGATCACTCGGTCGAGCCGGCGGACGTCCTTCGTCCCCGCCGCTGTGCGCTGCTCCCCTACGACTGTTCCGTCGGCCTGCTCCGCTGGGCTGCTGACCTGGCTGGTCACTGAACTGGACCTCCTCGAGGCGGCTGTCCGGGACGGCCTTCCCGCAGGCCTTCCCCGCATAAACCCTACGACCGTCAGGGGGGCCCACCATGAAGGATTCGACCGAACGATCCAGATGGTGGACAGGGAGCCGAGACGCGAGCCGCCGCCCCCTAGGACTTCAAGTACGTCAGCACCGCCAGGACCCGCCGGTGGTCGCCGTCGCTCGGGGACAGCCCCAGCTTCAGGAAGATGTTGCTGACGTGCTTCTCCACCGCGCCGTCGCTCACCACCAGCTGCAGCGCGATCGCCGAGTTCGTCCGCCCCTCCGCCATCAGCCCCAGCACCTCGCGCTCACGCGGGGTGAGTCCCGCCAGCACGTCCTGCTTACGGCTGCGGCCCAGCAACTGCGCCACCACCTCCGGATCCAGGGCCGTGCCGCCCTGGGCCACCCGGACCACCGCGTCCACGAACTCGCGTACCTCGGCCACCCGGTCCTTCAGCAGATAGCCGACTCCCCGGCTGGAACCGGCCAGCAGCTCGGTGGCGTACCGCTCCTCCACGTACTGCGACAGCACCAGCACCCCGACACCCGGGTGGCTCTTGCGCAGCTGCACCGCGGCCCGCACACCCTCGTCGGTGTGCGTCGGGGGCATCCGCACGTCGGCGACCACCACGTCCGGCAGCTGGCCTCCCCGGGCCAGGTCGTCCACCGTCTTGATCAGCGCGTCGCCGTCGCCGACCCCGGCCACCACCTCGTGCCCCCGGTCGGTGATCAGCCGGGTCAGGCCCTCCCGCAGCAGCACCGAATCCTCGGCGATGACCACCCGCACCCTGTCCTCCACGTCCTCGTCCCCCCAAAAAACCGCTCCGGACCCGCCCTTGTGGCGGGCCCGGTCGTCGGGTCCAGCATTCCAGCATCCGGGGGAGGACGGGCCGGGGCAACGCGATCGGGGGTGTCGTCGCGTGCCGCCGGCCCGTCCGGACCCGCCCAGGCTCCGGCGCGTCACACCGGGCGGGTGCGCGCCCCAGGGGCCCGCACCCGCCCGTGTGTCCGTCCGCCGGACCGCTCGCCTCACCGCGCGGTCATCGCGCCCGCTCCGCACGCCACGGGAGCTCCGCGGTCACCCGCGTCGGGCCGCCGGCCGGCGAGTCCACCACGAGGATCCCGTCCACCGCGTCCAGCCTCTCCGCCAGACCCGCCAGACCCGAACCACGCGACAGGTTCGCACCGCCCACGCCGTTGTCCACCACCTGGAGCATCAGCCTGTCCTCCGACCGCCACGCCTCCACGGCCGCCCAGGTCGCCCGGCTGTGCTTGCTGACGTTCTGCAGCAGCTCCGAGACCGTGAAGTAGGCGATGCCCTCGATCGCGGGCGCCGGCCGCTCCGACAGGTCAACCTCCACCCGCACCGGCACCGTGCAGCGCGAGGCGACCGCGGAGAGCGCCGCGTCCAGACCGCGGTCGGTGAGGACCGCCGGGTGGATGCCCCGGGCCAGGTCCCGCAGCTCCTGGAGGGCCGTCTTCACCTCACCGTGAGCCTCGTCCACCATCCGCGCCGCCGCCTGCGGGTCCTCCCGCAGCTTCTCCTTCGCCAGACCCAGGTCCATGGCCAGGTTCACCAGCCGGGCCTGCGCCCCGTCGTGCAGGTCACGCTCGATGCGCCGCAGGTCCGCCGCCGCCGCGTCCACCACGACCCCGCGGTCCGACTCCAGCTCCACCACCCGGGTCGCCAGCCGCGACGGGCCCAGCAGCCCGTGCACCATCACCCTGTCCACCGTCGTCAAGGCCCGCACGATCCACGGCGTGGCCAGCGTGAACAGCAGACCCACACCCGCCGTCACCGCGATCTCGAACGGGTTGTCCAGGTAGATCGCCCGCTGCTCGTCGCCGTACAGCTGTATGCCGTCCTGGCCCGCGTACATCGGGAGCACCCAGAACCACAGCGGGTACGTCAGCAGCGACCAGCCCACCGACCAGAAGGTGACCGTCACCGTGAAGGTCAGCACCGCCCACGGCAGCTGGATCACCGAGTACAGCAGCGCCCGCCAGGACGTGCCGCTCTTCAGCACCGCCCCGATCCAGCCCATGAACCCCTGCCGCTTCAGCCGCAGCGGCTCCGGCTCGCCGACGTCCAGGCCCAGCAGCCCGCGCGCCCGCGCCCGCTCCACCGCCCCGATGCCCCGGCACCCGGCGAGGGCCGCCGCCAGCACCGGCACCCCGAGGAACGTCACCAGCAGGCCCGCGCCCAGCGACACCATCGTGACCGCGTAGGTGAACAGCAGGATGCTGATCGGCAGGCTCAGCAGCACATAGGCCAGCTCCCGCCAGGCGCGTCCCTCGACGGGCGCCCTCAGCGCCGCGGGCATCCGGTGCCGCCGTCCCCCCACGTCCCGCGCGTGTCCGGGCCCGGTGGGAAGCCCGTAACCCTGTCCGTACTCCGTGGCCATCGGCTTCGTCCTTCTCCTCGTCCGGCGGCTGTGCTGTCGTACAACCAGAGTGCTGCGCCGCAGGTCGGCGGGGAATGAAGGCCGTCGCAGTCTTCGGCGGGGGGTTTTCCCTACCCACGGCCGCGGGCAGACGCCCCCTTGCCCGGCGCCTTACCGGCCGGGGTGCCGGAGCGGTCCCGCCACGGCAGCTCCGCCGTCACCGTCGTCGGACCGCCCTCGGGGGAGTCCACGACGAACAGCCCGTCCACCGCGCCCAGCCGGTCGGCCAGCCCCCGCATGCCCGTACCGCCGTCGAGGCTCGCCCCGCCCACGCCGTCGTCCCGCACCAGAAGGAACAGCCGGTCGTCCGACCGCCACACCTCCACGGACGCCGACCGCGCCCGGCTGTGCTTGCTGACGTTCTGGAGCAGCTCCGAGACCGTGAAGTAGGCGATCCCCTCGATCGCGGGCGCCGGCCGCTCCTCCAGATCGACCGTCACCGCCACCGGCACCGTGCACCGAGCGGCGACCGACGACAGGGCCGCGTCCAGACCCCGGTCGGTGAGCACCGCCGGGTGGATGCCCCGGGCCAGGTCCCGCAGCTCCTGCAGCGCCAGCTTCACCTCACCGTGCGCCTCCTCGACCATCGACGCCGCCGTGTCCGGGTCCTCCAGCAGCTTCTCCTTGGCCAGGCCCAGCCCCATCGCCAGGTTCACCAGCCGGGCCTGCGCCCCGTCGTGCAGGTCACGCTCGATGCGCCGCAGGTCCGCCGCCGCCGTGTCCACCACGACCCCGCGGTCCGACTCCAGCTCGGCGATGCGCCTCTCCAGCTCGTCCGACGGCGACAGCAGACCCCGCACCATGGCCCGGTCCACGTCGGCCATCGCCCGCACCACGAACGCCAGCACCGGCCACAGCACGAACAGCCCGGTCAGCGTGACGGTGAAGGTGACGACGCCCCACGGCATCCGTATCAGCGCGTACAGGCACGTCCGCCAGCCCACGGGGTCCTTGACCGCCTGCCAGAGCCCCGGCCAGAAACCGCCTGACCTCCGCCACGGCAGCGGGCTCGGCTCGTCCACCCGCACCCCGAGCATCGCCCGCGCGCGAGCCCGCTCGAACCGGCCGAGCTGCCGCGCCCCCATCAGGCCGAGCGCGAGCAGGGGCAACCCGATCACCGTGACCGTCAGGCCCGCACCGACGGACAGCGCGGTCACCGTGTAGACGAAGCCGACGATCGACACCGGGAGGTTCGTCAGGAGATGCGCGATCTCCTTCCAGGTGTGCGCGTCGTAGGCGAAGCGGGCCGGCGGCGGGCGGTCGCCCGGTCCGGCCGGCTGCGGGATCGGTTCGGTCATGGGCCTAGCCTGCCCGGCGGCGGGGTGCCTGCGCCATGAGGCGGACCGCCAACCTGAACTGAGGAAAACCCCACCCCCGCATGCCGAGCCCCGACGGGCTGCTTACCGTGCCTTTATCAGGGCCTAGACTCCCGTGCGTACAGATCGTCGGACCGTGGCGTTCGGCGTTCACCGGCACGGAGCAAGGGCAGGGCACAGGCAGGAGCGCCTGGTCGCCGATCTGAGGAGTGAGGGGCGGACGTGCGGGAAACGACCGTCGTCGCGGCGGACTACTTCCAGTCCTACTCGGTCGTCGGACTGCTCGCAGTCGTCGGCCTGCTGTTCGTCGCCGTCGCCTTCGGCGCGGGCCGCATGCTGCGGCCGGTGGTGCCCACGCCGGAGAAACTGCTGACGTACGAGTGCGGCGTCGACCCCGTCGGCGAGGGCTGGGCCCACACCCAGGTTCGCTACTACGTCTACGCCTTCCTCTACGTGATCTTCGCCGTCGACTCGATCTTCCTGTTCCCCTGGGCGACCGTCTTCGCCGCCGACGGCTACGGCGCGACCACCCTCGTGGAGATGTTCGTCTTCCTCGGCTTCCTCGCCGTGGGCCTGCTGTACGCCTACAAGAAGGGCGTCCTGACATGGACGTGAACCCTGCCACCCCCGAGCCGGTGCTCCTGCCGGACCCCGGACTTCCCCCCGGCGAAGGCAAGGGGAGGCTCGGCGCGCTCGCCCGGCTCGCCCCCGAGCCGATGAAGGTGGTCCTCAACTGGGGCCGCCGCTACTCGCTCTGGGTGTTCAACTTCGGCCTCGCCTGCTGCGCGATCGAGTTCATCGCCGCGTCGATGGCCCGGCACGACTTCATCCGCCTCGGCGTCATCCCGTTCGCCCCGGGACCCCGCCAGGCCGACCTGATGGTCGTCTCCGGCACGGTCACCGACAAGATGGCGCCCGCCGTCAAGCGCCTGTACGAGCAGATGCCCGAGCCGAAGTACGTCATCTCCTTCGGCGCGTGCAGCAACTGCGGCGGCCCCTACTGGGACTCCTACTCCGTCACCAAGGGCGTCGACCAGATCATCCCGGTCGACGTCTACGTCCCCGGCTGCCCGCCCCGGCCCGAGGCGCTGCTCCAGGGCATCCTCAAGCTCCAGGAGAAGATCGCCCAGGAGTCGTTGGGGGAGCGGTACGGCACCGGCCCCGCGGGGCGTCCCTCGGCGGCGGCGCTCACGAGCGGACTGGTCCGGCCGTCCGCGGCCGAGGGTGGAATCCGGCCGTCCGCGGCCGAGGAGGGCAAGGTCCGGCCGTCCGCGGCCGAGGGAGAGGCCCGGCCGTCCGCCGCCGAGGGCGAAGGGGGCGCCGGATGACCGCCGTCGGATGGCTCCCGGTGGACGTCGAGGACCTGTTCGGCGCGCGGGCCACGGCGGAGGAGGCGTACGGCGTCCTCACCGTCGACGTGCCGTCCGACGCCTGGATCCCCGCCCTCGAAGCCGCCCGCGACCGCCTCGGCTGCACCTTCTTCGACTGGCTCAGCGCCGTCGACGAACCCGGCACCGGCTTCCGCGTGACCGTCCACGTAGCCGCCCTCGCCCCGGTACGGCGCCTGCTGCTGCGCACCACCGTGCCGCACGAGGCCCCCGTCCTGCCGTCCGCCGTGGACGTCTACGCGGGCGCGGCCTGGCACGAACGCGAGACCCACGAGATGTTCGGCGTCGAGTTCACCGGACACCCCGGTCTCGACCACCTGCTGCTGCCCGACAACTTCGAGGGCCACCCGCTGCGCAAGGACTTCGTCCTCGCGGCCCGGGTCGCCAAGGCATGGCCCGGCGCCAAGGAACCGGGGGAGTCGGAACACGGCGGACCCAAGCGGCGCCAGATGCTGCCGCCGGGCGTGCCCGACCCGAACGAGTGGGGCCCGCTCAAGGGCCAGCTTCCGCCCGCCCCGGCCCGTCCCGCCCGACGCACGGCCACCGCGTCGGCCGCCACCCCGGGCGAGCGCCCGCCGCGCCGCACCCGCTCCGTCTCCGAGGGCTCGGCGAGCCAGACGGCGGGGACGCCCGCCGGCACGGGTGCTGAGGTGACTGAGGCGGCCGAGTCTCAGACACCCGTCAGGCCGCGCCGGTCGCGGTCGGTGCCGGAGGGCTCGGCGAGCCGGCGGGGAGCGGGCGACTCGGAGGCCGGCGCCGCCGGCAGCGGCGCGCCTCGTCGGTCGCGGTCGGCGTCCGAGGGTTCCGCGAGCCGGCAGCCGGACGCCCCTGCGCGCCGGTCGCGCAGCGCGAGCGAGGGCTCGGCGTCGCAACGCGAAGGCGCCCCGGACGCGGGCGGCCCCCGTCGGGCCCGTTCCGCGTCCGAGGGCTCGGCGTCACAACGTGCCGCGCAGGGCCGAGGGCCGGCCGCCGACGACACGGCAGCGGCTCCCGCCGAGGAACCGCGCGACCGTAGGCCCTCCGCCGCCCCGCGCAGCCCCGACGCCCCGTGGCACCACGCCCGCCCCGCCTTCGAGGAACCGGACGACCCGGAGCGTGAGCAGCAGGCGGCGGAGCCGGAGGGTGAGCCTCAGCCCGCCCCGGAGCCCGAAGCGCGCCCTGGCAAGGGCGACACCGACCCCACCACCCCCGACGGACCCTCAGGAGGCACGCGGTGACCGACGTTCTCGACGTCGCCCTGCGACTCCTCGTCGTGTTCGTCGTCTTCCTGACCTTCCCCCTGCTCGTGGGCCAGACCGAGCACAAGGTCATGGCACACATGCAGGGCCGCGTCGGCCCCATGTACGCCGGCGGCTTTCACGGCTGGGCCCAGCTCATCGCCGACGGTGTGAAGTTCGCGCAGAAGGAGGACGTCGTACCGGCCGGCGCGGACCGCCGTATCTTCCAGCTCGCCCCGGCCGTCGCTCTTCTGCCCTACCTCCTCGTGCTGCTCGCCATCCCGATCGGGCCGGGCGAGGGCGCGGTCGGCCAGGTGCTGGACGCGGGCGTGTTCTTCGTCCTGGCCGTGATGGGCGTCGGCGTCCTCGGCTCGCTCATGGCCGGCTGGGCGTCCGCCAACAAGTTCTCCCTCCTCGGCGGCCTCCGTACCGCGGCCCAGCTCCTCGCGTACGAACTGCCGATGCTGCTCACCGCCGCCTCCGTGGCGATGGCCGCCGGGACCGTGTCCCTCGTGGGCATCCTCGACGCGTTCGAGTGGTGGTGGCTGCCCTGGCAGATCACCGGCGCGTTGGTGTTCTTCGTCGCAGGGCTCGCCGAACTCCAGCGCCCGCCCTTCGACATGCCGGTCGCCGACTCGGAGATCATCTTCGGCGCGTACACCGAGTACACCGGCCTGCGCTTCGCCCTCTTCCTCCTCGCCGAGTACGCCGGGATCGTCGTGCTGTGCGGGCTGACCACCGTCCTGTTCCTCGGCGGGTGGCACGGCCCCTGGGGAGCCGACGGGCTCGGCTGGGTGTGGACCCTGCTGAAGACCGCCGTCCTCGCCTTCGTCGTCATCTGGCTGCGCGTCAGCTACCCCCGTCTGCGCGAGGACCAACTCCAGAAGTTCGCCTGGACCCTCCTCGTTCCTCTCGCCCTCGCCCAGATCGCCCTCACCGGCGTCGTCAAGGTGGTGTTCCTGTAATGGCCCCGATCCCCGGCTCCGGCCTGGCCAAGGGCCTGGCCGTCACGCTGCGGACGATGACGCGGAAGTCCGTCACCGCCCAGTACCCGGACACCCAGCCCGAACTGCCGCCCCGCAGCCGCGGGGTGATCGGCCTGTTCGAGGAGAACTGCACGGTCTGCATGCTGTGCGCCCGCGAGTGCCCCGACTGGTGCATCTACATCGACTCGCACAAGGAGACCGTCCCGCCCGCCGCCCCCGGCGGCCGCGAGCGCAGCCGGAACGTCCTCGACCGGTTCGCCATCGACTTCTCCCTGTGCATGTACTGCGGTATCTGCATCGAGGTCTGTCCTTTCGACGCGCTGTTCTGGTCCCCGGAGTTCGAGTACGCGGAGACCGACATCCGTGACCTCACCCACGAGCGGGACAAACTCCGCGAGTGGATGTGGACCGTCCCGGCCCCGCCCGCCCTCGATCCGGGCGCGGAGGAACCGAAGGAAGTCGCAGCCGCCCGCAAGACCGCCGAGAAACTCGCGGCCGCCCAGGCCGACGAACCGGGTCAGGAGGGCAGCGCATGAGCGCCGCAGCGACCGCCGGCGCCCTCGCGGCCGGCACCGTGCACCGGGCGGCCGAGTCGCCCGGCTTCCTGTCCCCGACCGGCGTCGAGATCACCTTCCTCCTCGTCGGTCTGGTCACCCTCGGGGCCGCCGTCGTCACCGTCACCACCCGCCAACTGGTGCACGCCGCCCTGTGGCTGGTGGTCGCCCTCGGCGGACTCGCCGTCGAATACCTGCTGCTCACCGCCGAGTTCATCGCCTGGGTGCAGGTCCTCATCTACGTAGGCTCCGTCGTCGTCCTCCTCCTGTTCGGGCTGATGCTCACCCGCGCCCCCATCGGCCGCTCACCGGACGCCGACTCCGGCAACCGCCGGGTGGCGCTCGCCGTCGCCGTTGCCGCGGCCGGCGCCCTGGTCTGGGTGGTCGTCGACGCCTTCCGCACCACCTGGATCGACCTGGACGGCGCCCCCTCCGGCACCACCGAGGTGACCGGTGCCAGCCTCTTCCAGCACTGGGTCCTCCCCTTCGAGGCCCTCTCCGTCCTCCTCCTCGCCGCGCTCGTCGGCGCGATCGTCCTGTCCCGCAAGGCCACGGCCGGCTCCGGGCCCGGCGCGAAGGACGCGGCCGCGCCCGGCACGGCGACGGGCGCGACCCGCACCCGGCGCGACCAGGAAGGGGCCCGCTGATGCACCTCGCCTATCCCGCCGTCCTCGCCGCGCTCCTCTTCTGCACCGGCCTCTACGGCGTCCTCGCCCGCCGTAACGCCATCCTGGTGCTGATGTCGGTCGAGCTGATGCTCAACGCCGTCAACCTCAACCTCGTCGCCTTCGACGCCTGGCTCAGCCGGGCCGCCGAGGACACCCTCCACTCCGGCCAGGCCCTGGCGCTGTTCACCATCGCCGTCGCCGCCGCCGAGATCGGCATCGGTCTCGCGATCGTCCTCGCCGTGTACCGCAACCGCGGCACCTCGGACATCGACCGGCTCCGCGACACCGCCGAGGGCCATGACCCCGACGACCCCGACAGCGACGCCACCGGCCGCGCCCTTCCCGCGCCGGCCGCCGGCGAGAAGGCCGAGGCCACCGCGTGACCACGACCACCCTCGCCGTCCTCGTCCCCCTCCTCCCGTTCCTCGGCGCGCTCGCCGGACTGCTGCTGGGCCGCACCGCGCCCGGCTTCGCCCGCCCCCTCGCCGTCCTGCCGACGCTCGCCTCCCTCGCGCTCGCCGCCACCGTCGCCTCGCGTCAGGGCGGCGGCGTCCCGGTCGACGCCGCGACCGAGCTCACCCCCACCGGCTCGGTCCCGATCGAACTCGCCCTGCACATCGACGGCTTCGCCGCCCTCACCGCCCTGGTCGTCGGCACCGTCGCGACCTGCGTGCAGATCTACTCCACGGGCTACCTGCGCGACGACCCGCGCTACCCGTCGTACGCCGCTCTCGTCTCGCTGTTCACCTCCGCGATGCTCCTGGTCGTCTACACCGGCGACCTGATGGTGCTGCTGGTCGGCTGGGAAGTGATGGGCATCTGCTCCTACTTCCTCGTCGGCCACTACTGGGAGACCCCCGAGGCCCGCGCCGCCTCCCTGAAGGCCTTCCTGGTCACCAAGCTCGGCGACGTCCCGTTCCTCATCGGCCTGTTCGCCCTCGCCGCCGACGCCGGGTCCTTCCGCATCACCCGGATCCTCGGCGCCGTCGCGCACGGCGGCATCGACCATCCGACGCTGATCGCCCTGCTGCTCCTCGCGGGCGTGGCCGGCAAGTCCGCGCAGTTCCCCCTGCACACCTGGCTGCCGGACGCGATGGCGGGCCCCACCCCCGTCTCCGCGCTGATCCACGCCGCGACGATGGTCGCCGCCGGCGTCTACTTCGTCGCCCGTCTCCTCCCGCTCTTCGAGGCCTCGCAGGCCGCGATGACCGTCCTCGCCGTCATGGCCGCCGTGACGATGACCGGCTCGGCGCTCGCCGCCCTCGCCCAGGACGACATCAAGCGCGTCCTCGCCTACTCGACGATCGGCCAGCTCGGCTACATGACCGGCGCCCTCGCCGTCGCCGACCGGGGTGCCGCCGTCTTCCACCTCCTGTCCCACGGCGCCTTCAAGGCGCTGCTGTTCCTCGCCGCAGGCGTGATCATCCACGCCGCCGGCACCAACTCCCTGGCCGCCATGTCCCGCATGGGCCACCTGCGCGACCGCGTCCCCGACGCCTACTGGACGATGACCGTGGCGCTCCTCGCGCTCGCCGCGATCCCGCCGTTCAGCGGCTTCTTCTCCAAGGAAGCCGTTCTCGGCGTCGCCGAGCACGTCGTCACCGGCCACACCGAGCACGCTCCCGCCGCCGCGGGCTGGATCGTGCTCCTCGCCGGACTGCTCACCGCCCTCCTCACCGCCGCGTACGCGACACGGCTGTGGCTGCTCGTTTTCCGCGGCAGCGGCACCGAGGCACCCGACCACGGCCGGCAGCCGCTCACCATGACCACCGTGCTGTGGGTGCTCGCCGTGCCGTCGCTGGCGCTCGGCGGCTTCGCCTTCCGGGTCCTGCCCGACTGGTTCGACGGACACGACCTGACTCCGACCCTCACCACCTCCGTGCTCGGCACGGGCGTGGCCCTGGTCGGCGGCATCGTCACCTACGCCACCTGGCGGCACACCACCGCGCACGCCGCCCGCGTCCCGCTCGGCGCCGTCGCCGCCCACCCCGACGGCGACGCCGGCCGGGTCGAGGCGGAGGCCATCGCGAGCCATGAACCGGCCTACGGTGACGTCGCCTACGCGGCCGATCCCTCGGACCCCGGACGGCTGCTGCTCGGACGGCTGCACCGGCACGCCGCCGTCGGCTTCCACCTGGACGCCGTGTACTCCGCGCTCTTCGTCCGCCCGGTGCGGGCCGGCGCGAGCCTCGTGCGGTTCCTCGACCGGGAGGTCGTCGACACCTACGTACGCGGCGCGGGCACCCTGCCCCGCTGGCTCGGCACCGCCGTCCGGCGCGCCCAGACCGGCAATCTGCAGACCTATGTGAGCGCGCTGCTCGCCGGCACCGTCGTCCTCGCGGTCGCCGCCGTCCTCGTCGCCACGGGAGCGTGAGCAGGCGTGATCGATATCAACGAGTCCGTGATGCAGGTTCTTCTGGCATTGATCGTCGTCGGCCCGCTCCTCGGCGCGGCCGCCGCTCTGCTGCCCGCCCCGCCCGGGCTGAAGGGGAAGTCGCCCGAGCAGGCCGTGCTCCGCCACGGCGTCACCGTCACCGGCGTTATCCTCATCGCCGCGATCGTCCTGGCGCTCGGCTTCGACCACGACCACCCGTCGAAGATGCAGGCCACGACCGACATCAGCTGGATCCCCGCACTCGACGTGCGGATCCACCTCGGCATCGACGGCATCTCGCTCCCCCTTCTGGTCCTGACCGCCCTGCTGACCTTCCTCAGCGCCCTCTACTCGTACTTCAAGCCGCCCGCGGGGCCGTCCCCGAAGGGCTTCGTCGCCCTGCTGCTCGTCCTCGAGTCCGGCACCCTGGCGACCTTCGCCGTCCTCGACCTCGTCCTGTTCTTCCTCGCCTTCGAGACCGTCCTCATCCCGATGTACTTCCTCATCGCCCGCTGGGGCGGCGAGGGCCGGGCCGGGGCCGCCTGGAAGTTCATCCTGTACACCCTGCTCGGCTCGGTGGTCATGCTGCTCGGCCTGCTCCTGATCGGGATCAAGGCGGGCACGTTCGACATGGTGGCACTCGCCACTGACAACGGCCGGTCACTCTCCGTGTCCGTGCAGGTCGTCGCGGTTCTGGCGATCGGGATCGGGCTCGCGGTGAAGACGCCGATGTGGCCGCTGCACAGCTGGCTGCCCGACGCCCACACCGCCGCCCCGACGGTCGGCTCCGTCCTGCTCGCCGGCGTCCTGCTGAAGATGGGCACGTACGGCTTCGTCCGCATCCTGCTCCCGGCCGCGCCCGACGGCTTCCGCACCTTCGCGCCGTACCTCGCCGCGTTCGCCGTCGTCGGCATCGTCTACGGGTCCCTGGCCTGCCTCGCCCTGGCCAGGAAGGGCGCGAAGGGGGACCTCAAGCGTCTGATCGCCTACTCGTCCGTCGGCCACATGGGCTTCGTCCTGCTCGGCATCGCGACCATGACCCCGACCGGCGTCAACGGCGCCCTGTTCGCCAACATCGCCCACGGCCTCATCACCGGCCTGCTGTTCTTCCTGGTCGGCGGCCTGAAGGAACGCACCGGCAGCACCGACCTCGACGCCCTCGCCCAGGAGACCGGGGCCGCCCTCTACGGCAGGGCGCCGCGCCTCGGCGGTCTGCTCGCCTTCGCCGCCGTCGCGTCCCTCGGGCTGCCCGGCCTCGCCGGATTCTGGGGCGAGATGCTGGCGCTGTTCGGCGCCTTCGAACCCGCCGAAGGGCTGAGCCGCCCGGCCTTCCTCACCTTCATGTCGATCGGCGCGTTCGGCACCCTGCTCACCGCCGCCTACCTGCTGATCGTGGTCCGCCGCGTCTGCATGGGCGCCGCGCCGAAGGACACGCCCGCATACACCGACGTGCGCTCCTACGAGTTCGCGGCCTGGACCCCGCTCGTCGTCCTCACCGTCGTCGCCGGCCTGTGGCCCAGGGCCCTCCTCGGGCTGACCGATCCGGCCGTGCAGCAGCTCCTCGCAGGAGGCACCCGATGAGCTCCCTCGTCCAGTCCGTCGACTGGCTGGCCATCGCACCGCCCACCGTCGCGGCGGTCGTCGCACTCGTCGTGCTGGTCGCCGACCTGTTCCTCGCGGAATCCAGGAAGCCCCTGCTCGGCTGGATCGCCGTGGGCGGACTCGTGCTCGCCGCGCTCATGCTGCTGCCGCTCCTCGACGCCGACCGCTCGACCTTCTGCCTGGTCGGCGACGCCGAGGTGTGCAGCTACACCGCGGACCGCTTCACCCTCGTCATCCAGTTCCTGGTGCTCGGCGGCGCCCTGCTCTCCGCCCTGCTGTCGGTGACCGCGCTGAAGGACTCCGGCAAGCGGCTGCCCGAGGGCGAGTACTGGTTCCTGTTCCTCTCCTCCGCCGCCGGCGCGGCCCTGCTGCCCGCCTCCCGGGACCTCGCGACCCTCGTCGTCGCCCTGGAGGTCGCCTCGCTGCCCGCGTTCGCCCTGGTCGGCCTGCGCCACGGCGACCGCAGGTCCTCCGAGGCTGCCCTGAAGTTCTTCCTGTCCTCCGTCACCGCCACCGCGGTCAGCCTGCTCGGCATCAGCTTCGTCTACGCCGCCACCGGCACCCTCCACCTCACCCGGGTCGCCGAACGCATCCAGGACGTCGACGGACAGCTCGCCACCCTCGCGCAGACCGGCGTCGTCCTCACCCTCGTCGGCTTCGCCTTCAAGACGGCCGCCGTCCCCTTCCACTTCTGGGTCCCCGACACCTACGTGGGCGCCCCGCTGCCGATCGCCGCCTACCTCTCCGTCATCGGCAAGGCCGTCGGCTTCTCCGGCCTCGTCCTCGTCACCGTCGTCGCCCTCCCCTCGTACGCCGACGCCTGGGCGCCCGCCCTGGCCGTGCTGGCCGCGCTCACCATGACCGTCGGCAACGTCGGCGCCCTGCGCCAGCAGTCCACGCGCGCGTACAGCGCCGTACGCCTGCTCGCCTGGTCGTCCGTCGGCCAGGCCGGCTACCTGCTGGTGCCGATCGCCGCAGCCGGGTACTCCGACGACCCCGAGAAATCGGTCGGCGCCACCCTCGCCTACGCCCTCATGTACGGCGCCGTGAACCTGGGCGCCTTCGCGGTGGCCGCCCTCGTCGGCCGGGCGCACCGGCTCAACCGGGTCGCCGACTACCGCGGCCTGTACGCCGCGAGCCCGCTCACCGCGCTGCTCATGGGCTTCTTCCTGCTGTGTCTGGCCGGCCTCCCGCCGGGCGTCATCGGCCTCTTCGCCAAGGTCACCGTGTTCGCGGCGGCCGTCGACGCGGGCCTCGGCTGGCTGGCCGTCGTCATGGCCGTCAACGTCGTCATCGCGCTGGTGTACTACCTGCGCTGGACCGCGCTCCTGTTCCGTGAGCCTGAGACGGCCCCCGGCGGCGAGGCGGCGGCCCACCGCCTTCCCGCACCGCTCACCGCGGCGCTCGCCCTGACCGGCGTCCTCGGTATCGCCCTGTCCGGCGCCCCGCAACTGGTGCTGCGCTTCACGGAAACCGGGCTCTTCTAGGCGTCCGGCGCTCCACGCGCGCGGGACCGCCGCCCCGCCCGCCGCGGCCGTTCACCCGGACGGTTGACACGCGCCACCGCGCCCACAAGGGAACTCGTGCCCTTCGCCTGGCGTTGACCGATACGGGAGGGTCCACTGGAGACGTGACGCCACGACACCAGTGGGCAGCGCAGGTCAGACGGAAGATCAGCTAGCAAGGGTTCCCCTGCCGCACGACTTGGAGGGCGTACCGTGCACCGCCGGCACAACGGGCTCAGGACCGCGGTCCTCCTCGGGGGACTGTCCGCGCTCATCATCGTCATCGGCAGCTTCTTCGGCCGTATGGGGCTCGTCATCGCCGTCGTCGTAGCGCTGGGCACCAACGCCTACGCGTACTGGAACAGCGACAAGCTGGCCCTGCGGGCGATGCGGGCGCGGCCGGTGAGCGAGTTCGAGGCCCCCGGCCTGTACCGGATGGTCCGTGAGCTGTCCACGCAGGCCCGCCAGCCCATGCCCCGCCTGTACATCTCGCCGACGGAGGCCCCCAACGCCTTCGCCACCGGCCGCAATCCGCGCAACGCGGCGGTGTGCTGCACGGAAGGCATCCTGCGCCTCCTCGACGAGCGGGAGCTGCGCGGCGTGATCGGCCATGAGCTGAGCCATGTCTACAACCGCGACATCCTGATCTCCTCGGTGGCCGGCGCCCTCGCCTCCGTGATCATGTTCCTGGTCAACTTCGCCTGGCTGATCCCGATCGGCCGCTCGGACGACGACGACGGCCCGGGCCTGCTCGGCATGCTGCTCATCCTCATCCTGGGCCCGCTCGCGGCGTCCCTCATCCAGCTGGCCATCAGCCGCTCCCGCGAGTACGAGGCGGACGCCTCCGGCTCCCAGCTCACCGGCGACCCCCTGGCCCTGGCGAGCGCCCTGCGCAAACTGGAAGCGGGCACCAAGCAGCTCCCGCTGCCCCCTGAGCCGCGTATCGAGACGGCCAGTCACATGATGATCGCGAACCCCTTCCGTCCGGGGCAGGGGCTCGCGAAGATGTTCTCCACCCACCCGCCGATGGCGGAACGCATCGCCCGGCTCGAGAAGATGGCAGGCCACCTGTGAAGACCATCCTGAACCTCATCTGGCTCGTCTTCAGCGGCTTCTGGCTGTTCCTCGGCTACCTGGTGGCCGGTCTGCTGCTGTGCATCACGATCATCGGCATCCCGTTCGGTGTGGCCGCGTTCCGCATCGGCGTCTACGCCCTGTGGCCCTTCGGCTACACGACGGTGGAGCGCCGCGACGCCGGCGCCCCGTCCTTCGTCGTCAACGTGCTGTGGCTGATCCTCGCGGGCTGGTGGCTCGCCCTCGGCCACATCCTCACCGGCCTGGCCCTCTGCGTGACGATCATCGGCATCCCGCTCGGCATCGCCAACTTCAAGCTGATCCCGGTCTCGCTGTTCCCGCTGGGCCGCGAGATCGTCCGTACGGACCAGGCGTTCACGGACCGCTGGTGAGGTGATCGGCGGCACTGCCCGACCGTGGCGGAGGACCGCCGGCCCGAGGTTGTCCACAACCGTCGGTTCGTCCACAGGCCCGCACGCTGCTCGCCGTCACCGCGCATCATGAATCCACGGACGGGTCACCGCCCGTCCGGATCCGGATGACCACCCTGCCGCCGCCCCCACACCTTCCGTACCCCGTACGCCATCACACCCGCACCGAGCACCGCCGCGCCCAGGGCCACCGAGGTCCAGGGCAGGGAGAACGCCAGCGTCAGGCACCCGGCGAACCCCACCGCCGGTACCACCCGGGCCGCGGCACCCCGCCGCAGTGTCCACGCCGAGGCGTTCGCCACAGCGTAGTACGTCAGCACACCGAAGGAGGAGAACCCGACAGCGCCCCGCACGTCCACGGTGGCGGCCAGGACGGCGACGACACCGCCCACGGCCAGCGCCGCCCGGTGCGGCACGTGGTATCGCGGATGGACGGCGGCCAGCGGCGCCGGGAGGTGCCGGTCCCGGGCCATGGCCAGCGTCGTCCGCGACACCCCGAGCAGCAGGGCGAGCAGCGACCCCAGCGCGGCGACCGCCGCGCCCGCCCGCACGACCGGCGCGAGTCCGGGCACCCCGGCCGCCCGCACCGCGTCGGCGAGCGGCGCGACGGACGCACCGAGCGACTCCGACCCCAGCACGGCAAGGACGGCGACGGCGACAGCCGCGTACGCGACGAGCGCGATGCCCAGGGCCACCCGGACGGCCCGCGGGATCGTGCGCGCGGGATCCCGCACCTCCTCGCCGAGGGTCGCGATCCGCGCGTACCCGGCGAACGCGAAGAACAGCAGACCGGCCGCCTGGAGCACTCCGCCGGCCCCGCCCGACGCGCCGTCGTCCAGCCGGCCCGGAGCGGCGTCCCCGGACGTCAGACACACGACCACCACGGAAGCGAGGACCGCCAGGACCACACCCACGATCGCCCGCGTCAACCACGCGGACTTCTGCACCCCGCCGTAGTCGACCGCCGTGACCAGCACCACGGCGGCGACGGCCACGGCATGCGCCTGTCCCGGCCAGGCGTACGCGCCGACGGTGAGTGCCATCGCCGCGCAGGACGCCGTCTTGCCGACGACGAACGCCCACCCGGCGAGGTAGCCCCAGAACGGCCCGAGCCGCTCCCGCCCGTACACGTAGGTGCCGCCAGAGGCCGGGTACAGGGCGGCCAGGCGGGCCGACGAGCCGGCGTTGCAGTAGGCGACGACGGCGGCGACGGCCAGCCCGAGGAGCAGCCCCGAACCGGCGGCCCGCGCGGCGGGCGCGAGCGCGGCGAAGATGCCCGCGCCGAGCATCGCGCCCAGGCCGACGACCACGGCGTCGCCCGTCCCGAGGGTGCGGCGCAGTCCGGAAGGGCCGGAATCGGCGGGGGCGTTCGTCATGGGGCCGCACCCTACTGATCAAGGGCAACCGACAGGTGTACTCGTGACGTCCTTCATGGTGCAAAGACCGGCGGGAGAGGGCAGGTACTCGGCATGACGATCATCAGCTGGATCATTCTGGGCCTGCTGGCCGGAGCCATCGCGAAGTTCCTGCTGCCCGGCCGCGACCCGGGCGGCCTCGTCGGCACCACCCTGATCGGCGTCGCCGGCGCGTTCATCGGAGGCTGGATCTCGTCCCGCTGGCTGGACCACCCGATCAGCAAGGACTTCTACGACGGCACCACGTGGGTGGCCGCGATCGGCGGTTCGCTGGTCCTGCTGATCGCGTACCGCATCCTGTTCGGCCACTCACGCGATTGACGACGGGCGGCCGAGGACGACGCGACCGCGACGTGACGACACAACGAGGGTGGGCGCCTGAGCAGGCACCCACCCTTCTGCGTCTGTCCGTCGGTCGGGCGCGTCGGCCGTCCAGTCCGGTGCGTCGGCCGTCCTACCGGTAGTTGACGAACTGCAGGGCGAAGTCGAAGTCCTTGCCCTTGAGCAGCGCGATGACGGCCTGCAGGTCGTCGCGGCTCTTGGAGGTGACGCGCAGCTCGTCGCCCTGCACCTGGGCCTTCACGCCCTTGGGGCCCTCGTCGCGGATGATCTTCGCGACCTTCTTCGCGTTGTCCTGGGAGATGCCCTCCTCGATCGTCGCGAAGATCTTGTACTCCTTGCCCGAGAGCTGCGGCTCACCCGCGTCCAGGGCCTTCAGGGAGATGCCCCGCTTGATCAGCTTGGACTGGAAGACGTCGAGGACTGCCTTCACCCGGTCCTCGGAGTTCGCCTCCATGAGGATCTTCTCCCCGGACCACGAGATCGAGGCGCCCACGCCCTTGAAGTCGTAGCGCTGCGAAATCTCCTTGGCGGTCTGGTTGAGGGCGTTGTCGACCTCCTGCCGCTCGACCTTCGAGACGATGTCGAAACTGGAGTCGGCCATGTCCTGTGGCTCCTTGATTCGGGGTGCGTATCGGGCTGCGCACCGGATGCGTACCGGCGTACTGGGAGCGGTCCCCGAGCCCGGCATCGGCCCCGGACCGCATCCGGACCAGCCTAGTCACCCCCCGGCCCCGGGGTGGCGATCAATCGGGTGGCGGAGCACCCCTGTCCATCGGGTATTGTTTACGTCGTTGCCAGCGAGCACCGCCGGAAGGCGGGGTTCCGTGCAGCAACCCCGGCGGTGTGCCCGAGCGGCCAAAGGGAGCAGACTGTAAATCTGCCGGCTCAGCCTTCCCAGGTTCGAATCCTGGCGCCGCCACGCTGAGAAAGTTGAAACGAGACCCCCTCCGAACTGCGGAAACGCAGGACGGAGGGGGTCTTGCTCGTTGATCGGCCCGATCTGATCGTTATGGGCGCTTTTCCCAGTGTGTCTCACCCTGATTCGGGTGCTGACCAGTCCGTGTGGGGCAGGCGTGGGGCAGCTTCAGCGCCTAGTTGCCGTTCCTCAGTGCCCGCTCGATCCGGGCGTTCGCTGTGGCCGCACCGCCGTCCAGGCACTTGGCGTACACCCGGAACAGCACGGCCACGCTGTGGCCGGCGCGGGCAGCTACCTCCTGCGGTTCCACCCCGGAGCTGAGCCATGTGGACACGGCCGCGTGGCGAAGATCATATGGACGCTTGGCGAGCGGCGACGCGCACTGAGCGGGCGTAAGAGCACGCGCGCGGGCTTCCGCCCATACCTCGCCGTATCCGGTGTCCTGGATCAGCCCGCCGCGCTGCGTCCGGAACAGCCGCCCGTCGGGGGCGACGCCGTACGCGGTGACGTGCCACCGGAGCAGGCTCACGAGATCGGGCGGGATCGGCACCGTGCGGACTGCTTTCCGGGGCCGGTGCTTGAGACCTCGCCGGTCGTGTGCCTCACCACTGTCCGTCCAGGCCGACCCCGAGCGCGGGCGGGTCTCTCGGAGTCGCAGAGTGCCCCACCCTCGCCGGGGCAGGTCGCAGTCCTGGAGACGGAGGCCGATGACTTCCGCCGGCCGCGCCGCCGCGTAGTACATGCAGCCGAAGAATGCGACCAGGCGTCGCCCGCGGGGACTCTGCGTGCGCACGGCATCGAGCAGCGCGAGAGCCTGCCGGGGGTCTGGCACTGAGGCGGGGTCCAGTTCTTCGGCTACCTGCTCCGGAGCTTTCCACTGCACCTGTGGCAGAGGGTTGTCTGTCAGACGGCCGGCGTCGACGGCGTAGCCGAGGGCGTTGTGGAAGATGGCCCGCTTCCGCCGGATGGTCGACGCGGACGCCGTGGCGCCGTCCAGCTTTTTGGTCAGGGCGTCCAGAGCCGCGCGCACGTGCATCCGGTCGGCCAGCGCGGAGGTGGGCAGCGACTTCCGCTCGAACCACGCCAGCACGGCGGCCACATCGTCCGGGAGTTCCTGGTCACGGCGGCTCACGTTGAATGCCCAGCTATACAGAGCCGTCCGCACGGTCTTGGCGTCGGCCATTCCCTTGGTGTTCGTGACAAGCGCCGGCGTCACCGTGGCCATGGCTTCCGCGAGCGTCCGGCGCGTCGACCCGGGGGAGTGCTGCCACTTCATCTCGATGTACTCGCGGGCGTGCTGATACCAACTCACGTCGTTGCGCTTCCGCAGCTCGGAGACCGGCACCCCGGTGGACTCGTCGAACGGTTCCCCAGCGTGCGCGGCCCGCAGCAACTCGGCGCGCCTGCCCTCGGCCAGGGTCTTGGTCCGGAAGGTCTGAGAGTGCGGGGTCTCGCCCGTCTTCCAACGGAGCTCTGCAGAGCTCTGGCCACGGTCCTTCCGCTGGCGGACGGACCAGATGCGAACGTCGTACGTCTTCCCCATCGGGGGCCTTCCTGCGAAAGGGGCCCGGCGAGAACCGGGCCCCTGGGGTGGTGTGGTGAATGGGTGTGATCAGTAGGCGGGCGAATCCAGGTTGCTGAGCCAGTCGTCCAGGTCACTGCGGCGGACCCGCAGGTGACCGTTGGGCAACTTCACGAGTCGGGGTGCCTGTCCGCGTGCGCGCATGCGGTAGAAGGCGGCGCGGCTCATGCCGATCTCTGTGAGGACTTCGGGGAGCTTGAGCATCTTGGTGCCAGCCAAGGTGGTGACTCCTTCTCGGGGCGGGTCGTCGGGGGGTCCCTCTGAGGGCCGCTACTTCCGCTACCGCCGCTACCGCGCAGGTCAGGGGCCTGTTGGAGGTAGCGGGAAGGGGTAGCGGTAGCGGTGCGGTAGCGGCAACCGAAGCCGGTTGCCGCTACCGCATCGGTGCTGGTCAGGCCGCGTTTTCGGTGCCCGGTAGCGGAGGTAGCGGACTTTCCGGGGGTGGGGGGCAGTAGCGGGCCCACGCGTCCCACAGATCGGCGGCGTAGTAGCCCTTGAGGACGCTCCCGGCGGTCTTGATGTTGCGGGAGGCGATCGGCTCGTTGTCCGCCGTCATGTACTCCGCGAGCATCCGACCCAGGCGCCGGTTGTCGAGCGGCTTGCCGTGCAGGTCCGCCCACGGAGCGTCGTCCAGAGCGTTCAGCCGGTCCAGGATCGCGACCGTGGGAAGCCGGTCGATGCCGACCATGACGTGGTCGCGCAGGTCGGTCAGCAGCCTGACTCCGAGGCTGCCTTTGTCGTTGACCTTGGACGCGGTTACCAGGGCGACGCAGGCTTCGCGGGCCCGATCGGGCCAGTCCCCGCCGGCGGCGTCCGCGATCGCGAGCAGCGGTTCCCACACGTCCGCCGGCCGGTCGGTGACCCCGTCGGGCATGTCGGGCCACGCTCCCACGACGGACGCGCGAGCCTGCTCTGCCCAGGTTGCGAGCCGGTCACGGAGCTTGTGTCCCTCGGCCTCGTGGATGCGGGCCCGGAAGGGTTCCACCTTCTCGTTGCGGGCCCGGCGGCGCATGCGGATGACGACGGCCCGGCTCATGATCGTGTCTGGCAGGGAGCCGAGACCGGCGACCGCGACCGCGCAGTATGAGGGGAACGCCTGCACGGTCTGCTGCCCGCCGTCCCCGATGCACCGGTAGGTGACTCCGGTACGGCGGTGGCCTGCGTTGAGGAAGCCGCGCAGTTCCTCGTTGTCCCCTGCCTTCGGCCCGAAGACCGTGTCGATCTCGTCGAACAGGATGGTGGGCTTGCCATTGCCTGCCGAAACCGAGCGGAACAGGGCGGCGGCGGACGCGTTGACGGCGGTCATGGGCTGCGGCACGAGCGTTTCCACGATCTCCAGGGCCCGCGTCTTCCCGGACCCCGGTTCGGGGGACAGGAAGGCGATACGAGGGGTGGAGTCGAAGCAGTCGAGCAGGTGCGCGTGCGCGTCCCACAGCGTCACGGCGACGAACGCGGCGTCGGTGGGGAAGACGTTGAAGCGGCGGTGGAAGGCTTCCACCTCGTTGAGCAGCGCGGCGCCATTGATGGCGGTCATGCGGCGTGCCTCCCTTCACACGGCGGGGTGAGCGCCCCGGTGCAGGCGGAGCGGTGGGCGTCGTACTCGGTGACCAGCGCGGCGACGGCGGCCGGGCCGGTGGCGGTGCCGGTCAGCCCGCAGGCGCAGGTGTAGGCGGCGGTGGGCAGGGCACCGGGGCGCGTCGACCAGCGGGCGCGGTCGTAGTGGTGCCGGTAGACCGGCGGGGCGAAGATCCGGATACCGGGCGCGTCCGGGGTCGGGTCGGCTCCCGGCCGGACTGTGGACCGGTTCGGACGAAAAGCAGTTACGACGCCCTTGCGGGCGGCGCCTGTCGGCTCGCCCACGCCCGCCGTCTCCACAGGCTGTGGAGCGGCGTTCGGGCCGTGCGTGGTCGGGGTGGGGCAATCCAGGGCGGGGGGAGTGGGGGCCGTCATGCCGCCTCCCGTGGGGTGGCGTGGGCGATGACCCAGTCCAGTGCGCTGCGGATGGTGGTGCGGCACTCGGCCGGCGGCAGGCCGGTAGCCTCCCCCGCCCCCTGGATTGCCTGCTCTGCCACGTCGCGCGGCAGGTCGCCCCATGCGACGAACCGGGCGACCTTGCAGGCGCTCTTGTGCAGGGTGCTGTTGCGTCCGCCGTCGGTCGCGGCGGTGATGACGGCGCACTCACGTTCCAGTGCCACCCGCGCGGCGCGCGTGCCGTCATGGACCCGGACGGGCACCGGTGCGGGCCGCTGCGGCTCCGTGAGCAGCGTGGCGAGCCAGCCGGGCAGTTCAGCGACAGGCGCGTCACAGGCGATCTCGTATGTGCCGTCGGGGGTGGTGCTGCCGGGGGCGACGACGTAGCCGCCCCAGGCGCGGGTGTCGATGTGCGGTCCGAGGCGGTCAACGCTGCACTTCAGCCGCGCCCCGGTGGGGGCGGTGAAGTAGAGGTGTTCACCGCGCGCGGTCCGCACCCGGTAGGTGGTGGGGAGCACCTGCCCGGCGCGCTCGCAGAGCGCTTGCAACGAAGTGGCGCCGTCAGGCGCTCCTTCTGGCTCTTCGGCCTTGACCGGGTCCAGGTCGATGACGAGCAGCCCGGCCGGGCCCGTCGCGATCCCCACGTTGTACGGGCGGTGCGCCCACGCGGCGTGGATCAGCTCGGGGTCGGTGGTGGCGCGCTCTTCCGGGGTGCGGTGCCCGTCGGTGCACCGGCCGGTGCGGGGGCAGGCACGTTCGGCGTGCCCGGCCGGCCGCTTGCTGCTGGGGTGCAGCGGGATGACGGGCCAGCCACGTTCAGCCGCCGTGAGCGCGGACGCGAGCAGCGGCAGACACTCCAGGTCCACTGCCGGAAGCGTCGGCGGCGAGCCGGGGACTCGCCGGATCTGCACGGGTTGCGTCATGCTGGGAGACCTCCACAGGTCTGTTGACGGTCTGGTGGAAGACGGCGGCCCCGGTTCTTGGCGGAAGGGGGCCGCCGTCGTCGTTGTGCGGGTGGTCAGGCGGCGGCGGACTCGTCGCCGCGCGTCACGGTCAGGGCGCCGTCCGGGGTGCGGACGACTGCGCCGCTCATGGTCAGTGCCTTGATGGCCTTGGAGACGGCGCCCTTGGACAGGCCCGTGAGCGTCACGAGGTCCTTCTGTCGGACCGGTTCGTCGGCGGTCTCGATGGCCTTCAGCACGCGGGCGGCGGCGCCGTCCGTGGCGGGTGCCGTCTCGGGCGTCGTGTCTTTGACGAGTGTGAGCGTCGGAGTTCCCGCGGCTTCCACCGTGGGCGCCGCGCTGCGGGACCACGGGGAGCGGTCAGGCAGGGCGATGACCACGGACTTGTCCATGTAGCGGACCTTGACGGGGTCGGGCTTGCGCTTGCCGTCCCGGATCAGCGCCACGCCGGGCACGGGCAGTTCGTCGGCGTTCCATCCCTTGGCCTGCGCGTCCTCACCGAGCACGACGCGGGCTTCGGCCGGCGTGCGCACGGCGAGGCAGATGGAGACGCCGATCTGCGGGGCGATCTGCTTGGGGATCCCGTCACCGATGGTGGGCTTCTGCGTCATCCACCACAGGTCGATGCACGCCGCCCGCCCCATCCGTGCGATGGACTCCAGTGCCGGGAGCGCGGACCGCTTGACCGTGCGCGTCTTCCCCTCACCGGCCTCGACCTCGTACGGAACGCTGTCGGCGGCCGTCATGACCTCGGCACCCTCGTCGACCACGACCGTGATGCGCGGCCGGTCCGCCGTCGGGGTCCAGGTGTCCTGTCCCTTGGGCAGGATGGAGAGCCGGTCCAGCATCTCCGTCTCCAGCTCGTCGGTCACATCGATGACCTCGTGCGGGGTGGAGGCGACGCGGGCCCGGTGGTCCCACAACCGGCCTTCCACGCGCTTGAGATCGATGATGACCAGCGCGTTCGTCTCGCCCTCGGACGCGTCGTAGAGCAGCGGCCGGGACGCCACCGACTTGCCAGCACCGGAGCGGCCGGCGATGAGCAACCGTTCCCCCAGCGGCACGGTCACCTGCTCGCCGGTCACCGTGTCGATGCCGAGCGAACGCCGCTCGGGCGTCCACGTCAGATCGTCACTGTCAGCGGCCGAGCGGGTGCGCAGGATCAGTTCGGCCCATCCGCCCTGCTTGCCCGCCTTCACTTGCATGCGCAGGCTGGTGCGCGCCCCGAGCAGCGCGCGGATGTGCTCTTCAGCGCCACGAAGCTTGGTCGCGGTCCACGTGCCGTCGAGCCGGACCGCGCACACGATCCCGGCCTCGGTCAGCCGGGGCCGGCCGGTCAGCGTGCCGGCGAGGCCGCGCTGTTCCGCGTGCTCCTTCCAGTGCTGAGGCTGCAACCGCTTCAGCAGCGCCGACTCCTCGGCCGTGGGCTTGAGTCCGGTGGTGTCGCGCTCGCGCACCGCGATCCACACCGACAGTGCGGTGACGGCGGCGACCACGGCGACGGCCGACCACACCCACACGCGGGCGGAGACCTGCGGCAGCCACACGTAACCGGCCGCGCCGAGGGCGGCGGCGGTCTTGGAGGCGAACAGCCACATCGGGTCCGGCACGCGCCGTTTGGCCGTACGCAACTCGCGCTCGGCGCGGTGGCGCAGGGGGGTGACGCCCTCGGGGTCGACGGCGCGCGCGGTGGCCAGAGCACGGCGGGCGTCGCGCACGAGCGGCTTGCGTTCGGCCCGCAGGGTGGAGCGGCGTTCGGCTTCCTTGCGCCACCGGTCGGCGGTCCAGCGGGCGGCGGTGGCGGCGTACTGGCGATGTGTACGCCAGACTTGAGACTGACTCACGAGTCCTCATTTCCGGGGTTGGTGGGTTGGTGGTGACGGGCCCTGCGACGGCCCGTCACCACACGCGCGTGTTACGCGGAGTGAGCGTGTTTCCGGTTTCCTGGTTTCCGAAGGGGCCCCCTACGCGCGTGCGCGCGAGGGCGGAAACTTCCGTCACCCTGCGTCGCTACGGGGGTTGTGGCGGCCGAACGGCCTTCCGGGGGTCAAACCCCACCCGGAAGGGGGCTCAGGCGCCCTACGGGCCGCCTACGGCTTCCCGCCCGTTGCGGAGCCAGGGAGAGCCATAGGCGGGTGCTCACTTGCCCTTGGGGCGGGCGAGTTTGAGGGTGATGCCGCCGATGCCGAGGGGGCCGGCGGTCTGAGCGAGGACGGTGGCCGTGTGGGCGGCGGCGTCGAGCAGTGCGCACAGCGCGGCAACCAGTCCCCAGCAGCCCATAGCGGCGGCCCCGGCGATGACGAGCGGGAGCAGGTAGTGCCGCAACGGGCGGCCGGCCGGGTCGGTGGTGTGGTGGACGACGACGATGGGCTGTCCGGTGGATGCGGCGCGGCGGTAGGCGTCGGCGGGGATGTGCGGAGCGACGATCCCCGGCGGGTCACGGTGGGACATCAGGACTCCTTCAGGCGCGTAAGCCGTGAGCGGCAGACGGACCGGCCGGCACGGCGTTGTCGGGAAAGGCGCAGGCAGAGCACATGCCGAGCGACGGCGGGATGACGTATCCCGCGTCCCGGCGGCAGGCGGGGCAGGTGCGGCGGGCGGCGTTGGCCTTGGCCAGAGCAGCCCACCGGGCCGGCGTCATCGGACGCACCGGCTTGGCACGGTCGACGCGGTACAGGTAGGCGACCAGCGGTTCCCGGCGACGGCGTGGCCGTTCGAGCTGAGCGGCCACGTCCTGACCGCCGGGCCGAAGCCCGGCGGCGCGGAGTTGGCGGCGGGTGGCGTAGCCGTCGGGGGCGAGGCGCCACCGGTAGATGGGCAGGGCGCCCATCACTGACCCGCGATCGCGAGATCAGCGCGGCGGTCCGCGCCGGGGTCGCGGTGCTCGGCGTAGCGGTGGGAGACCCACCCGACCGACCAGCCGCACAGCTCCGCAGCCGCCCGCACCGACATGTTCGAGGCGAACGCGGCGGCCACGATCCGGCGCGCCTCATCCTCCTGGAGCTTGCCGTCGGCCGGCCCGCGGTTCAGCAGCGCGGCGCGTTCGCGGGCCGCATGCTCCTCGCGCTCACGGCGTTCACGCTCCGCCTGCTCGGCCCGCTCGCGGCGCTCGGCCTCGGCCTGCTGCCGGGCCTGCTGTTCACGCCGCAGCCGCTCTTGTTCACGCTGTTCACGCTCGCGTTCACGGCGTTCACGAGCCTCCCGCTCAGCCTGCTCGGCACGCTCCCGCGCGGCCCGCTCCTCACGGCGCTGCCGCTCCTCCCGCTCGGCCTGCTCACGGGCAAGCGCGGCCTCGTGCTCACGCTGTTCACGGGCGAGCATGGCGGCGTGCTCGCGCTCCTCCCGGGCCTCGGCACGGGCCCGTTCGGCACGCTCGCGGGCCACCTGCTCCCGCCGCTCCCGCTCGGCCCGCTCCTGCTCCTCCTGCGCCGCTACGGCGGCAGCGATGGCGCGCCGGTAGGCGAGGCTGGTCTCTGCAGTGACGATGAGCAGCAGCGGCGCCACGGAGTGGACAGCCACGCCGACCAGGTCTTTCTTCAGTGCGGAGTCGGCGGTGTTGAGTGCGAGGGTCATCAGCCCGGTCATCCACCGCAGCACGACGGGCCAGCGTCCGCCATGCCCCCCGAGGCGGGCCAGCACGTCATCGAGCTTGACCACGATGACCACAGCGGCGTCCACCACGAGCGGCAGGATCGGCGCTGTCCAGTCCCACGCCTCGGCCGTGTGCTTCGCCATGAGCGGCGTCACGGTCAGGATGGAGTACAGCATCGCCCCGCACACGATCAGCCACGTTCCGCCCGACAGAGCGCGCTCCGCTGAACGCGTCTGAACACTGTTCACGCCGCCTCCCCGACCGACTTCGGCGCGGGCATGTACACGCGGCGGAACCCGTTGCAGGCGGCGTCGTAGATGAACACTTCCAGGCACCACTTGGACGCGGCCGACGGGCGTTCACGCACGGGCACCCACTTGGCGTTGGCGGGCACGCCGTGCGTGGCCGTGTCGGCGTAGGCGTCCTCGCGGGAGGCGTAGATGGTGTGCGGCTCGCCGTAGTGCAGCAGCACCGTCAGCGTCTCGCCCTCACGCGGCCCACCGCTCAGGTCCTCGCGCAACCGGCGGATCTCGATGTCCTTCAGCAGCAGCTCCTGCTGCGCAGCGGACAGCTCCTCCACCGCGCGAGCGAGCAGGACGCCCACCTCAGTCGTGGCGGCCTCGGCTCGCTCCGCGCGGTCCGTGACCGCGTACAGCTCCCGCACGTGCCGGCCGAACGCCTCGTTCGCGGCCCCGTTAGTCTGCCGGGCCTGCTCGTTTGCAGTGCGGGCGTCGTCCTCAAGCTGCGCGAGGCGGGCGTGGGTGACGATGCGGATCACGCGGCACCCCCGGGCAGGCTCGCGCCGGCCGTGCGGTTGGCCAGCTCCCGGCGGGCGGCCAGCACGCGGCGGCGGGCCCGGCGGATGCGCCGCGCGTCCACCTCGTTCGGCATGTGGTCGAGGGCGATGATCTGCGCGTCGACCAGCTCGACGCCCGCGAGGATCACGGGCATCTCCTGCTCGATCGCGTCCAGCTCCGCATCCGTCGGCTCCATGAAGTCGGCGAACGCGGTAACAGCGTCCTGAACAGTGACGATGTGGTTCATTGGGTCGTGGTTCCTTCCAGAGAGGAACGGCCCGAACAGAGCCCCCGGTGTTCCAGCACCGGGGGCTCACGCCGTTGAAGTCGGTAGATCCGGCTCCCCTCAGCGCTGCTCGTACGAGACGAGCAGCGGAGGCAACCGGCCGCCGTAAGTGGCACGGCGGAAGGGCTGAAGTTCGAAACGGCAGATGCCGCGAAGGTTCTGCGGATTTCAGATCACGCGATGCCAGTCACCGCCCCGAGGGGCGGATCCGGGCAGGTCACCCGGCCCGACATGGGCGGTCGGGGTGGTGACCCGCACCCATCGACCGCACGTGTTCATGCGGCTGGGTTGGCACTCTGTTGAGTTCTCCACAGCGCGTACTCCGGGCCGTGCGTCCGGGCGCTGCCTCGCACACCGTGATTCCGGGACCGACCCGCAATCTGGTGCGCACCAGTAGAGTGCATCTGGTGCGCACCAGTGTCAAGGTGGTTCGCTGGTTCGGGTGGCGGTCGAACCGTCGCGGTGCATCTCCAGAAGACCTCTGGAGGCAGGGCCGCCGGTAGCCAACAGGGCTTAACTGTCGGCCTGTTAACCCCTGTTGACCTGCGGCGACGTGCGTCAGACTGACAAGGTGGTGTGAGGCAAGCCCAACGCCGGGAGGTGGACCCGTGAGTGCGGGACTTCGGAGTGCGCGGACGGCGCGCGGATGGTCGCAGGAACGACTGGTTCGCGAGATCGAGCAGTTCGCCCGACGGAACCTCACGGACGTTGCGTCAACCGCGAGTCTGCGGGTGTACGTGTCCGAGTGGGAGAACGGCAAGCGCACCATCTCGGACCGGTACGCGCGCATCCTGCGGCAACTCCTCGGCGTCACGGACGGGGAGCTGCGGGATTCCGACCCGGCCCCCGTGGCACCCACCGCCGACGGTTACGACGACCTCCTGAGCCGGATCGATTCGGCCAGTAGTGTCAGCGAGTCCATGGTGAAGATGTTCAACGACCAAACTGAGCTACTGCGGACCATGGACCGCCAGAGGGGCGCCGCGGCCTTGGTCGATCAGATGTCCGGTCATCTGTCCGCCCTTGAAGACGCACTCAACTTCGCTGTGCTGCCTTCCGCTCGTCGGCCCGTGGCGCTCGCGCTCGCAGGCGCCTCAACTCTTGCGGCGTGGCAGGCAATCGACTCGGGGGCCGTCGAGCGGGCGTGGCGACACTACGAACTTGCCAAGCGCGCGGCACGTGACGCTGAGGAACCCATGTATCTGGCCCACGCAATGGGCGAGCAGGCGTACGTGCTCTGCGAAGCGGGACGGCCGGCGCTCGCCGTCGACCTAGTGCGGGATGCTCAGCGCACCGTCGGGCAAGCCGGTTCCGCCCGACTCCGGGCATGGCTGTACGCCGCGGAAGCCGAGATGTGCGCGCACGCCGACATGCCGGACGACTGCCGGCGTGCGCTGGACGCGGCCATGGCCGTTATCCCGCCGGGCCCCGAGGATCGGGACCCGGACATGCTGAGCATCTTCCTGAACGGCGCGCACCTCGCCCGGTGGCAGGGCAACGTGCTCGCCCTGCTTGGGGAGGAGTCGGCGGTGACCAGCCTTTACGGCGCGCTTGAGGTGATGGACCCGACGTTCGTTCGCGCACGCGCCGGCCTCCACGCCGACCTTGCCCAAGCGCACCTCACGCGAGCCGAGTACGACGACGCCAGTACGCACCTGCGGCAGGCCCGACTGTTGGCGAGCCGGACCGGTTCGGTCCGGCAGCGCCGTCGCGTCGACATGCTTACTGCGCGGTTGTGAGGCCCTTCGTGCGTCGGGCGGCCAAGATGTGCAGGAGCGCGACCAGGGTGCCCGAACCCAGCAGCTCACCGCGGGCCATGAGCCCGGGGATGTCCGCCAGCGGTACCCACTCGATGTGGCCGGCCTCTTCTAGGTCGGTCGGCTCACCGACCTTCTCAGCGCCGTGCGCTACGAAGATCTCGTGTGGCGAGTCGACCATGCCGACCATGGGCTGATAGCTCACGACGTGTTCCAGCGACTTGGGCCGCCAACCCGTCTCTTCGACGGTCTCCCGCAACGCCGTGTCTGCCGGATCTTCCCCCTCGTCGACGATGCCGCCGGGAAGTTCCCAGCCGAATTGCTGCGGAACGAAGCGGTACCGCCACATCATCAGAACGCGGTCCTGATCATCAATGACGGCCGTGACTGCCACGTGGTGGAGCCTCACGACGTGGTGTTCGAACCGCTTCACCCCCGGGGGCTCCACGTCCCAGAGCTGGAGTCTGACCCATCGGTTGTCGTACACGTCCCGCTCGCCGTGGATACGCCAGGGTTCCAGCCCTTCCGGACGCTGAACGCTCACCGCGCCCGGCACCCGGTACGAACTCCGTCCCCGCACTTCCAACTGTCCTTCGGAGACAAGACGAGCGAGCACCTGCCGTAGAGCCGTCCGGCCGATGCCGAGTTCTTCCACGAGTGCGCGTTCTGAGGGGAGCTTGTCACCGGGCGCGTACTCGCCTGCCGCGAGTCGCGCGCGAAGCGTCTCGTAGACCTTGGTCGTCTTCGGTCCCATCCGCGGAGCACTCTCCGTTCTGACGTGGTGCGTACCAGCGTAGCGGGGCGTGCTGACGCTTAGGCGTACGGGAGGAGGTGCTGGACACATCTCACGCCGAGTCCAGCGAGTCCTCCTCGAAGCGCAGTGCCATTTCCGCGCGGTCAAGAAGGTCCTCGTATGTAAGGACCTGAGCTCTGCTCAGGTGAGAGTTGAAGGTTCGGATGGTCTGATCAATCTGCTTCCTGGCGAAGTCGGGTACGTGTCTGGAATGGCCTATTACGACAGTGCCGCAGAGGCGACTCATGTCGTATTCGACGCCATGTTCATTGCGGAACGCTTGTTCCATGGCGGCGCCTTGCTGATCTAGCTGCTTTAGATAGTTTATGAGCTGACCGACAGCCAGGTGTACATCGTTTCCGACGACCTGATGGTTGCGGTGCTTCTTGATTAGGTCCTTGATGTTGGGGCCCTTTAGTTCCACGATATGAAGAGCGCCGTTGGCTTCAACGAGCGGGATGTCGTACTCGTCGAGCATAGTCAGGTTTCGGCGGTGTGCTATGCCGATGTATTGCCCGCCAAATATCCACGTGTGCCCTTCTAGGGCACTCTGCATGTCCCGTTCCGTGGTTCTCGGTTCAGTAGCCTTCAGCTTGAGGTTTGCCAGCACACTCCGTCGCCGGGCGATCACGGCGGCCTCTACGGCATTGAGGCCTGAAGCGGAAGCGGTGAGGGCGGTCACGACCGATGTGAGGTCCGCGTGTCCCGCGAGCGTTTCACCCAAAGCTCCCGGGTCCAAGTCGCCGCTATCAAGTAGCGAAAGAATGGTGGCCGAAGCGGATGCGGCGTCGATTAGGCGATACCGCCCGGCAGTGTTGAATGTGCCGGCGAGGAAGGATGCTAGCCTTTCGATCTCCTCGTTCTCGCAGTGCCACCGACTCTTCGGGTTTTCAAAGTCGAATTCATTTGAACCGGGCTTTCGTTCAAATGACTCCAGGCGTAGCTCTTCTTTTTTAATCTCGCCACTGGATGGGCTGCCGAAGACGGAAATGGTTGCCTGCTTGTAGACACGCTGCCCGTTCTTGATGGCTACACTTCGGGCACCGAAATGGCCTTCCTCTTCTCTTGCCGGCAAAACCCACGCGTTCACTTCATCGGTCGACATGGCCCCCCCACGTCAAAGAAAAGCGGATGAGTATCTTGGCATGGAAGGTCCACAAAGTGCCAGAGGTTCACAAGTTGCATAATTCGAACTGGTGATGCATTCGGTGGTGGCGGGGTGAGCGCGAGGGAAGGAGGACGCCCCGCCCTCGCCCAGAGGCACCGGGGCGCAACCAGTGAGGGCAGTGTGGGGCGCTCGCGGGGCAGTGGCAGCACGTTGGAGTAGAAACGGCACGTCAGGCGCATGTCCGCGCGCAGACTGTAAATCTGCCGGCTCAGCCTTCCCAGGTTCGAATCCTGGCGCCGCCACGCTGAGGGAAGCCCCCTCCGACCTGCTGAAAAGCGGTACGGAGGGGGCTTCTTCGTGTGCAATGCACTGCTGCGAACAACGGTCGAGGAACGAGCCGTGTCTCACCTGGTCTCTGGTGGGACTCGATCCTGATCAGTGTGCGTCCCCCAGGCGTCCCCGGGGGACGCGCCCTCCTTCTGCATTCCCGCAGGCCAGCCTCGATCTGGCGAGCTGCTCGGTTCTGGCCTGTGCCGCACCTCCGCGTGGACCAGGCCGGTCTGCCGCTGTGGTGTGCTGCACCACCATGAGATTCTTCCGTGCCGTCATACCCCTGGCGATGATTGGCGGACTCTTCTGGCCGGCGGTGCTGACGTACACCTTCATGGCCGGAGAGCGGGCCACCGCGCAGGTCGCCGAGTGCCATCGGGGAGCGGGCCGATCCCCGCTCAAGTGCACGGGGACATGGCGCACCGCCGGCGGTGACACGGACTCCGGCGAGATCTACGGCCTCAGCCGCAGCGACGAGGGACGCACCGTCGAGGTGCGCGTCGGCCCGTTGGGGCCGTACGTTCCCGGCCTCAAGGCTGCCGCTGCGCCTGTCTCCCTGTCGCTGCTCTGGCTGGCCTCGTTCAGCGCCCTGACGGTGATGCAGATCCGGGCGCGGAAGCGCACTCGCCGGCTCCTCGCGGAACCCGGCGCCCCAGGGAATGCGCTGATCGTCACGCGCAAGGATGCGCGCGCGCCCGACGGCAGGCGCTCGGCGTCGGTGGTCACGCTCCCCCGGCCCGTGCCTGCTGCCCCCGGGGTGCAGACGACGTACTGGGAAGTGCGCGACCCCGCAGGACACCCCTTGTTCCGGGTCGAGAAGCGCCGCGCCAGGAAGTCCGCGCCGGAACTGGTGGTCTGGGACCCCTCCGGCGTGACCGGGCACATCATCCGCAGAGCCGGCGACAACTCACCCGACGGCTACGCGCTGCTTGCTCTTGACGGTACATGGGTGGGCTCCGTCGAACCTTCCCCGGGCACGAAGTGGGGTGCCTACGAGTTCCGGGACGACCGGGGTGTGACGGCCGCCCGGAGCGCCAGCCGCATGCCTGAATGGGTGCTGCGCCTGGAACCCGCCGGCTCGCCACTCCTCTCCCGGCTCGCACTCGCCTTCACCATCGGGCGGCTGCACGGGCACAGGTGAGGGTGGTCCGGTACGGGCACTCCCCGGAGACCGTCATGCGTGTCCTGGTCGCCCCTCGCACCGGACCCGCCACCTGCGGACTCAGCCGCTCGGCGCTCGCCCCTGTCCCTTCTCTCCGGTCGTGGGATCAACCAGGAGGGGGTGCTTGTCTGTGGGCCGGTACCTCGGTTCCGTCCGGTTCCGTCCGGTGCCACGGCTCCTGCCGCGGTGCCCCGTCACCCGGGATCCAGCGCGGCGTCAGTGAGCTGACGGTCCGCCATCCTGAAGGCACACTGAACCCATGTCGCCCCGCCGCCGCCCCTGCCCCGAGTGCCGTCGTGAGATCGCCGTCGTCGCCGGGCGGTACGCGCGGCACGATCCGCCCGGCGCTCGCGGCAGCGGGGAGCTGACCTCCTGCCCGGGATCCCGCCGGCTCGCCCAACCGGGCCCGGAGCAGCCCTCGTTGGACGGCTACGTCGTACCGCCGTTCCCCGGGCAGATGCCCCTCTTCTGAACCGGAGCTCCAGCCCGCTCAGTTGCCCGCGACCGACCTGACCGCCACCGGCACCGGCGTCGAGCCGCTGATCAGTTCCAGTGTGAGGCCCGCCGTCGCGGGCGTGTCCACCAGTTCCGAAAGGACGGCCGCCACGTCGTCGCGGGGGATAGGGCCGCGGCCCGTACGGGCCTCCAGGCGGACCAGGCCCGTGCCCGGCTCGTCCGTCAGCTGACCCGGCCGCAGAATCGTCCAGTCCAGGCCGTCCAGGCTGCGTACGTACGCGTCCGCCTCGCCCTTGGCGCGCAGGTACACGTCGAAGACCTCGTCCCCCTGGTGCTCCGCGTCCGCACCCATCGACGACACGACGACGAACCGGCGTACGCCCGCCCGGACGGCCGCGTCCGCGAACAGGACGGCCGCCGCCCGGTCCACCGTGTCCTTGCGGCCCACGCCGCTGCCCGGACCGGCGCCCGCCGCGAACACCGCCGCGTCCGCGCCCTTCAGGATCTCCGCGACCTCCTCGACGGACGCCGACTCCAGGTCGAGCACGATCGGCTCCGCGCCCAGCTCCCGCAGGTCGTCCGCCTGTTCGGGTTTGCGGATGATGCCCGCCGCCTCGACCCCGCGCGCGGTGAGCAACCGCTCAAGACGCAGCGCGATCTGACCATGACCACCAGCGATGACAATGCGCATGCCTTCGACCGTACGTCTTACCGGGCCCGTCCGCCGCCCGGCCGGCCGGGCCGCACCGCGGCAGGACTCGCCTGGCCTCGCGGGCCCTTACGCCGGTCCGCGTCCCTGCCGCGGCAGCCCCGGACCGGTGCCCGACGCAGCCGAGTCGCAGTACTCCCGCACCGCGCTCGTGCGGGCCACCACCCGCCCCCCGTGCACCACGATCCGGCTGTACGCCAGGGACAGGGCGGCCGGCAGGCCGTCGCCCCGAACCGCCAGCAGGTCGGCGGGGAAACCCGCCTCCACCCGCACCTCCGGCAGCCCCATCGCCGCCCGCGCCCGCGTGCTCACCGCCGCGTACGCGTCCTCGGGGGACAGGCCCTGACAGGAGGCCAGCAGGTACGCCGCCTCCAGCGGATCGCCCCGGCCCACCGGGTTCGACACGTCCCGCAGGGAACCGCTGCCCGCAGCCACCCGCACGCCCGCCGCGCGCAGCAGCCGTACCGGCGCCGCGTCCCGGCCCTCCGCCGCGCCGCAGCCGCCCTGGGGCAGGCACACCACCGTCACCCCGGCCGCCGCGAGCCGCTCCGCCGTACGGGCCGCGACGTCGGCGGGGAGGGCGGACAGGCCCCCACAGGGACCGAGCGTCACCCCCGGCCGCAGCCCGCCCGCGATCGCCGCGAGGCGGGCCAGCCGGGCCGGGTCGGACGCGTCGGTGTGCAGATCGACCGGCAGGCCGTGCTCGGCGGCCGTTTCCAGCACCGCCTCCACATAGCCCGTGGGGTCGGGGTCGAGGTCCGGGCAGCCGCCCACCACGGACGCGCCCATCTTCACCGCGTCCCGCAGCACCGCCAGCCCGTCCGCCCCGGCCACCCCGGTCAGCACCCGGGGCATCGCCACCGTGGTCAGTTCGGCCAGCCCGCGCAGCGAGCGCGCCGCGCGCAGCACGGCCCGCAGCGCGCCGAGCCCTGCCATGTCCCCCACGCGCACGTGCGCGCGCTGGGCCGTCGCACCGTGCCCGAGCTGGAGCAGCGCCGCCTCCGTCGCCCGGCGCTGCACGTCCTGGGGGTCCTGGGAGACGGGGCCCGGGCCGTCGGCGGACAGCGCCGTGTCGGCGTGGGCGTGCGGTTCGGCCGGGGCCGGCAGCAGTAGGTAGCCGGTGAGGTCGAGCCGCGGTACGCACGCGCGCGTGGCGTCCGCCGTGAGGCTGCCCGCCGTGCCGACGGCCTCGATGCGCCCGCCGCCCAGCCGTACGTCCACGGTCCGGCCGTCCGTGAGGCGGGCGCCGCACAGGAGGAGCGGGGGAGGGTCGGCCGGACCGGAACCGGAGGGCGAGGACCACGGCTGGGACGGTGGCTGCGGCCGGTTGTCGGGCATCGCGCTCCTGGGGCTCGGGCTGCGCACGAGGACGCACGTCACGCTGAGACAAGATCACGCAGAGTGAGTCGAGCCTAGGACGGCCCCCCGTCCCACGCCGGGAGGAACGCAATAGTCGTACCGGCGTGGCCCGTGCGTCCGGGAGGGGGACGGAGGGCGGAAACGGATTTGGGCGAACGGCGGCGGACCGTGTAATGTCTTCATCGCTCGCCCCAATAGCTCAGTCGGCAGAGCGTCTCCATGGTAAGGAGAAGGTCAACGGTTCGATTCCGTTTTGGGGCTCTGGTGTGAGAGGTTCCCGCCGCGAGGCGGGGCCCGATCGCATCAAAGCGGTGTAGCTCAGTCGGTAGAGCAAGCGGCTCATAATCGCTGTGTCACCGGTTCAAGTCCGGTCACCGCTACAGACAGTAGCCGATTGCGGGGTCGGTCCTTCGATCGGCTACTCTTCTTGCGTTAATCAAGTCCATCCGTTCGTCAAGGAGCACTCACGTGGCTGCCACCGACGTCCGCCCGAAGATCACGCTGGCCTGCGTGGAGTGCAAGGAGCGGAACTACATCACCAAGAAGAACCGGCGTAACAACCCGGACCGTCTTGAGATGAAGAAGCACTGCCCGCGTTGCAATGCGCACACCGCGCACCGCGAGACGCGATAAAACAGGCTCGTACACGAGGCCGTCCCCCCAATCGGGGGGCGGCCTCGTGTCGTTTCCCCACCGACACCACACACCGTGAGACACGTCGGTTCCGGACCGACACAGGAGGTGCCGCGCGCATGGCGCTCGACCAGTCCTTCGTGGGGCGGAGCTACCCGCCCACCGAGCCCTACGAGGTGGGCCGGGAGAAGATCCGCGAGTTCGCCGAGGCGGTGGGGGACGCCAACCCGGCGTACACGGACACGGAGGCGGCCCGGGCGCTCGGCCACCCCGACGTGATCGCCCCGCCGACCTTCGTGTTCTCCATCACGTTCAAGGCCGCGGGCCAGGTCGTCGCCGACCCGCAGCTCGGCCTCGACTACAGCCGCGTCGTGCACGGCGACCAGAAGTTCGCCTACAACCGGCCCGTGCGGGCCGGCGACCGGCTCACGGTCACCTCCACCATCGAGACCATCCGGACGATGGCGGGCAACGACATACTGGACATCCGCGGTGAGGTGCACGACCAGGACGGCGAGCACGTTGTGACCGCCTGGACCAAGCTGGTGGCCCGCGCGGCCGAGGAGGCGTGAACCACACCATGACGGCGAAGATCTCCTACGCCGACGTCGAGGTCGGCACCGAGCTGCCCGCGCAGACGTTCCCCGTGACGCGCGCCACCCTCGTCCAGTACGCGGGAGCCTCCGGCGACTTCAACCCGATCCACTGGAACGAGCGGTTCGCCAAGGAGGTGGGCCTGCCCGACGTCATCGCGCACGGCATGTTCACCATGGCCGAGGCGATCCGCGTCGTGACCGACTGGGCGGGCGACCCCGGCGCGGTCGTCGAGTACGGCGTCCGCTTCACCCGGCCGGTCGTCGTGCCCGACGACGACAAGGGCGCCGTCATCGAGGTCAGCGGCAAGGTCGCCGCCAAGCTCGACGACAACACCGTCCGCGTCGACCTCACCGCGACCAGCGCCGGCCAGAAGGTCCTCGGCGCCTCGCGCGCGGTCGTACGACTCGCCTGAGTCCGGGTCCGGCCCGGAGCCCCGGCGGCGGGGGAGCGGGGGGCGGCGACGCCGTCTCGTAGTCTTGAGCCGTGCAGGAACTCCACGACGCCCCCCTCGCCCCGCTGACCACCTTCCGGCTGGGCGGCCCCGCCACCCGGCTGGTCACCGCGACCACCGACGACGAGGTGATCGCCGCGGTCCGCGAGGCCGACGCCGCGGGCACCCCGCTGCTCGTCATCGGCGGCGGCTCCAACCTGGTCGTCGGCGACAAGGGCTTCGACGGCACCGCGCTCGTCGTCGCCACCAAGGGCGTCACCCTCGACGGCACCCGCCTGGAACTGGCCGCCGGTGAGGTGTGGACCGACGCCGTCGCGGCCACCGTGGAGGCCGGGCTGGCCGGCGTCGAGTGCCTGGCCGGCATCCCCGGCTCCGCGGGCGCCACCCCCATCCAGAACGTCGGCGCCTACGGCCAGGAGGTCGCCTCGACGATCACCGAGGTCGTCGCCTACGACCGGCGCACCGGGGAGACCGTCACCCTCTCCAACGAGGAGTGCGCCTTCTCCTACCGGCACAGCCGCTTCAAGGCCGACCCCGAGCGGTACGTCGTCCTGCGCGTCCGCTTCCGGCTGGAGGACGCCGGCGGGCTGTCCGGCCCGGTCAAGTACGCCGAGACCGCCCGCGTGCTCGGCGTCGCGCCCGGCGAGCGGGTGCCGCTGGCCACCGCCCGCGACACGGTGCTGAAGCTCCGCGCCGGCAAGGGCATGGTGCTGGATCCGGAGGACCACGACACCTGGTCGGCCGGCTCCTTCTTCACCAACCCGATCCTCGACGACGAGACGTTCGCCGCATTCCGTACGCGTGTACGGGAGCGGTTGGGCGACGGCGTGGAGCCGCCCGCCTACCCCGCCGGGGCCGGACGCACCAAGACCTCCGCGGCCTGGCTGATCGACAAGGCCGGCTTCACCAAGGGATACGGCAGCGGACCGGCCCGCATCTCCACCAAGCACACCCTCGCGCTCACCAACCGCGGTGAGGCCACCACGGAGGACCTGCTGGCCCTGGCCCGCGAGGTCGTGGCGGGCGTCCACGAGGCGTTCGGGATCACCCTGGTGAACGAGCCGGTCATGGTGGGCGTCGGCCTCTGAGCGGCGCCGGCCGCGTAATTCCGTTGCCGCGCCGCGACCGTCGCGCGTATCCCTGAGGTCATGAGGGAGCATCCGTGCGGCTGAGAACCGAGGAGTTCCGGCCGCGCGCCGGGCGCTACGCCTTCCGGGTGGTCCAGCCGCGCCCCGCGCCGCGGCACACCACGCTCGTCGACCCGATGCGCGAGTGGGGCCACCTGGTCGGGGACCACGGCGGACTGGCTCGCCTCGCCGGGCTGTTCTCCTTCGCGGCGTACTCCCCGCACACGGTCGTCCATGTCCCGCTCCGGCAGAACATCCCCCGGGACTTCCCCCAGGGCGTGCCCGTCGATCTGGTCCTCGTCCACCAGACGCTGGGACTGCGGCCCTCCACCTGGCCCGACCTGCGCCGCGGGCTCACCCAGGGCGTCCCGCGCACCGTCCGCACCGACGAACGGCGCACCGCGCGGCACGCCGCCGCCTGGGAGGACCTCTGGGGGCGGCGCTGGGACCGCCTGCCCCGCACCGACCGCATCCAGCCCGCCGTCCACGCCCGGACGCTGTTCCTGTCCGGCGGGCGGGACACCTTCGCCGCCGCGTCCGTGAGGCTCACCGAGGCGGCCGGCTTCGGCCCGCTCGCCAAGGGCGCGGCCAAGGGGTACGACGTGCTCTGCGCCTCGCTCACCACACTGCTGCCCCTGTCCCGGGGACGGGGGACGGAGCTGGACATCGGCTTCCAGGCCTATCCGCCCCTGGCCCACTTCACCCCACCGGGGCGGTCAGCCAGGCGTCGACGTCCGACAGCAGTTTCTCCTTGACGTCCTCCGGCGCCGCCGAGCCCCGGACGGACTGCCGGGCCAGCTCGGCCAGCTCCGCGTCCGTGAAGTCGTGGTGCCGCCGCGCGATCTCGTACTGCGCCGCCAGCCGGGAGCCGAACAGCAGCGGGTCGTCCGCGCCGAGCGCCATCGGCACACCCGCATCGAACAGCGTGCGCAGCGGCACGTCCTCCGGCTTGTCGTAGACGCCGAGCGCGACGTTCGACGCCGGGCACACCTCGCAGGTGACGCCCCGGTCCGCGAGGCGTTTCATCAGCCGCGGGTCGTCCGCCGCCCGCACTCCGTGCCCGATGCGGTGCGCCTCCAGGTCGTCCAGGCAGTCCCGCACCGACGCGGGTCCCGCCAGCTCGCCGCCGTGCGGCGCCGACAGCAGCCCGCCGTCCCGCGCGATGGCGAACGCGCGGTCGAAGTCGCGGGCCATGCCGCGCCGTTCGTCGTTGGAGAGCCCGAAGCCGACGATCCCCCGGTCGGCGTAGCGCACGGCGAGACGGGCGAGCGTGCGGGCGTCCAGCGGGTGCTTCATCCGGTTGGCGGCCACCAGCACACGCATGCCGAGCCCGGTGTCGCGGGACGCCGAGTCCACCGCGTCGAGGATGATCTCCAGCGCCGGGATCAGCCCGCCCAGCCGGGGCGCGTACGACGTCGGGTCGACCTGGATCTCCAGCCAGCCGGAGCCGTCCCGGATGTCCTCCTCGGCGGCCTCCCGCACCAGGCGCTGGATGTCCTCGGGCGATCTGATGCACGAGCGTGCCGCGTCGTACAGGCGCTGGAAGCGGAACCAGCCGCGTTCGTCCGTGGCCCGCAGCCGGGGCGGTTCCCCGCCGGTGAGGGCGTCGGTCAGCGCCTCGGGGAGTCGCACCCCGTACTTGTCGGCCAGTTCCAGCAGGGTGCTGGGCCGCATCGACCCGGTGAAGTGCAGATGCAGATGGGCCTTCGGCAGCTCAGAGACATCACGTACACGCTCCATTCGCCGATCCTGCCGCATGACACGGCCGTCCCGGTAGCGCCTTCCCCGTACGCGGTCTTGCTCGCACAGACGAACGGGGGCGCCCAGGACAGTCCTGGGCGCCCCCCGGAGCGGAACGGAGGGGACGTCAGTCCCGCGCCTCCGCCAGCAGCTTCTGGACGCGGCTCACGCCCTCGACGAGGTCCTCGTCGCCCAGCGCGTAGGACAGCCGCAGGTAGCCCGGCGTGCCGAACGCCTCACCGGGGACCACCGCGACCTCGGCCTCCTCCAGGATCAGCGCGGCCAGCTCGACCGTGTTCTGCGGGCGCTTCCCGCGGATCTCCTTGCCGACCAGCGCCTTCACCGAGGGGTACGCGTAGAACGCGCCCTCGGGCTCGGGGCAGACCACGCCGTCGATCTCGTTGAGCATCCGCACGATGGTCTGGCGGCGGCGGTCGAACGCCTCGCGCATCGTGGCGACCGCGTCCAGGCCGCCGGAGACGGCGGCGAGGGCGGCGGCCTGCGCGACGTTCGACACGTTCGACGTGGCGTGCGACTGGAGGTTGGTCGCGGCCTTCACGACGTCCTTCGGGCCGATGACCCACCCGACCCGCCAGCCGGTCATGGCGTACGTCTTGGCGACGCCGTTGACGACGATGCACTTGTCGGCCAGCTCGGGCACGACCACCGGCAGGGAGTGGAACTCGGCGTCCCCGTAGACCAGGTGCTCGTAGATCTCGTCCGTGAGGACCCACAGGCCCTTCCCGGCGGCCCAGCGGCCGATCTCCTCGATCTGCTCGCGGCTGTAGACGGCGCCGGTCGGGTTGGAGGGCGAGACGAACAGGAGAACCTTGGTGTTCTCCGTGCGGGCCGCCTCCAGCTGCTCCACGCTCACCCGGTAGCCGGTGGTCTCGTCGGCGACGACCTCGACCGGGACACCGCCCGCCAGCCGGATCGACTCGGGGTACGTCGTCCAGTACGGCGCCGGGACGATGACCTCGTCGCCCGGGTCGAGGATCGCGGCGAAGGCCTCGTAGATGGCCTGCTTGCCGCCGTTGGTGACCAGGATCTGGGCCGGGTCGACCTCGTAGCCGGAGTCGCGCAGCGTCTTGGCGGCGATCGCCTGCTTCAGCTCGGGCAGGCCGCCGGCCGGGGTGTACCGGTGGTACTTGGGGTTCTTGCAGGCCTCGATCGCGGCCTCGACGATGTAGTCCGGCGTCGGGAAGTCGGGCTCACCGGCGCCGAAGCCGATCACCGGTCGCCCGGCGGCCTTGAGGGCCTTGGCCTTGGCGTCCACGGCGAGGGTGGCGGACTCGGAGATCGCGCCGACTCGGGCGGAGACCCGGCGCTCGGTGGGAGGGGTTGCAGCGCTCATGGGGCCCATCGTTCCAGACACGAAACACACTCGGCACAGCGGTTTCACGGACTGAACAACACCGGGCAAAGGGTGGAACACCAGTCCGCATCACGCGTCCGCGGGCGGTGTGGCCAGGACGATCACCGGCCTTGGTGTGGCCGGTGAGCCCCCTCCCAGGCACTTTCTGTTCGACGCCCGGCCCAGGAACACGTACACTCTCACCTCGTTGGCCTTCAGCGGCCCGCGCTCAGCCGGTGCACACCAAGCATCCGGCCGGATGCGGTACGTTGGGGGACGCACAAAGGGTCGTAGCTCAATTGGTAGAGCACTGGTCTCCAAAACCAGCGGTTGGGGGTTCAAGTCCCTCCGGCCCTGCTACACACACCTTCGCCAGGATGTGTGCGCATGTACGTACAGCAATGCACCGCCGTGCGGCTCAGACCGGGCGCGGCACGGCCACGACCCGGAATCAGGTGAGGACGAGTGACGGACGCCGTGGGCTCCATCGACATGCCTGATGCCCAGGAGCAGAAGCCCCGCAAGGGCGGCAAGCGGGCCAAGAAGGGCCCTCTGAAGCGTCTCGCGCTCTTCTACCGCCAGATCATCGCGGAACTCCGCAAGGTCGTCTGGCCCACGCGCAACCAGCTGACGTCGTACACGATCGCGGTGATCATCTTCGTGGTCGTGATGATCGGCCTGATCACCCTGATCGACTATGGCCTCAGCAACGCCGCCAAGTACGTCTTCGGCTGATCCCCGAGCGAAGAGCGCCGAGGTACCCGGCGCTCCTTTCGCATGTTCCACCCCTATGTATCCAGGAAGAAGCAGCCACCGTGTCTGACCCGAACGTGAACGACGCCGTCGAGCCTTACGGCGAAGGGGCCGAGTCCGCCGAGGACGCGCTCGCCGCCGTCGAGGCCGCGGACGTCGAGGACACCGAGGCCTCCGCCGAGGCCGAGGCTGCCGACACCACCGACGCCGAGGCCGCGGACGAGGAGTCCGCCGAGGCCGCGGAAGAGGCCGAGGCCGAGCCGGAGGACGACCGCGACCCGGTCGAGAAGCTCCGCGAGGAACTGCGGACGCTCCCCGGCGAGTGGTACGTCATCCACACCTACGCGGGCTACGAGAACCGCGTGAAGACCAACCTCGAGCAGCGCGCCGTCTCGCTCAACGTCGAGGACTACATCTTCCAGGCCGAGGTGCCGCAGGAAGAGGTCGTCCAGATCAAGAACGGCGACCGCAAGACGATCAAGCAGAACAAGCTCCCGGGTTACGTCCTGGTCCGCATGGACCTGACGAACGAGTCCTGGGGCGTCGTCCGCAACACCCCGGGTGTCACCGGCTTCGTGGGCAACGCCTACGACCCGTACCCGCTGACGCTGGACGAGATCGTCAAGATGCTCGCCCCGGAGGCCGAGGAGAAGGCCGCCCGCGAGGCCGCCGAGGCCGAGGGCAAGCCGGCTCCGCAGCGCAAGGTCGAGGTCCAGGTGCTGGACTTCGAGGTCGGCGACTCGGTCACCGTCACCGACGGTCCGTTCGCCACGCTGCAGGCGACCATCAACGAGATCAACCCCGACTCCAAGAAGGTCAAGGGCCTGGTGGAGATCTTCGGCCGCGAGACGCCGGTCGAGCTCTCCTTCGACCAGATCCAGAAGAACTAGCCCTTCTGGACCGGCTGTTGCACAGCTTCCGCGCAGGTCAGGCGAACGCTCGCGCGTTTGTCTGACCTGCTCGGTTTTTGGCCGCGCATCCATACCCGTTATCGTTGTGCGGTATGCCTGCGTCCCGGAGCTTTTCCAGGACCCGGGCAGGACCCGAATTCGAAAGGACCCGGAGAGCCATGCCTCCCAAGAAGAAGAAGGTCACGGGGCTCATCAAGCTCCAGATCCAGGCCGGTGCCGCGAACCCGGCCCCGCCGGTCGGCCCCGCGCTGGGTCAGCACGGCGTGAACATCATGGAGTTCTGCAAGGCCTACAACGCCGCGACCGAGTCGCAGCGCGGTTGGGTCATCCCGGTGGAGATCACGGTCTACGAGGACCGTTCCTTCACCTTCATCACGAAGACCCCGCCGGCCGCGAAGATGATCCTCAAGGCCGCGGGCGTGGAGAAGGGCTCCGGCGAGCCGCACAAGACCAAGGTCGCGAAGATCACCGCCGACCAGGTCCGTGAGATCGCCACGACCAAGATGCCCGACCTCAACGCCAACGACCTGGACGCCGCGTCGAAGATCATCGCCGGCACCGCCCGTTCCATGGGCATCACGGTCGAGGGCTGACCTCCACCCCCGTAAGCCAAGCAGTAGTGGCAGGGCCGGCTCGGCCCGGACCACAACTCCTCGAACGCACAGGAGCTTTCAGTGAGCAAGCGCAGCAAGTCTCTCCGCGCTGCGGACGCCAAGATCGACCGGGAGAAGCTGTACGCCCCGCTCGAGGCCGTCCGTCTCGCCAAGGAGACGTCCACGACCAAGTTCGACGGCACCGTCGAGGTCGCCTTCCGTCTGGGTGTCGACCCGCGCAAGGCCGACCAGATGGTCCGTGGCACCGTGAACCTCCCGCACGGCACCGGTAAGACCGCCCGGGTCCTGGTCTTCGCGACCGGTGACCGTGCCGAGGCCGCGCGTGCCGCGGGCGCCGACATCGTCGGCGCCGACGAGCTGATCGACGAGGTGTCGAAGGGCCGTCTGGACTTCGACGCCGTCGTCGCCACCCCGGACCTCATGGGCAAGGTCGGCCGCCTCGGCCGCGTGCTCGGTCCCCGTGGTCTGATGCCGAACCCGAAGACCGGCACCGTGACCCCGGACGTCACCAAGGCCGTCAACGACATCAAGGGCGGCAAGATCGAGTTCCGTGTCGACAAGCACGCGAACCTGCACTTCATCATCGGCAAGACGTCGTTCGACGACACCAAGCTGGTGGAGAACTACGGCGCGGCCCTGGAGGAGATCCTCCGTCTGAAGCCGTCCGCCGCCAAGGGTCGCTACATCAAGAAGGCCGCGCTCACCACCACGATGGGCCCCGGCATTCCGCTCGACCCGAACCGCACCCGCAACCTCCTCGTCGAGGAGGACCCGGCCGCCGTCTGAGCCGGGTGAGCCGGCCGACGGCCGGACTCGCGCACGCGTGACAGAACCCGTCCTCGCGCCCAACTCGGGCACGGGGGCGGGTTTTTTCGTACGTCTGTGTCGGTGCGGTGGGTTACCGTTCACGGGAATCACACACGCAGCACAGCGAGACAGCAGGGGTGGGGAATCCGATGGTCATGGCCACATGGAAGCGCGCGGGTGTCTGTCTGACGGCCGCGGCGGTCGTCGTGGGCCTCGCGGGGTGCCAGGACGGTGACGACGGGGGCGGCAAGAAGGCCGGCGCCTCCGCCGAGGGGCAGACGCGGGAGGAGGCGGCCGAGGTGCTCCAGGCCGCCTTCAAGAAGACCTCGGAGGCGAAGTCCTCCAAGATCCGGATGACCATCCAGACGTCCGGGACCGCGGCGGAGAGCGGCACCATGGAGATGTCCGGGGTGCAGGGGTGGGACCCGGCGGTCATGGACGTCACCATGAAGGGCTCCGGATTCGCCGCCGCCGGCCCCGGGACGCCCGAGCAGATGCGCATGATCATGCTCGACGGCGTCATGTACGTGGACATGGGCGCGGAGCAGGCCGCGGAGATGGACGGCAAGCGCTGGATGAAGATGGACTTCAAGGCCCTCGCCGACGCGTCGGGCGACCCGGAGGTCCAGAAGCAGATGACCGGTGGCCTGGAGAACATGAACCAGGACCCCGCGCAGCAGCTCGCCCTGCTGCTGGAGTCGTCGAGCCTGAAGCACGTGGGCCCCGAGAAGGTCGACGGGGTGGAGGCGCAGCACTACAAGGGCACGCTCAGCTTCGAGGAGATGGTCGACGCCAACACCTCCTTCGACCTGCTCTCGAAGGACGAGCGCGACGAGCTCGTCGCCACGGCCGAGAAGTCGGGCATGAAGGGCTACGACACCGAGATCTGGGTCAACGAGGACGACCTCCCGGTCAAGATGGTCGTCGGCATGACCATGGCCCAGGGCACGATGAAGATGACCTCGCACTTCTCGGACTACGGGGCCAAGGCCGAGGTCGAGGCCCCGCCGGCCGGGGAGACCCTCGACTTCATGCAGATGCTCAAGGACCTGGAGTCGCTGGGCGCCGGCTCGGCCGCCTGACGTCCGGCGAGGGCTCCCGGGTGCGGCACGCCTTGCGCCGGGAGCCCCCGATCGGCCGATTTGCCTCACGCCGATCCGGTCGCGTACTCTTCCGAGGAAGCCAAAGACCGCTGGTCGTTGCCGTGCGCTCGCAAGAGGGTGCGGTGGCCGAAGGATCCGCTGAACTGCGGACGACCCGCGCAGGTGACAGTGGAAGAGTTCCCGGAAGGCCGCCGCCGCAAGGCGCGGAAATCCGGTTGAGCTTCGCCCCGTGCGCCTGCGCCCGGGGCGTTTCGTTTTCCCCAGTCCTCCTTCGGGTCCGCGCGGTCCGAATCACCCGGAAGGAGGCCGAGGCTCTATGGCGAGGCCCGACAAGGCTGCCGCGGTTGCCGAGCTGACGGACAAGTTCCGCAGCTCCAACGCCGCCGTGCTGACCGAGTACCGCGGTCTCACCGTGGCGCAGCTCAAGACGCTGCGTCGTTCGCTCGGTGAGAACGCCCAGTACGCCGTGGTGAAGAACACGCTGACCAAGATTGCGGCCAACGAGGCCGGGATCACGCTCGACGACCAGCTCTTCGCTGGCCCGACGGCGGTCGCCTTCGTCACCGGTGACCCGGTGGAGTCGGCGAAGGGTCTTCGTGACTTCGCCAAGGAGAACCCGAATCTCGTCATCAAGGGCGGTGTCCTTGACGGCAAGGCGATGTCCGCCGACGAGATCAAGAAGCTCGCGGACCTCGAGTCCCGCGAGGTGCTGCTCTCCAAGCTGGCCGGTGCCTTCAAGGCGAAGCAGTCCCAGGCTGCCTCCGTCTTCCAGGCGCTGCCGTCGAAGCTCGTCCGCACCGTGGACGCGCTCCGTGCCAAGCAGGACGAGCAGGGCGGTGCCGAGTAATTCGGCTCGCTTTCCGGTCCTCGCCGCTTGAGGTGAGGACCGATGCGGGCCCGAGTAACGCCCGCCTCACCCAGTACACCCGGCACCTGCCGATTTAGTGGAAGGACCGCCATCATGGCGAAGCTCACCCAGGACGAGCTGCTGGCCCAGTTCGAGGAGATGACCCTCATCGAGCTCTCCGAGTTCGTGAAGGCCTTCGAGGAGAAGTTCGACGTCACCGCCGCCGCGGCCGCCCCGGTCGTCGTCGCCGGCCAGGGCGGCGGCGCCGCCGCCGAGGCCGTCGAGGAGAAGGACGAGTTCGACGTCGTCCTCACCGGCGCCGGCGACAAGAAGATCCAGGTCATCAAGGTCGTGCGCGAGCTGACCTCCCTGGGTCTGAAGGAGGCCAAGGACCTCGTCGACGGCACCCCGAAGCCGGTCCTCGAGAAGGTCAACAAGGAAGCCGCCGACAAGGCCAAGGAGGCCCTCGAGGGCGCCGGCGCCTCCGTCGAGGTCAAGTAAGACCTTCCGGGTCCGCAGGGATCCGTCACGCGCCTCCAGAGGCGTGTAACGCTCAAGTGCCGACGAGCGATCATCCATCCGGGTGGTCGCTCTTCGGCGTATCGGGGGGTCGGCGGCGACTGCCTTGCACCCGGGACGGCGGGGGGTATGGTGATCTTCGTTGTGCCTCCGAGGGGGCCGCGGAGTGAGCCGGACGGCGGCGGTTCGGGCAAGGGGGGCCCTTGACGAACCGCACGCAGCGCGCAATTCTCAGGACGCGTCGTCACAAGGATCCGAATCCGAGGCATGGATCGACGGCAAAGAGGGCAGTATCACCGTGCGTTGAGGGCAGCGCCTTGCCGCAGGAGTTGATGACAACGAGGGCCAGCAACCGGTCTCGTACACCGCACTGGACATCAGTGTGCCAAGTGGCTACACTGACCCTTTGCGCTGCCTGTTAGCTGTCCCCTGCCCGTCACCAGGGGCATGCCCTCACTCGAGCATGGACGACCGGATCACTTCCGACCTGGAATGTCCGTCTCTGCGCCCAGTGGGGGGCCGGTACGCGCGTAGTGAGTCCGAGCCCTCGGAAGGACCCCCTCTTGGCCGCCTCGCGCAACGCCTCGACCGCGAATACGAACAACGGCGCCAGCACCGCCCCGCTGCGCATCTCCTTTGCAAAGATCAAGGAGCCCCTCGAGGTTCCGAACCTTCTCGCGCTGCAGACCGAGAGCTTTGACTGGCTGCTCGGCAACGACGCGTGGAAGGCTCGCGTCGAGGAGGCTCTCGAGAACGGGCACGACGTCCCCACCAAGTCCGGTCTGGAGGAGATCTTCGAAGAGATCTCCCCGATCGAGGACTTCTCCGGGTCGATGTCGCTGACCTTCCGCGACCACCGCTTCGAGCCGCCGAAGAACTCCATCGACGAGTGCAAGGAGCGCGACTTCACGTACGCCGCCCCGCTCTTCGTCACGGCCGAGTTCACCAACAACGAGACCGGCGAGATCAAGTCCCAGACCGTCTTCATGGGCGACTTCCCGCTCATGACGAACAAGGGCACCTTCGTCATCAACGGCACCGAGCGTGTCGTGGTGTCCCAGCTGGTGCGCTCGCCCGGCGTCTACTTCGACTCCTCCATCGACAAGACGTCCGACAAGGACATCTTCTCCGCCAAGATCATCCCCTCCCGGGGTGCCTGGCTGGAGATGGAGATCGACAAGCGCGACATGGTCGGTGTGCGCATCGACCGCAAGCGCAAGCAGTCCGTCACCGTCCTCCTGAAGGCGCTCGGCTGGACCACCGAGCAGATCCTCGAGGAGTTCGGCGAGTACGAGTCCATGCGCGCCACCCTGGAGAAGGACCACACCCAGGGCCAGGACGACGCGCTGCTCGACATCTACCGCAAGCTGCGTCCGGGCGAGCCCCCCACGCGTGAGGCCGCGCAGACGCTGCTCGAGAACCTCTACTTCAACCCCAAGCGCTACGACCTCGCCAAGGTCGGCCGCTACAAGGTGAACAAGAAGCTCGGCGGCGACCAGCCGCTCGACGCCGGCGTGCTCACCACCGACGACATCATCGCCACCATCAAGTACCTGGTGAAGCTGCACGCCGGTGAGACGGAGACGGTCGGCGAGTCGGGCCGGACGATCATCGTCGAGACCGACGACATCGACCACTTCGGCAACCGCCGCATCCGCAACGTCGGCGAGCTGATCCAGAACCAGGTCCGTACGGGTCTCGCCCGTATGGAGCGCGTCGTGCGCGAGCGCATGACCACCCAGGACGTCGAGGCGATCACGCCGCAGACCCTGATCAACATCCGGCCGGTCGTCGCCTCCATCAAGGAGTTCTTCGGCACCAGCCAGCTGTCCCAGTTCATGGACCAGAACAACCCGCTGTCGGGGCTGACGCACAAGCGTCGTCTGAACGCCCTCGGCCCGGGTGGTCTCTCCCGTGAGCGGGCCGGCTTCGAGGTCCGTGACGTGCACCCCTCGCACTACGGCCGCATGTGCCCGATCGAGACGCCGGAAGGCCCGAACATCGGTCTGATCGGTTCGCTCGCCTCCTACGGGCGGATCAACCCGTTCGGCTTCATCGAGACGCCGTACCGCAAGGCCGTCGACGGACAGGTCACCGACGAGGTGGACTACCTGACCGCCGACGAGGAGGACCGCTTCGTCATCGCGCAGGCCAACGCGCCGCTCAACGACGACATGCGTTTCGCCGAGAACCGCGTCCTGGTCCGCCGCCGCGGCGGCGAGGTCGACTACGTCCCCGGCGACGAGGTCGACTACATGGACGTCTCGCCGCGCCAGATGGTGTCGGTCGCGACCGCCATGATCCCGTTCCTCGAGCACGACGACGCCAACCGTGCCCTCATGGGCGCGAACATGATGCGTCAGGCCGTGCCGCTGATTAAGTCCGAGGCCCCGCTCGTCGGCACCGGCATGGAGTACCGCTCCGCCGTCGACGCCGGTGACGTGGTCAAGGCGGAGAAGGCGGGTGTGGTCCAGGAGGTCTCCGCGGACTACATCACCACGGCCAACGACGACGGCACGTACATCACGTACCGCCTGGCCAAGTTCTCCCGCTCCAACCAGGGCACCTCGGTCAACCAGAAGGTCATCGTCGCCGAGGGCGACCGGATCATCGAGGGCCAGGTCCTCGCCGACGGTCCGGCCACCGAGAACGGCGAGATGGCGCTCGGCAAGAACCTGCTCGTGGCGTTCATGCCGTGGGAGGGTCACAACTACGAGGACGCGATCATCCTGTCGCAGCGCCTCGTGCAGGACGACGTCCTCTCCTCGATCCACATCGAGGAGCACGAGGTCGACGCCCGTGACACCAAGCTCGGCCCCGAGGAGATCACCCGGGACATCCCGAACGTCTCCGAGGAGGTCCTCGCCGACCTCGACGAGCGCGGCATCATCCGGATCGGCGCCGAGGTCATCGCCGGCGACATCCTCGTCGGCAAGGTGACCCCGAAGGGTGAGACCGAGCTGACCCCCGAGGAGCGCCTGCTGCGCGCGATCTTCGGTGAGAAGGCCCGTGAGGTCCGTGACACCTCGCTGAAGGTGCCGCACGGCGAGACCGGCAAGGTCATCGGCGTCCGCGTCTTCGACCGCGAGGAGGGCGACGAGCTTCCCCCCGGTGTCAACCAGCTGGTGCGCGTCTACGTCGCGCAGAAGCGCAAGATCACCGACGGTGACAAGCTCGCCGGCCGTCACGGCAACAAGGGCGTCATCTCCAAGATCCTGCCCATCGAGGACATGCCGTTCCTCGAGGACGGGACCCCGGTCGACATCATCCTCAACCCGCTCGGTGTGCCGTCCCGAATGAACCCGGGACAGGTGCTGGAGATCCACCTCGGCTGGCTCGCCAGCCGCGGCTGGGACGTCTCCGGTCTCGCCGAGGAGTGGGCCGAGCGCCTGCAGGCCATCGGCGCCGACAAGGTGGAGCCCGGCACCAACGTCGCCACCCCGGTGTTCGACGGTGCGCGCGAGGACGAGCTCGCGGGTCTGCTGCAGCACACCATCCCGAACCGCGACGGCGAGCGCATGGTGCTCCCGTCCGGCAAGGCGCGGCTGTTCGACGGCCGCTCGGGTGAGCCGTTCCCGGACCCGATCTCGGTCGGCTACATGTACATCCTGAAGCTGCACCACCTGGTCGACGACAAGCTGCACGCCCGCTCGACCGGTCCGTACTCCATGATCACCCAGCAGCCGCTGGGCGGTAAGGCTCAGTTCGGTGGCCAGCGGTTCGGCGAGATGGAGGTGTGGGCACTCGAGGCGTACGGGGCCGCCTACGCGCTCCAGGAGCTGCTGACCATCAAGTCCGACGACGTCACCGGCCGCGTGAAGGTCTACGAGGCCATCGTCAAGGGCGAGAACATCCCCGAGCCCGGCATCCCCGAGTCCTTCAAGGTCCTCATCAAGGAGATGCAGTCCCTGTGCCTGAACGTGGAGGTGCTGTCCTCGGACGGCATGTCCATCGAGATGCGCGACACCGACGAGGACGTCTTCCGCGCTGCGGAGGAGCTTGGCATCGACCTGTCCCGGCGTGAGCCGAGCAGCGTCGAAGAGGTCTGACGGGAGTTCGGCGGCCTTCCCCGTGAAGGCCGCCGGCCCCAGGACCCCCGTTTCAGACCCCATGACTTACAACCCTGAGAGGGATTGACGCATAGTGCTCGACGTCAACTTCTTCGACGAGCTCCGGATCGGTCTGGCCACCGCTGACGACATCCGTCAGTGGAGCCACGGCGAGGTCAAGAAGCCCGAGACCATCAACTACCGCACCCTCAAGCCCGAAAAGGACGGACTCTTCTGCGAGAAGATCTTCGGCCCGACCCGGGACTGGGAGTGCTACTGCGGCAAGTACAAGCGCGTCCGCTTCAAGGGCATCATCTGTGAGCGCTGTGGCGTCGAGGTCACCCGCGCCAAGGTGCGCCGTGAGCGGATGGGCCACATCGAGCTCGCCGCTCCCGTCACGCACATCTGGTACTTCAAGGGTGTCCCGAGCCGTCTGGGCTACCTGCTCGACCTGGCTCCCAAGGACCTCGAGAAGGTCATCTACTTCGCCGCGTACATGATCACGTACGTGGACGAGGAGCGTCGTACCCGCGACCTGCCGTCGCTGGAGGCCCACGTCTCCGTCGAGCGTCAGCAGATCGAGAACCGCCGGGACGCCGACCTGGAGGCCCGCGCCAAGAAGCTCGAGACCGACCTGGCCGAGCTCGAGGCCGAGGGCGCCAAGGCCGACGTGCGCCGCAAGGTGCGCGAGGGTGCCGAGCGCGAGATGAAGCAGCTGCGTGACCGTGCGCAGCGCGAGATCGACCGCCTCGACGAGGTGTGGAACCGGTTCAAGAACCTCAAGGTCCAGGACCTCGAGGGCGACGAGCTGCTCTACCGCGAGCTGCGTGACCGCTTCGGCACGTACTTCGACGGCTCGATGGGTGCCGCGGCGCTGCAGAAGCGCCTGGAGTCCTTCGACCTCGACGAGGAGGCCGAGAAGCTCCGCGAGATCATCCGCACCGGCAAGGGCCAGAAGAAGACCCGCGCCCTGAAGCGGCTGAAGGTCGTCTCCGCGTTCCTGCAGACGTCCAACAGCCCCAAGGGCATGGTCCTGGACTGCGTCCCGGTCATCCCGCCGGACCTGCGTCCGATGGTGCAGCTGGACGGTGGCCGCTTCGCGACCTCCGACCTGAACGACCTGTACCGCCGTGTCATCAACCGCAACAACCGCCTGAAGCGGCTTCTCGACCTCGGCGCGCCCGAGATCATCGTGAACAACGAGAAGCGCATGCTCCAGGAGGCCGTGGACGCGCTCTTCGACAACGGCCGTCGTGGCCGCCCGGTGACGGGCCCCGGCAACCGTCCGCTGAAGTCGCTGTCCGACATGCTCAAGGGCAAGCAGGGCCGCTTCCGTCAGAACCTGCTCGGCAAGCGAGTCGACTACTCGGCGCGTTCCGTCATCGTCGTCGGCCCGCAGCTCAAGCTGCACCAGTGCGGTCTGCCCAAGGCCATGGCGCTGGAGCTCTTCAAGCCGTTCGTGATGAAGCGCCTGGTCGACCTGAACCACGCGCAGAACATCAAGTCGGCCAAGCGCATGGTCGAGCGCGGCCGCACGGTCGTGTACGACGTGCTGGAAGAGGTCATCGCGGAGCACCCGGTTCTGCTGAACCGTGCGCCCACGCTGCACCGCCTCGGCATCCAGGCCTTCGAGCCGCAGCTGGTCGAGGGCAAGGCCATCCAGATCCACCCGCTCGTCTGCACCGCGTTCAACGCGGACTTCGACGGTGACCAGATGGCCGTCCACCTGCCGCTCTCCGCGGAGGCGCAGGCCGAGGCCCGCATCCTGATGCTGTCCTCGAACAACATCCTCAAGCCGGCCGACGGCCGCCCGGTGACGATGCCGACCCAGGACATGGTCCTCGGTCTGTTCTTCCTCACCACCGACGGCGAGATGCGCGACCTCAAGGGCGAGGGCCGTTCCTTCGCCTCGGTCGCGGAGGCGATCATGGCCTTCGACGCGGGCGAGCTCTCGCTCCAGTCGAAGATCGACATCCGCTTCCCGGTCGGCACCATCCCGCCGCGCGGCTGGACCCCGCCGGTGGGCGAGGACGGCGAGACCGAGGCCGCCGAGTGGCAGCAGGGGGACCCGTTCCGCCTGAACACCACCCTGGGCCGGGCGCTCTTCAACGAGCTGCTGCCCGAGGACTACCCGTTCGTCGACTACGAGGTCGGCAAGAAGCAGCTCTCCGAGATCGTCAACGACCTCGCCGAGCGCTACCCGAAGGTCATCGTGGCGGCGACGCTCGACAACCTGAAGGCGGCCGGCTTCTACTGGGCGACCCGTTCCGGCGTCACCGTGGCCATCTCCGACGTCGTCGTTCCCGAGGCGAAGAAGGAGATCGTCAAGGGCTACGAGGCGCAGGACGAGAAGGTCCAGAAGCAGTACGAGCGCGGTCTGATCACCAAGGACGAGCGCACGCAGGAGCTCATCAACATCTGGACCAAGGCGACCAACGAGGTCGCCGAGGCGATGAACGACAACTTCCCGAAGACCAACCCGATCTTCATGATGGTGAACTCGGGTGCACGAGGCAACATGATGCAGATGCGTCAGATCGCCGGTATGCGTGGTCTGGTGTCGAACGCGAAGAACGAGACGATCCCGCGTCCGATCAAGGCGTCGTTCCGTGAGGGCCTGTCCGTGCTGGAGTACTTCATCTCCACGCACGGTGCCCGTAAGGGTCTGGCGGACACCGCTCTGCGTACCGCCGACTCGGGTTACCTCACCCGTCGTCTGGTCGACGTCTCCCAGGACGTCATCATCCGCGAGGAGGACTGCGGCACCGACCGCGGTCTGCGTCTCAAGATCGCGAGCCGCGACGCGGACGGAGTGCTCCGCAAGGAGGGCGACGTCGAGACGTCCGTGTACGCGCGCTGCCTCGCCGAGGACATCGTCGTCGACGGGCAGGTGCTGGCCCCGGCCGGCACCGACCTGGGCGACGTGCTCATCGAGGAGCTCGTCCAGCGCGGCGTCGAGGAGGTCAAGACCCGCTCGGTCCTGACCTGCGAGTCCGCCGTCGGTACCTGCGCGATGTGCTACGGCCGTTCGCTGGCCACGGGCAAGCTGGTCGACATCGGTGAGGCGGTCGGCATCATCGCCGCCCAGTCCATCGGTGAGCCCGGCACCCAGCTGACGATGCGTACCTTCCACACCGGTGGTGTGGCCGGTGACGACATCACCCAGGGTCTGCCGCGTGTCGTCGAGCTCTTCGAGGCCCGTACCCCGAAGGGTGTCGCCCCGATCTCCGAGGCCTCCGGCCGCGTGCGGATCGAGGAGACGGAGAAGACGAAGAAGCTCGTCGTCACCCCGGACGACGGCAGCGACGAGACGGCGTACCCGATCTCGAAGCGCGCCAAGGTCCTGGTCTCCGAGGGCGACCACGTCGAGGTGGGCCAGCAGCTCACCGTGGGTGCCACCAACCCGCACGACGTGCTGCGCATCCTGGGTCAGCGTGCCGTCCAGGTCCACCTGGTCGGCGAGGTCCAGAAGGTCTACAACTCGCAGGGCGTGTCGATCCACGACAAGCACATCGAGATCATCATCCGGCAGATGCTGCGCCGCGTGACGATCATCGAGTCCGGCGACGCCGAGCTGCTGCCCGGCGAGCTGGTCGAGCGGTCGAAGTTCGAGACCGAGAACCGTCGTGTGGTCCAGGAGGGTGGTCACCCGGCCTCCGGCCGGCCGCAGCTCATGGGTATCACCAAGGCCTCGCTGGCCACGGAGTCCTGGCTGTCGGCGGCGTCCTTCCAGGAGACGACGCGAGTCCTCACGGACGCGGCGATCAACGCCAAGTCCGACTCGCTCATCGGCCTCAAGGAGAACGTCATCATCGGTAAGCTCATCCCGGCCGGTACGGGTCTGTCCCGTTACCGCAACATCCGGGTCGAGCCGACCGAGGAGGCCAAGGCCGCGATGTACTCGGCCGTCGGCTACGACGACATCGACTACTCGCCGTTCGGCACCGGCTCCGGCCAGGCCGTTCCCCTGGAGGACTACGACTACGGTCCGTACAACCAGTAAGCGAGTCGCCTGAACCGAAGGGCGGTCACCCCGAACGGGGTGACCGCCCTTCGGCGTGTGCGCCCGCGGACACGCCCGCGGGTGCGGCCGTGGAACCGCACTGCCCGTGTGCTGCGTGCCAGTGGGTGAAACGCTCATACTGGGACTGTCCGTCCCGGCCCTGGGGAGGCAGCCGTGTCGTATCCGACTCCGTGGCAGGGACCCCCGCTGCCGGGATCCGGCGGCCCGTCGATGCTGGCCTCCCACGCGGAGCGTGAGCGCGCGGTGGACGTGCTGCGCGCGGGGTACGGGGAGGGCCGCCTGGACCACTCGGAGTTCGAGAAGCGGGTGGCGCGCGCCTACTCGGCGCGCACGGTGGGGGAGCTGTCCCTCCTGGTGGCCGACCTGCCGCAGGGCCCGGCGCCCCAGCCGATGACACCCCACGGCCCGGTCCCGCCGGCGTTCCTGCCCCGCCCGCAGCCCCGCACCAACGGCAAGGCGCTGGCGTCCATGGTGTGCGGAATCCTGTGCGTGGCCACGGGCGGCCTCACCGGCCTCCCGGCCGTCGTCCTCGGACACATGGCCCAGTCGGAGATACGCCGCACCGGCGAGACGGGCGACGGCATGGCGCTGACAGGGCTGGTGCTGGGATGGCTGTCGGTGGCGGGGTGGCTGGTCTTCCTGGGGCTGTTCGGGCTGCTGGCTGTGACGGCGACGTCGGGCTGAGCGCCCTCAGCGCGACGGCTGGAGGTACTCCCGCAGGTGGTGCAGCCGGGTGTGGTGGTCGGGGTGGGAGGACAGGAGCCTGCTCGCGGGCGTTGCCTTCGCCTGTTCACCGCCACCCTGCCCGGCCGCTGCGAGCTGCGCCTGCTCCTGCTGGTGCAACTTTTCCAGCACGGCAGCCGGCATCGGGGCGAAACCCGCGCCGCCGCGTGTTGATCGGCTCGTAGCTCGGAGCGGCGGCCGACGGCGGCGAGGGCGTACGGCATGGCCAGGAGCAGCAGCGGCAGACCGTACAGGGTGCCGATGGTGGCGAGGGCGATGCCGCCGACGCAGATGCCGAAGAAGGCCACGCCGATGCAGGAGAACGCCCCCGACACGTCCGCCGTACGGCGACCGTGGCTGCGAGCCGGGTCCAGCAACAGCACGGCGAACCGCTGACGCACGCTCATCGAGGCGAACTCCAGCCGCCGCCTGTCCGCCGCCCTGGTGCGGTCAGCGGTGAGACCGAGGAGCGCGAAGGACACGGCGGGCGACCGGCCCAGGAACTCCTTGAACCGCGCGTGCTCCACGGCCACCGCCCGCACCGGCTCCAGCGCGGTCACCGTCGCCGACCGGGGCCGCCCGGTCAGCGCGGCGGACTCGCCGACCACGTCGCCGGCGCCGCGCAGCGCGAGCAGTGCCTCGTAGCCGTTGGCGGCCGCGGCCGTGACCTTCGTCCACCCCTGGACCAGGAACAGCACGTGGGAGGACGGTTCGCGCTGGTGCAGCAGTACGACGCGCGGCGCGAACCGCAGCTCGCGGCCGAGCCCGAGCAGCGCGGTGCGTTCACCGTTCTCCGGACGCGCCAGTAACGGCACCACCCAGTCCTCCAGGCCGCCGTCGTCCGGACCGTATGACGCCGATGTCATCAGACCGGATCCCCCGTTCATCCGCGGCGGACGGATCAAAGTACTGAGCGCGGGGTGTGTGAAGGGCGCGATCCGGCCAACCCGGAGGACGGGTGGCGTGCCGTGCGAAAGGAACCACGGGTACCGGCCGGGAGAACCACGAGAAGTCGGGCGTGTCGCGTCCCACTCCATTTGTTTTGACCGGAGTCCATGAGCTAGGTACGCTCAGACCTTGTGCCTGGGGTGTGCCCTGGCCTTCGTGCGTGCCATCACACCGCACCGGGGGCTGTGAAACGGCCACCGCGATTCAGCGCTTCCTTCTGCCTTGCGGTGGGAGTCCGCCGGATTCGACACACCCGACCGCGTGGGTCGGAGATGTTCCAGGTTAGCTGTACCCATCGGCACACAGAAACCGGAGAAGTAGTGCCTACGATCCAGCAGCTGGTCCGAAAGGGCCGGCAGGACAAGGTCGAGAAGAACAAGACGCCCGCACTCGAGGGTTCCCCTCAGCGCCGTGGCGTCTGCACGCGTGTGTTCACGACCACCCCGAAGAAGCCGAACTCGGCCCTGCGTAAGGTCGCGCGTGTGCGTCTGACCAGCGGGATCGAGGTCACCGCCTACATTCCGGGTGAGGGACACAACCTGCAGGAGCACTCGATCGTGCTCGTGCGCGGCGGCCGTGTGAAGGACCTGCCGGGTGTTCGCTACAAGATCATCCGCGGCTCGCTCGACACCCAGGGTGTCAAGAACCGCAAGCAGGCTCGCAGCCGTTACGGCGCCAAGAAGGAGAAGTAAGAATGCCTCGTAAGGGCCCCGCCCCGAAGCGCCCGGTCATCATCGACCCGGTTTACGGCTCCCCTCTGGTGACCTCCCTGATCAACAAGGTGCTGCTGAACGGCAAGCGCTCCACCGCCGAGCGCATCGTCTACGGCGCCATGGAGGGCCTGCGCGAGAAGACCGGCAACGACCCGGTCATCACGCTGAAGCGCGCTCTCGAGAACATCAAGCCGACCCTCGAGGTCAAGTCCCGCCGTGTCGGTGGTGCCACCTACCAGGTCCCGGTCGAGGTCAAGCCCGGCCGTGCCAACACGCTGGCGCTGCGCTGGCTGGTCGGTTACTCCCGCGCCCGTCGCGAGAAGACCATGACCGAGCGTCTGCTCAACGAGCTCCTCGACGCCAGCAACGGCCTGGGCGCCGCTGTGAAGAAGCGTGAGGACACGCACAAGATGGCCGAGTCCAACAAGGCCTTCGCGCACTACCGCTGGTAGTCGCAGACCCCATCGAGACCGAGAGAAGACTGAAGCCTTATGGCTACCACTTCGCTTGACCTGGCCAGGGTCCGCAACATCGGGATCATGGCCCACATCGACGCGGGCAAGACGACGACCACCGAGCGGATCCTGTTCTACACCGGCGTTTCCTACAAGATCGGTGAGGTCCACGACGGCGCTGCCACCATGGACTGGATGGAGCAGGAGCAGGAGCGTGGCATCACGATCACCTCTGCTGCCACCACCTGCCACTGGCCGCTGGAAGACGTCGACCACACCATCAACATCATCGACACGCCGGGCCACGTCGACTTCACCGTCGAGGTGGAGCGTTCCCTCCGCGTGCTCGACGGTGCCGTGACGGTGTTCGACGGCGTCGCCGGCGTCGAGCCCCAGTCCGAGACCGTGTGGCGTCAGGCGGACCGCTACGGCGTTCCGCGTATCTGCTTCGTCAACAAGCTCGACCGCACCGGTGCCGAGTTCCACCGCTGCGTCGACATGATCAGCGACCGCCTGGGTGCGCAGCCGCTCGTCATGCAGCTGCCCATCGGTGCCGAGGCCGACTTCCAGGGTGTCGTCGACCTCGTCACGATGAAGGCCTTCGTGTGGTCCGCCGAGGCGGCCAAGGGCGAGATGTACGACATCGTCGACATCCCGGCCACGCACACCGAGGCCGCCGAGGAGTGGCGCGGCAAGCTGCTCGAGGCCGTCGCGGAGAACGACGAAGAGCTGATGGAGCTGTACCTCGAGGGCCAGGAGCCCTCCGTGGAGCAGCTGTACGCGGCGATCCGTCGTATCACCATCGCCTCCGGCAAGGGCGACGGCACCACCGTCACCCCCGTGTTCTGCGGCACCGCGTTCAAGAACAAGGGCGTGCAGCCCCTGCTCGACGCCGTCGTGCGCTACCTGCCCTCCCCCCTGGACGTCGAGGCCATCGAGGGCCACGACCCCAAGGACGCGGAGCAGGTCGTCGCCCGCAAGCCGTCGGACGAGGAGCCCCTCGCCGCGCTCGCGTTCAAGATCATGAGCGACCCGCACCTCGGCAAGCTCACCTTCGTCCGCGTGTACTCCGGCCGTCTGGAGTCCGGCACCCAGGTGCTGAACTCCGTGAAGGGCAAGAAGGAGCGCATCGGCAAGATCTACCGCATGCACGCGAACAAGCGTGAGGAGATCGAGTCGGTGGGCGCCGGTGACATCGTCGCCGTCATGGGTCTGAAGCAGACCACCACCGGTGAGACGCTGTCCGACGACAAGAGCCCGGTCATCCTGGAGTCCATGGACTTCCCGGCGCCGGTCATCCAGGTCGCCATCGAGCCCAAGTCGAAGGGCGACCAGGAGAAGCTCGGCGTCGCGATCCAGCGGCTTGCCGAGGAGGACCCCTCGTTCCAGGTTCACTCGGACGAGGAGACCGGCCAGACCATCATCGGCGGTATGGGCGAGCTGCACCTCGAGGTGCTGGTCGACCGTATGCGCCGTGAGTTCAAGGTCGAGGCCAACGTCGGCAAGCCCCAGGTCGCGTACCGTGAGACGATCCGCAAGACCGTCGAGCGCGTCGACTACACCCACAAGAAGCAGACCGGTGGTACCGGTCAGTTCGCCAAGGTGCAGATCGCGATCGAGCCGATCGAGGGCGGCGACGCCTCGTACGAGTTCGTGAACAAGGTGACCGGTGGCCGCATCCCGAAGGAGTACATCCCTTCGGTGGACGCCGGTGCCCAGGAGGCCATGCAGTTCGGCATCCTGGCCGGCTACGAGATGACGGGCGTCCGCGTCACGCTTCTCGACGGTGGCTACCACGAGGTCGACTCCTCCGAGCTCGCGTTCAAGATCGCCGGTTCGCAGGCCTTCAAGGAGGCCGCGCGCAAGGCCGGCCCTGTGCTGCTCGAGCCGATGATGGCCGTCGAGGTCACCACGCCCGAGGACTACATGGGTGAGGTCATCGGCGACATCAACTCCCGCCGTGGCCAGATCCAGGCCATGGAGGAGCGGGCCGGTGCCCGCGTCGTGAAGGGTCTCGTGCCCCTCTCGGAGATGTTCGGCTACGTCGGCGACCTGCGCAGCAAGACGTCCGGCCGTGCCAGCTACTCCATGCAGTTCGACTCCTACGCCGAGGTTCCGCGGAACGTCGCCGAGGAGATCATCGCGAAGGCCAAGGGCGAATAAGGGGCTCCGTTTAACGGACTCCGTAACAACGCTTTAGGCTTGACCCCGGAGCCTGCAAGTGGTCATTCCACCGTCACCCGGTGGGATGACCCGGGCCCGGGTTTCCCAGCAAAGATCACCTGGCGCCGATGAAGTAAGGCGTACAGAACCACTCCACAGGAGGACCCCAGTGGCGAAGGCGAAGTTCGAGCGGACTAAGCCGCACGTCAACATCGGCACCATCGGTCACATCGACCACGGTAAGACGACCCTCACGGCCGCCATTACCAAGGTGCTGCACGACGCGTACCCGGACCTGAACGAGGCCTCGGCCTTCGACCAGATCGACAAGGCTCCCGAAGAGCGCCAGCGCGGTATCACCATCTCCATCGCGCACGTCGAGTACCAGACGGAGACGCGTCACTACGCCCACGTCGACTGCCCCGGTCACGCGGACTACATCAAGAACATGATCACGGGTGCGGCGCAGATGGACGGCGCCATCCTCGTGGTCGCCGCCACGGACGGCCCGATGCCGCAGACCAAGGAGCACGTGCTCCTGGCCCGCCAGGTCGGCGTTCCCTACATCGTCGTCGCCCTGAACAAGGCCGACATGGTCGACGACGAGGAGATCCTGGAGCTCGTCGAGCTCGAGGTGCGTGAGCTCCTCTCCGAGTACGAGTTCCCGGGCGACGACGTTCCGGTCGTCAAGGTCTCCGCCCTGAAGGCCCTCGAGGGCGACAAGGAGTGGGGCAACTCCGTCCTCGAGCTCATGAACGCCGTCGACACCGCGATTCCGGAGCCGGAGCGCGACGTCGACAAGCCGTTCCTCATGCCGATCGAGGACGTCTTCACGATCACCGGTCGCGGTACGGTCGTCACCGGCCGTATCGAGCGTGGTGTCCTGAAGGTCAACGAGACCGTCGACATCATCGGCATCAAGACCGAGAAGACCACCACCACGGTCACCGGCATCGAGATGTTCCGCAAGCTGCTCGACGAGGGCCAGGCCGGTGAGAACGTCGGTCTGCTGCTCCGCGGCATCAAGCGCGAGGACGTCGAGCGCGGCCAGGTCATCATCAAGCCGGGCTCGGTCACCCCGCACACCGAGTTCGAGGCTCAGGCCTACATTCTGTCGAAGGACGAGGGTGGCCGTCACACCCCGTTCTTCAACAACTACCGCCCGCAGTTCTACTTCCGTACGACGGACGTGACCGGCGTCGTGACCCTCCCCGAGGGCACCGAGATGGTCATGCCGGGTGACAACACCGAGATGAAGGTGGAGCTCATCCAGCCCGTCGCCATGGAGGAGGGCCTGAAGTTCGCCATCCGTGAGGGTGGCCGGACCGTGGGCGCCGGCCAGGTCACCAAGATCGTCAAGTGACGTTCTGACCTGGTAGCTCCTGCTGCGAGCACCTGAAGGGGCCCGCACGACTTCGGTCGTGCGGGCCCTTTCGCTTGGGCGGGAGCTCGTGATCTCGGGAGCGCGGGAGCGTCAACGCGTGCCGGTCGGTTCGCTCGGTCGCGTGAACGCTGCCGCATATCCGCCTGGCGTATGGCGGACAGGCGGTGCTGGTGAGCGGCTGACCGCATACGGCCGTTTCGCGACCGACTGACCATGTTTCCCCTCGGCCTCCTGCGGCACGAGCAAGGGTTCGTTACTTGGGTCGTGGTGTGCATCAAGACCGCGCACGAGGCGGAAGGCCCCGGCCTGAGTGGCCGAGCTGGAGTTACGGGCGACCCAAGCGGAACCAGCAACCCGGTGGGCCGTCAGTCCGGGCGGCGCAGCCCGTCGACCAGCACTGCGGCCAGCCGGCGGGCGTCGTAGTCCGGGTCGGTCTCCGCGCCGATGCAGAGGTTGCCCACACCGCGCATCAGTGTGAGGGCGGTGATGTCCTCGCGGATCTCCCCGGCCGCCCGCGCGGCGTCGAGCAACTGCGTGCAGACAGGCACGAGCCGGTCGAGGAAGTACGCGTGCAGGCCCTCGAAGCCCGCCTGGTCGGAGCGCAGGACGGCGGCCAGGCCGTGCTTGGTGACCAGGAAGTCGACGAACAGGTCGATCCACTGCCGCAGGGCGTCGTGCGGGCTCGGGGTGGACTCCAGCAGGACCGGGCCGGCCTCGGCGCAGGCCTCGACCTGGTGCCGGTAGACGGCGATGATCAGGTCCGCCCGCGTCGGGAAGTGCCGGTAGAGGGTGCCCAGGCCGACGCCGGCCCGGGAGGCGATGTCGCGCACCGGGGCGTCCACGCCGGACGTGACGAAGACCGCGGCGGCCGCCTCCAGCAGCGTTTCCTTGTTGCGCCGGGCGTCCTTGCGCCGTGACGGGCCGCCGCCCGCGCCGTCGTCGCTCTGGTTCACCGCGTCTTTTCCTCCGTCACTCATACAGCTACCGCATGGTCTCACGCCTGCCCGAAGCGCCTCACGCATGTCCGTGGGCGCTCGGACTGGAAAAACGGAACAGCGTTCCGTATCGTTGGAGTCGTACCGGAACACTGTTCCGATTCTACTCGTGAGGAGACCACGGCATGCAGTACCGCACTCTCGGCCGCACCGGCGTCCAGGTCAGCGTCCTCGCGCTCGGCGCGATGAACTTCGGCGCCATCGGGCGCACCACGCAGGAGGAGGCCACCGCCATCGTCGACGCGGCCCTGGAGGCCGGCGTCAACCTCATCGACACCGCCGACATGTACGGCAAGGGCGAGTCCGAGGAGATGGTCGGCAAGGCCATCGCCGGCCGCCGCGACGACATCGTGCTGGCCACGAAGGCGACCATGCCGATCGGCGACGAGCGCAACCACCGCGGCAGCTCGCGCCGCTGGATCCACACCGCCCTGGACGACAGCCTGCGCCGCCTCGGCGTCGACCACGTGGACCTCTACCAGATGCACCGCTGGGACCCGACGACCAGCGACGAGGAGACCCTGTCGGCCCTCACCGACCTCCAGCGCGCCGGCAAGATCCGCTACTTCGGCTCCTCGACCTTCCCGGCGTACCGCATCGTGCAGGCGCAGTGGGCCGCCCGCGCGCACCGGCTCGGCCGCTACGTGACCGAGCAGCCCAGCTACTCGATGCTGCAGCGCGGCATCGAGGCCCACGTCCTGCCCGTGACGGAGGAGTACGGCATGGGCGTGCTGGCCTGGTCCCCGCTGGCCTCCGGTTGGCTGTCCGGGGCAGTGCGCGTGGGGCGTGAGGTCACCACCCACCGCTCGGCGGTCCTGCCGGAGCGCTTCGACCCCTCGCTCCCGCACAACCAGGCCCGGCTCGACGCGGTGGAGCGGCTGGCCAAGGTCGCCGACGAGGCCGGGCTCACCCTGATCCAGCTGGCGCTCGGCTTCGTCAACGCGCACCCCGCCGTGACGGCCGCGCTCATCGGACCCCGCACGATGGAGCACCTGCGGTCGCAGCTCGCCGCCGCCGACATCGTGCTGACCGCCGACGTCCTCGACGCGATCGACGAGATCGTCGCCCCGGGGACCGATCTGGCGCCCGGCGAGAAGTTCGACACCCCGCCGGCGCTGCTCGACGCGTCCCTGCGCCGCCGTCGCTGACCACCGCCACCCGGCCGCCACCCGACCCGGAAGGGGCCCCGGCCCATGCCCGACACGACGACACGTCCGCCCGTCCCGCCCGGGCGGCCCAGCTTCGGCATCATGACCGCGCCCTCACAGGTCGGTTACGACGACCTCGTCCGCGTCTGGCGCGAGGCGGACGAGGTTCCCGAGATCGAGCACGCCTGGCTGTTCGACCACCTCATGCCCATCTGGGGCGACCCCGAGGGTCCGACGTTCGAGGGCTGGACGCTGCTGTCGGCCCTCGCGGCGCAGACGCGGCGGCTGCGACTGGGGGTGATGGTCACCAGCAACCGGTTCCGGCCGCCCGCCCTGCTCGCGAAGATCGCAACGACCGTCGACGTCGTGTCGGGCGGCCGGCTCGACTTCGGCATAGGCGTCGGCTCGCGCCCGCATCCGCCCGAGGCGTGGCGCGAGTATCCGGCGCACGGGCTGCCGTTCCATGAGCCGGCGCGGGCGGTGGCGAGCCTCGCCGAGGCTTGCGTGCTGATCCGGCGGCTCTGGACGGAGGAGAAGCCCTTCGACTTCCACGGTGAGCACCACCGGCTGACGGGGGCGTTCGGCAGCCCGAAGCCGGTGCAGCGCCCGCATCCGCCGATCCTCGTCGGCGGCCGGTCGTCGGCGACGTTGCGCGTGGTCGCCGAGCACGCCGACCTGTGGAACGTCCCGGGCGGCTCCCTCGACGACGTGGTGCGCCGCAGCGCCCTGCTGGACCGGTACTGCGCCGACATCGGCCGCGACCCCGCGTCGATCGTCCGGTCGATCCATCTCCCGGTCGACACCGACCGGCCCGACGCCGTACGGGACGCCGTGGGGGAGGCGCTGGACGCGGGGTTCGCGCACATCGTGCTCGGGCTGCCGGCACCGTTCCCCGAGGGCATCGCCCGGTGGGTCGCGGAGGAGGTGATCCGCCCGTCGGCGGGATGAGCGCCCCGCGAAAACACCGCACGTGCACGGGTATTGACGCGCCGCTCGGCGGGACCGTACCGTCCGGCCATCCCTAATGTTTCGGATACCACTTCGAAACATTCGAGAATGACGACGGGAATGAGAGCCCCCGCATGAGACCCTTCCGTTTCGCCACCGTGGCCCTCGCCACCGCAGCACTGGCCCTGCCGCTCCTCGGCGGTTCGGCGTCCGCCGCCTCGCCGGCCGGGCCCAAGGCGCCGCCGCACGCCCACGGTTCGCACGCCCCGCTGCGCGCGGCCGCCCCCGAAGGTTTCGTGATCGGCACCGCCGTCGCCGGCGGCGGTCACCACCTGGAGCAGGACTACCCGGACCCCTTCACGTACGACAAGGAGTACCGGAAGGTCCTGGGGCGGGAGTTCAGCTCGGTCTCGCCCGAGAACCAGATGAAGTGGGACCACATCCACCCCGAGCTCGACCGCTACGACTTCGAGCAGGCGGACGCGATCGTCGAGTTCGCCCGCAAGAACCGCCAAGTGGTGCGCGGCCACACGCTGTTGTGGCACAGCCAGAACCCGGCGTGGCTGGAGGAGGGCGACTTCACCAAGGCGGAGCTGCGCTCGATCCTGCGCGAGCACATCACCAAGGTGGTCGGCCGTTACAAGGGCAAGATCCAGCAGTGGGACGTGGCGAACGAGATCTTCGACGACCAGGGCAACCTGCGCACGCAGGAGAACATCTGGATCCGTGAGCTCGGTCCGGAGATCGTCGCGGACGCGTTCCGCTGGGCGCACAAGGCGGACCCGAAGGCGAAGCTGTTCTTCAACGACTTCAACGTCGAAAGCGTCAACGCGAAGAGCGACGCGTACTACGCGCTGGTGAAGGACCTGCTCAAGCAGCGGGTGCCGGTGCACGGCTTCTCCGTGCAGGGCCACCTGAGCACGCGCTACGGCTTCCCCGGCGACCTCGCCGACAACCTCCACCGCTTCGACGCGCTCGGCCTGGAGACCGCGGTCACCGAGCTGGACGTCCGGATGGACGTGCCCGAGGGCTCGCTCCCGACCCCGGCCCAGGAGAAGCAGCAGGCCGAGTACTACCAGCGGATGCTCGAGGCGTGCCTGGACGTCGAGGGCTGCAACTCGTTCACCATCTGGGGCTTCACCGACAAGTACTCGTGGGTCCCGGTGTTCTTCGAGGGCGAGGGCTTCGCGACGGTCATGACGGAGGACTTCGACCGCAAGCCGGCGTACCACGCGCTGCGCGACACGCTGAAGGACGCCCGTCACGACGACTGCGGGAAGGGCGGCCCGAAGGGGCCGAAGGGCCCGAAGCACAAGCACTGAGCGGCCTCCCGCACGCCCCCGACACCGCCGCCCCGGCCCGGTCGCCCGTCACCGGTCCGGGGTGGCTCCATGTTCACGTGGGGGGCGTCGGGGGTGCGTGATCACTCGCCCGAGCGAGCAGGGCCCGCTGTACTCCGTCGGGGCGTTACCCGGAGGCGACCTGCACGCTGATGTACCAGCGGACCGTTTCCTCCGTGGCGACGGTGATGCGGAGTTTCCCGGCGGAGGCCGCTTCCATCAGGTTCGTGACCGCCGTCTGGTGAAGGTTGGAGCAGGGGGCGCCGAACTCGCCGTCGTCGAATCTTACGGTGAGGTCGGCCGGGTTCGACCGAGACAGGCAGTGCACCGTGATGCTGAGGTCACCCTCCGGGTGCGTGGCCGCGGTACCGCCTCGCCAGGTGCCGCGTCGGGGGCCCTCCGCGAGGACCTCCTTCTGGCCGAGGTCCACTTCGGGCGCGGTCAGTGGTCCCTGAGGCGGCGGCTCCACGGTCGACGGGGACGCGTCCGGGACGGGTGGCACGTCCGCGTCACCGCCGCCTCCCGTGCAGGCGGTCAGCAGCGCGCAGACGGCTGCCGCCATGGAGAAGGCCGTACGGCTGGTGCGCATCGAAGTCCCGTTCCCCCGAAGATCAGTTGCCTGTCGTGATCGTCCACGAGTTGTCCGGTGCTGTCCAAGCTGTCCGGCTCGTCGGCAGGGGGAGGTGCCGGTCTGTGCGATGCGCTGACGACTCGAACGCCCGCCGGAGCTGGGCCGGTTGCGCAGCGTATCCCTCCAGATGATGCCGACCGTCAGCGGCGCCCACCCCGGGCTGAGCGGACGGATCGCGATTCTCCAGTTCGCCGAGGGGCACGGCGACGGGCCGTTCCGACGCGAGGCATTCACCGGAGACAATCTCCGAGCAGAAGTGGTTCAAGAGCAGTTGCAGCAGCGGCCCCGTCGGCGACTTACGTGTCGAGGTTGCCGTAGCCCTCCGCCTCGTCCGCGTCAGTGACTTTCAGGATTCCGCCGGCCCCGCCGCGCGCTCGCGCCGCCGCGTGGACCCGCTTCGTCACGCACGCCGCCGCGGACCACTGACGCGCGTCCACACTCCGTACGCGGAGTCCAGATAGCGGACATTCGGGCCCGCCCCTTGGTATCCGCGAAACACTGGAGTAACACTGGGAAGGTCGGGCGGCCTGTCGTATACGAAAGTGGCATACGCACGAGGCGTCCGGCGTCCCGCGCGCGGCAACGGCGCCGAGCGCTCCACTCCGGTTCCCCGCGCATGGTGCCCCGGCGTCCATGCGCACACGGACCGGTTGCCCGCCGTGCCCAGAAAGGGACCCCGTGACCCCCGTGACCTCACGCCCCGACCCCAAGATGTCGCTCGACCAGATCCGCGTCGAGATCGAGCGCCGCAACCCGGCCGAGCCGGAGTTCCACCAGGCCGCGCGTGAGGTGCTGGAGACGCTCGCCCCCGTACTCACCGCGCGGCCGGAGTACGCCGACCCCGGCCTCGTGGAGCGGCTGATCGAGCCCGAGCGGCAGATCATCTTCCGGGTGCCGTGGACGGACGACAACGGCCGCGTCCACGTCAACCGGGGCTTCCGCATCGAGTTCAACAGCGCCCTCGGCCCGTACAAGGGCGGCCTGCGCTTCCACCCCTCGGTGAACCTCGGCATCATCAAGTTCCTCGGCTTCGAGCAGATCTTCAAGAACGCCCTCACCGGGCTCAACATCGGCGGCGGCAAGGGCGGCAGCGACTTCGACCCGCAGGGCCGCAGCGACGCCGAGGTCATGCGCTTCTGCCAGTCGTTCATGACGGAGCTGTACCGGCACATCGGCGAGTACACGGACATCCCCGCCGGTGACATCGGCGTCGGCGCCCGCGAGATCGGCTACCTCTTCGGCCAGTACCGGCGCATCACCAACCGCTGGGAGGGCGGCGTCCTCACCGGCAAGGCCGCCGGCTGGGGCGGCTCGCTGATCCGCCCGGAGGCGACCGGCTACGGCAACGTGCTGTTCGCCGAGGCCATGCTGCGCGCCCGCGGCGAGGAACTGGACGGGCAGACCGCCGTCGTCTCCGGCTCCGGCAACGTCGCCATCTACACCATCCAGAAGCTCACCGCCCTCGGAGCCACCCCCGTCACCTGCTCCGACTCCGGCGGCTACGTCGTCGACGAGAAGGGCATCGACCTGGAGCTGCTGCGCCAGATCAAGGAGGTCGAGCGCGGCCGCGTGAGCACGTACGCCGAGCGCCGCGGCGGCTCCGCGCGGTTCGTGCCCGGCGGGCGCGTCTGGGAGGTCCCCGCGGACGTCGCCCTCCCGTCGGCCACGCAGAACGAGCTCAACGCCGACGACGCCGCCGTGCTGATCCGCAACGGCGTGAAGGCGGTCTCCGAGGGCGCGAACATGCCCACCACCCCCGACGCCGTCGACCTGCTCCAGCAGGCCGGTGTCGCCTTCGGCCCCGGCAAGGCGGCCAACGCAGGCGGTGTCGCGGTCAGCGCGCTGGAGATGACGCAGAACGCGTCACGCACGTCGTGGAAGGCCGACCACGTCGAGGCCGAGCTGGCCAGGATCATGACCGACATCCACACCACCTGCGCGGAGACCGCCGAGCGCTACGGCGTCCCCGGTGACTACGTCGCGGGCGCGAACATCGCCGGGTTCGAGCGGGTCGCGGACGCGATGCTGGCGCAGGGCGTCATCTGACACGTACGTCGTGCGGCCGTGGGGCCGGGGGCATCGCGCCCTCGGCCCCGCTTGCGTTCAGGGCGTCGGGATGCCCGCCGGGCGGGCCGGGCGGCCGAAGCGGGCGGGGACGCCCGGCGAGTACAGCACGCTGACCGGTTCACCGGCCGGCGCGGGCAACCCCGCCGCGGCGACCAGGTCCTCCTCGCACTCCAGCAGCTCGGCCCGGTACAGCGGCCAGCGCGGATGGGCGTTCGGCAGGTACATCGGCCGCCCGAAGAACACGCCGTGCATGCCCCAGCGGGCGGTGAGGAAGTGCTCCAGCTCGGTCGGCTCGACAATTGCCTCGCCCCGTCGCACGGTGAGCCGCGTACCCGCGCCACGCGGCCCCGGCAGGCGCCGGGAGGCGGTGTACGTGACGGTGCGGTCGTCGTCGTGACGTACGCGCATCCGCGACCAGACGTACGGCATCCCGAAGCCGAGCCGGCCGGCCAGCACCGGGATCAGCCGGGAGGCGTCCAGGGAGAGGAACACCACCCCGCGCCGGCCGTGGTCGTCGACGGAGTACAGGCGGACGTTGGTCTCCGGGAAGTTCCCCAGGTACGGCACGCCCGGCAGCCGCAGCCACCCCACCCGGTGCATCCGGAACGCGACGAGACCGACGTACGTCACGCCGTCGAGCGTGTCGGGCACGGCGCCCGGCGGCAGCAGCCCCGCCACGTCGGCCGGGTCCACCGCCCAGTGCACGAACGTCAGGTCCAGCCAGGACTGCGTGAGCAGCGGACGCGCGATCGCGTCCGGCGGATCGGGCGTGACGGGCTGCGGTGTCGACGGCACGGCGCCAGTATCGCGGAAGGTGCGGTACCCCACATGGCCCTGGCCGCGACCCGAGGCGGTCGGCGACGCTGGACGCATGGAGAAGCTCTCACTCGACGCCCTCGTCCGCACCCACCTGGAGCAGGCCGCCACCGCCTCCAGCGGCCGCAGCGCGACCACCGTCTACGGCGGCCACGAGCACACCCTGCGCCAGACCCTCCTCGCCCTGACCGCCGGCACGGAGCTCGCCGAGCACGACAGCCCCGGCGAGGCCACCCTCCACGTCCTGCGCGGCCGCGTCCGCCTCACCAGCGGCGAGACCGACTGGGAGGGCCGCACCGGCGACCTCCTCGTCATCCCGGACGCCCGACACGGCCTGGAGGCGCTGGAGGACGCGGCGGTGCTGCTGACGGTCGCGAAGAAGGGCTGACGTCGGTGACCCTCGACGAGTGACGGGCCCGCGCCCCACGCGGCGACGGCGCGATGGCACGATGTCGGCACGTTTTCGAGCGAAGGGGGACGCCGGCGTCATGGCCCGATACATGGAAGCGCTGACCGTCGAGCGGGGCGGTTTCCGGATCAAGGTGCCGGAATCCTGGTGGGAGTTCGACGTGCGGCCGGAGTCGCGGGACGACTCGATCCACCGCATGGTGAACGAGCGGCTGCGCGCGCATCCTGAGCTGGCCCCGCACCGGGACACGTACGTCTCCTTCCTGCGCAAGGCCGCGGCGGACGCCTGGAAGTCGGGTGCGCTGTACTGCGGCTGCATGGCGGAGAGCTTCGGCGGCGCCACCCCGATCACCGGCTCGGTCACGGTGTCCCTGGTCGGCGGCCGTACCAGCAAGGGCGATCCGCTCCCCACCGACCCGGAGGCGGTCACCGCCCAGCTCGCGGTCAAGGAAGCGAGGCGCGAGGGCGATTCCTGGCGCAAGGTGACCACCGTCGACATCCCGGGCGTCGGCCCGGCGGCCCGCACGTACGGCATCGAGGACGTCCCGGTCCCGGGCGACGAACTGGGCCGCACGATACGGGCGGTCCTGATGCAGACGTTCGTCCCGGTGCCGGGGCAGGAGGGCAAGGTCGCCCTGGTCGCGGGCAGCAGCCAGGTCCTGGACCTCGCGGAGTCGTTCTTCGACATCTTCGACGCGATCACGTCGACGTTCCGGTTCGCGGACTGAGTGGACCGAGTGGGCATGACGCGGTCGTGGGACTGGGCGACTGGGGAGGGTCTCCTGGGGCTCGACAACCCGGAGGAGTGGGACGCCGCATTCGAACGCGGTGAGCGGTGCCTGGGCACGGCGGCGATCGGGCTGGCCTTCAACTGCCCGCTGGAGGACGCCTCCCCGCGTCTCGTCCGCGCGACGCAGCTCCCGGACACCGCCCAACGCGGCTTCGCCTTCACGGCGGTGGGCACGGTGGCCCGGCTGAACGGAGTACTGACACCGGAGCTGTACGAGGCACTCCGCACGGCGGGTCCCGGCCGCAGCAGCATCGCGGTGAACGCCGTCGACGACACCCTGACCTTCGTACCGTTCCGCGACCTGCCGCCGTGGCTGAAGCGGTGGGCGGTGTACGTGACGGTCCGGGACAAGCTGGAGGCTTGGTGGCTGCGCTCCGAGGGGGCGGTGGGGGATGTCTGGCGGGCGTTGCGCGGCAGGTAGAGGGTCAGCGGCCCCCGAAGGCGCCCGCCGACCGTAGAGGACCGCTCTTTCGGTCGAACGGCCGTACCCGGTAAGTTCGCGTGTGCATACGGGTGTTGGCGATGTGCGCGTGACGGGGGTTGCGGGATGGCGGGTCATCGGCCGAGTGATTGGCATGTCCTTGATCTGGACAAGGATCCGACGCCCGGGGACCCGGAGCGGGTGCGCAAGCTCGCGCGGTTCCTGCACGACTTCGCCGACGACGTCTCCGAGGCGTTGCGTCTGGTGAAGGGGATGGCCGGTGAGGGGACGCTGGCGGAGTGGGCGGGGAAGTCGGCGAAGGTGTTCAAGGAAGAGTTCTCCGGCGTTCCGAAGAATCTGAGGAAGCTGGAGAAGTCGTACGCGATGTGCGGGGACGCGCTCGCGGACTACTGGCCGAAGCTGGAGCGGGCGCAGGCGCTGGCGGACAAGGCGTTGGCGAAGGCGCGTGAGGCGCAGGCGGATCTGTCGTCGGCGAAGTCGAAGCTGGCGTCGGCGGAGTCGTGGGTGGGGCGGGCGACGAAGGAGGCCGACAAGTACAAGGACGACCCGACGGGGTCGAAGTCGGACGCGGACAAGCCCGACGAGGCGAAGGTGCGGGCCGCGACCCGGGACGTGCGGAGCGCGAAGTCGGCGCAGGAGAAGGCGCAGTCGGACGTCACGTCCGCGCAGAGCGCGCTGGACGCGGCGAAGAAGATGGCCGCGGACGCGCGGAAGATGCGCGAGGAGGCGGCGCGGGACGCGAAGTCGAAGATCGACGAGGCGTCCGACGCGGGGATCCAGAACCGGTCGTGGTGGGAGGAGATCGGCGACTGGTTCACCGACAACTGGGACAACATCGTCGCCGCCTGCAAGATCGTGGTCGCGGTCGTCGGCATCGTCGCAATGATCATCGGCGGGCCGATCCTCGGCGCGATCGTCCTCATCGCAGCGCTCGTCGTGCTCGCCGACACGCTCTACAAGTATTCAAAGGGGCAAGCGTCCCTATGGGACGTGGGACTGGCGGCGCTGGACTGCATACCCGGCATGAAGGGCCTGACGACCCTCGGCGGCCTCGCCAAGGGTCTCAAGGGCGGCATGGCAGCCATGAAGGGGATCAAGGGCGGCCTCAAGGGAATGGGCCTTGCCTTGCGCGGCCTGGGCAAGAACGCCCGCGCCATGGTCACCGACGGCGCAAAAGGGGCGTATAACCGCGTCAAGTCCGTCGTACGGTCCAAGGGCAGCGACCCCATCGACATGGCCACCGGCACGATGTTCTTCCCTGAGACCGACGTCACTCTGCCCGGTAGCCTGCCGCTGCTCTTCACTCGCCGCGCTGCCTCCGACTACCGCTGCGGCTGGTGGTTCGGACCATCGTGGGCGTCCACCGTCGACCAGCGTCTCGAAGTCGACGACGACGGCATCGTGTTCGTCACCGAGGACGGCATGCTCCTCGTCTATCCGCACCCGACCGCCTCGCGGCACCCGGTGCTGCCTGAGGCAGGTCCCCGGTGCGGACTGACGCGACTCGACGACGGCGGATACACGATCGACGATCCGCTGACGGGTGCAGTCCGTCGTTTCAGCCCGCCGAGTGAAGGAATCGCCCTGCTGGAACGGGTGTCCGACCGCAATGGCGACGCGATCGAGTTCGATTACACCGACGACGGAACTCCGTCCGCCATCCGGCACTCCGGCGGCCACCACATCCGAGTGACCGTCGAAGAAGGACGCGTCGCGGCACTGCACCTGGTCGGAGCGGCCGAGGACGGGGCGGACGTCACTCTGCGCAGGTACGCGTACTCGGACGGCTGTCTCACGAGTACCACCAACGCAACCGGCCACGTGATGAGCCTGACGTACGACGACAGGTACCGCATCACGTCCTGGACCGACCGCAATGGCCGCGGGTACTCCTATGCGTACGACGCCATGGACCGTTGTGTGGCCGAGGGCGGAGAGGCCGGACACCTCACCCTCACTTTGGATTATGACGGCACCAACCTCGCCTGGCCCGGGATGAGAACCACTACCGTCACCACGGCCGAAGGTGCCGTCACCACGTACGTGGTCAACGACAATTGTCAGATCGTTGCCGAAGTCGACCCATTGGGTGGATTGACCCGCAGCACCTGGGACGAGCATCACCACCTGACATCACGGACCGACGAACTGGGCAATACCGCGCATCGGACCTACGACGGTCTAGGTCGGCTGCTGAGCGTTGTGAGACCCGATGGCACGACGTTCCGGATCGCATACGACGCCCAAGGCAACCCGATCGCCGTGACTCGCCCGGACGGGCACGTGCAACGGCGCGAGTACGACGCGCGGGGTAACTGCGTGACCATCGTCAAGCCCGGGGGCGCCACGACCCGCTACACCTACGACGAGGCCGGTCACCTGGCGTCAGTGACCGACCCCACCGGGCACGTGACCCGCGTGCGGTGCGATGACGCCGGACGGGCGGAGTGGGTCTGCGACCCTTCCGGCGGTGTCACACGCTGCGACCATGACGCCTTCGGTCGCGTCACGCGGATCACCGATCCGCTGGGCCGCGTGACGCGGATGGACTGGAGTGCGGACGGCGAGTTGCTGCGCCGGACCGCCCCTGATGGGGCGGTGGAGGAATGGTCGTACGACGCCGAAGGAAACCGGATCAGCCACAGAGACCCCCTGGGAGAGGTGACGCGGTTCGAGTACACCCACTTCAACCTGCTGGCGGCGCGGATCTCACCCGGCGGTGTCCGGCACGAGTTCTCCTATGACCCCTCGTTGCGACTCGTGGGAGTGAGCCGTCCCGACGGACTTCGCTGGGTCTACCAGTACGACACCGCCGGACGCCTCGTCGCGGAATCCGACTTCGACGGCCGCACCCAGACGTACCGCCACGATGCGGCCGGCCGGGTTGTCGAGCGAATCAACGCACTGGGACAATCCGTCCGCATGACCCGGGACGTCTTCGGGCGCATGGTGGACAAGGACGTGGACGGTGCGGTCAGCACGTACCGCTACGACCTCAACGACCGCCTGGTCGAAGCCGAGGGACCGGACGCGTCCGTAACGCTGCTCCGGGATCCGGAAGGACGCCTGGCCGCGGAGACGGTGAACGGCAGGACCAGCACCTTCACCTACGACGAAGCCGGTCGGCAACTCAGCCGGACCACCCCTAGCGGGGCGAACAGCGAATGGGGCCATGACGCCAGGGGCGACCGTTCCTGGACTCGCACGGCGGGCCGTGCCCTCACTGGCGGCCGGGACGCAGCAGGACAACTGTTGTCCCTCGGCGTGGATGACTCCCTGCTGCTGACGCACGCGTATGACGACGCCGGAAGACTGGCGACGCAGACCGTCGGCACAGCTTCGGGCCATGTGGTGCTTGACCGCTCGTACCGTTACCGCGCCGACGGGCACCTGATCGGGATGGACGGCCCGTCCGGCGAGCACCGGGCGTTCGATCTCGACGAGTCCGGCCGTACGACCGCTGTCCGGGCAGAAGGATGGGTCGAGTCGTACACGTACGGCACCGACGGAGGGCAAACCACTGCTGCCTGGCCGAGTCGGCATCCTGGTCATTTCGCCACAGGTCCGAGGGAGAACGGGGGCACGAGGGTGCTCCGAGCCGGCCGCACGCGCTACCACTACGACAAGCAGGGCCGAATGGTGCGGCGGCAGCGCGCCCGCCTTTCCCGCAAGCCCGAGACGTGGACGTACACATGGGACGCGGAGGACCGACTGGTTTCCGTCCGTACGCCCGATGGTGTTCTCTGGCGCTACGAATACGACCCCATGGGCCGCCGCATCGCCAAGCAACGGCTGGGTGCGGACGACGCCACTGTGGTGGAGCAGACCGACTTCACCTGGGACGGCACCACTCTCATCGAACAGGTGACGTCGGGCCCCGCGTACCCACACCCTGTCGCGGTGACGTGGGACTACGACGGGGAGCGTCCCCTCACTCAGACGGAACGCCTCATCACCGCGTCCCAAGAGGAGATCGACACTCGGTTCTTTGCCATCGTCACCGACCTGGCGGGTACGCCCACCGAGTTGGTCGCTGAGGACGGCAGCCTGGCCTGGCAGGCGAGAAGCACTTTGTGGGGGGTCACCGCTTGGACGCGCCGGAGCAGCGCGTACACGCCACTGCGGTTCCCCGGTCAGTACTACGACCACGAGAGCGGCCTGCACTACAACTTCCACCGCTATTACGACCCCGAGACGGCCCGATACCTCACACCCGACCCGCTCGGCCTGAGCCCGTCGCCCAACCCCTACCTCTACTTCCTCGACCCGCTGCTTTCGGCGGACCCGCTCGGCCTCTACGAGATCGGCAAGCCGGACGCCGCGAGCCAGGCCGGCAATCTGCCGATGATCGCAGACAAGATCGCCGCTCACGGTGACATCAAGAAGCGCGGCATCCCGGGTGTCGACGACCTGGACGTGGCGGAGCATCTGGAAGACCTGATGACCGGTTCGCCGGGTATACGTATGCGCAGCACACCGTCCGGCATCCCCCGCTTCGCGTGGTGGGACGACGCCACCGGGACGATGCTGATCCGTGAAGGCGACAACGGCACCTTTATGCAGCCCGATGGTGGCTACGAGTACTTTTTGAAGCAGTTGAAGGAGTGAGCGGTTTGACAGGCGCAGCCGAACCCGGTCCGACCCGGCGGGGCCGGGAGCGACGGGCGCATGACGTGTTCTGGGCCGCCCCGTGGAGCAGGTCCGTGTGGGACGCTTTGTCGCCGTCCGTTCTGGAAGCGATCGCCCGGTGCGACGCGGAACGGCTGCAGGTGGAGAGGTCGCGAGTCGCGCCGCACATCAGGGAGAAGATGACGGTGCCCGCGTACTCGGTGGCGGACCGGTTCGCGTCCTGGGAGCGTCTGATCCGCCGACTGGAACCCGGCTGGGACGGCGACGACTTCTACCCCATCAGCGCTTATGACAACGACCTCGATTCCAGGGACGCGCTGGACCAGGTGATGCGTGCGTTGCCCGAGGAGGCCAACGAGGGCCCGCTGGGGCAACTGCTTGCTCGGCTCGACACACGCTTCAGAGCCGCCACCGTCCCGGACCCGGAGCTTTCGCTCCGCCCGTGGGTACGCCCGACGATGGAGAGGCCGGAAGAGGAACTCGGCGAGTGGTGGAAGCGCAAGCCGGTCCGCGTCCCCTGGCCCGAATGATCGCCAGAACCGCACGCGCCCCCCACCACCGTCCACGTGCGTGACTCCAAGAACGCATCCGGCCCGCGACTCACGCTCACGCCCGGGGCGTGGGCTGACTTCGTGGCCTACGCGTCCCGTGGCTGACTCCACGACGCACCACGCACCCCACGCGAGGCCGGAGCCTTGCGTGGGGTGTTCCACATCGGCGTCGGATCAGCCGGCGTCCTCGATGATGTCGAGCGGCGGGAGGTGCCGGACGATCTCGACGGTCGCGGAGGCTGACCGTCACACCGTGATCCGGAAGCCGGGGCGGAGACCGCGCATCCGGGGACGCGGTCCGTCTGGTGGGCCAGCTGTCGCAGAGTGTTGTCCATGGCGTTGCCGACGAGCCAGCAATCCCAGGGCACGGCCGGATCGCGGAAGCGATCGTCGGACATCACCGCTTCCGCGTAGCTGCTGATCTGGCTGAAGTCCGCCATGCCGAGAACGACGCCGGGGCGTTTCAGTTCGACGACCAGGTGATGGCGTGCCCCCTTCCGGTGCCCCGCGGCGCGGAACAGCATGAGATCGACCCGGCCGGGCCGCCCGTCCGCGCGCAGGACGGGCCCCGGCGCTGGATCGTCGCGGCCGAGCAGCCGACAGTGCTGGACGAGTACTTCGTGGAGGCTGCGGTCACTGACGTGCAGTGCGTACACCTCGCCGAAGACCCAGCAGCCGTCCTTCAGGACGCGGAGCGGTGAGGAAGTCGATGCGATCGGTTACTCGTCCCTGCGGGACGATGGCGGCCGTGAAGGTACGTGCGGAGGGCAATCCGGTGCACGGAACACCGAAGGCGCCGTGCCCGTCCTGTGCTCATGTGCTGGATCAACTGGGAGTTCGGGCGGTGGTATGAGTGGACGACGACCTGACACGCGGGTGGTCGCGGCAGACCGGGGACGTGCTGCGCCGTGCGGGCTGGCAGCCCGGCCGTGCTGTGCCCACGGGGACCTGGAAGTCGGTACTGGGCGAGCGAGGGGCATTCGTGCTCCATGGCGCCGCCGAGGCCTTCCTCGCCGAGTTCGGCGGCCTTGTCACGTACGGCTGGCCGGCCGACTCGATCACCACCGCGTCGGCGGTTCGGTTCGACCCCCTGCAGGCCGCGTGGCAGGGGGAGCGCTTCGCCGAGGCCTGCCGGGAAGCGGAAACGTCGTTGTGTCCGGTCGGCACCGCGGACCGGGGAGCAAGCCTCCTCGGCATCAGCGAGGACGGTGTGCTCCACCTCGTGCGGGAGAGCGCGGAACCGATGGGGACGACCATCGATCAGGCGCTGGACCGCTTGGTGGAGACACAGCGGGCGCAGTCCGGCCTCTGGTCACCTGATGAGGCGGCGCAGGAGCACCCCTTCTGGCGGCACTACCGTGCCGGGCACGCCGGTCCGGACACCGAGTCGCGCTGGCCTGAGGAGACGGGACGTGTACTGAGGGCGGCGGGCTGGTTCCCGGGCCGGGAAGTGGCCACGGACACGTGGGAGAGCATTCTCCTGCACACCGGTGAGTTCGAGTTGCACGACGCCGCCCGCCGCTTCCTCGCCGAGTTCGGTGCCCTGGACGTCCCTCACCGGGACCCCGCGGACTCGATGCCGTGGATGGAGTTCTCGCTCGACCCGCTCACGGCGATGTGGGACGCCGAGATCATCGACGACCTCGCCGAACAGGCGGGTACCGAGCTCTACCCCATCGGCACCCGCGACCGCGGCAACCAGTACCTCGCCATGGCGGAGGACGGCGCCGTCTACGCGGGTATGGACCACGTCCACCTGCTGGCCCTCACCCCCGACGAAGCCCTGTGCAGGCTCATCTCGCGGATCCGCCCGGAGGCCACTCCCCGACCGCCCGGAGCCGGGGCGCGCCCCCGCAGGGTTTGACCGCGACCCCCGTCGGGGTACTCTCTTCCGCCCGATTGGCCAGCCCGCCGCCCTCTGTGGCAGACTGGCCGAGTTGCTCGGTCGAGTGTTGATGCTGCGCGCCTCCCGCCGGGAGGACCGGAAGCGAGTCCCACAGTACTCGTCGCCCCTGATCAGGGGCGGACGTACGGGAATCTTCCGGGAAGTGTGGTGCGGCGCCGGCCAGGCGCCCGGTGGGCCTTTCGCCCCCGGTCCGCGGTTCTGGTAGGGCCGTGTCAATCCCGCAGGGATGTTCGAACAAGGGACATCTGTGTCAGCGGGAGTGCGACACGCCCGACCGCGTGGGTCGGAGGTGAGGGGAAGCCGCTCCGGGTTCCAGAGCGTAATGAGAGACAGGACTACGAAGTAGCCATGGCGGGACAGAAGATCCGCATCCGGCTCAAGGCCTACGACCACGAGGTCATCGACTCTTCGGCGAAGAAGATCGTCGAGACGGTGACTCGCACTGGTGCGTCGGTCGCGGGCCCGGTGCCGCTGCCCACTGAGAAGAACGTGTACTGCGTCATCAAGTCGCCGCACAAGTACAAGGACTCGCGCGAGCACTTCGAGATGCGCACGCACAAGCGCCTGATCGACATCCTCGACCCGACCCCCAAGACCGTTGACTCTCTGATGCGACTCGACCTCCCGGCCGGTGTCGACATCGAGATCAAGCTCTGAGGCCGGTGATCTGAAGAGATGGCAAAGCAGATCAAGGGCATCCTGGGCGAGAAGCTCGGCATGACGCAGGTGTGGGACGCGAACAACCGCGTCGTCCCGGTCACCGTCGTCAAGGCCGGCCCCAATGTCGTCACCCAGGTCCGCACGAACGACGTCGACGGCTACGAGTCCGTCCAGATCGCCTTCGGCGAGATCGACCCGCGCAAGGTGAACAAGCCCCTCAAGGGTCACTTCGCCAAGGCCGACGTCACCCCCCGTCGTCACCTCGTCGAGATCCGCACGTCGGACGCCTCCGAGTACACGCTGGGCCAGGAGATCACCGCTGAGGTGTTCGAGTCCGGCGTGAAGGTCGACGTGACCGGCAAGAGCAAGGGCAAGGGCTTCGCCGGTGTCATGAAGCGTCACAACTTCAAGGGCCTCGGCGCCGGTCACGGCACCCAGCGCAAGCACCGCTCGCCCGGTTCCATCGGCGGCTGCGCCACCCCGGGCCGTGTGTTCAAGGGCCTCCGTATGGCGGGTCGCATGGGCAACGAGCGGGTCACCACCCAGAACCTGACCGTCCACGCCGTTGACGCGGAGAAGGGTCTGCTGCTCATCAAGGGCGCGGTTCCCGGTCCGAACGGCGGCCTCGTCCTGGTCCGCACCGCGGCCAAGGGGGCCTGAGGTAACCGATGAGCACTGTTGACATCCTTTCGCCGGCGGGCGACAAGGCCGGTACCGTCGAGCTCCCCGCGGAGATCTTCGACGTCGAGAAGGTCAGCGTTCCGCTGATCCACCAGGTCGTCGTCGCGCAGCTGGCTGCTGCCCGTCAGGGCACGCACAAGACCAAGTCCCGTGGCGAGGTCCGTGGTGGCGGCAGGAAGCCGTACCGCCAGAAGGGCACCGGCCGCGCCCGTCAGGGCTCGACCCGCGCGCCGCAGTTCGCCGGTGGTGGCGTCGTGCACGGTCCCGTGCCGCGCGACTACTCGCAGCGCACGCCCAAGAAGATGAAGGCTGCCGCTCTGCGTCACGCCCTCACCGACCGGGCGCGCCACAACCGCATCCACGTCGTCACCGGCGTGGTCGAGGGCGAGAACCCCTCCACGAAGGCCGCCAGGACGCTGTTCGGCAAGATCTCGGAGCGCAAGAACCTGCTCCTGGTCGTCGACCGCGCCGACGAGGCCGCGTGGCTGTCCGCCCGCAACCTGCCCCAGGTCCACATCCTGGAGCCGGGCCAGCTGAACACGTACGACGTTCTCGTCTCGGACGACGTGGTCTTCACCAAGGCCGCTTTCGAGTCCTTCGTCGCCGGCCCGAACAAGGCCAACGACAACGAAGGGAGCGAGGTCTGATGGCTGCCCGTCACCCCTCGATCGCCTCGAAGGCCGCCAAGGCGGCCAAGGCTGCGCGCGTCGCCAAGGCGCGTCGCCACGAGGCCGAAGGCAAGAACACCGTCGTCACCCCGGCGAGCAAGGCGTACACGGACCCCCGTGACGTCCTGCTCAAGCCGGTCGTGTCCGAGAAGAGCTACGCGCTCATCGACGAGAACAAGTACACGTTCCTCGTCGACCCGCGTGCCAACAAGACCCAGATCAAGGAGGCCGTCCAGGCGGTCTTCGAGGTCAAGGTCACCGGGGTCAACACGATCAACCGCGTCGGCAAGCGCAAGCGCACCCGCACCGGGTTCGGCCAGCGTGCCGCCACCAAGCGCGCGATCGTGACCCTCGCCGAGGGCGACCGTATCGACATCTTCGGCGGTCCGACCGCGTAAGCGGGCGGGATCGTCCAGATTTCGGAATAGCTTCCGAGGACTGAGAGACAATGGGTATCCGCAAGTACAAGCCGACGACTCCGGGCCGTCGTGGCTCCAGCGTCGCCGACTTCGTCGAGGTCACGCGGTCCACGCCGGAGAAGTCGCTGGTCCGTCCCCTGCACAGCAAGGGCGGCCGTAACAATTCCGGTCGTGTGACCGTCCGCCACCAGGGCGGTGGCCACAAGCGCGCCTACCGCGTGATCGACTTCCGTCGTCACGACAAGGACGGCGTGCCGGCGAAGGTCGCGCACATCGAGTACGACCCCAACCGCACCGCGCGCATCGCGCTCCTGCACTACGCGGACGGCGAGAAGCGCTACATCCTCGCGCCGCGTGGCCTGAACCAGGGCGACCGCGTCGAGAACGGTCCCGGGGCCGACATCAAGCCGGGCAACAACCTTGCCCTGCGCAACATCCCCGTGGGTACGACGCTGCACGCCATCGAGCTGCGTCCCGGCGGCGGCGCCAAGTTCGCCCGCTCCGCCGGCGCCTCGGTGCAGCTGCTCGCGAAGGAGGGCACCATGGCCCACCTCCGCATGCCCTCCGGCGAGATCCGCCTGGTCGACCAGCGCTGCCGCGCCACGGTCGGCGAGGTCGGCAACGCCGAGCAGAGCAACATCAACTGGGGCAAGGCGGGCCGCAAGCGGTGGCTGGGCGTCCGCCCGACCGTCCGCGGTGTCGTCATGAACCCGGTGGACCACCCGCACGGTGGTGGTGAGGGCCGGACCTCCGGTGGCCGTCACCCCGTGTCCCCCTGGGGCAAGAAGGAAGGCCGTACTCGTTCGCCCAAGAAGGCGTCGAACAAGTACATCGTCCGCCGCCGCAAGACGAACAAGAAGCGCTAAGGACGGGTTGAGATGCCTCGTAGCTTGAAGAAGGGACCCTTCGTCGACGACCACCTGATCAAGAAGGTGGACTCGCAGAACGAAGCCGGTACCAAGAACGTCATCAAGACCTGGTCCCGTCGCTCGATGATCGTCCCGGCGATGCTGGGCCACACGATCGCGGTGCACAACGGCAAGACCCACATCCCGGTGTTTGTCACCGAGTCGATGGTCGGCCACAAGCTCGGCGAGTTCTCGCCGACCCGCACCTTCCGGGGCCACGTCAAGGACGACCGGAAGTCGAAGCGCCGCTAGTCGGCGGGGTGCAATCGACCATGACAGACACTGAAGGGACAACCATGGAAGCCAGGGCCCAGGCGCGGTACATCCGCGTCACGCCCATGAAGGCCCGCCGCGTGGTGGACCTCATCCGTGGCATGGATGCCACGGAGGCTCAGGCGGTCCTGCGTTTCGCCCCGCAGGCCGCGAGCGTGCCGGTGGGCAAGGTGCTGGACAGCGCCATTGCCAACGCCGCGCACAACTACGACCACACCGATGTCGACAGCCTCTTCATTTCCGAGGCCTACGTCGACGAGGGCCCGACCCTGAAGCGGTTCCGTCCGCGCGCCCAGGGCCGCGCCTACCGGATCCGCAAGCGGACCAGCCACATCACCGTGGTCGTCAGCAGCAAGGAAGGAACCCGGTAATGGGCCAGAAGGTTAACCCGCATGGGTTCCGGCTCGGTGTCACGACCGACTTCAAGTCGCGTTGGTACGCCGACAAGCTGTACAAGGACTACGTCAAGGAAGACGTCGCCATCCGTCGGATGATGACGTCCGGCATGGAGCGCGCCGGCATCTCCAAGGTCGAGATCGAGCGCACCCGTGACCGTGTGCGTGTGGACATCCACACCGCGCGTCCGGGCATCGTGATCGGCCGCCGTGGCGCCGAGGCCGACCGCATCCGCGGCGACCTCGAGAAGCTCACCGGCAAGCAGGTCCAGCTGAACATCCTCGAGGTCAAGAACCCCGAGACCGATGCCCAGCTGGTCGCCCAGGCCGTCGCCGAGCAGCTCTCCTCCCGCGTCTCCTTCCGCCGCGCCATGCGTAAGAGCATGCAGTCGGCCATGAAGGCGGGCGCCAAGGGCATCAAGATCCAGTGCGGTGGCCGCCTCGGCGGCGCCGAGATGTCCCGCTCGGAGTTCTACCGCGAGGGCCGTGTGCCCCTGCACACCCTCCGCGCGAACGTGGACTACGGCTTCTTCGAGGCCAAGACGACCTTCGGCCGCATCGGCGTGAAGGTCTGGATCTACAAGGGCGACGTCAAGAACATCGCCGAGGTCCGCGCCGAGAACGCCGCTGCCCGCGCCGGCAACCGCCCGGCCCGTGGCGGTGCCGACCGCCCGGCCCGTGGTGGCCGCGGTGGCGAGCGTGGCGGTCGCGGTCGCAAGCCGCAGCAGGCTCCCGCTGCCGAGGCCCCCAAGGCCGAGGCTCCGGCGGCCGCTCCGGCTGAGAGCACCGGAACGGAGGCCTGACCACCATGCTGATCCCCCGTAGGGTCAAGCACCGCAAGCAGCACCACCCGAAGCGCAACGGCATGTCGAAGGGTGGCACGCAGGTTGCGTTCGGCGAGTACGGCATCCAGGCGCTCACCCCGGCGTACGTGACGAACCGCCAGATCGAAGCGGCTCGTATCGCCATGACCCGCCACATCAAGCGTGGCGGCAAGGTCTGGATCAACATCTACCCGGACCGCCCCCTCACCAAGAAGCCGGCCGAGACCCGCATGGGTTCCGGTAAGGGCTCCCCGGAGTGGTGGGTGGCCAACGTCAAGCCCGGACGCGTCATGTTCGAGCTGTCGTACCCCAACGAGAAGATCGCGCGCGAGGCCCTGACCCGTGCGGCTCACAAGCTGCCGATGAAGTGCAAGATCGTCAAGCGCGAGGCAGGTGAAGCGTGATGTCGGCCGGTACCAAGGCGTCAGAGCTGCGCGAGCTGGGCAACGAGGAGCTTCTGGCGAAGCTCCGCGAGGCCAAGGAAGAGCTGTTCAACCTCCGCTTCCAGGCGGCCACGGGTCAGCTCGAGAACCACGGTCGGCTCAAGGCCGTCCGCAAGGACATCGCGCGGATCTACACCCTGATGCGTGAGCGCGAGCTGGGCATCGAGACGGTGGAGAGCGCATGAGCGAGAACAACGTGACTGAAGAGACGAAGGCCGCCCGCGGTTTCCGTAAGACCCGTGAGGGTCTGGTCGTCAGCGACAAGATGGACAAGACCGTCGTCGTCGCCGTCGAGGACCGCGTGAAGCACGCGCTGTACGGCAAGGTCATCCGCCGTACCAACAAGCTCAAGGCGCACGACGAGCAGAACGCCGCCGGTGTCGGCGACCGCGTCCTCCTCATGGAGACCCGGCCGCTGTCCGCCACGAAGCGCTGGCGCGTCGTCGAGATCCTCGAGAAGGCCAAGTAGGTAATTCCCGCAAGGGAATTCCAAACAGTACGTTCCTGCGGGGCATTCCTCGCAGGACAGTTCCGCCAGGCTCCGGGAGCCGCTCCGCTGAGCGGCTCCCGGGGAACCGGCAGACATTCAGGAGATAGACGTGATCCAGCAGGAGTCGCGACTGCGTGTCGCCGACAACACGGGTGCGAAGGAAATCCTCTGCATCCGTGTGCTCGGTGGCTCCGGTCGCCGCTACGCGGGTATCGGTGACGTCATCGTCGCCACCGTCAAGGACGCGATCCCCGGTGGCAACGTGAAGAAGGGTGACGTCGTCAAGGCGGTCATCGTTCGCACCGTCAAGGAGCGCCGCCGTCCGGACGGCTCGTACATCCGCTTCGACGAGAACGCCGCCGTCATTCTGAAGAACGACGGCGACCCTCGCGGCACCCGTATCTTCGGCCCCGTGGGCCGTGAGCTGCGCGAGAAGAAGTTCATGAAGATCATCTCCCTCGCGCCGGAGGTGCTGTGAGCATGAAGATCAAGAAGGGCGACCTGGTCCAGGTCATCACCGGTAAGGACAAGGGCAAGCAGGGCAAGGTCATCGCGGCCTTCCCCCGCGAGGACCGCGTCCTGGTCGAGGGTGTCAACCGGGTCAAGAAGCACACGAAGGCCGGTCCGACCGCTCGCGGTTCGCAGGCCGGCGGCATCGTGACCACCGAGGCCCCGATCCACGTCTCCAACGTCCAGCTGGTCGTGGAGAAGGACGGCAACAAGGTCGTCACGCGCGTCGGTTACCGCTTCGACGACGAGGGCAACAAGATCCGCGTTGCCAAGCGGACGGGTGAGGACATCTGATGACGACCACCACCACTCCGCGTCTGAAGACGAAGTACCGCGAGGAGATCGCGGGCAAGCTGCGCGAGCAGTTCTCCTACGAGAACGTCATGCAGGTTCCCGGCCTCGTCAAGATCGTGGTCAACATGGGTGTGGGCGACGCCGCCCGCGACTCCAAGCTGATCGAGGGCGCCATCCGCGACCTCACCACGATCACCGGTCAGAAGCCGGCCGTCACCAAGGCCCGCAAGTCCATCGCGCAGTTCAAGCTGCGTGAGGGCCAGCCGATCGGTGCCCACGTCACCCTGCGTGGCGACCGCATGTGGGAGTTCCTGGACCGCACCCTGTCGCTCGCGCTGCCGCGCATCCGCGACTTCCGTGGTCTGTCCCCCAAGCAGTTCGACGGCCGGGGCAACTACACCTTCGGTCTCACGGAGCAGGTCATGTTCCACGAGATCGACCAGGACAAGATCGACCGTGTCCGGGGTATGGACATCACCGTGGTGACCACGGCGACCAACGACGAAGAGGGCCGTGCCCTTCTCCGTCACCTCGGCTTCCCGTTCAAGGAGGCGTGAGCGAGATGGCGAAGAAGGCTCTCATCGCGAAGGCTGCTCGCAAGCCCAAGTTCGGAGTGCGCGGCTACACCCGCTGCCAGCGCTGCGGCCGTCCGCACTCCGTGTACCGCAAGTTCGGCCTGTGCCGCGTGTGCCTTCGTGAGATGGCTCACCGTGGCGAGCTGCCGGGCGTGACCAAGAGCTCCTGGTAGTCCGGTAGTTCCGGACTCCCAGGGCTCTCGGTAAGCAATGGGAACGGCAGGAGCCCCGCTCCATATGGCTTAGGCTTGTGGGGTTGGGCACCTGCCGTGCCCGTACGACTTACTACGCCGTAGGTCCACCGCGCCGCACCCGTCCCGTCTCGGATCGGGGAGAGGGATGGCGCACCAGGAAACCCCGGCGAGAGAGGCCGAAGGCCAATTCATGACCATGACTGATCCGATCGCAGACATGCTTACGCGTCTGCGGAACGCGAACTCGGCGTACCACGACACCGTGGCGATGCCGCACTCGAAGATCAAGTCGCACATCGCGGAGATCCTCCAGCAGGAGGGCTTCATCACGGGCTGGAAGGTCGAGGACGCCGAGGTCGGCAAGAGCCTCGTCCTGGACCTCAAGTTCGGTCCCAACCGTGAGCGCTCCATCGCGGGCATCAAGCGGATCTCCAAGCCCGGTCTCCGGGTGTACGCGAAGTCCACCAACCTGCCGAAGGTGCTGGGCGGCCTCGGCGTGGCGATCATCTCCACGTCGCACGGGCTCCTCACCGACAAGCAGGCCGGCAAGAAGGGCGTGGGTGGGGAAGTCCTCGCCTACGTCTGGTAGCGGAAGGGAACGGAGGAAACAGCTATGTCGCGCATCGGCAAGCTCCCCATCGCGGTTCCCGCCGGCGTGGACGTCACCATCGACGGCCGTACGGTTTCGGTCAAGGGCCCCAAGGGCTCGCTGACCCACACCGTCGTGGCGCCGATCGAGATCGCCAAGGGTGAGGACGGCGTTCTGAACGTCACCCGCCCCAACGACGAGCGTCAGAACAAGGCCCTGCACGGCCTGTCCCGCACGCTGGTGGCGAACATGATCACCGGCGTGACCCAGGGTTACGTGAAGAAGCTCGAGATCAGCGGTGTCGGTTACCGCGTTGTCGCCAAGGGTTCGAACCTGGAGTTCTCCCTCGGCTACAGCCACCCGATCACGGTCGAGGCCCCCGAGGGCATCACCTTCAAGGTGGAGGCCCCCACCCGTTTCTCGGTCGAGGGCATCGACAAGCAGAAGGTCGGCGAGGTTGCGGCCAACATCCGCAAGCTGCGCAAGCCCGACCCGTACAAGGCCAAGGGCGTCAAGTACGAGGGCGAAGTCATCCGCCGCAAGGTCGGAAAGGCGGGTAAGTAAGCCATGGCATACGGGCAGAAGATCCTCAAGGGCGACGCCTACAAGCGTGCTGCTATCAAGCGTCGTCACATCCGGATCCGCAAGAAGGTCGCCGGCACCGCCGAGCGTCCTCGCCTGGTCGTGACTCGTTCCAACCGCCACATCGTGGCGCAGGTGATCGACGACCTGAAGGGTCACACCCTGGCGTCGGCGTCCACCCTGGACGCGTCCGTCCGCGGTGGCGAGGGCGACAAGTCCGCGCAGGCCAAGCAGGTCGGTGCCCTGGTCGCCGAGCGCGCCAAGGCCGCCGGTGTCGAGGCCGTCGTGTTCGACCGTGGTGGCAACCAGTACGCCGGGCGCATCGCCGCTCTGGCGGACGCCGCCCGCGAAGCCGGACTGAAGTTCTGAGCCGGTTCCGTAGCTAGCGGAAACAGAGAGAGGTAATTCCAATGGCTGGACCCCAGCGCCGCGGTGGCGGTGCCGGTGGCGGCGAGCGGCGGGACCGGAAGGGCCGTGACGGCGGCGCAGCTGCCGCCGAGAAGACCGCATACGTTGAGCGCGTCGTCGCGATCAACCGTGTCGCCAAGGTTGTGAAGGGTGGTCGTCGCTTCAGCTTCACCGCGCTGGTCGTGGTGGGCGACGGTGACGGCACCGTGGGTGTCGGATACGGCAAGGCCAAGGAGGTGCCGGCCGCCATCGCCAAGGGCGTTGAGGAGGCCAAGAAGCACTTCTTCAAGGTCCCCCGCATCCAGGGCACCATCCCGCACCCCATCCAGGGTGAGAAGGCTGCCGGCGTCGTGCTGCTCAAGCCCGCGTCGCCCGGTACCGGTGTGATCGCCGGTGGTCCGGTGCGCGCCGTGCTCGAGTGCGCCGGTATCCACGACGTGCTGTCGAAGTCGCTCGGCTCCGACAACCAGATCAACATCGTGCACGCGACCGTGGAGGCCCTCAAGGGCCTGCAGCGTCCCGAGGAGATCGCGGCCCGCCGTGGTCTGCCCCTCGAGGACGTCGCTCCCGCGGCTCTTCTCCGTGCGCGTGCCGGGGCGGGTGCGTAATCATGGCGCAGCTCAAGATTACGCAGGTCAAGTCCTACATCGGCAGCAAGCAGAACCACCGTGACACCCTGCGCTCCCTTGGTCTCAAGGGCATCAACACGCAGGTCGTCAAGGAGGATCGTCCCGAGTTCCGCGGCATGGTGCACACCGTCCGCCACCTCGTGACGGTCGAGGAGGTCGACTGATCATGGCGGAGAACAACCCGCTCAAGATCCACAACCTCCGTCCCGCCCCCGGCGCCAAGACCGCGAAGACCCGTGTCGGTCGTGGTGAGGCGTCGAAGGGTAAGACGGCCGGTCGTGGTACCAAGGGCACCAAGGCCCGTTACCAGGTTCCGGAGCGCTTCGAGGGTGGCCAGATGCCCCTCCACATGCGTCTCCCGAAGCTCAAGGGCTTCAAGAACCCGTTCAAGACCGAGTTCCAGGTCGTGAACCTGGACAAGCTCGCCTCCCTCTACCCCGAGGGCGGAGAGGTCACGGTCGAGGACCTGGTCGCCAAGGGCGCCGTGCGCAAGAACAGCCTCGTCAAGGTCCTGGGCCAGGGCGAGATCTCCGTGGCGCTGCAGGTGACGGTCGACGCCGTCTCCGGCTCCGCCAAGGAGAAGATCACCGCCGCCGGCGGTACCGTCACCGAGCTCGTCTGACTCCGTCAGGTGTCTCGATGACGTAGAGCGATCCCGACCGGGGATACCCCACAAATGGGGTATCCCCGGTTGGTCGTTCCTAGGGCGGTGGTGTCGCCGGTAAGGTGGCCTGCGCTGCCCATTCACCCCGGGAGCCCCATGCGGGGCACTCAGGGCGGCAGTTGACCGTTAAGAATTCGTCCTCAGTCGGAATCTCAGACCATCACCCTTGACGCAGTTGCGCGGGGGGTCGCAGGAGGCACCGTGCTCACCGCGTTCGCCCGGGCGTTCAAGACGCCCGACCTGCGCAAGAAGCTGCTCTTCACGCTCGGCATCATCGTGGTGTACCGCGTCGGTACGCACGTACCCATCCCGGGTGTCGACTACCGGAACGTCCAAACCTGTATCGACGCCGCCCAGGCGAACCAGGGCCTGTTCGGTCTGGTGAACATGTTCAGCGGCGGCGCGCTGCTCCAGATCACGGTCTTCGCGCTCGGCATCATGCCGTACATCACGGCGAGCATCATTCTGCAGCTGCTGACCGTGGTGATCCCGCGCCTGGAAGCCCTGAAGAAGGAGGGGCAGGCCGGCACGGCGAAGATCACGCAGTACACCCGTTATCTGACGATCGCGCTCGCCATCCTCCAGGGCACCGGCCTGGTGGCCACCGCCCGCAGCGGCGCCCTCTTCCAGGGCTGCCCGGTCGCGAGCCAGATCGTCCCCGACCAGTCGATCTTCGTCACCATCACCATGGTCATCACCATGACCGCCGGCACGGCCGCGGTCATGTGGCTCGGTGAGCTCATCACCGACCGCGGCATCGGCAACGGCATGTCGATCCTGATGTTCATCTCGATCGCCGCCACCTTCCCCTCCGCCCTGTGGGCCATCAAGGAGCAGGGCAGCCTGGCGGACGGCTGGATCGAGTTCGGCACCGTCATCGCCGTCGGCCTGGTCATGGTCGGCCTGGTCGTCTTCGTCGAGCAGGCCCAGCGCCGGATCCCCGTCCAGTACGCGAAGCGCATGATCGGCCGCCGCTCCTACGGCGGCACGTCGACCTACATCCCGCTGAAGGTCAACCAGGCCGGTGTGATCCCGGTCATCTTCGCCTCGTCGCTGCTGTACATCCCGGCACTGGTCGCGCAGTTCTCCAGCGGCACCTCGGGCTGGAAGACCTGGATCGAGGGTCACCTCGTCAGCGGTGACCACCCGATCTACGTGACGCTGTACTTCTTGCTCATCGTCTTCTTCGCGTTCTTCTACGTGGCCATCTCGTTCAACCCCGAGGAAGTCGCGGACAACATGAAGAAGTATGGTGGCTTCATCCCGGGCATCCGGGCTGGCCGACCGACCGCTGAGTACCTGAGTTACGTACTCAACCGGATCACCTGGCCGGGTTCGCTGTACTTGGGTCTGATCGCTCTCGTACCGACGATGGCGTTGGTTGGTTTCGGGGCAAACCAGAACTTCCCGTTCGGCGGGACGAGCATCCTGATCATCGTGGGTGTCGGTCTCGAGACGGTGAAGCAGATCGAGAGCCAGCTCCAGCAGCGCAATTACGAAGGGTTCCTCCGCTGATGCGAATCGTCCTCGTCGGGCCGCCGGGTGCTGGGAAGGGCACACAGGCAACCCGCCTTGCCGAGAAACTGCGCATCCCGCACATCTCCACGGGCGACCTGTTCCGCGCCAACATCAGCCGGCAGACCGAGCTGGGAAAGCTCGCCAAGTCCTACATGGACGCCGGTAACCTCGTCCCCGACGAGGTCACCATCGCCATGGCAAAGGACCGCATGTCCCAGGCGGACGCCGAGAACGGCTTCCTGCTGGACGGCTTCCCGCGCAACGTGTCGCAGGCCGAGGCGCTGGACGAGCTGCTGAAGACCGAGGGCATCAAGCTGGACGCGGTGCTCGACCTCGAGGCCCCCGAGGACGAGGTCGTGAAGCGGATCGCCGGGCGGCGCGTCTGCCGCAAGGACTCCGCGCACGTCTTTCACGTGACCTACAGCCCGCCGAAGCAGGACGGCGTCTGCGACCACTGCGGCGGCGAGCTGTACCAGCGCGACGACGACTCCGAGGAGACCGTCCGCACGCGCCTGGAGGTCTACCACACGCAGACCGAGCCGATCATCGACTACTACCGGGCCCAGGGCCTGGTCGTGACCATCTCCGCGATGGGTCCGGTCGACGAGGTCACCGGCCGGGCGCTGGAGGCGCTGAAGAGCGACCGGTAGTCCGTCCCGCCGCCTGCACAGCCGCGGTTCCCCCCCGAGGGGCCGCGGCTGTGGCGTGGGCGGGGTCCGTGCCGCCGCCCGCGCGGCACCCGGGCGGCCCGCGCCCGTATCGTTGGAAGCGTTCGTACCCTCCTGGTCCAGAAAGGCCGTCGTCCCCATGGTGCAGATCAAGAGCCCTGAGCAGATCGCCAAGATGCGCGAGGCGGGGCTGGTCGTCGCCGCCATCCACGCGGCCACCCGCGAGGCCGCGGTGCCCGGGGCGTCCACCAAGGATCTGGACGAGGTGGCCCGCAAGGTGCTCGCCGAGCACAACGCCAAGCCGAACTTCCTGGGCTACGGCGGCTTTCCCGCCACCATCTGCACCTCGGTGAACGAGGTCGTGGTCCACGGCATCCCGTCCGACGAGGTGATCCTCAAGGACGGGGACGTCATCTCCATCGACTGCGGCGCCATCATCGACGGCTGGCACGGCGACGCGGCATACACCGCCTTCGTCGGCTCCGGTCACTCCCCGGAGCTGGTCGAGCTCTCCCGGGTCACGGAGGAGTCGATGTGGGCCGGCATCGCCGCCATGAAGCAGGGCAACCGGCTGGTCGACATCTCCCGCGCGATCGAGACGTACATCCGCCGCCAGCCGAAGCCCGGCGGCGGCAAGTACGGGATCATCGAGGACTACGGCGGCCACGGCATCGGTACCGAGATGCACATGGACCCGCACCTGCTGAACTACGTCGACCGCAAGCGCGGCAAGGGCCCGAAGCTGGTGCCCGGCTTCTGTCTGGCGATCGAGCCGATGGTCTCCCTCGGCACCCCGCGCACGGAGGTCCTCTCCGACGACTGGACGGTCATCACGACCGACGGCACCTGGTCCTCCCACTGGGAGCACTCGGTCGCCCTCACCGAGCAGGGCCCGTTGGTCCTGACCGCCCCCGACGGCGGCAAGGCGAAGCTCGCGGAGATGGGCATCACGGCGGCGCCGGACCCGCTCGCCTGACGACGGTCCAAGTCCCCGCCCGCCCTCGCCCGGACGTCGGCGGCCGGGCGGCTCTCCGTCACGTCGGTGCGGACCGCTGGGTTAGGGATCTCCGCCGGAGGGCAGAATTCCTCGATTCGTGTTTCCGGGTGCGCTGACGTAGACTGACTCGTCGGCTCTGGTGCACCCGCATGTCCGCATGTGGTCACGGTGTACTCAAGAGTCGATCAAGGTAGTCGATTCGAAGGGCGAAGCGTGGCCAAGAAGCAAGGTGCCATCGAGATCGAGGGCACTGTCGTCGAGTCTCTGCCGAACGCCATGTTCAGGGTCGAGCTCCAGAACGGCCACCAGGTCCTGGCACACATCAGCGGCAAGATGCGCATGCACTACATCCGCATCCTCCCTGACGACCGGGTCGTGGTGGAGCTGTCTCCGTACGACCTCACGCGTGGCCGGATCGTCTACCGGTACAAGTAGATCTTGCCCGCTCCCCGGCCCGCCGGGGTGATGGCACTGACCCGGAGAACCTCACACCCATGAAGGTCAAGCCGAGCGTCAAGAAGATCTGCGACAAGTGCAGGGTGATCCGCCGTCACGGTCGGGTCATGGTCATCTGCGACAACCCGCGCCACAAGCAGCGCCAGGGCTGACCGCAGCACTGATCCACCCTCTGCGACTTCCGCAGACTTCGCGCGACGCGAGCAACACACGTTCATACGCAGGACCCGAGCCGCACGGCTCGACACCCCCGGCTCGGAGGCCGGGGACCCGGCCCGTACCTGGTACGGCGGGCGGGGATCCGGTCCTGTGGAAGACCTCCGACAATCAACTGGAGCCATTGAATGGCACGCGTTTCCGGTGTTGACATCCCGCGCGAAAAGCGCGTGGAGATCGCCCTCACCTACGTGTTCGGCATCGGCCGGACCCTTTCGCAGCAGACGCTGGCCGCCACCGGCGTCGACCCGAACACCCGCGTTCGCGACCTCTCCGAGGAGCAGCTCGTCGCGATCCGCGAGTACGTCGACAACAACATCAAGACCGAGGGTGACCTCCGTCGCGAGATCCAGGCCGACATCCGCCGCAAGGTCGAGATCGGTACCTACCAGGGTCTGCGTCACCGTCGCGGTCTGCCCGTCCGCGGTCAGCGCACCAGCACCAACGCGCGTACCCGCAAGGGCCCGCGTCGCGCCATCGCCGGCAAGAAGAAGCCGGGCAAGAAGTAGTCCTCAGCGGACGCTCATCCAGCGGTCTTGCTGCAGGACCGACCACCTCCCGTAGGAGTTATAGATGCCCCCCAAGGGTCGTCAGGGCGCTGCCAAGAAGGTGCGCCGCAAGGAAAAGAAGAACGTCGCTCACGGCCACGCGCACATCAAGAGCACGTTCAACAACACGATCGTCTCGATCACGGACCCGTCCGGCAACGTGATCTCCTGGGCCTCCGCCGGCCACGTCGGCTTCAAGGGCTCCCGGAAGTCCACGCCGTTCGCCGCGCAGATGGCCGCCGAGTCGGCCGCCCGCCGCGCCCAGGAGCACGGCATGCGCAAGGTCGACGTGTTCGTCAAGGGCCCGGGTTCCGGTCGTGAGACCGCCATCCGCTCCCTGCAGGCCACGGGCCTCGAGGTCGGCTCCATCCAGGACGTCACCCCGACCCCGCACAACGGCTGCCGCCCGCCGAAGCGCCGTCGCGTCTGAGGCAGCGGTCGCGCTGGTCGGCGCCCTGCTGGGGGTGCGGGGGTCGCCCTCCGCGATGTCGCAGCACGGCTGCCGACCGCCGAAGCGCCGTCGCGTCCGAGGCGCCGGTTTCCTGAGGTTCCGGGCGGTACGGCTCGCAAGGGCCGTACCGCCCGTACCCTTGCAGTACCCGCACTTCTCACCGGGTGCGGTTTCCGTCGGACGTCAAATAGCGGGCGTCCACGAAAGAAGGATCTGATCCACTCATGCTGATCGCTCAGCGTCCCTCGTTGACCGAAGAGGTCGTCGACGAATTCCGCTCCCGGTTCGTGATCGAGCCGCTGGAGCCGGGCTTCGGCTACACCCTCGGCAACTCCCTCCGCCGCACCCTCCTGTCGTCGATCCCCGGTGCCGCTGTCACCAGCATCCGCATCGACGGCGTCCTGCACGAGTTCACCACCGTGCCGGGCGTCAAGGAGGACGTCACCGACCTGATCCTCAACATCAAGCAGCTGGTCGTCTCCTCGGAGCACGACGAGCCGGTCGTCATGTACCTGCGCAAGCAGGGCCCGGGTCTGGTCACCGCCGCCGACATCGCGCCCCCGGCCGGTGTCGAGGTGCACAACCCGGACCTCGTCCTCGCCACGCTCAACGGCAAGGGCAAGCTGGAGATGGAGCTGACCGTCGAGCGCGGTCGCGGCTACGTCTCCGCCGTGCAGAACAAGCAGGTCGGCCAGGAGATCGGCCGGATCCCGGTCGACTCGATCTACAGCCCCGTGCTGAAGGTCACCTACAAGGTCGAGGCGACCCGAGTCGAGCAGCGGACCGACTTCGACAAGCTGATCGTCGACGTCGAGACCAAGCAGGCCATGCGCCCGCGTGACGCCATGGCCTCGGCCGGCAAGACCCTGGTCGAGCTGTTCGGTCTCGCCCGCGAGCTGAACATCGACGCCGAGGGCATCGACATGGGTCCGTCCCCGACGGACGCCGCTCTCGCCGCCGATCTGGCGCTGCCGATCGAGGAGCTGGAGCTCACGGTCCGGTCGTACAACTGCCTCAAGCGTGAGGGCATCCACTCCGTGGGTGAGCTCGTCGCGCGGTCCGAGGCGGACCTGCTCGACATCCGGAACTTCGGTGCGAAGTCCATCGACGAGGTCAAGGCCAAGCTGGCCGGTATGGGCCTCGCGCTGAAGGACTCGCCTCCCGGGTTCGACCCGACCGCCGCCGCGGACGCCTTCGGGGCGGACGACGACGCGGACGCGGGATTCGTGGAGACCGAGCAGTACTGAGAGCTCGGGCCTTACGGTCCGTACTCGGGTGCGGGTGCTGTGCCTGATCGCGCAGTCCCCGCGCCCCCTTCCAGGCCCCTTCGGGGGCCTGGATCTCCGACAGGCGTCCGCCTGCTCGGATACTGACTCCGGTACCTGATACGGCCGGGGCAGACACACAGGAGAGTCACTATGCCGAGGCCCACCAAGGGTGCCCGTCTGGGCGGCAGCGCCGCGCACGAGAAGCTCATGCTCGCGAACCTCGCGAAGGCGCTTTTCGAGCACGGCCGCATCACCACCACCGAGGCGAAGGCGCGCAAGCTGCGTCCCTACGCCGAGCGTCTGGTCACCAAGGCGAAGAAGGGCGACCTTCACAACCGCCGTCAGGTGCTCCAGGTGATCACGGACAAGAGCATCGTCCACACGCTCTTCACCGAGATCGGCCCGCGGTACGAGAACCGTCCCGGTGGCTACACCCGTATCACCAAGATCGGTAACCGCCGTGGCGACAACGCGCCCATGGCCGTCATCGAGCTGGTCGAGGCGCTGACGGTGCAGCAGGCCGCGGTCGGCGAGGCCGAGGCCGCGACCAAGCGTTCCGCGAAGGACGCCGAGGCTGCTGAGCCGAAGGCGGACCTGTCGAAGGACGAGGCTGCCGAGGCGCCGGCCGAGGAGTCGAAGGACGCGTAAGCGTTCTGCCGGGGGCCTGCCGATGGGCGGCCGCGGCTCCGTCGTGGTTGTTCGCGCAGTTCCCCGCGCCCCTTGAGGGTGTTGTCGGGCCCGCTTCTTTCAAAGGAGCGGGCCCGCTTCGTTGTTGGAATGGAGATGTCCGGGTGAGTGATGTGGTGCGGGTTCGGCTGGATCTTTCCTACGACGGGACCGAATTCTCCGGGTGGGCCAAGCAGGCCGGAGGGCGGCGGACCGTACAGGGGGAGATCGAGGACGCACTGCGGACCGTGACGCGGTCCGCGACGACGTACGAGCTGACCGTGGCCGGGCGGACCGACGCCGGTGTGCACGCGCGCGGTCAGGTCGCCCACGTGGACCTGCCGCGCGAGGTGTGGGCCGAGCACCGGCCGAAGCTGCTGAAGCGGCTCGCCGGGCGGCTGCCGAAGGACGTGCGGGTGTGGGCGCTCAGGGAGGCGCCGGAGGGCTTCGACGCCCGGTTCTCGGCGATCTGGCGGCGCTACGCCTACCGCGTCACCGACAACCCCGGCGGCGTCGACCCGCTGCTGCGCAACCACGTGCTGTGGCACGACTGGCCGCTCGACGTGGACGCCATGAACGAGGCCGCCCGCGGACTGCTCGGCGAGCACGACTTCGCCGCCTACTGCAAGCGGCGCGAGGGCGCGACGACCATCCGGACGCTCCAGCAGCTGAGCCTGGTCCGCGGCGACGACGGGATCATCACGGCCACCGTGCGGGCCGACGCCTTCTGCCACAACATGGTGCGCTCGCTGATCGGCGCGCTGCTGTTCGTCGGCGACGGACACCGCACGCCGGACTGGCCCGCGAAGGTCCTGGCGGCGGGCGTACGGGACTCGGCGGTCCACGTCGTACGCCCGCACGGCCTGACCCTGGAGGAGGTCGGCTACCCGGCCGACGAGCTCCTCGCGGCCCGTAGCGTCGAGGCGCGCAACAAGCGGACGCTGCCGTCGGCCGGCTGCTGCTGACGCGCTCCGGGCGGCCGGGTCAGCCGGCCGCCGCCGCCGACGCCTGGGCCTCGCCCCTGCGGCGGATCTGACGGTACGTGAACTCCTGGAGGTCGTCGCCGGTCTTGAAGACGGCCTTGTCCTTCTCCGTCACGTCCTTGCCGCCGGTGAAGCCGGCCAGCGTGAAGTAGGCGTAGCGGCCGTAGGCGTTGGTGGTGGAGCGGCAGACCGCGCCGACGCAGAAGTCCTTCACCCCGCCGCCGGACAGCGACTTGACGATGCTCTTCGCGTCCGCCTGCTGCTTGGCCTTCGTGGCCTGCGCCTCGGTCGCGAAGACCGCCACGCCGACCGTCACGGCCACGCCGTCCCGGCTGTAGGTGACGCGGATCAGCCGCGTGCACTTGTTGTCGGTGAGGACCTTGGGGAGCGTGGACTTCGCCGCGGACGCGCAGTTCTTGGTGTCCGCCGTCGGGCCCTTCTTGTAGACCGTGTCACCCATGGTCAGCTGCGTGCCCGGGAACAGGATGTCGGGGCTCAGCGGCGCCTTGTCCTTCTGGGCGCTGGCGACGAAGTCCTTCGGGTCCAGCGGGGGCGGCGCGCTCGTCGGCTCGAACGACGGGACCGTGCCGGTGGCGCTCGGCAGGTCGGAGACGCCGGGCAGTGCGGACTCGGTGCCCGGGGAGGCCTGGTTCGAGCCGCCCGCCGATACGACGGCGACCGCCACCGCGGTGCCTATCGCCACGGCGGCGAGCGCGCCGCCGCCTATGAACAGCAGGCGGCGCCGCTTGGCGCGCGCCTCGGACGCGTCGGCGAGGGCCGCCCAGTCGGGTGACCCGCCGGCGCTGCCGCCGCCGTTCCACGGCTGCTGCGAATTCGGTTTCCAGGGATCCCACTGCTGCGAGGACCCCCCCTGCCCAAAGCTCATGGGGCGCATCTTAGACGGGGCAAGGGGTGTGCTGGTCCGACTCAACGGGCCCGCGAGGCCCTAGCGTTGCGCCCATGGCGACGGGCAAAAGCGACATCTCCGGGTGGTTGGTGCGCCCCGCGGGCATCGGCTGGTGGGCCGGACTCGTGGCGGTGCTGGCCGCTCTGACGACCCATACGGTGCTGGTGACCTCGGACGGAGGCATGGACAACGGCATCGTCGTGGACGCGGCGCGCACCTGGCTGGACGGCGGATCGCCGTACGACGACGCGCATTTCCTCTATTTCCCGAGCGCGGTCGTCGCGGCCGCCCCGCAGGCGCTGCTGCCGAGGTCCGTGCTCGACGTCCTGACGCCGGTCCTGGTCGTCCTCGCACTCGTGGCGGGCTGGGTGTGCGCGCTGCTGCTGCACCGGGTTCCGCTGCGCAGCAGGCTCGCCGTCCTCGGGCTGCTCGGGCTGGCCGCCGGGTTCGCGCCGTTCGCGCAGCTGGTGCGGCTGGGCAACTGGACGGTGACGGCCGTGCTGGCGCTGCCGCTGTGCCTGCTGCTGGCGAGCCGGGGGCGGTGGGTCGCGGCGGGTGCCGTGATCGGGGTGGCGGTGGCGCTGAAGCCGCTGCTCGCGCCGATGGCGCTGCTGTTCCTGTTCGCGCGCCGGTGGGGGGCGCTCGCGCTGGTGGTGCTGGTGCCTGCGGTGTCGTCGGTGGTGGCCGCCTTCTTCCTGCCCGACCCCACCGGTTTCCTCACGCAGACCCTTCCCTTCCTCTTCACCGCCGACGACGCCTTCCTCCGGCTCTACGAGGCGGGCCCGGCGGCCGTGCTGCCCCGGCTCGGCGTCCCCGAGGCCCTGGCCCAGGCGCTGGCGGTCGCCGCCGCCGCGGTCGGCGTGGCGTGCGCCTACCGACGGTGGCGGGGGCCGGGGCCCGAGCCGCTGCGGCTGGCGGAGACCTCCGCCGGGCTGATGCTGTCCGCGTTCCTGGTGTCGCGGCCCTCCTACAACCACTACCTGCTCGTCGTGCTGCCGCTGCTGTTCGCCGGACTGCCGTACGCGGGGTCGGTGACGCGGCGGCCGTGGTTCTGGCTGGCGCTGGTTCCGCAGCTGCCGGGGGTGACCTGGCCGTGGCTGGAGTCGGGGAAGCGCCGGGCGTTCCGGGACGCGGCCACACTGTGCGTGCTGGCGGGGACGGTGGCTTACCACGCCGTCCGGGGCGCGCGGGGCGCCCGAGAGGAGGAAGGCGCCGGTCGGGAGGGGGGCGGGTGGCGCGCGGCCGCGGGGGGCGCCGTACGGCCGTAAAATGGGGCGCGCCCATGGGCGGCGGGCTCGTTTTGACCCGTCCGGCCGAGCACGGGTATTCTGCGTCTCTGTTGTGTGTAGTGGCTTACTCATTCTCACGTGAGGGGCCCTTACACCGGTCCACCGGGCCGATGACCAGCGACCAGCACGCGGTTTGCGTCACCGCTGTGCGGTCAGGGCTGTCGTGATCGTCTTCGGTGACCTTGTCAGGACCATTCACTGAAGAAGCGAAGGCTACGAACCGTGCGTACGTACAGCCCCAAGCCCGGCGATGTGACGCGCCAGTGGCACGTCATCGACGCTCAGGACGTCGTCCTGGGCCGTCTGGCCTCCACTGCCGCATCCATCCTGCGTGGCAAGCACAAGCCGATCTACGCCCCTCACGTCGACACCGGTGACTTCGTCATCATCATCAACGCCGACAAGGTGCACCTCTCCGGCAACAAGCGGACCCAGAAGATGGCGTACCGCCACTCGGGCTACCCGGGTGGTCTGCGCTCCGTCCGCTACGACGAGCTGCTTGCCAAGAACCCCGAGAAGGCCATCGAGAAGGCCGTCAAGGGCATGCTCCCCAAGAACACCCTGGGCCGTCAGATGCTCTCGAAGCTGAAGGTCTACTCGGGCGACCAGCACCCGCACGCTGCCCAGCAGCCGGTGCCGTTCGAGATCACCCAGGTCGCGCAGTAAGTCCGGCCACCCCCTAAGACCGAAGAGAATCTGAGGAGAATCGTGGCCGAGACCACTGCCGAGCAGCCGCTCGAAGAGCTTGACATCGACAGCTACACCACCGAGTCCGAGGCCCCCGTCGAGGGCGAGTACACCTCGGAGTCCATGGCGTCCCGCTTCGGTGAGCCCCAGCCGGCCGCCGGCCTGGGCCGTCGCAAGAACGCCATCGCCCGCGTCCGGATCGTCCCGGGCACCGGCAAGTGGAAGATCAACGGTCGCACCCTCGAGGACTACTTCCCGAACAAGGTGCACCAGCAGGAAGTGAACGAGCCCTTCAAGGTGCTCGAGCTCGAGGGCCGCTACGACGTCATCGCCCGCATCGCGGGTGGCGGTGTCTCCGGTCAGGCCGGTGCGCTTCGTCTCGGTGTCGCCCGTGCGCTGAACGAGGCGGACGTCGACAACAACCGCGGTGCCCTGAAGAAGGCCGGCTTCCTGCGCCGCGACGACCGTGCGGTCGAGCGGAAGAAGGCCGGTCTGAAGAAGGCCCGCAAGGCTCCGCAGTACAGCAAGCGCTAATCGCAGGGCGCTCGCGCGTACTCCGAACGCCCCGGCGGCACGCCAACGTGCTGCCGGGGCGTTCGTTTATTCACAGACGCGGGCGTATAACGGCACAAGGCGCTCAAACGCTAATGTGATCGGATGGCTCGGCGGTGGCATCGTGGTGTACGCCCGGTGAGGCCGTGGTGCGTGTTCATGCGGCTTCGGAGCTGCGGGCGCTCCGTGACCGTCGAACATCAGAAGCAATGTCGAACATCATGAGCTCAGCTTTGTCAGTGGCACAGCCGTCGGCCGTACGGGCCGGTCCAACGCCTCGGCGGGACCTTGGTGGCGGGGCCCTGGAGGGCTGCCGATACTGACGCATCCTCAGGAGGACAAGTGGGACGACTCTTCGGCACGGACGGCGTGCGCGGTGTCGCCAACGCGGATCTCACGGCGGAGATGGCGCTCGGCCTGTCCGTCGCCGCCGCGCACGTACTCGCCGAGGCGGGCACGTTCGAAGGGCACCGGCCCACCGCGGTGGTCGGGCGTGACCCGCGCGCGTCCGGGGAGTTCCTGGAGGCCGCCGTGGTCGCCGGACTCGCCAGCGCGGGCGTGGACGTCCTGCGGGTCGGCGTGCTGCCGACGCCGGCCGTCGCCCACCTCACCGGTGCGCTCGGCGCCGACCTCGGTGTGATGCTCTCCGCCAGCCACAACGCCATGCCCGACAACGGGATCAAGTTCTTCGCCCGCGGCGGGCACAAGCTCGCCGACGAACTGGAGGACCGGATCGAGGCGGTCTACGAGGAGCACCGGACCGGTGCGCCGTGGGGGCGGCCCACCGGGTCCGGGGTCGGGCGCGTGCGGGACCACGGCGAGGGCTTCGACACGTACGTCGCCCACCTGGTGGGCGTGCTGCCGAACCGGCTCGACGGGCTGAAGATCGTCCTCGACGAGGCCCACGGGGCCGCGTCGCAGGTCTCCCCCGAGGCGTTCCGGCGCGCCGGGGCCGAGGTCGTCACCATCGGCGCCGAGCCGGACGGGCTGAACATCAACGACGGGTGCGGGTCCACGCACCTCGCGCAGCTGAAGGCCGCGGTCGTCGAGCACGGGGCCGCGCTGGGCATCGCGCACGACGGGGACGCCGACCGGTGTCTCGCCGTCGACCACACGGGGGAGGAGGTCGACGGGGACCAGATCCTCGCCGTGCTGGCACTGGCCATGCGGGAGCGGTCCGCGTTGCGGTCCGACACGGTGGTCGCGACGGTGATGTCGAACCTCGGGTTCAAGCTCGCCATGGAGCGGGAGGGGATCCGTCTCGTCCAGACGGCGGTGGGGGACCGGTACGTGCTGGAGGAGATGAAGCAGCACGGGTTCGCCCTGGGCGGCGAGCAGTCCGGGCACGTGATCATCCTCGACCACGCGACGACGGGGGACGGGACGCTGACGGGGCTGCTGCTGGCGGCTCGGGTCGCGGAGAGCGGGCGGTCGCTGCGGGAGCTGGCCTCTGTGATGGAGCGGTTGCCGCAGGTGCTGATCAACGTGCCTGATGTGGACAAGTCCCGTGTGAAGACGTCGGCGGAGCTGGCGACGGCTGTCGGCGAGGCCGAGCGGGAGCTCGGTGAGACGGGGCGTGTGCTGCTGCGTCCGTCGGGGACGGAGCCTCTGGTGCGGGTGATGGTGGAGGCGGCCGACATCGACCAGGCGCGGTCGGTGGCGGGGCGGCTCGCGGATGCGGTGAAGTCGGCGCTGGGCTGAGGTTTTGTGCCTGTGGCGGTTCCTGTCCGGTGGGATGAGGGCTGACGTCTGCGGCGCGTCGTGCCGTCCGGTGGGGGCTTGGGTTTGACGCCTGCGGTGCGTCGTGCCGTCCGGTGGGGGCTTGGGTTTGACGCCTGCGG
>NZ_JBIBXY010000021.1:72642-109183 GCF_043082785.1 Streptomyces sp. NPDC014764 | reverse complement strand
CCCTCGTACCCAAGGTGGGTCAGGTAGGCGTCGAGGTCGAGGTGCTCGCTGCTCCACATGCTCGAATCAACTTCACCGTCCCCGGCAGCTATTCCTGTTCCGTGTCCTGGGCGTCCGGTGATCGGACTGCGCTGCACCTGACTGCGCTGCACTCTGCCGGAACAACCGCCGGCCGAACAGCATCACCTCATGCACGGGTCTTCTGGCTGGCACGGGGGAGCCAGGTCTCCGAACGGGGCTGTGGTGCGAATCCCTGGGCCAGGTGGCTGCGGCCGTGGGCATGCCGTCATTGGTCTGCCGCCACCGTTGCACCGAGCGGACGTGACGCGTAGGGCCTTGGCGATGACCGAGCTCGCCTCGCCCTGGGCGAGCCGCTCGGCCGCCTCGAGCCGTAACTCCTCGCGGAACTGCTGCCGTTCGGCAGTCAGCCCGCCTCCCTGTGGATATCGCAGGCTCCGGTGATACCGCACGGACGACGAGCCATCAGCCCCTACGACACCACGAGTTCAACCTCGGTAACCGGCTGCGATGGCTTGATCACGAGGTGGCCGTTGGTCCGGCTGACTACGCTGAGCGCCTTCGCGCGCGGGAGGTTCGGTTGGTACGGCGGAGCACGCTCGGGCAGGACTTCCGGCGGCTGTGGGGCGCCTACGCGGTCAGCGCGGCGGGCAGTGCCGTGGGCATGGGTGCGTTGCCGCTGATCGCCCTTCTGGTATTGGATTCCTCGGCGTTCCAGGTCTCGGTGCTCGCGGCGTTGTCTGCGGTGGCCAGCGCGCTGATCGCTCTGCCCCTCGGGGCGCGCATCGAGCACCAGTACAAACGGCCGGTCATGATCACCGCCGATCTGGCCCGCTGCGTGCTGCTGGCCAGCATTCCCGTCGCCATGGCCTTCGACAGGCTCACCTTCACCCAGCTGTGTGTCGTCGGCGTTCTCCAGACGGCCGCGTCGGTCGCGTTCGACGCGGCCGGTGGAGCACATCTGAAAGCACTCGTCCTGCCCGAGCACCGCCTTCGTGCCAACAGCCTGTTCGAGACGACCAACTGGATCAGCGTCAGTGCCGGCCCGCCCGTCGGCGGGCTCCTGATCGGAGCACTGGGCGCGGCGGCCACGATGGTGGTCGACGCGCTGTCCTTCCTCGGATCGGCTGTGGGCATCCGTCGCATCCGGCAGCCCGAATCCGCGCCACCGGCACGCGCCGCCACCGCTCACCTGGGCCGGGACATCGCGGCCGGCTGGCAGCACCTCCTGCGCCACCCGGGACTACGGCCGCTCTTCTTCAACGCGCTGCTCTTCGGCGGATCCGTCATGATGGCCTCCCCGCTGATGGCCGTCCTCATGCTGGATGACCTCGGTCTGGCGCCGTGGCAGTACGGACTCGCTCTGGGACTTCCGTGCCTGGGCGGTGTGCTGGGCTCGCGCCTGGCCCCGCTCCTCACCCGGCGATTCGGGCAGCGTCGCGTTCTGCTGGTGTCCGGTGTCGCGCGCACGCTGTGGACGATCCTGCTGCCGCTGACGCCCTCCGGCGCCCTCGGCCTGTGTCTCATCGTGGCCGCCGACTTCGGCCTGCTCCTCTCCGCCGGGGTCTTCAACCCGTCGTTCACCACCTACCGCATGGCGGCCACACCCGACGCCTTCATGTCCCGCGTCGGCACCTCCTGGTCGGTGGGCGCGAAGACATGCCAGGCCGCCTTCGTGATCACCGGTGGCCTCGTCGCGGCCGTCGCAGGCGTACGCGGCGCCCTGCTCATCGCCGGCCTGCTGTGCATGGCGAGCGCGCTGCTTCTGCCATGGCGAAAGGCGCGCTTGTCCAGCGGGCATGTCCCCTCGCCCACGACAGAAGCGGTTCCGTCCCCGGCCACGGACGGTCCGGCCGCGTAGCGGCTTCCTGGGCTGGAGGAACGAGTCTTCGTCACCCCGGGCGGGCATTCGCGCCTTGGGTGCCGGCCCACGGGGCCGCAAGCACGCCATTCGACCAGTTCTGCAGGCGGCGCGGCAGCCGTCGGAGCAGCGGTCGCAGCGCCCACCGCCGGAGGATCCCGACTCCGAGCTCACCGGCATGAGGATCGTGCTCGACTGCTTGCCGGGCTTGCCCGGTCAGCAGGAGGGCTGCACCGGTGAGCACCCGCCCTGCAGGCGTCGCAGCTGTGCAGGAGGAAGACCGCTGCTCGAGCCGGACCAGCCCGTTTCAGCTGCATCGGCTGCATCGGCGTGAGGAAGCACTCTCCGACGATTCAACAGTTGCGCACAGGATAAAGTAGGGCCGGAGGGTGCGGCGTGACGGCCGACGCTCGCCGAGCCACCCGGCGGGCCCACTCCATTCCACGACGAGCCAGGGAGTAGCACGGTGTTCTCCGACGTGGGCATGCTCGAACTGATCACCCTCGCGATCCTCGCCGTACTCCTCTTCGGCCCGGACAAGCTCCCGCAGGTCGTCCGGAGCGCGGCAGACCTCCTTCACAGGATCCGGGAGTTCTCCGAGACCGCGCAGCAGGACCTCCGCTCCGAACTGGGTCCGGACTTCCAGGACTTCGAGTTCGAGGACCTCCGCCCCAAGGCGTTCCTCCGCAAACAGCTGCAGGACAACGGCGGTTTGGAGATCGACGAAATCCGCAACGCCTTCGACCTGAGGCCGGAGATGACAGAGGTTGCGGACGCAGTACAGGGGCTCGGCCGCGGCCCGGGAGTCTCGTCCGATCCGGTGAGCCTGCCCAGGGTCCACCAGGAAAGGCCAGTGGGTGGACGCCCGCCGGTCGACCCGGACACGACGTAACCGGCCGCGCCGGAACGCCCACGGCCGCAGTGTGGTGTCAGTCTCCCGGGGACGACTCGTCCGCGGTGGGGTCTCCTTTCAAGGGCATGGATGGTGCGACGGCCCGGGGGCCTGCGGTACGCGCCGGCGGTCCGCGGAGGAGCCATGGCCGTCGGCGCCTTGGACGCATGCTGCAAGCGGGATCGGCCGGGCTCGGCGCCTCATGGCCGTGCGCTGTCGCTGTGGTGGCGGTCGTAGCGCGATGCGGCTACCGCGAGGGTGGCCGCGTAGAGCGTCAGGATGATGGCGAGCAGCACGTAGTACGCAGGTGGCAGGGGGGCCATCGCGAGGATCGGTCCGATCGGCGACAGCGGCAGCACGATGCCGGTCAGTGCCAGTGCGGCGGCCGCGTACCGGACCGGGTCGGGAGCTCGGCGTCCGGCTGAGCGGCGGGCGCTGCGCAGGAGCAGCATCACCAGGGCCTGGGTCAGGAGGTTCTCGGTGAACCATCCGGCGTGGAACGCGTCCTGTCCCTCGGCCCCGGTCGTCGTGGTGAGGATGAGCACGGCGAACGTGGACAGGTCGGCAATGGCGTTGAGCAGCCCGAAGCCGGTGATGAAACGCAGGAAACCATGAGGCCGCAGCCGGGTGGGGCGTCGTAGTGCGGCCGGGGCGGGCCGTTCGTGGGCGAAAGCGAGCTGGGCGGCGTCGAAGCACAGGTTCTGCACCAGGACCTGCGCCGGGAGCATCGGCAGGAAGGGCAGCAGGAGGGCCGCGGCGAGCATGGCGATGACGTTGCCGAGGTTCGAGGACAGGGTGATGCGCAGGTAGGTGGCGATGTTGGCGCTGCTGTGCCGGCCGGCGGTGATCGCGTGGTCGATCGCGGCGAGGTCCTTCTCGGCGAGTACGACATCCGCTGTCTCCCGGACGACGTCGACGGCTCCCTGCGGGCAGATGCCGACGTCGGCAGCGTGCATGGCGGGCAGGTCGTTGGCGCCGTCGCCGAGGAAGCCGGTGGTGTGCCCGTCGGCGCGGAGGGTGGTGACGATGCGGGCCTTGTGTTCGGGGGCGCAGCGCGCGAAGACGGTGGTGCGTCGGGCAGCCTCGGCGAGTTCGGTGTCGGTGAGCCGGTCGATGTGGTCGGCCGTGAGCACCTCGCCCGGTTCGACGCCGAGGTCGCGGCAGACACGCGCGGCGGCCCCGGGATGGTCGCCGGTGAGGATCTTGACGGCGACGCCGCGGCAGGCGAGGTCATCGAGGGCTCCGGCCGCGGTGGGGGCGAGGGCGTCGCTCAGGACGACGAACCCGCGGAAGGTGAGACCGCGTTCGTCGGCCGGGGTGTAGTCCCGGCGCCGTGCGGGACGCCCGGCGAGGGCCACGGCGAGCAGCCGGGCCCCCGTGTCCGCCTCGCGTGCGGCCAGGGCGAGCAGGCGTTGCCGGTCGGTGTCGTCCAGCGCGCACCGCTCGAGTACGTTCTCCACGGAGCCCTTGACGACCAGTGTGTGCGTGCCGAGGCGGCCGGGGTGGCGTACGACGGCGGTGGCCAGGCGGCGTACCGGGTCGAAGGGCAGCGCGGCGACGCCGTCGTAGGCGAGAAGTTCGTCGTCGTCGGCCTGGCTCAGGATCGCTTCGTCGAGGGCGTCGGGGGTCGGCAGATCGGCGAGCTGAAGGGTCCACCAGGCGTTGACGGCGGCCCAGTGCAGCACCTCGGGGTCGTCGTGTCCGTGTGCGTTCAGGGCGTGCACGACAACGGGCCGGTCCTGGGTGAGGGTGCCGGTCTTGTCCAGGCACAGGACGTCGACAGCACCGAGGTCGTGCAGAGCGGGCAGCCGTTTGACGATCACCTTGTGGGCGTCGGCGAGGCGGGATGCTCCCCGGGCCAGCGCGGTCGTCACCACGACGGGCAGCATCTCGGGGGTCAGGCCGACCGCCACCGCGACAGCGAAGGGAAGCGTCTCCAGACCTCGTCCGTGCAGCGCGGCTCCGGCCATCAGTACGAGGGGCGGGGTCAGCAGCATGAACCGGATCAGGGTCCAGGAGATGCCGTGGACCGCCTTGTCGAAGGCGCTTTCCCGGCGCCGTTCGATCCTGCCGTAGGCGGAGGCGAGTCGTGTGCGGGCCCCGGTGGCGACGACCACGGCGGTCGCGCTGCCGTACGCCACGCTGCTGCCCTGGTAACACATGTGCGGCTGGGCGAACGTCCCGAGGTCCGTGGCATCAGGGCTGTCGAGGGGGTACTTGGAGACCGGCGCCGACTCGCCGGTGACAGCGGCCTGATGCACGCGCAGGCCGCTCGCCCGCAGCAGCCGCACATCGGCCGGCACCACATCTCCGGGCCCCAGCCGGATGACGTCGCCCGGCACCAGTTCACCGACCGGGATGTCCCGGGTCACCGGCGGCCCGTGGGCCTCAGGGCGGCGCAGCACGGTCGCGGTGGTGGTCACCAGCTCACGCAGCGCGGCCGCGGAACGGTCGGCCCGGTGTTCTCCTGACGAGCGCAGCAGGCAGCTGACCGCCACCAGGGAGAGGATCACGCTCCCCGAGCCCCAGGCGCCGACGGACACCGACACCAGGCCGAGGAAGAGCAGCACTGCGGTGAACGGGTCGCGCAGGCTGCGCAGAAAACGCCGAGGCCGGGAGACGGGCCGCCAGGCGGGCAGTACGTTCTCTCCGTACCGGGCCAGCCGGCGCTCGGCTTCCGCCTCTGCAAGGCCGCGCGGTCCGCTGTCCAGCTGCCGCAGCACCTGCAGCGAGGTGAGGGCGCCGGGCGCCGCTGCGCTGCTCGCTGCCGGCAGGCCCAGGGTGTCCGAGGTCACAGGGGGCTGGGGAGCAGTCTCAGGCACCGAAGGCACGGGATCGCGGTGCCGAGGGCCGGTCGGCACGGGCGGTGAGTTGGTCGACCATCAGCCGCACCACGGTGACCACATCGGGGTCGTCGACGAAGTAGACCTGCCGCCGTCCCTCACGTCTCGAACGCACCAGACCCGCCAGCTTCAGCTTGGTCAGATGCTGACTCACCGCCGGCAGCGCGCCGCCCACTCGTGCCGCGAGTCCCGTGACATCGCTCTCGCCCTGCGCCAGCGCCCACACGATGTGCAGCCGCGAGGGCGAGGCGAGGAGCCCGAAGGCCGCGGCCGCCTCCGCCAGCACCTCAGCAGGAGGGTCCCCGAAGCCACCGGCACCCTTCGCCACGGTCGTCTCCCATCCTGCCAGCCGCCCTGTCTGGACGTTCGGACGTCACAGTCTAGGTCCCGGCCCAGTCGTCCCCGGACATCCCCGACCGGCGCAGCGGGGCCGGCCGGAGGGTGTCGCACCACGAGGCCGGCGCTGGTCTTCCCGCCATGGTCCTGCCTGCTGAGAGCTTCTCCTCCTGCGGGCCGGGGGGGTGCCGGGCGCCCGAGTCACGGGGCGGCCCGGCGAAGGCTTTGAGGTCTTCTCGCGTTGGTGAGGCGGGATCGGTCATGGCCGGGGTGCCGTGTCGCGGGCGAGGCATGCTGGGCGGTCCATCCTGCTGTTCCGCCCGCGATCCACCCCTTTCTGGGGAGATCCATGAGATTCCTCACCTGTGAAGCGGGACCGGCTCCGTGCCGCCCGCAACACGCATTTGTTAGATTGCGCAACCAGGCAAGCGAGGGACGGCCGCGCTTCGTCCGACCGAGCACGTCGCGCACGCCGGGCCGCTGACCCGGCGGTGCGGCCTGACGGGCCCGGCCATTCAGGGGAGTGGGAATGAGCGACTCGTGGGACGGCCCGGCCGGCCAGGCCACACACAGCCGGACCGTCCGGGTGTCCGGACAGCGCACGGCCGAGTCCGACGGAGCACTCGAGTCCGACGGAGCACTCGAGTTCGGCGGAGCACTCGGGCCCGGCGGCGGACGGGCCGCGGCGCGGGCAGCCACCCGTCCGCGTGGAGGCAGACGGTCGCGCCGTGCCCGGCCGGTGCGCCGCGGCAGGCGGGTGCTGCGGCTCACCGGGATCTGCCTGGCCGTCCTGTTGCTGGGCACGGCCGGGGCCGGCTGGTGGTTCTACCAGCACCTCAACGGCAACATCAACAGTGTCGCGCTCGACGGCAAGGGCGGCAGCGAGAAGGCCGACGCGTCCGGACGCACTCCCATCAACATCCTGGTCATGGGCTCGGACGCCCGTAGCAGCACGGCGGACTGCAAGCTCGGCGGCGGCTGCGCGAGGACCGGAGTCCAGAACGGCTACGGGAACGCGGACGTGGAGATGGTGGTGCACATATCCGCCGACCGCTCCAACGCCACCGTCATGAGCATTCCCCGCGACACCATGACTCAGGTTCCGGCCTGCACGGACACCGCAAAGGGCACGTCCACGGCCGGCTACTACGGCCAGATCAACAGCGCCCTGCAGTACGGCCCGGCCTGCCAGGTGGCCGCCGTCCACCAGCTCACGGGCATCCCCATCGACCATTTCATCAAGCTCGACTTCGCCGGCGTCGTCGACATGTCCGACGCGGTCGGCGGGGTTTCCGTCTGCGTCAGCGACGACGTCTACGACACCTACTCGCACCTGAAACTGTCCAGAGGCACCCACACCCTCAAGGGCGAAGCGGCGCTGCAGTTCGTCCGCTCCCGGCACGGCTTCGGCGACGGCAGCGACCTGGGCCGGACCGTCTCACAGCACATCTTCCTCAGCGCGATGATCCGCAACTTCAAGAGCGCGGGAACCCTGACCGACCCCGCCGCCGTCTACAGGCTCGCCGACGCCGCCACCAAGGCGCTCACCGTGGACGACGGCCTCGGCAGCGTCAAGAAGCTGATCGCGCTCGCCGCCGACCTGAACAAGGTCCCCGCCGAGCGGATGACCTTCACGACGATGCAGACCACTCCCGACCCGAACGACAGCAACCGGGTGGTGGTCGGTACCGGCGCCAGGAGTCTGTTCGCGGCCATGGCCGACGACCGGCCCCTCACCACCGGCTCCGGCGAGAAGTCCGCGGCGGCTTCCGCGACCGCCCCGGCCTCGGCGCCACCCACCTCCCAGATCGCCGTGACGGTCGAGAACGGCACCGGGATCACCGGCCGCGCCGCCACCATCGCCACCGCCCTGACCGACCAGGGCTTCAGCTCGAGCACCACCACGGCCAACGCCCCCAGCCCTGCCACCACAACCACCCTCACCTACGGCACCGACCAGAAGGCCGAGGCGCAGACCGTCGCCAGGGCCCTGGGCCTGCCCTCCTCGCACCTGAGGCACGGCAGCAGCACCGGCCTGACCCTGGTGATCGGAAGCGACTGGACCAGCGGCGCCAGCTTCTCCGGCGCCGCATCCCCACCCGCAGCCGCGGACACGAAAGCCGCGCTCTCCAACGCCCACGCCTCTACCGCCGGGTCCAAGAACTGCGCCAAGGTCAGCCCGTACAAGACGGTCAGTCTCGACGGGGTCCCCATGACGCCCTCCCAGGCCTACGCGTCGGCCCCCGGCAAGCCGGACTCCGACACGTGAATCCGGTTCTTCACCCCCTGAAGGAACCCGGCGGTTGAAGGAACCCGGCGGTCCTGGAGCGGCCGTACGCCTCGCTGCACGGCCGATGCGCAGCAACCGCAGGACCCCCGGCCCGGGCCCGTGACCGGCGGACGATGCCGGTGTGCCGCGGGGGCCATCGATGCGGCTTATTCCGTCCGTCCCGGCCGACGGATGAAGCCGGCCCGGAACTCATTATTGTATAGTTGCGCAATACTGCAATACAGGTGGACGGCGGGCTGTTCCCGGCCCGTACCGCTGCCCGGCAACGGAAAGGGCGGGTGGAATGCTCCGCAACGGACTGGAACCCTGGCATCTGCTGATCGTGGTGATCGTGGCGATCGTGCTCTTCGGTTCGAAGAAGCTGCCCGAGGCCGCCCGCGGGCTGGGCAAGTCCATGCGCATCCTCAAGAGCGAGGCCAGAGCCATGAAGGAGGACGACGCCGCGGACAAGGCCGGGACCGCCCGGCCGCCGGCGACGGATCACACAGCCCACTGACGCCGGACGTGGGCGCCCGCAGGGCCCGGCGATGCCGATGCCGTACTGCAGCGGTCCACCACCCGCCCTGCCCTTGCCCCCCGGCGTTTCCGCCCGGGAAGGCGGCAGGGTTCATGAGGCGTGAAAGCTCCGTCAGCCGGTCGAGCCGGTCGAGCCGGTCGAGCCGGTCGAACATCATGGCGGCGACGGACGGCACGGGCGCGCAGGACAAGGGCAGAGGTTTGCCGGGGTTGAAACACCTATGAAGGCGAACGGCGTCCAGTGGCCCGCGAAGTGACGGCTTCGACGAGCGGTGTTGTGCGGCCGCCCCTCGCGGACAACATGGTGATGCGCACCGTCCGTGACCGTGCCCTGGTTCCGCTGCTCCGTCTCCCGACCCGCCTGGACGGGGAACTCGGTCACCGGTGGGCGCTTGCCGCCCCTGCCCCGGTTGCGCCGGCCTTTGCGAACATCACCCGCGGACGCTTGGGCGCGGATACCGCGGTGGCCGCACTCTCGGAGACCAGCGGGAGACGGGCCGTCATGCTCGTTCGTCCCGACGGACACCTCGGTGGGCGGGCCCATCACTAGCCGCGTTGGACGACTGAGACCGCGGACGCGGCCTTGGCGAACACTGTGCTGTTGGCATCGGTGTCGGTACCTGATCACAGGTCAGGTGTGGCCGCGGGCGGCACCGTAGCCGTCCGGAGGGTTGACAGGCGGCACCCGGCGGACGAGCCTTTGGCAACGTTGTCATCCGGGTCCGCCTCACCGTGCGGAGCCGGTCATCGCGCCCTGCGCTCCTGAGGGGACGTCACACACCATGACCGATCGATCGGGTCCGTCGCGCCTGCCGTCGCGACGGGCCGTAGTCACCACGGGCCCCGTCCTGCTGGCGGGGTTCGGCCTCGGTGCCGCGCTGCCCGCGTCACCCGCCGCTGCCGCCCCCGCCGGCACGCGGGCCGGCGGTGAGCTGGCCCGCTACCGCCCCGTCACGGCTTCCTCCACCGCCTATGCCGCCACGCCCGGGTCGTTCGTCGTCGACCGCCTCACGTCCCCGGGCGTCAAGGGCAGCGGATGGCGTGCCGAGGGCGGTGATCCGCAGTGGATCGCCGTCGACCTCCAGGCGGCCGCCGAGGTCACGCGGATCCGTCTCACCTTCGAGGCCGACGCCTCCGACCCGGTGTACACGCCGCCCGTCGAAGGCAATGTGCACAGCGGCACCACCGGCAAGGAGATCCAGTCGAGCTACTCCCTGGTCTTCGTGGTGGAGACCTCCCTCGACAACGAGTCCTGGACAGCGGTGTACAGCACCGCTCAGGGCACCGGCGGCGTGGTGGACATCCCGCTCACGCGCCCCGCCCGCGCCCGCTGGGTGCGCCTGACGTCCCGGAAACGTTCCAGCCCCCTGCCCCTGGGGCTCAACGGCTTCGAGGTGTACGGCACCGCCGAGGGCCGTCGCCCCGCGGTGACCGGCTGGACCGACTGGGGGACCCGCCCGGGCAGGCCGCCCAAGCTGACCGTCGCCGACGACGGGACCGTCCCCCTGGAGTCCGGCTGGCGGCTCACCCTGGACGACTGGGCCGGCGCGGACGGCGCCCGCCTGTCGACGACCTCCGTGGACACCGCCGACTGGCTGCCCGCCACTGTCCCCGGCACCGTGCTCGGCTCCCTCGTGGAGCAGGGCAAGCTGCCCGACCCCGTGGCGGGCCTGAACAACCTGCACATCCCCGAGGCCCTGTCGCGCCACTCCTGGTGGTACAAGCGGGACTTCGCGCTGCCGCGAGGTCTTCGCGCGGGAGCAGGCCGGCACGTGTGGCTGGAGTTCGACGGCATCAACCACAAGGCCGACGTCTGGCTCAACGGCAACCAGGTCGGCGCTCTGACCCACCCGTTCGCCCGCGCCGCCCTCGACGTCACCGGTCACCTGGCCGAGCACGGCGACAACGCGCTCGCCGTGCGGATCTCACCCATGCCGGTGCCCGGAAGCCCCGGTGACAAGGGCCCCGCGGGCGAGGCGTGGGTCGACGCCGGCGCACAGCAGATGAACCTCAACTCCCCGACGTACCTCGCCTCCTCCGGCTGGGACTGGATGCCCGCGGTGCGTGACCGCTCGGCCGGCATCTGGAACCACGTCCGGCTCCGGTCGACCGGGCACGCCGTCATCGGCGACCCGCGCGTCGACACCACTCTGCCGAAGCTGCCGGACCTGTCGGTGGCGGAGGTGACCGTGGTCGTCCCGGTCCGTAACGCCGGCACCGCAGAGCTCCGGACCACGGTCACCGCCGCCTTCGACGGGGTACGCGTCTCCAGGAACGTCACCGTGGAGCCCGGCCGGAGCGTCGACGTCGTCTTCGCCCCCGACGCGTTCGCGCAGTTGAAGCTGCGTGACCCCAAGCTGTGGTGGCCCAACGGGCTGGGCGAACCGCACCTGCACGACCTGACCCTGACGGCGTCCGTCGACGGCCGGGAGAGCGACCGTCGCACCACCAAGTTCGGCATCCGCCAGTTCGGCTACGAGTACGACGTACCGCTGCCGTTCACCGCGTCCGGCGACGCCTGCACGCAGACCGTGACGTTCGAACGGCGGCAGGCCCGCTACGTCCGCGTCAGATGCCTGACCCGGGCCACCTCCTGGGGCAGCTCCCTGTGGTCCCTCTCCGTCGGCGACAGCGCCAGGCCCGGCATCGACCTCGCCCTGCACGCGGCCGTCGAGGCCTCCAGCACCGACCAGGACGACCACGGCCCCGCCAACGCCACCGACGGTGACGACACCACCCGCTGGTCCTCGAAGTTCGAGGACGACCAGTGGATACGCGTCGACCTGGGCTCGGTCCAGTCCTTCGACCGGGTCGACCTCACCTGGGAGCAGGCGTACGCCAAGACCTTCGTGGTCCAGGTGTCGGCGGACGACTCGGACTGGACCGACGTGACGTCCGTCGACAACGGGGCGGTACCGCTGCCCTTCACAGGCGGCAACGCCAGTCTCCAGATCGTGGACTTCGAGCGGACGACCGCACGCCATGTCCGCCTGCAGTGCGGTCTGCGCAACACCAGCTGGGGGAACTCCCTGTGGAGCCTGAGCGTCGTCGACACCGACGACCCCGGCACCGATCTCGCACTGCGCCGGACGGCCACCGCCTCCACCGAGGAGCACGACAACCCCGCCTCCCACGCCACCGACGGTGATCCGAGCACCCGCTGGTCGTCCGTGTACGAGGACCACCAGTGGATCCAGGTCGACCTGGGCTCCCCGCGCGCCTTCGACCGCGTCGCCGTCCTGTGGGAGACCGCCCACCCGAAGACCTACCTCGTCCAGGTGTCCGACGACGGGGACGACTGGACCGATGTCACCTCCGTGTCCCTCACCCCCGACCCGCTGAAGATCAGCGTCAACGGCGTGCGGGTGCTGGCCCGCGGCGGCAACTGGGGCTGGGACGAACTGCTGCGCCGCATGCCGGCGGAGCGCATGGACGCGGCCGTGCGCATGCACCGCGACATGAACTTCACCATGATCCGCAACTGGGTCGGCAGCAGCGACCGTGAGGAGTTCTTCGCCGCCTGCGACCGCCACGGCATCCTGGTGTGGAACGACTTCCCCAACGCCTGGGGCATGGACCCGCCGGACCGTGACGCCTTCGTCTCGCTCGCCCGCGACACCGTGCTGCGCTACCGGATCCACCCCTGCGTGGCCGTCTGGTGCGGCGCCAACGAAGGCAACCCTCCCGCCGCGGTCGACAAGGGCATGCGGGAGGCGGTCCAGGACCAGGCGCCCGGCCTGCTCTACCAGAACAACTCGGCCGGAGGAACCGTCACCGGCGGCGGCCCCTACGGCTGGGTGGAGCCGGAGAAGTACTTCGACCCGATGACGTACGGCAGCAAGGACTTCGGTTTCCACACCGAGATCGGCATGCCCGTCGTCTCCACCGCCGCGAGCATCCGCAGCATGACCGGCGACGAACCGGAGTGGCCGATCGGGGGCGCCTGGTACCACCACGACTGGAGCGAGCGCGGGAACCAGGCACCGCAGAACTACAAGGCGGCCGTCGAAGCACGCCTCGGGGAGGCCGGGGACCTCGACGACTTCGCCCGCAAGGCGCAGTTCGTCAACTACGAGAACACGCGTGCCATGTTCGAGGCGTGGAACGCCAACCTGTGGGACAACGCCTCCGGACTGATGCTGTGGATGTCCCACCCCGCCTGGCACAGCACGGTCTGGCAGACCTACGACTACGACTTCGACGTCAACGGCACCTACTACGGGGCCCGCACGGCGTGTGAACCCCTGCACGTCCAGGCCGACCCGGTGAAGTGGCAGGTCGTCGCCGTGAACCACACCTCGAGCGATCTGCGCGGCGCGACCGTCACCGCCGAGCTGTTCGACCTTGCCGGCCGGCGGCTCGGCGCGGCCCGGCGGACGCGGCTCGACATCGCCCGGGCGGCCACCGCCCAGGCCTTCACCGCGGCCTGGACGAAGGGTCTTCCCGACCTCCATCTCCTCCGGCTCACGCTGACGGACGCCAGGGGCAGGGAGGTGTCGCGGAACACGTACTGGCGCTACCGCGACCCCGCGTCCCTGCGCGACCTGAACAGGACCAGGCAGGTCAAGCTGACCGGCGGGACCACCAAGGTCTCGCGTTCGGGGGAACGCCACGCCCTGACGGCGACGGTCCACAACGCGGGAGCGGCGGTGGCCGCGATGGTCAGGCTGTCCCTGTTCGAGGAGGCAGAGGGCCGCCGGGTGCTGCCGACGCTGTACAGCGACAACTACCTGTGGCTGCTGCCCGGCGAGTCCCGCACCGTCCGTCTGTCCTGGCCGGCGGAGGCGTGCGCGTCGAGGACCCCGGTGCTGACCGCGCAGGCCTACAACAGCCCGGTGGCGACCCTCCGAGGCTGAGCAGCCGGCGCCGTGCGGTCCCGGCGGCCCCGCGCCGGGACCGGCTCCCCGGATCAACCGCGCGCGCCGCGGGAGCTGGGCGTACGGGGGTGTGAGGGGGCGTGCCCTGTGGCCGCTGCAGTTCGAATCCGACTGCTCGATGTCTGTGAAGCGCCCCTCTTCCTGGCTGCCCGCGCGGTGGCCTCCCTCCGGCGGCCGGCCTAGCGGCCGGCCGCTAGGGGTCGGTGCGGCCGCCAGGGGGCGGTGCATTCGCCGACGGGACTGCGGACGCGGCTACGGCACGATGATTGAAACCGTTCAATACCCTCACCGGCGCTCGCCCCGGCCGCTCGCCGGGCCCCGGCCGCCGACCCCTCCCCCGCACACCCGCGCGGGCGCCATTTCCGTCAACACCCGTGCCTCCGCAAGCGCTTACTCGCCCCGCTCGCCCGTTTCGCCGCGTCCTTCTCATTGACCCCACCCGGCCGCGCCTCTACGGTGGCCACGCTCACCGCATGTGAAACGATTCAATTCCTACCGTGCGAGGTGGCGTCGTGATCAGTCGCAGAAACGTCCTGGCGAGCACGGCGGCCGTGGTGGCCGCCACGGCCGCCGGAGCCGGGCCGGCGCAGGCCGTGCCCGGGTCCTCCCCCACCACCGCCCGGGCCGGCGGGCGGGCCGCGCCCGTGGAGATCACCGCACCCACCGTCGAGTACGCCCGGCACCCGCTGGGCCTGGACGAGCCGCGTCCGCGGTTCAGCTGGCCCATGGCCTCCGACGAACCGGGGCTGCGGCAGAGCGCCTACCAGCTGCGGGTGGCCACCAGCACCTCCGCGCTGACGCGGCCCGACGTCTGGGACAGCGGCCGGGTGGCCTCCGAGGAGTCGGTCCTCGTGCCGTACGAAGGGCCCGAACTGCGGCCGAGGACACGGTACTTCTGGACCGTGCGGGTCTGGGACGGCCAGGGCCGGGTCTCCGGGTGGAGCGAGCCGGACTGGTGGGAGACCGGCCTGATGGGCGCCGGGCAGTGGGCCGCGCGGTGGATCTGTGCCCCCGCGGAGCTGACCGACGCGCCGTCCTTCGAGGGCGGTCGGTGGATCTGGTTCCCCGAGGGCGACCCGGCGAGCAGCGTGCCGGCCGCCACCCGCTGGTTCCGGCGCACCGTGGACCTGCCCGGGGAGGAGGAGATCACCTCGGCCACCCTCGTCATCACCGCGGACAACGCCTACTCCGTGTCCCTCAACGGCCGCGAGGTGGCCCGCACCGACCTGGCCACGGACAACCAGGACTGGCAGCGGCCCGCCGTCGTGGACGTCCTCGACCAGGTGGTCTCCGGGAGCAACGTGATCGCGGTCGAGGCCGTCAACGGCACCGAGGGGCCGGCCGGTCTCCTCGCCGTCCTCGTCGTGCGGACGGCCTCGGGCGAGCGGCGGACCGTGACGGACGCCGGCTGGAAGGTCACCGACCGGGAGCCCGCCGGGGACTGGCGCGGCGCCGGGTTCGACGACTCGGGGTGGGCTGCCGCGCGGGAGGCGGCGCCGTGGGGGTCGGGCCCGTGGGGGACGGTCACGCCTGCCCTGCACGCGGTGACGCGGCTGCGCCGGGAGTTCTCCCTGCGGCGGGTGAGGGTGCGGCGGGCGCGGCTGTACGTCACCGCGCTCGGGCTCTACGAGGCGCACCTCAACGGTGTCCGTGTCGGGCGCGACCAGCTCGCGCCCGGGTGGACGGACTACCGCACGCGGGTGCAGTACCAGACGCACGACGTCACGGAGCTGGTGCGTTCGGGCGGCGGGAACGCTCTCGGGGTGTATCTCGCGCCGGGCTGGTTCGCGGGCAACGTCGGCATGTTCGGCCCGCACCAGTACGGCCGGCATCCGGCGCTGCTGGCGCAGCTGGAGGTCGACTACGCCGACGGGACGGTGCAGCGCGTCACCTCCGGCACGGACTGGTCGGTCTCGTCGGGGCCGGTCGTCTCGGCGGACTTGCTGGACGGTGAGACGTACGACGCCCGCAGGGAGACTCCCGGGTGGGCGTCGCCGGGGTTCGACGACGCGGGGTGGCTGCGGGCGGTCGAGGCGGACGGGGTGGTGCCGGAGCGGGTGGTGGCGCAGGCCGACGCCCCGGTGCGGGTGAGCGAGGAGCTGACGCCGGTGGGTGTCGGCGAGCCGAGGCCGGGGGTGTTCGTCTTCGACCTGGGCCGCAACATGGTCGGGTCCGTGCGGCTGCGGGTGAGGGGCCGGGCGGGCACCGTGGTGCGGCTGCGGCACGCCGAGGTCCTCAACCCCGACGGCACGCTCTACACGGCGAACCTCCGCACCGCGAAGGCGACCGACACCTACGTGCTGAAGGGCGGCGGCCTGGAGACGTACGAGCCGCGTTTCACCTTCCACGGCTTCCGCTACGTCGAGGTCACCGGCTTCCCCGGCACGCCGACCGCGCGGGCGGTCACCGGGCGGGTGATGCACACCGACGCGCCCGCGACGCTCACGTTCGCCACCGACTCCCCGATGCTGAACCAGCTGCACAGCAACATCACGTGGGGGCAGCGGGGAAACTTCCTGTCCGTGCCGACCGACACCCCCGCGCGGGACGAACGCCTGGGCTGGACCGGCGACATCAACGTGTTCGCGCCGACCGCCGCGTACACGATGGAGTCGGCGCGCTTCCTGACGAAGTGGCTGACGGATCTGCGGGACGCGCAGACGGCGGAGGGCTCCTTCACGCACGTGGCGCCCGACGTCGGGCGGCTCGGTGACGGGGCGGCGGGCTGGGGTGACGCGGGTGTCACCGTCCCCTGGGCGCTGTACCAGGCGTACGGGGACGTGCGGGTGCTTCAGGAGGCGTGGCCGTCGGTGGTGGCCTGGCTGGGTTACCTGGAGCAGCACAGCGACGGTCTGCTGCGGCCGGCGGACGGTTTCGGCGACTGGCTGAACGTCGACGACGAGACCCCCAAGGACGTCGTCGCCACCGCCTACTTCGCGCACGTCGCGGATCTCGCCGCACGGATGGCGGGCGAGCTGGGCCGGGACCCCGCGCCCTACGAGGACCTGTTCGGGCGGGTGCGGGACGCCTTCCGGCGGGCGTACGTCGATGCCGCGGGGCGGGTGAAGGGCGACACGCAGACCGCGTACGTCCTCGCGCTGTCCATGGGGCTGGTGCCCGACGCCCTGCGGGACGCGGCGGCCGGCCGGCTGGTGGCGCTCGTCGAGGCCCGCGACTGGCACCTGTCGACGGGGTTCCTCGGCACGCCGAGGCTGCTGCCCGTACTCACCGACACCGGGCACACCGATGTCGCCTACCGGCTGCTCACCCGGCGCACCTTCCCGAGCTGGGGTTACCAGATCGAGCGCGGCGCGACGACGATGTGGGAGCGGTGGGACTCGCTGCGGCCCGACGGCACCTTCCAGGATCCGGGCATGAACTCCTTCAACCACTACGCCTACGGCTCGGTGGGTGAGTGGATGTACGCGCACATCGCGGGGATCGCGCCGGGCCGGCCGGGCTACCGCGAGGTCGTCGTCCGGCCGCGTCCCGGCGGCGGCGTCGACGAGGCGCGGGCGACGCTCAGCTCGGTGCGGGGGCCGATCTCCACCCGGTGGCGGCGGCGGGGCGGCCGCTTCGAGCTGACGTGCTCGGTGCCGGTGAACACCACCGCGCAGGTGTGGATCCCGGCGTCGGCGACGGACCGGGTCGAGCACACGGGTGCGGTGCTGCTGCGGCGCGAGGACGGGTGCCAGGTGTTCCGCGTCGGTTCGGGGACGCATCGGTTCGCGGTGTGAAGTCCGGCCGGCCGCGCGGGAGTCGGGGTACGCCCGCGCGGCCGGCTCACGCGGTGGTGGTGACGGCCTGGGCGGCGGTCGTGTCGGGCGGGTAGAGGTATGCGCCTCGAGCACGAGGTCCAGGCCGAGCGCGCCCACCTCGGCGAGCAGCGGGGCCCGGCCCCGCCTCACTGGAACGAGACGTATCGTCTTGCGAAGGTGCCGGGCCTCGCGTACTGTCCTGCACATGGGTTCCCTGTGAGATTGCCGGCGCCGGCCGCGTAGAGCTGTGCTCCGCCGCCGTCGCGCCTCGCCGCGCAGCCGTCCGCCCCGATCCGGCCCGGGTCCCACCCGTGCGGCCAGGAGGGACCTCATCGTGCACACACCTCAACTCGCCCTGTCCCACGTCACCAAGGGCTACCCCGGCCGTACCGTTCTGGACGACGTCTCCTTCACCCTCAAACCCGGCGAGAAGGCCGGACTGATCGGCGACAACGGCACCGGCAAGTCCACGCTGCTGCGGCTGATCGCCGGCCGGGAGCGCCCCGACAGCGGGGAGGTGACCGTGGCCGCCGCCGGCGGTGTCGGACATCTGCCCCAGTCCCTCCCCCTGCCGCCGGCCGCCACCGTCCAGGACGCCGTCGACCTGGCCCTCGCGGACCTGCGTGCCCTGGAGGCCGAGCTGCACCGTGCCGGGCGGGCGCTCGAGGCGGCCGGCGACGACCCGGCGGCGCTCGCCGCGTACGAGGCGCTCCTCGCCCGCTACGAGGCCAGGGAGGGGTACGACGCCGACCACCGGGTGGACATCGCGCTGCACCACCTCGGCCTGCCGGGGCTGCGCCGCGAACGCCCGCTGGGCACCCTCTCCGGCGGCGAGCGCTCCCGGCTCGCCCTCGCCGGTGTCCTGGCCGGCCGGCCGGAGCTGCTGCTCCTGGACGAGCCGACCAACGACCTCGACGACCGGGCGGTCGAGTGGCTGGAGGCGCAGCTGCGGGCGCACCGCGGCACGGTGCTCGCGGTCACCCACGACCGTGTCTTCCTGGAGCGCCTGACCACCACGGTCCTGGAGGCCGAGGAGGGGAAGATCACCCGTTACGGCGACGGCTACGACGGTTACCGCACCGCGAAGGCGGCCGAACGGCGCCGCCGGGTCCAGGAGTACGAGGAGTGGCGCTCCGAGCTGGCCCGCAACGAGCGGCTGGCCGCCGGACACGCCGCGCGCCTCGGCGTCATCCCGCGCAAGGCGCCGCTGGCCAACTTCGGCCACGGCGGCTTCCGGGCCCGCGGCCGGGCGCACGGCGCGATGGCCCGCATCCGCAACGCCCGTGAGCGGGTCCAGCGGCTGACCGCCGACCCGGTGGCGCCGCCGCCCGAGCCGCTGGCCTTCGCACCCCGCACGGCTGTGCCGGGCGCCGTCCCGGACAGGGCCGCCGGGGCCGTCCCGGGAGACCTGCCCGCCGTGCACCTGTCGGACGTGCGGGTGGGTGACCGTCTGCGGGTGGATGCGCTCACCCTCGGCCGCAGCGGCAGGCTTCTCGTCACCGGTCCCAACGGGGCGGGCAAGACCACGCTGGCGAGGGTGCTCGCCGGTGAACTGCGGCCGGACCAGGGCACGGTGCGGGTGCCCGGCCGGGTGGGGCACCTGCGCCAGGACGGGACGCCGTGGCCGCCCGGCCTGACGGTGGCCGAGGCGTTCGGGCTGGGCCGTGTCGGTTCCATCGACGAACACGCCGACGCCCTGCTCGCCCTCGGCCTCTTCCGCCCCGCGGACCTGCGCTCACGCATGGGCGAGCTGTCCTACGGGCAGCGCCGGCGGGTGGATCTGGCCCGGCTGGTCACGGAACCCGCCGATCTCCTGCTGCTCGACGAGCCGACGAACCACCTGTCACCGGCGTTGGTCGAACAGCTGGAGGAGGCGCTGACCGGATACCCGGGGGCGATCGTGCTGGTCACCCACGACCGTTCGCTGCGGGCGCGGTTCGAGGGCGAGCGGCTGGAACTGCCGCGGCGGGAGGCGGGAGTCGCGGGGGTCCGGGCGGGCTGACGCGTGACGAGCGGGCCCCTGCCGGTGCGGCAGGGGCCCGGCCGGTCAGCGGGCGGGCGGAGGCGTCGCGCGTTCGATCAGACCGTGCACGTCCTGGTCGCCGCTCGGGTCCCGAAGGAGCCGGTGTCGTCCGCCGGCGCCGGGTCGTAGACGTTGGCGCAGGTGTCGGAGGCGCTCAGGCCGGGGTCGGTTCGCCGTTCGCGTTCCCCCGGGGACCAGCCGGTGAGTGGGATGTGAGGGGGAGGTGGGTGCCGGTCCAGTGGGTGCGCAGGCGGCGGTCGTGGGAGACCAGGAGGATCGTGCCCGGGTAGTCGGCCAGGGCCTGTTCGAGGTCTTCGATGAGGGACGGGGAGAGGTGGTTGGTGGGTTCGTCCAGCAGGAGGACGTCGCTCGGGCGGCTCAGCAGGCGGGCCAGGGCCAGGCGTTGGCGCTGGCCGGTGGACAGGTCGGTGACCCGGCTGGTGAGGCGGTCGACGGTGAACAGGCCCAGGGCGAGGAGGGTTTCGGTGTGCTCGTCCGGGTGGCCGGGCAGGCCGCGGGCGAAGGCCTGCAGCACCGTCTCCCCCGCCCGGCCCGGCGCGGGCTCCTGCGGAAGATGACCGATCCGGCCCCGCCGGGCGACCCGGCCTGCGTCGGGGGCGAGGCGGCCGGCCAGGACCGTCAGCAGGGTGCTCTTGCCGGTGCCGTTCGGGCCCGTGATCAGCAGGCGCTCCCCCGCCTTCACCGTCACATCGGTCGGGGCCAGGCGGCCGGTCACCGTGACGCCCGTTGCTTCCAGGACCGTGCCCTGCAGGCTGCCGCCCTTGGGTGAGGCAAGCGTGAAGCGCAAGGGCTCCGGGGGTTTCGGAACCGGGTCCGCGAGAAGGCGGCGCAGGCGTTCTTCCGCGTTGCGGATGCGGCCGGCCACGGACTGCTGGACGCGGCCCGCGGCGCGGTCGTAGGCCATCTTGTTGCCGTCCTTCATCCCCCGGCCGGGGGCGACGCGGCGGGCGGTGACCGCGGCCGCTTCCCGTTGCGCTGCTACGTCTGATTCCCAGCGGGCGTACTCCTGTTGCCAGCGGCGGCGGGCGGCGGCCTTCTCGGCGAGGTAGCCGGTGTAGCCGTTGCCGTAGCGGCTGACCGTGCGACGGTCCGCGTCCACCTCCAGGAGCGTGGTGGTGACCCGGTCCAGGAAGGTGCGGTCGTGGGAGACCGCGATCGTGGTGCCGGGGCGGGTGCGCAGGTGGTCCTCGAGCCAGGTCAGGGCCTGGTCGTCGAGGTGGTTGGTCGGCTCGTCCAGCAGCAGGACCTCCGGAGACGCGGCGAGGAGTGCGGCCAGGCGCAGGCGGACCTGCTCACCTCCGGAGAGGTCGCCGATCGCGCGGGTACGGGGCAGGTGGGCCAGGCCCAGACCGTGCAGCGCGCGCTCCACCCGGGCGTCGGCCTCGTAGCCGCCGCGCAGTTCGAACGCCGTGAGCAGGTCACCGTATTCGGCCAGCACCTGGGCGTTGTCCCCTGTGCTGCCGGCCATGGCGGCTTCGAGGTCGCGCATGCGGGCCTGCATCGCGCGCAGGTCGCTCAGCGCCTCGTCCACCGCCTGCTGGACCGTGTGATGCGCGGGCAGGGTGCCGTCCTGGGGGAGGTAGCCGACGCCGCCGTCCGCCCGCACCGTCACCTCACCACTGTCCGGCCGCTCGGCGCCGGCCAGCAGACGGAGCAACGTGGACTTGCCCGAACCGTTCTCCCCGATGATCCCGGTGCGTTCACCCGCGGCCAGGGTGCAGGAGACCGCGTCAAGGACGAGACGGCCGTTGTACGACTTCGAGACCGAGCGGACGGTGATCTGCGTGGGCAACAAGAACCTCCCTGGTGATGGCCCCCACACATAGTCAAACGCGGTGCGCGGCGTGCGGATGGGGTGTCTCGAGTGGTTCTCGAGTGTGCGGCGGAGGGAGGTCCGGCAGGGCCGCGGACGGGGGGTGACGCGGCCCTGCCGGAGCGGGTGGGGGCCCTGGGCGGGCCCGGCGGTCAGAGGTTGTCGCCCCAGCCGCCCTGGATCATGGTCTGGAACGCCCAGGCGCCGTCCTTGCGGACGAGCACGTCGGCGTAGTCGGTCTCGTAGGTCTGGTCGCCCGCGGTGACGACGGAGTGGGTGAAGACCACCGCCATGGAGGCGGAGAGGAAGACCGGGGTGCGGGTGTTGCGGAAGGTGACCTCCTGGGTGCCGTCGCCCATGACGTGGGCCATGGTCTCGACGAACTGGCGGCGGTCCCACTGGGCCGACCTGCCGTTGCCCGCCGAGTCGTCGCTGATCAGGTTGAGCGGGAACACCGCCTGGTCCGCCATGCGTTCGACATCGCACTTGGTGCACAGCAGGTCGTACTGCTCGAACCAGGCGTCGAGGCTCGCGCGGTCCTCGGCGGTGGGGGTGTAGCCGGTCTGGGGCAGGGTCACGCAGGGCTCCCGGGTGGTGCGGTCCAGCTGTTCAAGTTTGACTACAGGCCACCCTAGACGGAACTCGGCGCTCCGCCAAAAGTCCGGACCCGGCCGCGGACCAGGCCCCGGGGTCCTCGGACCGCAGCAGCGCCGTGCCGATCAGCAGGCCCCGGTAGCCGGCCGCGAGCAGCCCGGCCGCGGCCGACGGCGTGTCGATGCCGCTGGCACTGACCGGGCAGGGCGTGCCCGACGCCCGCAGGGCCGGCAGCAGGGCGTGACTGCGGGAGAGGTCGGCCGGATCGCGTTCCCGGGCCCTGATGTCCTTGTTGTTGACGGCGATCACGCAGTCACCGGGCCGGGGCACCCGCTCCAGCTCCGCCTCGGAGGTGATCTCGACGAACGGGGTGAGACCCTCGCGCAGCGCCGCGTCGACCAGGGTGCGCAGGGCCGACACCGGGAGCAGTCCCGCGGTCAGCAGGACGGCGGAGGCGCCGAGCTCGCGGGCGTCGGTCAGCTGGGCGCGGCGGGTGATGAAGTCCTTCTGCAGCAGCGGCACGGAGGTGTGGCGGGCGACCTCGCGCAGCAGGGCGGGGGTGCCGCCGAACCAGCGGCCGGTCACCACCGACAGGCAGGGCGCGCCCGCTTCCTCGTAGGCGGCCACGAGGTCGGCGGGGGTGCGGCCCGCGACGAGGTCGGCGCCGTGCGCGTCGCGCGGTTTGATCTCCATCACCAGCGGGTGTCGCGCCCCGAGCAGCGCCTCGACGAATGCGGAGTCCATGACCGCCGTTGTACGGCGCGGAGTTGGTGTGCCGGTGGAGTCCGTGGCGGTCCCGGGGGGTCGAGGGGTTCTCGAGTGGGCCGAGAGCGGAGGCGCTTAGTCAGGGTCCGGGCGGGTGTCCGTGGGCCGTCACCCGTGCCGTGCTGACGCCGGTTCACCGGACGGGGAGACACATGCCGATCGACACGGGGCAGCAGTGGGTGCTGGCGGGACGCGAGAGCGAACTCGGCGCTGCGGGCGCGGCGTTGCGGCAGGGCGGGGGTGTGCTGCTGACGGGGGGTCCCGGTGTGGGCAGGACCCGGCTGCTGGCCGCCGTGCTGGAGGAGGCCGCGGCGGCGGGGCGCACGGTGGTGACGGTCGGCGGGGTGGGCGGCCGGCGGGGGTCCGGTGGGGTGCGGGCGTTCGGCTCGGTCGCGGAGTGCCTGTGGTGGCTGCGGCAGTCCGGGGGCGGGCAGCGGGTGGTGCTCGGCTGTGACGACGCCCATCTGCTCGACGAGGCGGACGCCCACCGGGTGTACCGGACGGCCGCGGCGGGGCAGTTGGCGGTGGCCGCGACGGTGCGGCAGGACGCCCGGCATCCGGTGGGCGTGGACCGGCTGTGGGTGGAGCAGCTGGTGGAGCGGGTCGAGGTGGCCCCCTTCGACCGGACCGCGACGGCGGCGATGCTGCGGGCGCGGCTGGGCGGCCGGCTGGACGCCGGCTCGCTGGAGCGGCTGTGGTCGGCGACGCAGGGCAATGCGCTGGTCCTGCGTGAGCTGGTGGAACATGCCCTGGACGAGGGGTCGTTGCGGCGGGAGCGGGAGGTGTGGAGCTGGTCGGGCCTGGCGGGCGGTCCGCCCCGGCGGCTGGCCGACGTGCTGCTGCTGTGGCTGCGGGATCTGTCGGCGCAGGAGGAGGAGCTGGTCGGCATGCTGGCGGTCGCCGAGCCGCTGGAGGCGGACGCCGTCGCGCGGCGCGGGCTGGCGTCCGCCGCCGAGGCGCTGAGCCGGCGGGGCGTCGTACGGGTGGAGCAGACGGGCCGGCGGGTGCGGCTGCGGCTGGCACTGCCGCTGGCCGGCCGGACGGTCGTGTCGCGGATGCCCGCGCTGACCGCGCGCCGGCTGCGGCTGCAGGCCGCCGAGGCGATCGAGGACGGTGAGCGCACCGGTCCGGACGAGGTGCTGCGCACGGTCACCCTGCGGGTCGCCGCGGGGCTCGTGCCGGAGCGGCGCCTGCTGCTGGAGGCGGCGCGTACGGCGGTGCGGCGTCAGGAGTTCGCCCGCGCCGAGCAGTTGTGCCGGCTGGTGACGGACGAGGACTCCGGTGAGCGCGGGGCCGGCCGTGCGGAGGGCGGGAGCGGGGAGGTGGCGCTGCTGCTGGGGCGGGTGCTGGCCGGGCAGGGCCGCCACGAGGAGGCCGAGGAGGTGTTCGCCTCCGTGCGGGGGTGCCCGGGCGGCGCGGCCGGGCGGGCCGAGGCGGTCGCGGCGAGGGTGGCGAACATCGCCTTCGGACTGGGGCGTGTCGAGACGGCCGCGGCGGTGCTGGAGGAGGAACAGCGCCGGCTGGGCGGTGCGGGCGCCGGGTCGCTGCTGACCGCCCGTGCGGTGCTCGCCGTGCTGGCCGACCGGCTGCCGGAGGCGGTGGCGGCCGGGGAGGCGGTCGTGGGCCTGGGTGGGCCGGGTCCGGTGCCGGCCGGAGGGGAAGCGGTTGCGGCCCCGGCCGGACGGGGCGAAGGGGCGGCGGGCGGCTCGTCCGGCGGGACGGGGGCGGGCGAGCGGGCCGGTGCGGCCGGGCTGCTGCCGGTGGTGGCGTTCGCCCGCGCCGAACTCGGCGATCCGGGCGGCGCGTCGGCGTTGCTGGCGTCCTGGGCCCGGCAGGCCGAGGCGTGGCCGGAGGAGGCGCTGCTGGACTTCCGCTCGGTGGCGGCGCACTGCGCGCTGGTGCAGGGCGATCTGCGGGCGGCGGGCACGGCGGTCGCCCGCCTGGTCCGCGGGGCCGCGGGGGCCGGCCGGCTGGGGCAGCTGCGGGCGTGGGTGTACCAGGCGCGGCTGCTGCGCCGGCGCGGACGGCCCGAGGACGCGGCGGCGTTGCTGTGGCAGGCGGGTGCGGTGCGGGCGGGGTACGACTGGCTGACGTCGCCGTCGTGGGTGCTGGCGCAGCTGGCCGGGGCGCTGGCGGAGGCGGGGCGGCACGGTGAGGCGCTGCGGACGCTCGCCGAGGCGCGCTCCGCGCAGCGGGCCGGGGTGCGCAGGCCGGTGCTGGACGATGCGATCGGCTTCGAGCGTGCGGTGGTGCTCGCGCACGCGGGAGACCGGTCGGGGGCCGCGGCGCAGGCGCTGGAGGTCGCCGGCCGGGCCGAGGCGGGCGGGCGGCTGCCGGCCGCGATCGCGGCGCTGCATCTGGCGGCTCGGGCGACGGACGCGGCGCCGTCGGCGGCCCGGGTGCAGCGGCTGGCGCTGCGGTGCCGGGCGGAGGAGGCGCGGCTGCAGGCGGAGCAGGTACGGGCGCTGGCGCGGGGCGACGCCGAGGCGCTGGTGGCGGTGGCCGGTCGGTTCCGGTCGCTGGCGGCGCTCCCGGCCGCGGCCGAGGCCGCCGAGCAGGCGGGCCGCGTGCACCGGGCGGCGGGGCGGCGCAGGAAGGGGCGGCTGGCGAGTGCGGCGGCGCAGGAGCTGTGCGCGCGGTTCGGGGGTGCGCTGCCGCCGTGGGCGGAGCCCGGGGAGCGGGGTACGGACGTCACGGCGGCGCTGACGACCCGGGAGCGGGAGGTGGCCGCGCTGGCGGCGGGCGGGCTGTCCAACCGGGAGATAGCGGACCGGCTGGTGGTGTCGGTGCGGACCGTGGAGAACCATCTGCACCGCGTGTACCACAAGCTGGGGGTGGTGCAGCGTGCCGATCTGTCGGAGCTGCTGGTGACCCGTCCGGTCCCCGACGGCGGGGGCGCGGGGGCCGTGGGCGCCGGGAGGACGGCACAGGCCGGGCGGGCGGCGCGCCCCCGTCCCCGGCCGGCGGGCGCCGAGGAGCGGGGGCGGTGCGCGATGTGCGCGCAGCCGCTGGGCTCCGTGGGGTGAGCCGCCGGAACCCGGAGGGTACCGGCGGGGAGGGAGCCCCGGGTCTCCGGCCTCCCGTCAGGCGGGGGCCGGAGTCCTGTCCTGGTCGGGGGTGGACGGTTCCGGGGTGGTGTCGTGGGCGGGGCGGGGGATGGCGAGGGCGCACAGGGCGCCGGCGAGGACGACGGCGACGCCCGTCCAGACGGCGGGGCGCAGCCCGTCGACGAACTGCTGGGGGCCGCCGTGGTCGCTGCCGTGGTGGAGGAAGACCGTGCTCAGCACGGCGATGCCGAGGGCGCCGCCGATCTCGCGGACGGTGGTGTTGGCGCCGGAGGCCTTGCCGTGGTGTTCCCGGGCGACCGAGCCGAGGACGACGGCCGCCGTGGGCGCGAAGGCGAAGCCCATGCCCGCCCCGGCGATCACCATGCCGCCGACCAGCCGGGAGTAGGGGGTGTCCGGGCCGGCCACCAGGGCGAGCCAGGCCAGTCCGGCGGCCTGGAGGAACAGGCCGAGCGCCATCAGCCGTCCGCCGCCCACCCGGTCGGTGAGCGCGCCTGCCAGCGGGGCGATGAACATCGGCATCAGCGTCCAGGCCAGGGTGAGGACACCGGCGTGCAGCGGGCTGCGTTCCGGGGCGACCTGGAGGTACTGGGCGAGCAGGAAGATCGACCCGAAGACGCCGAAGTACATCGCCACGGAGACGACGTTGGACAGGACGAACGGGCGGATCCGGTAGAAGGACAGCGGGAGCAGCGGCTGCCGGGCGCGGCGTTCCCACAGCACGAACGCGGTCAGCAGGACGGCTGCGGCGGCGAAGGCGCCGAGGACGGTGCGGGAGGTCCAGCCGTCGGACTCGCCGTGGACGATGGCCCAGACGACCGCGACCAGGCCGCCGGTGGCGAGGGCCATGCCGGCCAGGTCGATGCGGGTGCCGGGCAGGCTGCTCTCGCGCAGCACGGCCAGGGCGAGCGGGACGGCGACGAGACCGACGGGCACGTTGATCCAGAAGATCCACTGCCAGCCGAGGCCGTCGGCGACCGCGCCGCCCACGACCGGTCCGAGGGCGACGGCCAGGCCGCTGACGGCGGACCACAGTCCGAGGGCCAGGCTGCGCAGCCGGTCGGGCACCGCCTGTGCCAGCAGTGTCAGGGACAGGGGCATCACGGCCGCGGCGCCGACGCCCTGGGCGGCCCGGCCGGCGATGAGCTCGCCGCTGGTGTCGGCGAAGGCGCAGGCGAGCGAGGCGAGGGTGAAGGCGGCGATGCCGAGGACGAACAGGCGTCGCCTGCCGAAGCGGTCGCCGAGGGCGGCGCCGGTCAGCAGCAGGCAGGCGAAGCTGAGGACGTAGGCGTTGACGAACCACTGGAGGTCGGTGGTGTCGGCCTGGAACTCGGCGGCGAAGGTGCGCAGCGCCGTGGAGACGACCAGGTTGTCGAGGGCGACCATGAACATGGGGACGCTGCACGCGACGATGGACAGCCACAGGGGCGGGCGGCGGCGCTCGGCCGCGCTGAGCGGTGCGGTGCTCAAGAGGACTCCTCGGGGAGGCGGGGCTCGGTGCGGCCTCGGGGAAGGTGGTTCCGGCCCGGGGACGGGGGTGCCCCGGGCCGGAGGTCTTTGCGCGGCTCAGGCGTCGCCCGCCGCGTCGGTGCGCGCCTGCTCCGTCAGGCGGCGCCTGGCGTCGTCCCAGGTGATGGGCAGTCCGGTGGTGTCGACTTCCCAGAAGGTGAAGGTGGAGGCGCGCATCGTGGAGCGCAGCGACGTCATGATGCCGCGGTGCGGTTCGGTCCTGGCGTAGGCGTAGAGGGCGTCGCGGTCCTGCCAGGCGGACAGCGTGTAGAAGACGCGCCGGGCGGGCTGCGCGATCAGTGAGGCGCCGTAGGCGCCGGGGGCCGAGCGGACCTGTTTCCAGGCGGCCAGGGAGCGGAGGAAGAAGCGGGGCACGTCCTTGAGCGTCCGCACTTCGAAGCGGGACGCCATGACGAACGCCGTGCCGTGCGGCGGGGGCGGATTCGGGACGGTCCAGGGAAGTGTGGGCACCGTGGTCTCGCCTTCTGGAGTGGTGAGTGGCACTATCCATCGTAGGCCGTTATGGACAGTGGCACTAGCCGTTATCCGGTGGACAATGGAAAACAGGACGAGCAGGAAGCGGACCGATGCGTATCTCCGAGCTGAGCCGCCGCAGCGGGGTCTCCATCCCCACGATCAAGTACTACCTGCGGGACGGTCTGCTGCCCGCGGGCCGTCCCACCGCCGCCAACCAGGCCGAGTACGACGAGGACCACGTGCGCCGGCTGCGGCTGATCCGCTCCCTGATCGGGGTCCGCGGGCTGTCCGTGAGCGCCACCAAGGACGTCCTGGCCGCGGTGGACGAACAGCAGGGCGACGTGCATCTGCTGCTCGGGCTGGTGCTCGGCGCGCTGCCCGTGGAGCGGTCCGGTCGGCCGCCTCGCCGGGACGGCGCCGCGGAACCGGCCGGCGCCGGGGCCGCGGAACCGGCCGGTGCGAGGGACGCCGCCGAGGACGTGGCCGCGCTGACCGCCGAGATGGGCTGGAAGACGTCCCCGAACCCGCCCGCCGCGCAGGTGGTCGCCGAGACGCTGGAGACGATGCGGGCGCTCGGGGTGGACTACGACTGGCGCTCCCTCGTCCCGTACGCCGAACTCGCCGACCGGGCGGCGAGGCTCGACCTCGACCAGTTGCGGGACGCGGGCGACCCGCTGCAGCAGGCCGAACGGGCCGTCCTGCTGACCGTGCTGCTGGAGCCCGCGCTGCTGGCCCTGCGGCGGCTCGCGCAGGAGCACCACTCGGCGCTGCGCTTCGGCAACGGCTGACGCGGCCGCCGGCGCCGTGCGCCTCGGCGTGCGGGCGCGGGTGCGGGGGCGGGAGCGGAACAGGGGCATGGCGTCAGGAAAGCAGGGGCTCCCCCGCCCGCGCCTGAGTGGACGTCACTCAGCTTCGGGCCGGCCGCGGGGCGGCGCGGGCGCCGGGTGATGAGTGACCGCCACTCAGGCGCGGGCGCCGGCCGCGTGGTGGACTCGGCGTCGAGGGCGAACCGGGCCCGACGCCGTACGGGGGAGACAGCCATGCAGTTCAGGATGCTCGGACCGCTGCAGATGTACGACGACAGAGGGCGAGCGGTCACGGAACTGACCAGCCCCATGCAGCAGCGGCTGCTGAAGGCGCTGCTGGCGCACCCCAACACCCTCGTCCCCGTCTCCGTCCTGGTGCGGGAGCTGTGGGGCGGCCGGCCTCCGCACAAGGCGGGCAACGCCCTGCAGGCCCACGTCTCCCGGCTGCGCCGGGCCATGGAGCGGGCGGAGCCCGGCGGCCCGGGAGCGGCCCGGCTCGTGGCCCGCGACGCGGGATACCTGCTGCGGGTGGGCCCGGAGGAGCTGGACAGCGCGCGTTTCCGCCTCGGGGTGCGCCGGGCACGGGCCCTGGCCGGGAGCGACCCCGAGGAAGCCGGTCTGCTGCTCCGTCAGGCGCTGGGCCAGTGGCGGGGGGACGCGCTGGCGGGCCCCCGCGGACCCGCCGGGGACGCGCTGGCCGTCGTACTGGAGCAGGAACGGCTCGGCGCGCTGGAGGCCGTGTTCGACCTGGCGCTGCTGACCGGGCAGCACCGGCGGATCGTGCCGGAACTGCGCGAGGCGGTTGTCGCCCACCCGGCCCGCCCGCGGTTCCGCGAGCAGCTGGGCCGGGCCCTGGCGGGTCCGCGCAGGATGCCGCCGGTCGGCGGTGGACGGGCCCTGCGGCCGGTCCCCCCGGCCCCGGGTGACGCCCGCTTCGGCAGGGCGGGCCGGGACGGCGGCGCGGACAGCGGTGAACTGGAACGGCTGCGTGCCCTCGTGGAGCGGATCGCGTCGGACCAGCACGCCCTGCGGTCGGCGATCGCCCAGCTGAGCGAGCTGGTGGGGCGGACCGCCGCGTAGGCTCCGCGGCCGGGCCCGCGGAGCCGCCGAGGGTGGCGGACCGGCGGCGGCCCCCTCCCCCCTCCGACGCGCCGCCACGGGCCTTCTGCGCCCGCACACCGTCCCGTTGTGCAGCGGCAGGCCCGCCGGGCGCGCCGGGCTTACGGCGATCCCCCCGACCGGCCGCCATGAGTTCCCGTGAGCCTCCCGGCCGCGTGCCGTCCCGGCGCGGGGCGGTGGGGTGCGGCTCCGTGCCTGGCCGCCGTGCTGGCGGTCCGTGCGGGGGTCCTTGCGGGGGGCGTGCGGGCGGTCCTTGCGGGGGTCGGTGCGCGGGGGGCGTGCGGGCGGGCCTTGAGGAGGTGCCTTGCGGGGAGGGCGTGCGGGCGGTCCTTGAGGAGGTGCCTTGCGGGGGGGGCGTGCGCGGGGGGCGTGCGGGCGGGCCTTGCGCAGGGGCCTTGCGGGGGTCCGTGCTGCGGGGCCATGCGATGAGTACCGGCCATGCGGAGTGCCGGCGGCCGTGGCCCGGTGGTGCCGGGTGGCCGGTTTCCCGGTCGTCCGGGGGCCGCGGATCCCCGAGGCAGAAGGCGGTTTTCGATTCCGTGTATCCGGGAGGCCGCCGCCGCCTCTGTCTGAATCGACGGTCTCGTTCGAGACAGCACGACGTGTTCATCAATGCCGGTCGGAGGCTGACTGTGAAAGCACGAGTGGCGGTCGTGGGAGGTGGCGTGGCCGGCGTTTCCGCCGCCTACCACCTGCGTGACGACGCACAGGTCACGTTGTTCGAGTCGGAATCCCGGCTGGGAGGCCACGCCAACACCATCGAGGTCGAGGACTCGGGCCGCACCCTGGGCCTCGACACGGCGTTCATCGTGTACAACGAACCCCACTACCCCACGCTGACGCGGTTCTTCGCGGACCTGGGGGTGGCCACCCAGAGCCATCCGGGGAAGTTCTCCTTCTTCGACCTGGACGCGCAGACGACGTACGTGTCCGACGACTTCGAGCTGCCGGAGGAGGAGATCCGGGCACGCTACCCGGACGACTTCGTCCAGCTGTGGCAGGAGGCGCGGCGCTTCCTGCGGGAGTCGCCGCGGCACTTCATGCGCAGGCAGGCGGACATCCCGCTGGGCGAGTACCTGGACCGGCACGGCTATTCGCAGGAGTTCCGGTACGGGTTCATCGTGCTCATCTCCACCGCCGCCTGGTCGGTGCCGGCCGAGCAGATCTGGGAGATGCCGGCGAGCACGGTGATCGCCTTCTTCTACGCGCACGGCGCCGAGGGCCTGGGCGGACGCACCGCCCCGTGGCGGACGGTCACCGGGGGAAGCATCAGCTACCTGCGGGCCGTCGAACGGGTGCTGCGCGAGGCGGGGGCGGACCTGCGGACGGGCACGCCGGTCACCCGCGTACGGGAGACCGACGACGGGGTGGAAGTACGGTCCGGTGCTGCCGAGTTGGGGCGGTACGACTACGTGGTGCTGGCCACGCACGCCGACGACGCGCTGCGCGTGCTGGAGAACCCCGACGAGCGGCAGCGCCGGCTTCAGGCCGTCCGCTACCACCCCACCCGCGCCACGCTGCACACCGACGCCGCCGTGATGCCCAAGGACACGGCGGGCTGGCGCAGCTGGAACTACGGGCGCCGGCAGGTGGACGGGCAGCAGGCGTCGTGGGTGAACTACTACCTCAACGACCTGCAGTGCCTGACGGCCTCCCGCGACTACTTCCTGACCCTGGACTCCGGCGTGCCGATCCGTGAGGAGTGCGTCGTCGCGGACATCTCCTACCGGCACCCGGTGTTCTCCCTGCCGGCCCGCCGGCTGCAGGCGGACATCCACTCGGTCAACGACTCCGGGTCCCGCGTCCGGTTCGCCGGGTCGTACTTCCACTCCCGGAAGATGGGGCCGGACATCATCGGCTCGCACGAGTCCGCCTTCGACTCCGGGAACGCGGCGGCCGAATCGATCCGGCGGTCCGCGCGGGCGGCCGCCGGCTGACCGGCCGTCCCCTCCTTTCCCGCTCCTTCACCACAACGCACCGCACCTGAGAGGTGGACCGTGTCCGAAACCATCGAAGGGCGCAGCTCCGCGCCGCTGACGCCCGCGGCCGTCCAGGCCTGGCTCGTCGAGAAGGTGGCACACAAGCTGGGCGTGCCGCCGTCCGACGTCGATCCCGACCAGTACTTCGACGAGTTCGACCTCGACTCCACGGAGGCCCTGGTGCTCTCCGGGGAGCTGGAGAACTGGCTCGGGTTCGAGCTCGAGACCACCGCCCTGTGGTACCACCCGACGATCGCCGAGCTGTCCCGCCACATAGTCGAGAGGCAGGCGGAGCATGCGGCCTAGCGCACGTCGTCCCGCCCCGCCGCTGGTCCGGGCGTTCGGTCCCGCGTCCGGCACGCCGCGGCGGCGGGTGCTCGTCGTGCACCCGGGCGCCCTGCCGGCCGGGCACTACGCGGAACTGGCGGCCGCGCTGCCCCCGGGCGCCGCGCTGCACGTGGTGGACCTGGAGCAGGTGCCGGAGTACTTCCAGGCCGCCCTGCGCGGCGGCCGGGCCGGCGTCACCGTGCCCGAGCTGGCCCGGCAGGCGGCGGACGCCCTGCGCTCGCAGGGGCTGTTCGACCGGCCGTGGACACTGGCGGGCTGGTCCTTCGGCGGGGTCGTGGGGCACGCCCTGACCGCGCACCTCGCGACGCACGAACTCCCCCGCCGCGCCGTGCTGCTGGACAGCATCGCCCCGGTGCCCGACTACATCCGCGATGACGAGGAGGTCGGCGCGGACCTGGTGCTCCCCTGGTTCTGCATGTATCTGGCCGCCAAGCGCGGCGGGACGCTCACGGCTCCCGTGCCGGGCCCGGCCGGCCCCGGCGACGTGGACGGCCCGCTGACCGCGGTGCTCGGCCAGGCGCTGGAGCACGGCGTGCTGCGGCCCGGCACGACACTGCCCGGACTGCGCAAGGTCTACGACGCCTACGTGGACGGGCTGCTGCGCAACAACCGGCTCGTGCGGGGCTTCCGGCCGGGCCCGGCCCGCGTCCCCGTCACCCTGCTGCGCCCGGAGCGCGGCCTGCTGGACACCCCGGCCCCCCTGGGCTGGGAGCAGCTCGCCGGCGATCTCACGGTCGAGCACACGCCCGGCGACCACTACACGATGCTGCGCGACCCGGTGGCCGTGAAGACCACCGCCGCGCGCGCCCTCGACAGCCGGACCTGAGGCGGCCCGGCCGCGGCGCAGCGCCCGCGGCCCCGCGCCCGCCCGGCCCGTACGGCCCCCGAAACGCCCACGCCCTTCCACACCCTGCCCCACGGCATGGAGTCGTCATGGTTCAGCACAGCACCACCAGCCGGAGGCTCGCCGACACGCCGATCGCGATCATCGGCCTGGGCGCGCTCTATCCGCGCTCCGGTGATCTCGGTGAGTTCTGGAACAACGTCGTCGACGGAACCGACTGCATCGAGGAGGTTCCCGAGACCCACTGGAAGATCTCCGACTACTACGACCCTGATCCGGCGGCACCGGACAAGACCTACGCCAAGCACGGCGGTTTCGTCCCCACCGTGCCCTTCAACCCGCTGGAGTTCGGGCTGCCGCCGAACACCCTCGAGGTGACCGACGTCCTGCAGCTGCTGAGCCTCACGGTGGCCAAGCAGACCCTGCGCGACGCGGGCGCCACCGGCTCCGGGTGGTACGACCCCTCCCGCACCGGTGTGGTGCTCGGCATCACCGGCGCCAACTCGCTGACCCAGCCGCTGGCCACGCGGCTGCAGACGCCGGTGCTCAAGGAGGTCGTGCGGTCCTGCGGGCTGAGCGAGCGGGACGCCGAGGAGATCGCGGACAAGTTCACCAAGGCGTTCGCGCCCTGGGAGGAGAACTCCTTCCCCGGGATGCTGGGCAACGTCGTCGCGGGCCGGATCGCGAACCGGTTCGACCTGGGCGGCACCAACTGCACCGTGGACGCGGCCTGCGCGAGCTCGCTGGCGGCCGTGCGCATGGCGGTGTCCGAGCTGGTGTCCGGGCGCGCCGACCTGATGCTCACGGGCGGCTGCGACGCGGAGAACACCATCCTGATGTACCTGTGCTTCTCCAAGACGCCGGCCTTCTCCCGCAGCGGACGCATCCGCCCGTTCGACGAGGACAGCGACGGCACGCTGATCGGTGAGGGCATCGGCATGCTCGCCCTGAAGCGCCTGGAGGACGCCGAGCGGGACGGGGACCGGATCTACGCCGTGCTGAAGGGTGTGGGCTCCTCCAGCGACGGCCGCTTCAAGAGCATCTACGCGCCGCGCCGCGAGGGCCAGGTCGTCGCGCTGCGGCGGGCGTACGAGGACGCCGGGTTCGGGCCGGAGCAGGTCGGTCTCGTGGAGTGCCACGGCACAGGCACCTCCGTCGGCGACCTGACGGAACTGACGGCGCTGCGCGACGTGTTCGGCGCGGCGACCGACGAGCGGCAGTTCGCCGCCGTGGGCAGCGTCAAGTCGCAGATCGGGCACACCAAGGCCGCGGCCGGCGCGGCGAGCCTGATCAAGGTGTCGCTGGCGCTGCACGAGCGGACGCTGCCGCCGACGATCAACGTGGAACGGCCGCGCGAGGCGGTGGACTTCGCGAACTCGCCGTTCTACCTCACCACCACGGCCAAGCCGTGGATCGCCGACCCGGCCCGTGAGCGGCGCCGTGCGGCGGTGTCGTCGTTCGGGTTCGGCGGGACCAACTTCCACTGCGTGCTGGAGGAGCACGACCCTGGCGACGCCGCCGAGCGGCAGGTGCTGGGTCCCGCGGTCCGGGTGCACGTGTGGCACGCCGCCGGTCCGGAGGAGCTGCTGGAACTGCTGGAGTCGCAGGAGCCCGGGCAGGACCCGGGCGAGCCGGTGCCGGCGGCGCACGCGCGGCTGGCCCTGGTGGCCCGCGACGACGAGGAGGCGACGGCGCTGCGGCGGACGGCCGCGGAGCGGCTGCGCAAGGATCCGCAGGCGTCGGCCTTCTCCCTGCCGCGCGGCGCGTTCTACCGGCGTGCGGCACTGGACGGCGGCGGCAAGGTGGCCGCGCTTTTCGCGGGCCAGGGCAGCCAGTACGTCGGCATGGGGGCCCGTGCGGCGCTGGCGGTGCCGCCGGTCGCCGCGGCCTTCGACGCCGCCGCCCGGCACTTCGCCGGTGAACGACCGCTCGGCTCAGTGGTGTTCGCGCCGACCGCCTTCGACGAGGAGACCCGTGAACGGCAGGAGGCGGAGCTGCGCCGCACCGACTACGCGCAGCCCGCGATCGGCGCGCTGGCGGCCGGGCAGTACCGCTACCTGGCCGGTCTGGGCTTCGCCCCGGACGGCGTCCTCGGTCACAGCTACGGCGAGCTGACCGCCCTCTGGGCGGCCGGCAGCCTCGGGGACGAGGACTTCTTCCGCCTGTCGCGGGCCCGCGGGGCGGCCATGGCGGCCCGGCCCGAGGGCGCCGAGGACCCGGGAGCGATGGCCTCGGTCAAGGCGGGGCTCGACCGGGTCACCGAACTGCTCGCCGGTCACGACGACGTCGTCGTGTGCAACGTCAACGCGCCCGAGCAGATCGTGGTCGGCGGCGGCACCGAGGCGGTCCGTGCGTTCGTCGCCGCGTGCGCCGAGGCGGGCGTCACGGCGCGGGAGCTGCCGGTCGCCGCGGCCTTCCACACCCGGTACGTGGCGCACGCCGTCGAGAGGTTCGGCGCCGCGGTGGCCTCCGCCCGGGTGCGGGCGCCGAAGGTGCCGGTGTTCGCCGACACGCCGGGCGCGAGCTACGGCAAGCGGATCGCCGCCAACCGCGAGGTGCTGGTGGGGCAGTTGGCCGCGCCGGTGCACTTCGCGCCGCGGGTGAACGAGATGTACGACGCCGGCTACCGCGTCTTCGTCGAGTTCGGCCCCCGGTCGGTGCTGTCCGGGCTGGTCCGCGCCACCCTCGACGGCCGTGACGACGTCGTCGTGCTCGGCGCCGACGCCGGCCCCGGCGGGGACGGCGACCGGGCGCTCAAGCAGCTCGCGGCCCAGCTGCTCGTCCTGGGCCTGCCGCTGACCCGCATCAACCGTCACATCGCAGACATCGAACCGGCAGCGCCGGCCGAGGGGATGACCATCCCGCTGAATGGAGTGAACCACGTGCCCGAGGCTCGCCGAGAGGCCTACCGGCAGGCTCTTGAGAACGGCTACACCGTCGCGTCCGCCGCCGGGGCCGACGCCCCCGCGCCCGACGCCGTCCCGTCCGCGGCGCCCGCCGCGCCGCTGCCCGCGGCTCCCCCGCCGGCGCCGGTGCCGGCCGCAGCGGGACAGGCGGCCGCGGCACAGTACCCGGCCGCCCCGCCGTACCCGGGCGGGCAGTCAGTGCCGTTCACCACCGGATACGTCACGACCGGCATGGTCGCGGGCGAACACCTGTCGATGCACCGGGAGTACCTGGACGGCCAGCTGCGGGTGGCCGACCGGCTCAGCGGGGTGCTGCTGGAGGAGACCGGGCGCGGCGGGCCCAGCGAGAACGTCGTCGCGGGCATCACCGCGGTCACCCAGCACAGCCTGGCGATCGGGCAGAGCCACGTCCAGGCCAGCGAAGTGCTGCGCAGCCTCGCCCAGATGGAGAGCGGCGTCGCGGTGACCGACGGCCGGACCGCGGCCGGCGGAGGCGCCGCCTTCGTCCCGGCGAACGGCAACGGCAACGGTCACGCGTACGCGTTCGCCGACGGCAACGGGTATCCGGCCGGTGTGAACGGCGACGGGTACGCCCTGGCGGGCGGCGGCGGTCAGACCGCGTACGCGGCGACGGCCCCCTCGTACGACGCGCAGGCGCCCGCGCTCGCCCCGGCGGCGGCCCCGGCCCCGGCGCCCGCCGTACCCGAGCCGGCGGCCGCCCCCGCCGCGCCGGAACCGGCCGCCGCGCCCGCGCCGGCCGCCACGTCGGCCGAGGAGGTGCGCAGGGTGCTCCTGGAGAGCGTCGCCGCCAAGACCGGCTACCCAGCCGACATGCTCGAGACCGGCATGGACATCGAAGCCGACCTCGGCATCGACTCCAT
>NZ_JBIBXY010000021.1:0-72547 GCF_043082785.1 Streptomyces sp. NPDC014764 | reverse complement strand
CGTTCCGCCGACGCCGCCCCCGAACAACTCGCCGAACTCCGCACCCTCGACGACATCATCACCTTCATCACCGACGCCGCCGGCGCCACCACGCAGCCGCAGGCGGCCTCCGGACCCGCCGGTGCCCCCGCCGCCGTCTCCGCCGACGAGGTGCGCAAGGTGCTCCTGGAGAGCGTCGCCGCCAAGACCGGCTACCCAGCCGACATGCTCGAGACCGGCATGGACATCGAAGCCGACCTCGGCATCGACTCCATCAAACGCGTCGAGATCATGGGCACCCTCCGCGACCGCTTCCCCGGATCCGCCGACGCCGCCCCCGAACAACTCGCCGAACTCCGCACCCTCGACGACATCATCACCTTCATCACCGACGCCGCCGGCGCCACCACGCAGCCGGAGGTGGTGGCCGCCCCAAAAGCCTGACGCCCGGCCTCGGACGCTTCCACGCCGCGCTGACCGCCGTACCGGAGCCGGACGAGCTGTCCGGCGCCTACCGGGCGGAACCGGTGGCGCTGCTGGCGGGCTCGGGTGAGCTGCTCGAACCGCTGGCCGGGGCGTTGCGGGCGCGGGGCTGGACGGTGCACACCGGCCGGGAGGCGCCCGAGGGGGCCGAGCGGCTGGACCTGGTCGTCGACTGCGTCGAGGCCGACGGGCACGAGGCGCAGCTCGCCGCGCTGCGGGAGACGCTGCTGCTGGCGGGCCGGACCCAGCCGCTGCTGGAGCGGGCCGCGGGCGAGGGGCGCGCCGCGTTCGTCACCGTGACCCGGCTGGACGGCCGGCTGGGCCTGTCGGGGACGGCGGGCGTGGAGCGGGCCTCGCTGGGCGGTGTCACGGGGCTGGTGAAGACCTTCGCGATCGAGGCGCCGGAGCTGTTCTGCCGGGCACTGGACCTGGCGCCGGAGCTGCCGGCCGGGCGCTGCGCGGAGGTGTTCCTGGCGGAGCTGTACGACGCCGAGCGGGCGCTGACCGAGGTCGGGCGCACGGCGGACGGGACGCGTGTGACGGTGACGCCGGCCGACGAGGCGGATCCGTCGTCGCCGGGCGAGCCGGGTGCCGGCGCACCCGGCGCGGACGATCTGCTGGTGGTCACCGGCGGGGCCCGCGGGGTGACGGCGTCCTGTGTGCTGGGGCTGGCCCGGCACCACCGCACGGGCCTGCTGCTGCTGGGCCGTACCCCGCTGACCGAGGAGCCCGGGTGGGCGTCCGGGGTGGCGGAGGACGGTCTGCGGGCCGCCGCGGCGGCCGAGCTGAAGCGGTCGGGCGCCAAGCCGTCGCCGCGCGCCGTGGAAGCGATGGCCCGCGAGGTGACCGGCGTCCGCGAGATCCGCGGCACGCTGGCGGACCTGCGGGCGGCCGGCTCCGCGGCCGAGTACCTGGCGGTGGACGTCAGCGACGCGGACGCCGTGCGCGAAGCACTCGCCCCGCACCGTGCGCGGGTCACCGGGGTGGTGCACGGCGCCGGTGTGCTGGCCGACGGCCTGGTGCGGGACAAGAAGGCCGGTGACGTGGACCGGGTGCTGGCCACCAAGCTGACCGGGCTGCGCAACGTGCTCGGGGCGCTCGACGGCGCGCGGGTGCGGCACGTGCTGCTGTTCTCCTCGGTCGCCGGTTTCTTCGGCAACCGCGGCCAGTCCGACTACGCGATGGCCAACGAGGCGCTCAACCGGTGGGCCTGCGCCCTGCGCGCGGCTGCCCCGCGGACCCGGGTCACCTCGGTGAACTGGGGCGCGTGGGCGGGCGGCATGGTCACCCCGGCGCTGGAGAAGATGTTCGCCGAGCGGGGCGTGACGCTGATCCCGGTCGAGGAGGGCGTGCGGTACTTCGTGGAGCAGTTCTCCGCGGAGCGCGCCGCCGACACGGTGTGCGTGGTCGGGCCGAGGAGCCCGCTGTCCGCGCGTGAGCCGGCTCCGCTGCCGGCCGGCGGGCTGGTGCTGCGCCGCGGCCTGGCGGCCACGGCGGCCGACGCGGTGATCGCGGACCACGCGATCGGCGGGGTGCCGGTGCTGCCGGCCACCGCGGCCGTGGGAGGTCTGCTGGGCGCGGTGCACCGGGCGGCGCCCGGGACGCGCGTCACCTCGGTGCGCGGGTTCCAGGTGCACAAGGGCGTCGTCTTCGACGACGGGCGTCCGGACGTGCTGGAGACGACGGTGCGCCAGGTGGACGGCGCGCCGGAGTACGAGGTGTCGGTGCGGGACGGCTCCGGGCGGCCGCGCTACCGGGCGCTGCTGGTGGCCGGTGCGGCGCCGGCGGCCGAGCGGGTGACGGGTCTGCCGCAGGGCGGGGACGGGGGCCCGGCGCCGTACTACGAGGACGGGACGCTGTTCCACGGCCCGGCCCTGCGCGGCATCACCGGCGTCCTCGACGCGGGCCGCCGGCTGGTGCTGGCCGCCCGGCTGGCCGACCCCGGCATCGCCCGGGGCGCGTGGCAGGCGCCCGGCTACAGCCCCGTTTTGTCCGACCTGCTGCTGCAGGCGGTGCTGGTCTGGGCGCGTCTGCACCGCGGCGAGGCCGTGCTGCCGACCGCGGTGGGCGAGGTCGAACTGCTCGCGCCGCTGCCCGGGGACGAGCCCTTCCGGCTGGTCGTCGACGCGGTGTCCGAGACGGCGAGCGGCATCCGCTGCACGGTCACGGCGTGCACGCCCGGCGGACGGGTGCTGCAGCGGATGCGCGAGGTCGAGGCAGTGCCGAGCCCGGGGCTTGCGGCGAAGTTCGCCGCGGCGTCCCGGTCCTGACGAGTCGAGTGGGAGAACTGGGAGACCATGTCCAGCACACTCCGCGGCGCCGGGCGCCGCGACGAGCCGGTGGCCATCGTGGGTATGGCCTGCCTCCTTCCCGGTGCGCACACCCCCGACGAGTTCTGGGAGTCGCTGCTCGCCGGGGAGGACCACCGCACGGAGGGCGGCCGGGAGGTCTTCGGGACCGACCCGGCCGTGCCCGGCGGATGGGGTGACGCGGACCACCGTGTCACCGCCACGCGCGGCGGTTTCGTCCATGAACCGCCGATCGACCTGACCGGCCTGAACGTGCCCGCCGGTGAACTCGCCGCCCTGGACCGGGTGGTGCTGTGGTCGCTGCACACGGTCCGTCAGGCCCTCGCCGACGCGGGCCTGGACGGGCCGGGCGGGCTGGCGCGCACCGGGCTGGTGCTGGGCAACTACTCGTTCCCCACCGAGGCGTCGGTGGGTCTGTGCACCCCGCCCGTGCGGCGGGCGGTCACCGAGGGCCTGGCGCGTGCCGGGCTGCCCGTGCCGCCCGTCGCGGCCGGCGAGCCGGAGCCCGCGGCGGAGAACCTGTGGCCGTTCGGGCAGCCGGCGACGGTGACCGCGCGGGCGCTCGGTCTGGGCGGGCCCCGGCTGGCGCTGGACGCGGCGTGCTCCTCGGCGCTGTACGCGATGGCGCTGGCCCGGGACTACCTGGCCACCGGCGCGGCCGACGTGATGGTGGCCGGAGCGGTGTGCGCGCCCGACCCGCTGCTGATCCACCTGTCCTTCTCGGATCTGCACGCCTACCCGGACAACGGGGTCAGCCAGCCCTTCGACGGCCGGTCCTCCGGCATCGTCACCGGTCAGGGCGCGGGTGTGCTGGTGCTCAAGCGGCTTTCGGACGCGCTGCGTGACGGCGACCGGGTGCACGCGGTGCTGGAGTCGGTCGGGCTGACCAACGACGGGGCGGGCCGGCATCTGCTGAGCCCGAACCTGCGCGGTCAGCTGGGCGCCTACCGGCAGGCGTACACGCACGTGGACCCGGCGTCGGTGGACTACATCGAGTGCCACGCGACGGGGACCCCGCTGGGGGACGCGACGGAACTGCGCGGCCTGGCCGAGTACTTCGGCTCGGTGGGCGCCGAGGTGCCGCTGCTGGGGTCGGTGAAGGGCAACGTCGGCCATCTGCTGACGGTCGCCGGTTTCACCAGTGTGCTCAAGACGGTGCTGGCGCTGCGGCACGGCGTCGTCCCCGCCACGCCCGGGGTGCTCTCGCCGCTGCGGCCGGAGGGCGCCGAGGCGGTCGCGGACCGGCTGGTGCTGGAGTCGCGCCCGTGGCCGGAGCGGGACGGACCGCGGCGTGCCGCGGTGTCCGCGTTCGGCTTCGGCGGCACCAACGCGCACGCGGTGCTGACCGGGCCGCGGGAGCTGTCGGGCCCCTCCCCCGCCGTGGGGCCGAAGCCCGGCGAGGAGTCCGGTGCCGCCGCTGCGCGGCCGGTGCGGCAGCCGCGGCTCGCGGTGGTGGGGCTCGGGACGCGGCTCGGGCCGCTCACCGGCACCGGTGAGCTGGCGCGCGCGGCGCGGTCGGGACGGCCGGCGCTGACCGGGCGGCCCGCGAACCGCTGGTACGGCGCCGAGCAGGTGCCGGGCGGTCCGCTGGCCGGGACCGTGGCCGAGGGCGCCGACCCGGCCGGCGGCTACGTCGACGCCGTGGACGTCCGTCCGCGTACCTACCGCATCCCGCCGAACGAGCTGGCCCAGGCCAACCCGCAGCACCTGGCGCTGTTCGAGGCGGCGGAGCAGGCTCTGGCGGACGCCGGTCTCGACGCCCCGCCGCCCGGGGTCAAGGCGGACGAGCTGCCCGGGTCACGGGTCGGCGTGGTGGTCGCCATGGAGATGGAACCGCGCACCCACACCCACCGCGCGCGGTTCGACATCGGCGCCCATGTCCGCGCCGAGTGCGCGCGGGCCGGGGTGACGCTGGACGCGGAGCGGCTGGACAGCCTGGAGGAGGCGGTGCGCGGCGCCGTGCATGACCCGATCGGCGCAAACGAGGTCCTCAGCTACATCGGCAACGTGATGGCGAGCCGGATCTCCTCCTCCCGCAACCTGACCGGCCCGTCGTTCACCCTGGCGGCCGACGGCACCGCCGCGGTGCGGGCCCTGGAGGTGGCCCGCCTGCTGCTGCTCGACCCCACCGTGGACGCCGTGCTGGTGGGCGCGGTGGACCTGGCCGCGGGCGCGGAGAACACCCGGGCCAGGGCCCGGATCGCCACCGCGCGCGGCGAGGAGATGCCGGTGCTGGGCGACGGGGCCGCCGCCGTGGTCGTCACCCGCGAGGACGCCGTGCGGGGGCGGCGCGTGTACGCCACGGTCGACGCGCTGGCCGTGCACTGTGCGCCGGACCGCGCGGACGCGGTGGCCGGGGCGGCCCGGCAGGCCCTGTCGGCCGCGGAGGCCGACCCGGCGGACGTGGCCTACCTGGAGCTGTCGGGGGCCGTCGCGGACGCCCGCCGGGAGGAGGCCGCCGCGCTGGCCGCGGTGTACCGGGCCGGCGGTGGCGACGACCCGTACGGGTGCGCGCTGGGCGGCACCACCGCGCTGGTCGGGGACACCGGGCGGGCGGCGCCGCTGGCGTCGCTGGTCTCGGCCGTCCTCGCCGTGCACCACGCGGAGTTCCCGGCGGCCCCGGAGGGTCTGCTGGACGCGTCCGCGCCCGGGCTCGAGGGGTCGCGGTTCACGCTGCTCGGCGATCCCCAGCCGTGGCTGCCCGAGCGGCGCGGCGGGCGGCGGACGGCCGCGGTGAGCGTGCTCGGCGACGACGGCCCGCACGGAGCGACCGCCGCCCACCTCGTGGTGCGCGGCACCGCGCCGGAGGCGGCCGGGGCGCCGGCGACGTCCTGGACGGACGGTCCGGGCGTGTGGATCCTGCCGTTCTCCGCCGAGGACGGCCCGGCGCTCGCCTCCGCCGCGGCGGCCCTGCGCGCGGAGCTCGCGGGCCGGGGCGCCGAGGCGGTGGTGCGGGAGGCCGCGCACACGCCCCGGACCGGCCGGCTGACGGCGGTGGTGGTCGCGGCCGACGAGGCCCGGCTGGACGCCGAACTGGCCGCGGCCGAAAGGGACCTGCCGTCGGTCGCCGACGGCGGCGGGGAGTGGAGCACGCCGTCCGGCAGCTTCTGCACCGCCCGCCCGGTCGGCCCCGAGGGCCGGGTCGCGTTCGTCTATCCGGGCGCCTTCGCCACCTACCCGGGCGCCGGACGCGATCTGTTCCGGCTGTTCCCGGGGCTGCGGGCCGCCTTCGAGCGGGAGGCGGACCGGCCGGCCGAGAGGCTCAAGCACCGCTCGCTGTTCCCGCGGGCGCGGGGGCCGGTCGACCGGCGCGCGATGATGCGGCACGAGGCGGAGCTGATCGAGGACATCCCGGTGATGCTGGCCGCGGGCACCAACTTCGCGGTGCTGCAGACCCGGTTGCTGCGGGACGTCCTGGGCGTGGCCCCGGACGGCGCGTTCGGCTACAGCCTGGGCGAGTCCAGCATGCTGTTCGCGACCGGGGTGTGGGCCGAGGCGGCGCGCGACGACGCCGCCCTGGCCGCGACGCCGCTGTTCCGTGACCGGCTGCGCGGACGCAAGGAGCAGGTGCGCGAGGCGTGGTCGCTGCCGGCGGACACCCTGGACGCGGGGGTGTGGACGACGCGGGTGCTGCTGGCGGGCGCCGACCGCGTGCGCGACGCGATGACCGGCCTGGACCGGGTGTTCCTCACGCACGTCAACACCCCGCGGGAGACGGTGGTCGCGGGTGATCCCGGGCAGGTCCGCGAGCTCGTCGAGCGGGTGGGGTGCCAGGCGGCCAAGGCGCCCGCCAACCATGTGATGCACTGCCCCGTGGTCGACCCCGCGCTGCCCGGCCTGGCCGCGCTGAACGACTATCCGCTCGCCGGCGAGGTCCCGTCGCTCGAGCTGCTGTCCGCCTACGACTACGACACCGTCCCGGTCACCGACCGCGCGGAGCTGGCCGGGCGGATCGCGCACACCCTGCGCTCCACGATCGACTTCGCGCGGCTGGCGCGGACCGCGCACGAGCGCGGCTACCGCTACTTCGTCGAGGTCGGCCCCGGCGCCACCTGCACCCGCTGGATCACCGAGACGCTCGGTGAGCGGCCGCATCTGGCGGTGTCGGTGGACCGGCGCGGCGCCGCCGGCGCCGCCGCCCTCGCGCAGGCCCTGGCCCGGCTGGTCGCCCACGGTCTGGACGTGGACCTGGGCGTGCTCTTCCCCACCCCCCGCACCGCCGCCGCCCCCGGGCCCGTCCTGAGGGTGGCGTGCGGGGGCGAGGCGACCGTGGAGCGGGTGGCCCGCGCGGCGGCCCCGCTGCTCGCCCCGACCGCTCCCGCCGACTCCCCCGAGGTGACCGCCGTCATGAGCCCCGCTCCCCCGCCGAGTGCCGCCCCGCCCCAGGACGCGGCGGCCGGGCCCGTCCCGGTGTCCGAGGGGATCGTCGTCGAGGGAAATCCTTTCGTCCATCTGCCGGAACCGGCTCATGTTCCCGCTCTCGCGGGCGCCGGGGCGCACCGGGCGGCGCCCGCCGTCCCGGCCGCCCGGGCGTCCCTGCCGGGGCCGGTGTCGCCGCTGCAGGCGATCGCGGCGAGCGTGGCGCACGCCCACCGGGCCGCGCTGCGGGCGCAGCACGCCGTGCTGGACGCCTCGCTGCGGACGCTGACGCCGTCCGGGCCGGCGTATCCGGGCCGGCCCGCGGAGTCCCTGCCGCCCGCCGGCCCGTCGGAACCGCAGGCGCCCGCGCCGGAGCCGGGCGGTGACGGCGGCAGGCCCGTGGTCTGGGACGAGCGGGATCTGCTGGAGTTCGCGCAGGGCCGCGTGGCCCCGGTGTTCGGGCCGGCGTTCGCCGAGGTCGACACCTACCCGCGGCGCTGCCGGCTGCCGGAGCCGCCGTACCACTTCGTCAGCCGGGTCACCCATGTCAAGGGCGAGACCGGGGTGTTCGAGCCGTCGGAGATCACCACCGAGTACGACGTCCCGGTGGGCGCCTGGTACAGCGTCGACGGTCTGGTGCCGTGCGCGGTCACCATCGAGGCCGGCCAGTGCGACATGCTGCTGATCAGCTACCTGGGCATCGACTTCCGCACCCGGGGCGAGCGCGTCTACCGGCTGCTGGACAGCCGGCTGGTCTTCCACGGCGCGCTGCCGCGCGAGGGGCAGACGCTGCGCTACGACATCCGCATCGACCGGTTCGTGTGGAACGGCGACAGCCTGCTGTTCTTCTTCAACTACCGCTGCTACGCGGACGGCGAGCTGATCCTCGAACTGCTCGACGCGTGCGCCGGGTTCTTCACCCCCGCCGAGCTGGAGGACTCCCTCGGCGTGGTGGAGACGGCCGCCGACCGGGCGCGCCGCGCGGCGATGACGCCGGCCTGGTTCAAGCCGCTGGCCCGCACCGACGTCACGTCGCTGAGCGGGGCCGATCTGGCGCTGCTCGCCGAGGGACGGCCGGGTGAGGTGTTCGGGCCGCGCTGGGACCAGCGGGCGGACGGTGCGAACCGTTCGCTGCGGCTGCCCGGCGAGATGCTCCGCATGATCGACGAGGTCACGTCGGTCGACCGCCTGGGCGGTCCGCGCGGCCTGGGACGTCTGTCGGCGGTCAAGCGGCTCGACCCGGACGGCTGGTACTTCCGCTGCCACTTCACCGGCGACCCGGTGCTGGCCGGTTCGCTCATCGCCGAGGGCGGTGTGCAGCTGCTCCAGGTGTACGCGATGTACCTGGGCATGCACCTGGTGCTGCCCGACGGGGAGTTCCAGTCGGTGCCGGGGCTGGAGACCGAGGTGAAGGTGCGCGGGCAGATCACCCCGGACATGCGGCAGGTCCGCTACGAGGTGGACGTGATCGAGCTGACGATGCTGCCGCGGCCCACGGTGATCGCGGACATCACCGTGTACGACGGGGACAAGCCGATCGTGTCGATGCGCAACTTCGGCGTCCGCGTCCAGGAGAAGCCGGGCACGCCGTACCGGCCCGAGGCCGGCGGGGTGCCCGCCTTCCTCGGCCGCCGCAACGAGCGCGGCGAGGCGGCCTTCATCAACGAACTGCACCTGGCCCACGCCGCCAAGGGCGACCTCGGCACGGCGATGGGCACCGAGTTCGAGATCTACGCCGGCCGGCGCGCGCCGTACATCCCCAACGGGGACTTCCGGTTCGTGGACCGCATCATGCGGCTCGACGGGACCCGCGGCGACCTGTCGCCGGGTTCCACGATGGCCACCGAGTACGACTCGCCGCCGGAGGCCTGGTACTACGCGGACAGCGGCCCGGCGGGCATGCCCAACTGCGTCGTGATGGAGACCTCGCTGCAGGCGGCGATCCTGCTCGGCTACTACCTGGGCGCGACCCTGGCCAAGCCCGAGGAGGAGCTGTCCATCCGCAACCTCGACGGCCGGGCCGCCTTCGTCAAGGACCTGGACCTGCGCGGGAGGACGATCCGGCACGAGTCGGAGCTGCTGTCCAGCCAGGCGGTGCCGGGGGCCACCCTGCAGAACTTCCGCTACCGGCTGCTCGCCGACGACGAGGTGTTCTACGAGGGCGAGTCGCTGTTCGGCTACTTCACCGAGCAGGCGCTGTCCAACCAGGTCGGACTGGACTCCGGGCAGTACGTGCCGCCGTGGCTGGAGTCGGCCCGTGAGCGGCTCGAGGAGTCCGCGGTGCGCCGGCTGCCGGTGCGCTCGGACGACCGCTGGTTCACCCCGGCCGCGGGCAGCGGCCTGCGCCTCGGCGACGGCCATCTGCGGCTGGTCGACGAGGTGACGCTGGTCGACGGGGGCGGTGAGCACGGCAAGGGCTATGTGCACGGACACCGCCGTATCGACCCCGACGACTGGTACTTCTCCTGCCACTTCCACCGCGACCCGGTGATGCCCGGCTCGCTCGGTGTCGAGGCCGTGCTCCAGGGGCTGCAGGCCCTGGTGATCGAGTCCGGACTGGCCGACGGCATGGGCCCGGTGCGGTTCACCGTGCCGCGGGACGTGCCGATGGGCTGGAAGTACCGCGGGCAGATCCTGCGCGAGGACCGCGAGATGACCTTCGACGCGCACATCAAGGAGGTCCGCCGCACCGACGGCCGGCTGACCGTCGTCGCCGACGCCAGCGTGTGGAAGCCGGGTCTGCGCATCTACGAACTGACCGACATCGCCGTGGACGTCGTTCCCGACGAGTCCGCCGAGGAGGACCAGTGACCACCGCCCCCGCCCGGACGACCACCCCGCCCGTGCACACGGATCCGGCAGGGATCCACCGGGTGCTCGGCGCCCTGGAACAGCCCTGCTACATCGTCGACACCGGACAGGGCGTGGGCGCCGCGAACGCCGCGCCCGGCCCCGGCGGACGGATCGTGGCGGCCGTCGGGCCGCTGCCGCCCGAGCGGCTCGGCTGCTCCGCCTTCCGCGCCCGCCACGGCGTCGGACACGCGTACATGGCCGGCGCGATGGCCGGCGGCATCGCCTCCGAGGAACTGGTGATCGCGCTGGCCCGGGCGGGGGTGCTGGCGTCCTTCGGGGCGGCCGGGCTGCTGCCCGGGCGGATCGACCGGGCGCTGACCCGCTTCGCCGCGGAGATCCCCGCCCTGCCGTACGCGGTCAACCTGATCCACAGTCCGAGCGAGGACGCCCTGGAACGCGAGGGCGTGGAGCTGCTGTTGCGGCACCGGGTGCGGTGCGTGGAGGCGTCCGCGTTCATGGACCTCACCCCGCACGTGGTGCGCTACCGCGCCGCCGGGCTGAGCCGCACCCCCGACGGCCGGGTGCACGTCGGCCACCGGATCGTCGCGAAGGTCTCGCGCGCCGAGGTCGCCGAGCGGTTCATGCGCCCGGCGCCCGAGGCGATCACCGCGGACCTGGTGGCGCGCGGGCTGATCACCGCCGAACAGGCGGAACTGGCGCGGCGGGTGCCGATGGCCGACGACGTCACCGCCGAGGCCGACTCCGGCGGCCACACCGACCGGCGTCCGCTGACCGCCCTGTTCCCGGGGCTGCTCCGGGTGCGCGACACCGTCCAGCGGGAGCTGGGGTACGGGCAGCGGATCGGTCTGGGCGCCGCGGGAGGCATCGGCACGCCGCGTGCCGCGGCCGCCGCGTTCGCGCTGGGCGCCGACTACGTCGTCGTCGGCTCCGTCCACCAGTCCTGCCTGGAGTCGGGCACGTCGGAGGCGACGCGCCGGCTGCTGGCGGGAGCGGGGCTCGCGGACTTCGAGATGGCGCCGGCGGCCGACATGTTCGAACTCGGCGTGGAACTGCAGGTGCTGAAGAAGGGCACCTTGTTCCCGATGCGCGCCAAGAAGCTCTACGAGCTGTACAAGGCGTACGACGGGGTGGAGGCGCTGCCCGAGGAGGCGCGCGGGCAGCTGGAGCGGCAGGTGTTCCGGCGGCCGCTCGACGACGTGTGGGCGGACGTCGAGGAGTACTTCACCCGCCGCGACCCGGACCAGCTGCTCCGCGCCCGGCAGTCGCCGCGGCGGCGCATGGCGCTGGTGTTCCGCTGGTACCTGGGCATGGCGTCGCGGTGGGCGGTGACCGGTGAGGGCGACAGGACCGCCGACTACCAGGTGTGGTGCGGTCCGGCGATGGGCGGCTTCAACGAGTGGGTGCGCGGCAGCTATCTCGCCGCGCTGGAGAACCGCAGGGCCGCCGACGTCGCCCATCACCTGATGCGCGGGGCCGCGTTCACCGCGCGGGTGCAGCAGCTCGCCTGGAACGGTGTCCGGCTGCCGGCCGCGTGCACCGAGTACGTGCCCGTCCCGCCCGGGGAGGACCGATGAGGGCGGCGACGGCCGCTCCGTACGCGGCGGTGACGGAACTCGACCTGGCGCTGGGCGACCCGCGGGACCCGGGCAGTCCGTACGGGTTCGCGGCCATGGCCCGCCGGGACGCCGACGAGGCCTACCCGCGGGAGCTGGCCGAGCGGGTCGGGCCCTGGCTGCGGACGGCGTTCGTGCCGGCCGGGCAGGGCGGCGACCTGGTCTCCCTGGACCACACGCTGATGCTGGTGCGGGCGGCGGCCCGCCGGGACCCGGCGGTGATGCCGGCGACGATGTTCAGCATCACCGCGGCGGTCTGCGTGCTCGCCGCGGGGTCGGCCGGGCAGCGCGAGCGGGTGGTACGGCTGCTGCGCGAGGGCGGATCGGTCGGTTTCGCCCTGTCGGAGGCGGAGCACGGCGGCGATCTGCTGGCCAACTCCTGCACCGCCGCGCCCGCTTCGGGCGAGGCCGGCGGGGGCTATGTGCTGGACGGCGAGAAGTGGCTGGTGGGGCTCGGCGAACGCTGCCAGGCGCTGCTGGTGGTGGCGCGCACCGGACGCCGCGGGCCGGGCGCCTTCTCGGCGCTGCTGCTGGAGGGCGGCGAGGTGGACAAGGCGCGCTCGGGGATCCGGCAGCGGCCGGCCGGGATGCGCGGCGTCGACTTCGCCGGGTTCCGCTTCCAGGGGCTGCCGGTGCGTGCGGACGCGCTGGTCGGGCAGCCCGGGCACGGCCTGGAGATCGCGATGAAGGCCATGCAGGTGGTGCGGACCATGAGCACCGGGTGCAGTCTGGCCTGCGCGGACACCGGGCTGCGGCTGGCGTGGGACTTCGCCCGCGAGCGGCGGGTGGGCGGGCGCGGCGCGGACCGGCTGCCGTATCCGCGGCGGGAGCTGGCGACGGCGGCCGCGCTGGTGCTGGCCGCCGACGTGGCGGCGCTGACGGCCGCGCGGGGCGCGCATGCGCTGCCGGAGGCGCAGTCCCTGTGGTCGAGCGTGGCGAAGAGGACGGCCACCGACTTCGCGGACGAGGCCCTCGCCCGCTGCGCGGACGTCCTGGGCACCCGCAGCCTGCTGCGGGACGGGCCGTACGCGGCGTTCGACACCGTCCGCCGGGACAACGCGGTGGTGCGGTACATCGACACCAGCCCGGTGGCGAACACCCGGCTGGTGGCGGCGCAGCTGGCCCGGCTCGCCGGGGTGGCCGGGAGCGCGGGCGACGGGGACGGGGCGCAGGACGCGCTGGGCCGGGTCTTCGACCTGGGGGCCGCGCTGCCCGAGGCGGACTGGGACCGGCTGCAACTGTCGGGCCGGGGCGGGGATCCGGTGCTGTCCCGGCTGCCGGCGGTGGCGGCGGCGGTGCGGCACGCGGTGACCGAGGGGGCCGCGGCGCCGGTCGCCGACGCCGCCCGGATCGTCGCCCGCACCCGGGAGCTGGAGTGCGCGGTGGGCGGGCTGCTGCACGACGTGTCCTGGCGGCTGGGCAGCGGCAAGGACCAGGACGGCGGCCCGCCGGAGCTGGGCCACCTGGCGGAGCGGCTGTGCCTGCTGCACACCGCGGCGAGCTGTGTGCACCTGTGGTGGGCCTGCCGCGACCGGTCGCTGTTCGGGCTGCCGCCCGGCGACGCGGGGTGGCTGAGCCCGGTGCTGACGGCCGTGCTGGACCGTGCGGGCGGGCGCGTCGCCCCGCTGCCCGACGCGGAGGCGCGCCGGCTCATGTACGTCGTCACCCCCTTGTACGAGGAGAACCGCATGTTCTCCTGCGCCGCCCCCCATCTGGCCTGAACCGACCGCGCGCACCACGCAGGGAAGGAACCGCAACCGTGACAGTCGACGACCTCGTGGCCCTGGCGGAAGGGCTGGAGGACCACCTCGGGGACCCGCACGACGCCGGGGCCCGTATGCCGTTCGCGAAGGTGCTGGCCTTCGACGAGCGGGAGGAGTTCCCCTACGAGCTCACCGATCTGCTCCAGGCCTGGGGCGTGCACGAGTACTGCCTGCCCGAACGGTGGGGCGGGCGGGCAGGCGACGTGGAGGTGGGGTTCAACCTGGTGCGGCTGGTGGCCCGCCGGGACCCGACCACCGCGACCGCGCTGATGATCACCAATGTGGCGTTCATGCCGCACTGGATCGCCGCCGGCGACGAGCAGGGCCGGGCCGCCGTGCACGGCATCCGGCACGGCGCCCGGATGTCCTGGGGGCTGTCGGAACGGCGGCACGGCAGCGACGTGCTGGCCAACGAGATGCGCGCCGAGCGGGTGCCCGGCGGCTGGCGGCTCACCGGTGAGAAGTACCTGATCGGCAACGCCACGATCGCCGACGTGGTGAGCGTCCAGGCGCGCACGGCCGAGCGCGGGGGGCCGGGCGGCTGGTCGGTGTTCGCGCTGGACCGGCGGCAGTGCCCGGCCGGCACGGTCGCGGCCCTGCCCAACGAGCGCCTGCACGGGCTGCGGGCGCTGGACATGAGCGGCATCCGGGTCGACGGCGTGTTCGTGCCGGAGGACGCCCTGGTCGGGGCCGAGGGGCAGGGTCTGGAACTGGCCCTGAAGAGCGCCCAGGTGGCCCGGGTGGTCATCGGCAGCATCGCCCTGGGGGCGGTGGACACCGCGCTCCGGCTGACGATGGACTTCGCCGCCCGGCGGGAGATCTTCGGGCAGCGGGTCGCCGACATCCCCTACTCCCGGCGCCAGCTGGCCGAGTGCTTCGCCGACCTGATGGTGGCGGACGCGGTGTGCAGCGGCGCGGTGCGCGCGCTGCAGAGCAACCCGGCGCAGGCCAGCGTGTACTCCTCGGTGGTCAAGTACTTCGTGCCGACGCTGCTGGAGCGCACCATGGGTCAGCTGTCGGTGCTGCTCGGGGCGCGGCTGTACCTGCGGGACCATCCGCACTTCGGCGTCTACCAGAAGATGCTGCGGGACCTGGCGGCGGTCTCGTTCGTCGACGGCAACACCGTGGTGAACCTGAAGAACATCGCGGCGCAGCTCGACGGGCTGCTGGGCACGGCGCGGGACGCCGGTGACGGCCTGCGGGCGGAGGCGGTGGAGCGCATCGGCGTCATGTTCGGCCTGGACGCCGAGCTGCCGGAGTGGCGTCCGGAGCGGCAGCTGCTGGTCAGCCGGGGCCGGGACGACGTCCTGCTGGCCCTGCCCGACGCGCTGGAGCGGCTGCGGGACCTGGCGGAGCGTCAGCGCGACGGGCGGGACCGGGCGTTGTTCCACCGTGCGGCGGAGACGGGTGACCGGCTGCTGAAGGAGTTCGACCGGCTGCTGGGCGAGACGGCCCGGCTGAAGGAGGACGTGGGACGCGGCTACGCCGCGACCGCCGAGCAGTTCCGCCTGGCCGAGCAGTACTGCGCCCTGCACGCGGGCGCGGCGGCGGTCCACCTGGCGGTGCGCTCGCAGGACGCGCTGGGCGAGGGCTTCCCCGACCCGGCGGTGCTGCTGCTGTGCCTGGAACGGGTGTGGCGTCAGTTCCGTCCGACGGAGACGGTCACGGACGCGGCCGTGGTCGACCGGGTGGCGGGGGTCCTGAGCGGTCTGCACGAGGAGGGCCGGCTGTTCTCCCACTGGCCGGTCCGGGTACGGGCGTCGGCGGACTGGACGGCGTGAGCGGGGGCCGGCGGGCGGGACGGCGGCGGTCCGCCGGGCGACGGGGCGCGCCCGCGGACCGCCGCCCGGTTCACAGGTCGACCACCAGGCGTGCGCCGCGGGCCCGGGACACGCACGGGTAGACGATGTCGGTGCGGCCGCGCTCCGCGGCGGGGAGCACGTCGTCGCGGTGGTCGGGGTTCCCCGCGAGGACGCGCAGTTCGCAGGAGCCGCACAGACCGTCCTCGCAGGAGGCGGCGAGCTGCGGGGCGCACTCGCGCAAGGCTTCCAGGGCGGACCGGCCGGCGGGCACGTGGACGACCTCTCCGGTGCTGCTCAGCTCGATCTCGAAGGGCCGGTCGGCCTCGGGCGAGGCCGGCCGGGCGCTCGGGGTGAACCGTTCCAGGTGCAGGGTGCCCTGCGGGCAGGCGCGGTCCATGAGGTCCTCCACGGCGCGCATCATGCCGTCCGGGCCGCAGCAGTGGACCGCGGTGCCGGCCGGGGAGGCGGCGAGCAGGGCCGCGAGGTCGGGGCGTTCCGACTCGTCGCGGGCGTGGACGAGCACCCGGTCGGGCCCGTACCGCTCCAGCTCCGTCAGGAACGCCATGCCGGCCCTGCGGCGGCCGACGTAGACCAGCCGCCAGTCGGCGCCGCGCCGTTCGGCCTCCTCGATCATCGGCAGGAAGGGGACCACGCCGATGCCGCCGGCGACGAACAGGTGCCGCTCCGCGTCGGCCAGCGGGAAGTGGTTGCGCGGTCCGCGCACGGCGATGCGGTCGCCGGCGGTGAGCCGGTGCACCTCCAGCGATCCGCCGCGGCCCTCGGGCTCCTTCAGCACCGCCACCCGGTAGCAGGAGCGGTCGTCCGGGTCGCCGTGGAGGGAGTACTGCCGGATCCGTCCGGAGGGCAGCACCAGGTCGATGTGCGCGCCGGCCGTCCACGGGGCGACCGGCCCGCCCGGCACGGGTTCGAGCCGCAGGCCGACGACGTCGTCGGCGAGGCGGTCGACGGCCGCCACGGTCACCGGCGTGTCCGCGGGGGCGCCGGCCGTGGACGCCCTGCGCCGGGCGCCGGCCTCCGCGTGGCGCCGGCCGCGCGGGGTGCGGCCCCACGGCTTGTACACCGACAGCAGGGAGAGGAACACCAGCAGGGCGAACACCGGGGGGACCGTCCAGGCCAGCACGGCCGCCTCGGTCCCGGGCCGGTAGGTGTCGCCGCGGGTCTCCCCGGCGCGCTCCGCCGCGGTCAGCACCAGGGGGTGGGTGTAGACCCAGGCGAACACCGCGACGGACAGGGCGAGCACCCATTTGACCAGCACCCACCAGTGGCGCAGCAGCCCCCAGGGGGTGCCGCAGCCCAGCAGGACGCCGGTGACGCCGCTGACGAGGCTGACGAGGGACACCGTCGTCTCGTCGAAGACGTACATCGCGTAGTACGCGCCTTCGGCGACGCCGGGGTCGGAGGTGAGGTAGCCGATCAGGGCGAGGGTGGCCATCGACATCGACAGGCCCATCCAGCCGACCGACGACGTGATGTGCAGTGCGAGCGTCAGCTTCCGCCCCCGCGCGCCGAGGCGGAACTCCCCTCGCCGTCCGCGCCGTTTCCGCTTCCCGCCGTCCGGCTCCTCCTGGGGCCGGGGTTGCTCCTGACGCTGTGGCGGCCGGGGCGCCGGCCGGTCCAGTGCGGAGGTGGACACGATGACCTCACGTTCCCTTCGTGTCGGTGGGGGGGTCGACGGGGCCGAGGGTCACAGGTGCCGCTGGAGTCCGGACGGAAACCGGCCGACCGGTTCCGATTCCTTTTCCGGAACGGCCTGTCGAACGAAGCGCGCAATGGCCGGCTGACAATCCGCTGACAGTTGTCCCGGAAGCTGACGGTCTTCTGTCAGTTCTGTTTTGTGCAGGGGAAAACCGCAGGCAGTCGAGTTGCGCACTGTGGAAATACGAGCCGCCGGAAAGCCTTCGTCGCTTTTCGGACAGGTCGCTTCTTTGCCGGGTGTGTGGCGTGAACCCTAATGTCGCCGCCCTGGCTCAGGAACACGCACGACCCTTCCGGAAAGGAATGGCGGCCTGTGGTGGTACGTCCTGTCGACCGAAGAAACAAGCCCGACCGTGAGAGGCGGCGCCCCGAACGCGGGCCCGCCGTCGGGCTGGAGCAGCTGATCCAGCAGTGCCGGGCGGGTGACGTCAGGGCGTGGGAGAGGCTGATCCGGCTCTACAGTCCGGCCGTGTGGACCGTGGTGCGTTCGCACGGTCTCGGCCACGCCGACTGCGAGGACGCCTATCAGCTGACCTGGCAGCGGCTGGTGGAGCACATACACACGCTGAAGCAGCCGGGGCGGATAGCGGCCTGGCTGGTCACGGTGGCCAAGCGGGAGGCGCTCGCCCGGGCCCGGCAGTCCCGGCGGGTGGTGAGCGTCCCGGAACCCGCCGACCTGGTGCGGGCCGCGGATCCCGAGCATGCGATGCCCGCGCCGGAGGAGCGTGTGCTCGCCCGCGCGGACGGGGAGCGGCTTCAGGCGGTGCTGGAGGATCTGCCCGAGCAGCAGAGGGAGTTGCTGGGGCTGCTCTTCGCCGAGCCGCCCCTCAGCTACGACCACATCTCGCAGACCCTGGGCATCGCCCGCGGGTCCATAGGTCCCACCCGGCGCCGCATCCTCGCCAAGCTGCACGGCGAGCTCGTCGGGCAGGAGTGAGCGCGGTGCGGGGCCGCCGGACGCCGTGGTGGCGTTCCGGCGGCCCCGTGCCGCGTCCCCTCCTGCCGGTCAGGCCGTGGCCGGCCGGCGCAGCAGGAACAGCGCGGCCAGGGCGGCGGCCGCGAAGGACACCGCCGAGATGACGAGCATTCCCGCGTGGATGCCGTCGGTGAAGGCCCGGCCCAGGGCGGCGTGCACCTCCCCGGGTGCGGGACCGGCGCCGTCGGAGCCGCTGCCGGCCCGCTCCAGCACGGCGGCCGCGACCCCGGACGGCACCCGGGCGGCGTCCAGTTCGGCGGGCAGCGTGTCCAGGAAGCGCAGGGACAGCACCGCGCCGAGTGCCGCGGTGGCCAGCACCGAGCCGACCTGCCGGAAGGCGGTCACCGCCGACGACGCGGCGGGCGCGGCGGGCGGCGGTACGACGGCCAGGGCGGCGGTGGTGGAGGGCGCCACCACCAGACCGGAGCCGAGCCCGGCCAGCACCAGGCCCGCCGCGGTGACGCCGTACGGGCTGTCGGGCCGCTGCAGCAGCAGGACCAGGCCGGCGACGCCGGTGAGCGCGCAGCCGGCCACCAGGAGCCGGGCGGCCCCGAGCCGGCCGGCGAGGCGGGAGGCCAGGGCGGTGGAGAGCACGAACGCGGCCATGGCGGCGAGCAGCCGTACTCCGGTGTCCAGGGCGTCGGCGCCCTGGACCCGCTGGAGGAACTGCACCTCGAGGAAGATCACGCCGACGAACGCGAACAGTCCGGCGGCGGCCACCACGAGCGCCACGGTGTAGGGCGCCGAGCGCATCATCCGCACGTTGAGCATCGGTACCGGCACCCGGGCCTCGACGACGGCCAGGGCGGTGAGCGCGGCCACGGCGGCCAGCAGCGCGGCGACGACGCGGGGGTCGCCGTATCCGACCCGGCCGCCGACGGCGACGCCGGTCACCAGACAGCCCAGGCCCACCACGGCGAGGGCCTGGCCGGGCCAGTCCAGCGGGCGGCCCGGCACCTTGCTCTCGGGGACGGCGTACAGCGTGACGGCCGCGGTCGCCACGGCGAGGACCGCGTTGACGAGGTAGACCGCGTGCCAGCCGGACGCCTCCAGCAGGGCGCCGCCGATGAGCGGTCCGAGGGCCAGCCCGAAGCCGGAGACCGACACCCACACCGAGATCTTGCGTCCGCGTTCCCGCGGGTCGGTGAACGACGTGGTGATCAGGGCGAGCGAGGTGGGCAGGACCAGGGCCCCGCCGACGCCGCTGAGCGCCCGGCCGGCCAGGACCTGCGCGTAGCCGTCGCTCATGGCCACGACCAGGGATCCGGCGGCGAGCGCGGCGACGCCCAGGAGGAACACGCGGCGTCTGCCGTAGCGTTCGCCGAAGGCTCCGCCGGAGAGGACCCCGGCCGCCACCACCAGGGTGTAGGTGCTGGAGACCCAGCTGAGGTCGGCCGGTGCCACGCCGAGGTCGACCTGCATGGCGCGCAGGGTCGAGATGGCCGCGGTGACCTCGATGAAGGACATGAACAGGCCCAGGCAGCTGGCGAGGAGCAGCAGCCGGGGGCGCGCGGGCGGCGGTGCGGCGCCGGGCGGGGCGCCCCCCGGGGCGGTGTCCGCCGGGGGGCTGGGGGTGGTGGTCATACGGCTTCCTCCTCTCAGGCGGCGGCCCGGCCCTGCGGGGGGCGGGTCGCCACGACCGGGCCGTCGCCGCCCCGGTGGACGTGTTCGGTCGCCTTGGCCATGCCGAACAGCGGCATGTTCCGGTAGATGACGTGCATCCGGTCGGGATGGGTCACGTAGGCCTCGTGCCAGACGCCCACGTCGCCGCTGTTGCCGACGCTGCGGTTGAAGTTCCGCCAGCCCGGCACGTGTTCGGCCTGGGCGTTGCGGGCGTAGGCCATCAGGTCGTCGAGGCTGCGCCAGTACTGCAGGACCACGGTGGTGCGGCCGAACCACACGTGGTAGCCGAGGAAGCCGTGCTCCTGGCGCCGGCTGACCTCCTTGAGCATGGGCACCATGGCGCGGAACGCGGGCAGCCAGCGGTGGATCTTCCACCAGGCGTTGACGCGCATCCCGATCAGGAAGACGACCGTTCCCTCGGGCGGCGCGGCGGCGTAACGGCCGGGGTGGACCTTCTTCCCCATGTCGGACGCTCCTTCGGATCGTGGGGGTGGTGGGTGGGCCGGCGGCGCGGTGGGGGCCGGCGGGGCGCCGCCCTCAGAAGGGGTAGCGGCGCGGCGGGGTGCTCTCGGTGGTCAGCCGCCACTGGGTGAAGGCCTCCACGGCGGCGGGCCCGCCGAAGCGGCCGCCGTTGCCCGAGCTGCCGACGCCGCCGAACGGCAGCTGCGGCTCGGACACCACCGTCTGGTCGCCCACGTGGACCATCCCGGCGCGCAGCCGGGCGGCCACGGCGCGGGCCGCCTCGGGCGCGCCCGCGTACACGGCCGCCGCGAGCCCGTGCCCGGTGGCGTCGGCCAGGGCGACGGCCTCGTCGTCGTCCTCGAAGACGGTGACGGGGGCGACCGGTCCGAAGATCTCCTCGTCGAAGGCGCGCATGCCGGGGCGGACGCGGTCCAGGACCGTGGGCCGGTGCACCCGTCCTTCCGTGGTGCCGCCGCACACCAGGCGGGCTCCGGCGGCGACGGTGTCGGCGACGATCGCGCGCACCTTGGCCAGCTGGCGCTCGTCGATCAGCGGTCCGATCCGGGTGGCCGGGTCGGCCGGGTCGCCCGCGGTGAGGGCCTCGGCCTTCTGCGCGAGCGCGGCGGTGTACCGCTCGGCGACCGAGCGGTGGACGAGGTGGCGGCCGACGGCGATGCACAGCTGGCCGGAGTGGACGAAGGAACCGAAGGCGCCGGCGGAGGCCGCGGCGTCCACGTCGGCGTCGGCGAGGACGACGAAGGCGTTGTTGCCGCCGAGTTCCAGGGAGACCTTCTTCAGCAGTCCGCCCGCGGTGCGGGCGACGGACCGTCCGGCCTCGGTGGAGCCGGTGAAGGAGACCATCGCCACCTCCGGCGCCTCGACGACGGCCGTGCCGGTCGCGGCTCCGCCGGGCAGGACGTGCAGCAGGCCGTCGGGCAGGCCGGCCCGCCGGAACAGCCACGCCACGAACCGTCCGCCCACGACGGGGGTGTGCGGGTCCGGCTTGAGCAGCACGGCGTTGCCGAGCGCGAGGGCGGGGGCCACCGAACGCAGGGCCAGCATCAGCGGCATGTTCCAGGGCGTGATGACGCCCACGACGCCGAGAGGCACCCGTTCGGCGCGGGCGGTGCGGCCCTCGACGGTGCTGTCCAGGGCGGCCGGCGCCGCGGCCTGCCCGGCGAGCCCGGCCGCGAAGGCCAGCTCGCCCATGGCGGCGCCCAGTTCCATCTCGGCCTTCGGGCGTACGGCCCCGGACTCCCGGACGAAGAGGTCCGTCAGGTCCGGCGGGGGCGCGGCGAGCAGTGCGAGGGCCCGTCGCAGCACCGCGGCCCGTTCCCCGGGGGCACGGGCGGCCCATCCGGGCTGGGCGGCCGCCGCCTCGGCCGCGGCGGCCCGCACCTCGGCCTCGGTCGTCTCCGGCGCCTCGGTCCCCGCGCCCGGGAGGAACGACCCGGAAGGGGCACTCGTGATCATCGGCACTCTCCCCTCAGCACTGTCACAACTGACATGTCAACGTTGACATGATCGAGGGAACAGTGTCAATATTTACATGTCAAGGGTGTCACTCAGGGGTGACGCAAAAACGATGGATGGGGTGACGGCGCCATGTCGCTGCGGATGGCTCTTCTCGGTCTGCTGGTCACCAAGGGCCCGACCAACGGTTACGCGCTGACCAGGACGTTCGCCGACTCCCTGAGTCACGTCTGGTCGGCCCAGCACAGCCAGGTGTACCCGGAGCTTGCGCGGCTGGCCGAGGCCGGACTGGTCACGGTCGAGGACGAGGGCCCGCGCGGGCAGAAGCGCTACACCGTCACGGACGCCGGGCGGGACGCGCTGCGTCACTGGCTCACCGAGGTCGAGCCGAACCGCACCGTGCGCAACGAGAACGCGCTGCGCGCCTTCCTGCTGCCCACCCTGGACCGCGAGGACGCCGCCCGGCTGGTGCACAAGGAAGCCGAGTACTACCAGCGGCGCACCGAGGAGATCACCCGGCAGCGGGACATGCTGCGCGACCCGCAGAGCACCGGCTTCGGGGTCTACGCCGCCGAGCTGGGCGTGCGCATCTCCTCCGCCATCGCCGACTGGGCCGAGTGGGCCGAAGCCCGGCTGGAGGCCGAGCGGGCCCGCGGGAACGGCGGGTAGAACTTCTCGGCCCGGAATGTATCCAGGGCTCCCCCCGCCCCCTCTGTTTCTGCGACAACGGCGACGCACGAGGGAGTGTGGGAGCACGTGACGGACACCCGGATCCTGCGTCTGCTCGAGCCGAGCGCGCTGGTCGACCCGCACCCCCTCTACCGGGAATGGCGGCAACAGGGCCCCGTCGTCTGGGACTCGGGAATCGAGGCCTGGCTCGTCACGGGGTACGAGGAGGCGTTCACCACCCTGCGCGACGCCGAGACCTTCTGCCAGGACTGGCGGCGGGTAGGCGTGGACACCCCGCCCGCCCTGCTGAGCCTGCAGACCCTGGACCCGCCGGAGCACACCCGGATACGGAAGCTGATGCTCGACGGCTTCAAGGCGGCCGGTCCGGGCCGGCTGACCGAGGCGGTCGGCACCGTGCTCGACGAACAACTGGCGTCGGCGGAGAAGGAGGACGACGGCTTCGACTTCGTACGGCTGGTCGCCGAGCCCGTCGCCCTGCGCGCCGTCACCACGCTCCTGGGCGTGCCGCAGCCGGACCGGGACTGGTTCGTGCCGCTGTCCAACACGATCGTGGACGGCATGGACGCAAGCCTGCGCCCCGAGTGCTACGAACCCGGGGTCGCGGCGCGCGCCGAGCTGTCACAGCTGGTGAGCCGCTGGGCCGGGGAACCCCTGCCGGACGGGTTCGCCCGGCACGTCCTGGCTGAGGCGCCGGACGCCGGCGTGGACCACGAGGTCGTGCTCAACTCGCTGCGGGTGGTACTGCAGGCCGGGTTCCAGACGGCCAGCCGGTTCCTCGCCGCCGGACTGCTGACCCTGCTGCGCATCCCCCCGGGCGAACGCGTCGTGGTGGACACCGACAAGGCCGTCCACGAACTGGTCCGTCACTCCGGTCCCGTGCACGTGGAGAGCCGCGCCTGCGTCCGCGACACCGTGCTGGGCGGGCAGCGCATCCGGCGGGGCCAGATCGTCTCCTGCTTCCTCGGCGCCGCCAACCGGGACGCCTCCGTCTTCCCCGAGCCCGACAGACTCGTCTGGGACCGCACCCCCAACCGCCACCTGGGCTTCGGCCGGGGCCCGCACGCCTGCCTCGGCGCCCAGGTGGCCGTGGAGGTCGCCCGCCACGTCTTCGGCACCGTCGGCCGCCGGTTCCCCCGGGCGCGGCTGCTGGCCGAACCGGTGCCCCGGCCCAACGTGACCGAACACGGGATGCACTCCCTCCGAGTTTCGTTCTGACGGACCGCGGCACGCGCACGCGCCGCCGGAACGAGCCCCCTGTCCCCGAACCCCCAAGGAGGTGACAGCGATGCGTCACGCCCACTGAATCCCCCGCGACGCGGGACGAGTCCCCCACATGTGGGACTGAGCCGAGCACGCGGTCCGCCGGGTACGGGAGCCCCCGCCCGGCGGGCCCGTGGCGTCGGCACGACCGGTACGCGCACGAGCGAGGAGAGCACCTGTGGGACGGACCGGAGCACAGCCGGCGCCGGCCCCCGCGGCTGCGGCGCCCGGCTACCGGGCGGTGCTGCGGGCCCCGGGCATGCGGGCCGTGTTCGCCGCCCACGCCGTCTCGATGGCCGGGAAGCTGGCCGCCGAGGTGGCCCTGTCGATCCTCGTCTACCAGCGCACCGGCTCCCCGCTGCTGTCGTCGCTCGTGCTGGTCTGCGCCTTCGCGCCGCACGCCGTCGGCGGCACCGCCCTGTCCGCACTCGCCGACCGCTTCCCACCCCGCCGCGTCCTGGCCGGCTGCGACCTGCTCGCCGCCGCCTGCGTCGCCGCCATGCTGCTGCCCGGTCTGCCCGTGGCCGCGCTGCTGCTCCTGCTGCTGGGCACCGGGTTCGTCGCGCCCGTCACGCAGGGGGCCCGCGCCGCGAGCCTGACCCAGCTCCTGGACGACGACCTGTTCCCGGTCGGCCGGTCGCTGCTGCGGACCATCAGCCAGACCGCCGTCGTCGCCGGATTCGCCCTGGGCAGCGTCCTGGTCGCCGCGGTCGGCCCGTACTGGATGCTCGCCGCCGACGCCGCGGGCCTGCTGGTGTCCGCCGCCCTGGTCGGCCTGTGCACACCCGCGACGCCCGCCCTCGCCCCGCACGGCCGCCGCTCCCCCGCCGGCGTCCTCGCGGACTCCGCCGACGGCCTGCGGCGCCTGTTCGCCGACCGCGGGGTCCGCCGGCTCGTCCTGCTGACCTGGGCCGTGCCCGGGTTCTCCGCGGTGGGCGACGGCCTGGCCGTCGCCTACACCGCCCAGGCCGGCGCCCCCGCCACCGCCGCGGGCGCCCTCTTCACCGGATACGCGGCCGGCACCGTGCTCGGCGAGATGACGGTGGCCCGGCTCGCACCGGCACGCCGGCGGCGGCTGGTCGTCCCGCTGCTGGTGTGCTCCCAGGCCCCGCTGGCCGCGTTCCTCCTGGGACCGCCCGTACCGGCCGCGGTGGCGCTGCTCGCCCTCTCCGGGGCCGGCTTCGCCTGCAACCAGGGAATCGACCCGCTGATCCTGGCGGCGACCGAACCGGCCTACCGCGGACGCCTGTTCACCGTGCAGACCAGCGGGATGATGACGGCGCAGGGCGCGGCGATCGCACTGGCCGGCGCGGCCGGCACGGTGGCCGCGCCCGGCCTGGTCATCGGGGTGTCGGGGGTGGTGGGCACGTGTGTGGTGCTCGGGCTGTTCCTGCGGGGGCGGGACTGAGAGCCGCCGCGGTCCACGCCTCGCGCACGGCACGGGCCCGGGCCCCGTCGAGCCGTCCGGAGGGGCCGCGGACGGCGGAGTCGACGTCCACGCCGAGGAAGCGGGGATGGGCGGTGAGGGACGCGTAGGCCGGGGCGTTCTCCGCGTCCAGCCCGCCGGCCAGGAGGAAGGGCCGGGTGAGCCGGTCCGCCAGGGCGGTGGCGGCCACGGCGTCGAGGGGCCGCCCGGTGGAGCCCAGGGCGCCGTCCGCGGTGGCGCTGTCCAGCAGGAACACGTCGGCGCCGGTGCGTTCGTAGGCGCTCAGCAGACCCGACTCCAGGCAGCCGCCGCCGCGCAGGTGCAGCACCTTGACGACGGTCAGGTCCGGCGGTCCGTGCCGTTTGAGGGCGCGGACCAGCGCCGGGGGCTGGTGGCCGTGCAGCTGGATCCAGCGGATCCCGGTGGCCGCGAGGACCGCGGTCAGCTCGTCGCGGTCCGCGCTGAAGGTGACCAGCACCGGGGCCGGACCGCTGTCGCGTGCCGCGGCGGCCAGGCCGGCGAGCCGGTCCCGCGGCAGCTCCGCCCGGCCGCCGGGCACGCCGTGCCACAGGCCGACCAGGTCGGCGCGGGCCCCGGCCAGTTCACGCACCTCCTGCCGGGTGACGGCCCCGCAGAACTTCACCAGCGTCACGCGGCGCTCCCGTCCCGTGCCTCGCCGGCCAGGGAGCCGGCGGCGAGACGGGTGCCGTCCCCGCGGAAGAGGCCGGGGTGCGCGGCGCGCAGGTCGGCGAGGACGAACTCGTAGGGCAGGTCGTCGAACTCCCCGTGATGGCGGAGGAATTCCATCTGGCGGCGGCCCTCGGCGTCGTAGGGGTGGTGGACGCTGTCGGCGGTCCCGTCGAAGTCGAGGGGCGCCATGCGGTACAGCCGGCACAGGGTGCGGTTGAACACCGGGGTGGCCTTCACCCAGCGGCCGTTCAGGAACACCGACGTCAGGCAGTGCTGGTGGAACACGTCGCCGCCGAGCAGCCGGATCAGGCGCGGCGAGGCCAGGTGGTTGCGCACGTCGGTGAGGACCAGCCGGGCGGGCACGCCGACGGAGCGCAGCGCCGCCGCGTAGACGACGGACTTGTGCAGGCACATGCCGGAGCCGGCGCGCAGCACGCTGCTGGCCTTCAGGCCCTCGCGGCTGAGGTCGGCGCCGTAGACCTCGTAGCGGATGCCGTCGCGCACGACGTGGTAGAGCGCCACGGCGCGCTCCGTCGGGGTCGCGTCCGGGGCGGCGTCCGCGAGGGCGGTGCGGACGAACGCGGTCACCTCCGGGGAGGTGTGGTCGAGGAACTCGGTGGCGCGCAGGGCGGCTTCGGTCATCGGGTGTCCTTCGGGTCCTCGGGGGCCTCGGGGCGCGTGCCCGCTCACAGGCCGAGCATGGTGGCGATGCGGTTGCGCTGGATCTCGGAGCTGCCCGAGTAGATGGTCCCGGCCACCGAGTCGCGCAGCTGTCGTTCGATGCCGTATTCGGTCATGTAGCCGTTGCCGCCGAAGATCTGGACCGCGGAGAGCGCGGAGGCGACGTTGGCCTCGCTGGTGACCAGCTTCGCGATCGCCACGTCCTCGGTGACGTTCTCGCCGGCCACGAGTTTCTCCGCGGTGCCGTACAGCCAGCGGCGGGCGGTCTCCACGCCGATCCGCATGTCGACGATGCGGTGGGAGACGGCCTGGAAGGAGCCGATGGTACGGCCGAACTGGCTGCGCGTGCGGGCGTGTTCGACGCAGCGCGCCAGACGGTGGCTCATCTCGCCGGCGGTGACGGCGAAGGAGCACAGGATCTCCCACTTCATCACGTGGTCCAGGACCAGGAAGCCGCCGCCGACGCGGCCGAGGACCCGGTCGGCGGGGACCCGGCAGCCGTCGAGGAACAGCTCGCCCAGCGGCGAGGACCGCAGGCCCATCTTGGACACCGGGCGGCCGACGCCGAGGCCGGGGGTGTCCCGGTCGACGAGGAACGCGGTGATGCCCAGCGGACCGCCGCGCGGATCGGTCCTGGCGTACACCACGAACACGTCGGCGACGGGTCCGTTGCTGACGAACGCCTTGCCCCCGGTGAGGACGAAGGAGTCGCCGTCGCGTTCGGCGCGGGTGCGCATCGCCAGGGCGTCCGAGCCGCTGTCGGGTTCGCTGATGGCGTGGGCGCCGATCAGTTCCCCGGAGCAGACGCCGGGCAGGTAGCGCTCCTTGAGCGCGGCGGAGCCGTACCGCTGCAGCGGTACGCCGGTGCTGACCATGCTGGTGCACACCGAGAAGCTGAGTCCCGCGTCGCGGCACCCCTCCCCCAGTCCTTCGAGGACGTGCATGGTGGTGGGCAGGGACCGTCCGAGGCCGCCGAAGCGTTCCTCGAAGGGCAGGCCGAGGATGCCGGTGCGCCGGACCAGTTCCCAGGCGGCCCGGGAGAAGACGGCGTCGGCGTCGCGTTCGGCGTGGCCGTCGTTCAGCTTGTCCAGCCACGGCCGCAGGCCCTGGCGCAGTGCTTCGTCGTCGTCGCTGAAACGCATGTCACACCGTCCCGGTCCCGGCGGTCGCCGGCTCGGAGGTGGGGGCGGTCACGGCGGAGGATCCTTCCGTCGGGGCCGGGGTGGCCGGACGCAGGCCGCCGGCGAACACGGCGAGCCGTGCCACCGGGTCGTCACCCGCGTCGAGGGCCTGCTCGACCTGGGCGACGGCCGCGCTGCCGACGACGACGGCGTCGGCCCCGAGCCGTCCCAGCCGCTCGACGTTCGCGGCGGTGCGCACGCCGAAACCGACGGCGACGGGCACCCGCGCGGCCGGGCGCAGTGCGGCGAGGGTCCGGGTCAGCGCGTCCTGGTCGGGGGGTGCGGCGGTGCCGCTGCGGCCGTAGTGCGCGACCAGGTAGAGGTAGGCGGAGGCGTCGGCGGCGGCGCGGGCGACGGCATCGGGTTTGGAGACGGCGTAGCAGGTGGCCACGACCGGCAGGCCGGCCCGGGCGGCGGCGTCCAGGTAGGGCTCGCGCAGCCGCGGCGGCAGACCGTGCAGCAGCAGGCCGTCGCAGCCGGCGTCGGCGGCCCGGGCGGTGAAGGCGGTGAGCCCGGGGCTCTTGACGGTGTGTGCGAAGTCGGCGAGCAGCGCGATGCGCAGCCGGCGCAGGCGCGGTCGCACGGCCGCGACCGCGTCGAGGACGGCGGCGGCGGTGACGCCGGCGTCCAGGGCGCGGCGGGCCGAGCGGCGCACGACCGGTCCGTCGGTGACCGAGTCCGGGAAGGGCACGGCGAGTTCGAGGCACTCCACGCCGCTGTCGTCGAGCGCGGCGGCCACGTCGGGCAGCCGGTCCAGGGGCGGGTCGCCGGCGTTGAGGAAGAGGGCGAGGCCCGGCCGTGCGTCGTCGCGCCGGGGGAAGAAGCCCGGCGTCGGGGGCGCGGCGGCGGCAGGGACCGCCGAGGGCTCGGCGTGGGGCATGAGGGCTCCTTCTGGCGGACGGTGGGCGGTCGGGGGGCTGACACCGGCTCGGTGCCGGCCGTCACCCCGGCAGGAGCGTGCGGGCGACCCGTTCGCGGTCGACCTTGCCCGTGCTGGTCCTGGGCAGGGGGCGCCCGGTGACGCGCACCGTGGTGGGGATCGCGGCGCGGGGCAGTCCGCGCGCCAGATGGCCGCGCAGCGCCAGGCCGTCGAGGCCGTCGGCGCCGCGGACCACGGCGTGCAGCAGCTTCCCGGCCAGCGGGTCGGGCAGGGCCAGCACGGCCGCCTCGCGCACCAGGGGGTGGGTGAGCAGGACCGCCTCGACCTCCTGCGGGTTGACGCGTACGCCGCGCACCTTGACCTGGAAGTCGGTGCGGCCCCGGAGGGTGCAGGTGCCGTCGGCGGCGCGGTGCACCAGGTCGCCGCTGCGGAAGTAGCGCCGGCCGGGCAGACCCAGCGGGTGGGGGGCGAAGGCCGTGCCGGCGGACGCGCCGAGGTAGCCCTCGCTCTGGAACGGGGTGGAGACGTACAGCTCGCCGCGGCCCTCGCCGTCGACGACGGAGCCGTCCTCGGCGACGATCAGGGCGTGCACCCCGGGAAGCGGCCGGCCGATGGGCAGCGGGCCGGGGCCGGCGTCCCGGTCCGGGTCGATCTCGTGCAGGAAGCTGTCGTTGGTCTCGGTGCAGCCGTAGACGTTGTGCAGGCGGGCGGCGGGCAGCAGCGGGGGCAGTGCGGCCAGCACGGGCGGGGGAAGGGCGTCGCCGGTGGTGAGGGCGTGCCGTACGGCGGGCAGCGCGCGTCCGGCGGCGGCGTCCGCGAGCAGCCGGTAGAACAGGGGCACCGCCTGGACGACTTCGACCCGGTGCCGGTGGAGCAGGTCGAAGAGATGGGCGCCGCGCGTCGCGCGGCCGGGGTCGGCGAGCACCACCCTGCCGCCGCGGGCGAGCGTGGTCCACACGTCCAGCAGGCACAGGTCGAAGTTGAGGGGCGCGTGGTTGAGGACCGGGGTGTCCTCGGCGATGCCGAAGGCGTCCGCCGCCCAGCCGGTGAAGCGGTCGACCGCCGCCGCGGGCAGCGGAACCGCCTTGGGCACGCCGGTGGAGCCGGACGTCGTCAGGATGAAGGCGGCGTCGTCCCGGCGGTCGTCCGGGGCGGGGGCGTAGGGCTCCGCGACGGCGGTGTCGTCCTCCCGCGCGGTCAGCAGCACGGGGACGCCGGCCGCTTCGGTGAGCCGGGCGCGGACGTCCTGGCCGAGGGTGGGCGAGGGCAGCAGCACCGGCCGGCGTTCCAGCAGGCAGGCGAGGACCAGGGCGACGGTGGCGGGCGACTTGACGGCGAGGACGCCGAGGGGTTCGCCGGGGGCGAGGCCGAGGTCCGCGACGCGCCCGCGCTGGGCGGTGGCGCGGGCGAGGAGCGTGCCGTAGGTGACCTCCTCGCAGTCCCCGGTCAGTGCCACGGCGTCCGGCCGGCGCCGGGCCTGTGCCAGGAAGCCGTCCACCAGCGTGGCGTTCATGCGCTGCTCCCCTGCCGTCGTCGTCGCCGGGTCACGCCTCGTCCTGCCCGGTGCGGGAGGCGTCGTCCGCCTCGATGCTCGGGCCGGCCCCTGGAGCGGCGTTCGAGTCGCGGTGCAGGGCCCGGAAGGGGCGGTGCCGTGGACACAGGGGGGATGTGTCCACGGCACCTGGGAGGGGGGTCGTGGTGGTCTAGCCGGCGCCGTCCACGCGGCGCTCGACCCATTCCTGGGCGCGGTCGTACCAGTGGGAGGTGGTGCGGTGCAGGTTGAGCACATGCCCGGTGCGGGGCACGGAGATGGCCTCCAGCCGGGCCTTCGGCCCGTACAGCGGGGCCGCGGAGGCCCGCAGCGCCGCGGAGCTGGAGCAGTCGCTGCCCGACCCGCCGCAGATGAGCCGGTCGTTCTGGCCGACGACGACCAGCACGGGGACGGTGATGCGCCGGTTGAGCGCGACGTCCCCGTAGCCGGGGTCGGCCGGGTACACGTCCGGTTCGGGATGCAGTTCGTCGTGCAGCACCACGCGGGGGTCGGCCGTGGTGTGGTCGTAGAACCAGGCGGCCTTCCCGCCCGGCGCGAGTGCCGCATAGCCGTCGTCCAGCCCGCGCCGGGCGAGCAGCGGATGCCCGGAGGCGGTCCGGTAGAGCGCGCCCATCTTCTCGAAGGCGCCCTCGTCGGGCGGCGCCCCCTCACCGGTCAGGATCAGTCCCTGGACCGCGCCGGGGTTCCGGACGGCCACCATCCGGGCCACGGTGGCGCCGAAGGAGTTGCCGGTCAGGACCACTTTGTGGTGGCCGCGTTCGCGCAGCACCCGGGTCAGGTGCAGCACGACCTTCTCGTGGGTGTCGTCGGTGAAGCGGGAGCTGTGCGGGGCCGAGCTGTGGCCGGTGCCCAGCCGGTCGACGGCCAGGGCGGCGTGGCCGGCGCGGGCGGCGGCCTCGGCGTAGGAGGGGTTGCGGGCGTCTCCCCGGATCGTCCAGTACGTGTGGTCGTAGGTTCCGCCGTGCAGCAGGAGCTGGGCGGTTCTGGCGCGCCGGCCGAGCGGTTCGCACAGGGTGCCCGCGATGCGCTGCGTCCCGTGGGCGTCCGGGCCGAGGGGGATCTGGGCGGAGAAGGGCGCGCAGCGGACGGGGGCGTGGGCGCGGGGGCCGCCTTCCGCCGCCGCTGCGGGGGTGGTGGTCAGCACGAGCGCGGCCGCTGAGGCCGCGGTGGTCAGCCTGGCTCGAAGGCGCAGAGGCATGGTGTCGTCTCCGCAGGTGGGGGGTGGGAGGAGGGGTCAGCCGGTCAGGGTGCGGAACCGGCGTACGGACAGCGGGAAGAAGACGGCGAAGATGACGGCCGGCCACACCACGGCCATGAGGGTGGCGTGCTGCGCGATCCAGGAGTCGCCGCCCCAGCCGGGGTTGCCGAACAGTTCCCTGCTCGCGGCGACGGTCGAGGACAGCGGGTTCCACTCGGCGATGGTCCCCAGCCAGCCCGGCATCGTGGACGGGGCGACGAAGGCGCTGGTGAGGAAGCCGACCGGGAACTCCAGGGTCTGCACCAGGGTGATGCCCTCCGGTCCCTTCATCAGCAGGCCGAAGTAGATGCCCATCCAGGTCAGCGCGAACCGCAGCAGCAGGAGCAGGCCGACGGCGAACACGGTGTCGGCGACGCTGCCGTGGGCCTCCCAGCCGACGGCGAGACCGACGGCGAAGAGCACGGCCAGGGCGAGGACCGAGTTGAGCATGTCGGTGACGCACCGGCCGACCAGCACGGCGGAGGGCGCCATCGGCATGGAGCGGAAGCGGGAGGTGACGCCGCGGTTCTTGTCGGCGGACACGGCGGTGACGGTCTCACCCATGCCGAACACCATGGTCATCACGAACATGCCCGGGATGAGGAACTCCCGGTAGTTGCCCCCTCCGGGCACCTGCATGGCGCCGCCGAAGAAGTAGCCGAACATCAGCACCATCATCACGGGGAACAGCAGTCCGCCGATCACCGTGCCGGGTTCGCGGGACCAGTGCGTCAGGCCGCGCAGGGTGACGGTCCAGCCGTCGGCCAGCGCCCAGCGCAGCCGCCCGAGGGGGCCGCGGGGCAGGTCGGGGATCGCGACGCTCATGCCGCTGCGCCCTCCGTCTTCTTCTCGTCGCTGGTGTGCGGTTCGGGGTGTTCCGCCGAGGCTCCCGCGGCGGAACCGGTCAGGTGCAGGAAGACCTCGTCGAGGGTGGGCCGGCGCAGCGCGATGTCCTCGGCCGCGATGCCGGCGGTGTCCAGGACGCGGACCACGTCGGCGAGGGCGGCGGCCCGGTCGCGCACCGGCACGGAGATCTGCCGGGTGTCCTCGTCGGTGACGACCTCCCCGGAGGCGACCGGGGCGAGCACCCCGCCGGCCGCCCTCAGGTCGCCGGCGCGGCGCACCACCACGTCCACGCGGTCGCCGCCGATACGGCGCTTGAGCTCGTCCGGGGACCCCTCGGCGATGACCCGGCCGGAGTCGATGACGGAGATCCGGTCGGCGAGCTGGTCGGCCTCCTCGAGGTACTGCGTGGTGAGCAGCACGGTGGTGCCGCCGTCGACGAGGGCGCGGACGGCGTCCCAGACCTCGTTGCGGCTGCGCGGGTCCAGGCCGGTGGTCGGCTCGTCCAGGAAGAGCACCGGCGGCGCCAGCACCATGCCGGCCGCGAGGTCCAGGCGGCGGCGCATGCCCCCGGAGTACGCCTTGACCGGCTTGCTGCCGGTGTCGGTGAGCCGGAACCGCTCCAGCAGTTCGTCCGCGCGGCGCCGGGCCGCGGCCGGGGACAGGTGGTAGAGCCTGCCGAACATGACCAGGTTCTGCCGCCCGCTGAGGACCTCGTCGACAGCGGCGTGCTGGCCGACCAGCCCGATCCGGTAGCGGACCTGGGCGGCCTGGCGGGCGACGTCGAAGCCGGCGACCTCGGCCCGGCCGCCGTCGGCGCGTAGCAGGGTGGACAGGATGCCCACGGTGGTGGTCTTGCCGGCGCCGTTGGGTCCGAGCAGGCCGCACACCGAGCCCTCGGGCACGACGAGGTCGAGTCCGTCGAGCACGGTGGCCTTCCCGTAGCGTTTGCGGAGCCCTTCGGCGACCACGGCCGACTTGCTCGATTCCACGTGTCTTCCTTTCGTCGTGGGACAACCGGCCGCCGGGCGGTCCGGTTCAGTAGGGCCCGATGAACCCGGCGTCCACGCCGGCCAGGGCGGGCACCGCGGAGCGGTCGCCGCCGACCAGCTCGAGACAGGCGTCGGCGATCTTCTGCGCGCCGGGGTGGAACGCCTCCTCCAGCGGCCAGGACACCGGCGCCGGGCAGTCCGGGGGCGTCACCCGGCGGACCGGGGCGCGCAGCGCATGAGGGACGTGCTCGGCGATGACGGCGGCGACCTCGGCGGAGAAGCCGTAGCGGGCCCAGCTGGTGTCGGCGATCACGACCCGGCCGGTGCGGGCGGCGGAGGAGCAGATGACGTCCTCGTCGAGCGGCCGGACGCTGCGCACGTCGACGACCTCCACGTCGACGCCCTGGCCGGCCAGCATCTCGGCGGCCCGCAGCGCCTCGTGGACCATGAGCGAGGCGGCCACCACGGTGACGTCGGTGCCGGGGCGCACGACACGGCCCTTGCCGAACGGCACCGTGTACGGCTCCTCGGGGACCTCGCCCTCGGTGGCGTACAGCGACCGGTTCTCCATCAGCACCACGGGCGTGTCGGCGCGCAGGGCGGAGATCAGCAGGCCCTTGGCGTCCGCGGGCGAGGCGGGCGCGGCCACGTACAGGCCGGGGAAGTGGCCGAACACGGAGTGCAGGCTCTGCGAGTGGGTGGCGCCCTGACCCCAGCCACGGCCGACGACACCGCGCATGACGACGGGCACCCCGCCCTGGTCGCCGTACATGTAACGCCACTTGGACCCCAGGTTGATCAGCGCGTCCATGGCCAGGAACATGAAGTCGGCGCGGGTGTGCACCACCAGCGGTCGCAGTCCCTGGTCGGCGGCGCCGATGCAGATCCCGGCCACGGCGTTCTCGCTGTTGGGGGTGTCGACGACCCGGGCGGCGCCGAAACGCTCGTAGGCCGCGCGGGTGGTGCCGTAGGAGCCCTTGGCGTCGTCGACGTTCTGTCCCACGACGACGACGGCAGGGTCCGCCTCCATGCACTGCACGGTGGCCTCGGCGATCGCCTGCCAGTACGTGAGCGTCCGTCCCATCGGGTGTTCTCCTGTCAGCTCTCGCGTGGTCAGCTCGCGTGGACGGGGCTGCCGTAGGCGCCGTCGGTGAGGCGGTCGACGGCGGGGAAGGGCGCGGCCTTGGCCGCGGCGACCGCGAGGCGCGTCTCGTCGCGGAACTCCTCGTCCCAGGCCGCGATCCGCTCCTCGACGTCGGGCGTGCCGGGGCGCAGGGCGTCCGCGGCCCGGCGCACCGGGCAGCGCTCCAGCCAGCTCTCGACCTCCTCGCGGGGGCGGTCGACGCCGGTGTCGTGGCCGGGTCCGACGTGCTCGCGCCAGCGGTAGGTGTCCAGCTCCAGGAAGGAGGGGCCCTGTCCGGCGCGGCAGGCCGCGACGGCCCGGCGGGCGGCGGCGTGCACCGCGGCGACGTCGTTGCCCTCGACGCGTTCGGCGGTGATGCCGAAGGCGCGGGCGCGGGCGGTGACGGAGCCGTCCGCCGGCTGGCGGGCGGCGATCGGCGAGGAGATCGAGTAGGCGTTGTTCTCGCAGACGTAGACGACCGGGGCGCGGTGCACGGCGGCGTAGTTCAGCGACTCGTGGAAGACGCCCTCCTCGGCGGCGCCGTCCCCGAAGAACGTCACGACGACCTGCCGGGAGCCCTGCCGGCGCAGCGCCCAGGCGGCGCCGGTCGCCACCGAGATCATCTCGCCGAGGATCGCGGCGGACCCGGCGAAGCCCGCGGCCCGGTCGGTCAGGTGCACGGAGCCGCCGCGTCCGCGGGCGCAGCCGGTCTCCTTGCCGTACAGCTCGGCGACCATCGCGGGCAGGTCGCCGCCCTTGGCGAGATAGGCGGCGTGGCTGCGGTGGCCGGTGTAGACGAGGTCGTCCGCGCGCAGCGCGGCGCACACCCCGACGGCGGCGGCCTCCTGCCCGACGGAGAAGTGCACGGGGGTGCGCATCTCCTGCTCGTCGCGGTACAGGTCGGCGAGTTCCTCCTCGACGCAGCGGATGCGCACCATGTCCCGGAGCAGGGCGGCCGGATCCGCCACCGCTTCCTCCGGTGTGTTCGAGGTCGGCACGGCCTTCGGTCACCTCCGCAGCTCGGGCAGCCGGTCAACGGCATGGGGCTTGTGGGGCCGATGGTCGCGGGGGCGGGTGGAGCGGCAGTGGAGCGGGGGCGGACCGGCGGGGTGCTCGGGCGGGGTGCGCGGGCGGGGTGCGCGGGCGGGGTGCGCGGGCGGGGGTGCCCCGGACGCACCCGCGGGCGGCTCGACCGGGGCTCCGCCGTCGCGGCCTAGCCTGCGCCTGCCACGCAGGCCACGAGCAGAGAGGTGCCGTCCATGGCGTTGGTCACGGCGGAGAGGGAGCTGGGGCGACGGCTTCAGCTCGTCCAGGGGATCCACTGGCTGTACGGGGCACAGGGCGACGCGTACGCGGCCCTGCTGCGGGGGTACGGAAGCGAACCCCACCCCGCCTATGAACGGGCCCGGGCCGCGGGCCCGTTGTGGCGCAGCAGGCTGGGCGTCCGGGTGTGCACCGGGTACGCGCCGGCCCGTCGGCTGCTCGCGGCGCGTACCGCCGAGGGGCCCGTGGCGCAGCCGCGGTCGGCGCTCGCCTGGGACGAGGGGCTGCCGGACGGAGGGGAACTGCCCGGCGCCGGCCGGGTGCGGGAGCCAGCCGCGCGGGCCGCCGAGCGGGCCCTGGCCGGACTGCGGGGCGAGGTGGACCTGGTGGCCTCCGTGGCCGCGCGGGTGCCGGTGGAGGTGCTCGCCGACGTGCACGGGCTGACCGGGACCGACCGCGTCCGGCTGGCCGAGGCCTGCGCGGGCGCGGCGGGCGCCCTGGACGCGGCCCTCGCGCCTCCCGCGTACGACGACGCCGTGCGGCTGCTCGACGCGGTCGGCGCGCTGAGGGACCTGCTCGGGGACGGGGCGGCACGGGCCGCGGTGGTGGGCGTGCGCGCGGCGCGGGAGCTGATCGCCGGTGCGCTGCACGCGCTGCTCCGCGATCCGGGGCCGGCCGGTGCGGCGGTGCGGCAGGACCCGGCCCTGCTGGTGACCGAGACGCTGCGGCACGATCCGCCGGTGAAGCTGCACACGTTCTCTCTCGCGGAGGACGTGGAGGCGGCCGGGGAGCGGGTCGCCGCCGGTGAGCAGGTGGCGGTGCTGGTGGCGGCCGCCAACCGCGACCCGGAGGCGTTCACCGCGCCCGACCGGTTCGTCCCGGACCGCTACGCGGCGGGCGGCGTGCCGGAGCCGCTGGTGCCCGCGCCGCATGGGGTGGCTGTGGGGTCCTTCGCGCGCGGGATGGCGGAGGCGGTGGTGGCGGCGGTGGCCGGGGTGGGGGGTCTGGCAGCGGCGGGAGGTCTGCCGACGGCGGCGGGTGACGTGCTGGCGGCGGCGGGCGGTGTGCCAGCCGCGGCGGGCGGGGCGGTGCGGCTGGGGCGCTCGCCGGTGACATGGGGGCTGGAGCGGATTCCGGCCCGGGTGGCGGGGTAGGGGCGCGCACGCGCCTACGGGGCCGGCCGGACGCGACGCCACCAAACCACCGCCCGACGATGCCACTATCGAAGAAGAACCAGCTCAGGACACGAAGTCTGACTGGAGTACTAGGCCCGGCTGGGCATCAGCTGGCGAAATGGTGCTGTCGCGCAGAAGCCGGCAGAGTCGGCGCGGGCGACACCGCTGCGCCGCGCCCGCGTACCGGGCGCGTCCGGTCGGGAGCGGTCAGAACTCGCTCTTCTACGGGATCACTTCGAGTATCGACGCTATGGTTCGGATGCGGCCGAGTACGCGAGGGGGGCGGCCATGCGTTTTCTGTTTGTCCACGGCACGGGTGTGCGGCGTGCACGGCACGACGTACTTTTCACGCGGATCCATGACGCTCTCACCGCCAGGTTCTCCGATGCGAACGTGGCGTCCTGCTACTGGGGCGACCGCTTCGGCGCGACCCTGAGCGCCGGGGGCCTCTCGGTGCCCGGCCTTCAGCAGACGCGCGGCGCCGCCGACAATCTCCTCGCCGTCGCTCCGCCGGACCGGGAGGCTGCCGAGTGGGCGCTGCTGCTGACCGATCCGCTCTGCGAGGTGAGAGTGCTGGCCGAGATGGGCTGGGAGGCGGGCGACGACTTCGCCATGCCGGGTGTCCGCTCCGCGGGCGTCGAGGTCCTGGAACTGCTGTCCGGACTGCCGCCCTGCCCCGAAGAGACCGACGAGCTCGGCCGACTGCTCCGCGACACCGGCCTGTACGGGGCCTATCCGCAGGCGCTTACGGACATCGCCCACGCACCGGAGATGACCCGTGCCGCGGGCCGGGCCGAGGACGACGCTTCTGCGAGGGAACTTGCCGTCGCCGCTGCCAGAGCCGTCGTCGCGGCGGCGCTGGCAGTGGCCGGAGCCGATGCCGACTGCACCGGCGACGAGCGTGACCGGCTGGTGGATCTGCTCACGGCGCGCCTGGGTGGCGACGCCCGCGGCGTCGCCGGCCGCGCGGGGGCCGTTCTCGGCAATCTCGCCCTGCGCATGACGACCCAGCCTGCCCTCAACCTGTGGCGCGGTCCCCTCACCACCAAGTCCACGCCGTTCATCGGCGACATCCTCCGCTACCAGGCCAGGGGCGCGGCGCTGCGGGACCTCCTCCACGAGCAGATCACGGCGGAGCCCGGACCTACGGTGGTGATCGGCCACAGCCTCGGTGGTATCGCGCTCGTGGATCTGCTCGCCCTCGCCGCGGCCCGGGGCGAGCCGGTCCCCGGCGTCGAACTGGTCGTGACCGTCGGCTCGCAGGCGCCGTTCCTGTACGAACTCGGCGCCCTGACCGCGCTAGCACCCGGTGAGCCGCTGCCGGCCGGCTTCCCTCGGTGGCTCAACATCTACGACCGGCAGGACCTCCTCGCCTTCATGGCGGAGCCGGTGTTCCCCGCGGACCCGAGGGTCACCGACCACGAAGTCAGCAGTCGCCAGCCGTTCCTGCCCTGCCACAGCGCCTATTGGAAACTAGGCGCCGTCTACGACCGGATCGCGCACGCCGTCGCGGAGATCGCGTGACAGCTCGCACGACGCTCCCGGCGGCTGTACGCCCCGAGCGGACCTTCGCCTTCGTGGCAGGGGTCGAGAAGTACGGGATCAGCGGCAAGTGGGATCTGCGCGGCGCGGCCCGCGACGCCCTGCGCTTCACCGGGTGGCTCACCGGGACCGCGCAGGTGCCGCACGAGAACATCCGGCTGCTGTTGTCGCCGCTTGAACCGGACGCGCTCGACTGGTCTGCCGCGCCCCGGTTGGCCGCCCTGAAGGACACGTACCGCCCAGCGACCGAGCAGAACGTCAAAACGGCGCTGGTGGACGACCTCCCGCAGTGCGACGGCGACTTGCTGTGGATCTTTTGGGCCGGACACGGGTACCTGCTGGGGCGGGACATGATCCTGCCCTGTGAGGACGCCAGCGCGGGACTGATCCGGCATCTCAATCTCGACTCGATGCTGCGCTGGTGGCGCACGGACACCGTCCGCAGGCCGCGCTTCACGTTCCAGGCCGCCCTGGTGGACGCCTGCCGTATCGACGCACCCCGCGACGACCGTTGGAACTTCGGCAGCACCGACTACGCGGGCGGGTTGACTCAGCCGTGGCGGCGCCAGTTCCGGCTCTACGCGGCCCGCGAGGGCGAAGCGGCGAAGAACGACAGGGAACGCGCTGCCGGGCAGTTCACCGAAGCCCTGCTTGCCGAACTGGAAAACCGGCCGCTGCCCGAGGGAACGAGTGAACTCGCGGAGATCGGCCGTGCCGTCCACCACCACTTCAAGGAGCTTCACGAGCGGGGTGAGGGCTGGCAGCTGCCCGAGTTCGTGGTGGACCGGGGCTGGGACGGCTGTTCCTTCCTCGACGTCCCCGGCGACACCGACGGCCCGGTGCCGAAGGCGGGCCGACTCGACCAGAGCGCCTGGGACGGACTCGGGGAGGCGTTCGGCGACCGGCCCCTGCCCCGCTGCACGTACGACGCCTACACCTGGGCGTTCAAGGCCGCCGGGTGCACGACACCGGTGCGCGCCGGCCTGCCCGCCGACACCCTGATAGAGGTGGCTCAGGATCTCGACGAACGGCAGGGCGGACGCCTGGACGTACCCCTCGTCGTGCCCTTCGTGCGGTTTCTCGCGCAGCGGTGCGGATCCGCGGACCGGGCGTGGTCGAGGCAGCTGCGGGAATGGGAGGAGCTCACGCGGAAGCGTCTGGGGGTGCCGGCGCTGCCGCCGCCCCCACCGCCGCCGCGCAGCACCGTGCTGCACGTGCGCCTCGATCCGGTTGCCGACGGGGACCGCCACCTCGTCCGGATGTGGCTGCGCCGCGACACGACCGAGGTCATCTGGGAGTCAGCGGGGCGGCCGCTCACCCTCGATGACGTCAGGGACGAACTGGTCCGGCAACTGGGCCGCGTTTCGGCCACGTTGGGCGCGAACGCTGCCGACGGCGAGTATCCAGTGGTGGAACGAGTGGAGTTCCATGTGCCGTTCGACCTGCTCGACATCCCCTTCGACCAGTGGCCGGTCCCGCGCGGCCGGACGGGCAGCCGCCTGCGTCCGCTCGGGGTGCTCCACGAGGTCGTCGTCCGCTGCCCCGACGAACGCCAGGACGCCCGAGCGCCCTGGCGGCGCAAGTGGACCTGGCTGCTCACCCATGGCGGGCGGCACCCCGCCGCCGTGCGCGTGGTGGACGACACCGAGGTGAACGACGACCTCGCCGTGGACCTGGGCGTGCGCGCCGACCCCGCGTGCGTGGTCGCCCACACCACCGGCACGGGCACGCAGGACGTCGTGGACGCCCTCCTCGAAGGGGGTGTGCCCGTGGCCGTGTGGCGGCGCGACGGACCCGCCCGCGACAGCGCGCAGGAGGTCGCCGCACTGCTGTCCCCGGACCGCGCACTGCCCGCGGATCTCGACGTGCTGGCACTGCCCGGCACCATCCGCGACCTACGGCGCGGCGCAGCGGCCGGCCGATCCTCCGACGGAGCGGACCAGTTGGTCCTGCTGTGGGACGATCCCGACTGCACGATGGACCACCGGTCCCTGGCCTGAGGAGCGACGGAGACAGTGGTGAAGGACTGGTGGATCTACCAAGGGCCCGGCAGCCGGGAGGAGAGGCTCAACCGCCTCATGGAGGCGCCGCCACCACCCTGGCGGGACTTCTCCGGTATCCCCGACCCTGCTTACACCCCGCCCGGCTGCTCCGGAGCGGCCTGGCAGCGGACGGTCGACCGCGGGGAGGGCTATGTGCCCGACGAGCTGGAGAAGGACGTCGTCAACACCGCTCTCTACCTGCGCAGACCGCTGCTGATCACCGGTAAGCCGGGCGTCGGGAAGTCGACCCTCGCCCACAGCATCGCCACCGACCTCGGCCTCGGGCCGGTGCTGCACTGGCCCGTCACCAGCCGCAGCGTCCTGCGCGACGCCCTCTACCTCTACGACGCCATCGGCCGCCTCCAGGAGGCGAACCTGGAGCAGTTGCGCACGCCCGCCTCCGAAGGCGGCCTTCGGTGGTCCCGCGCGGACCACGTCGCGCCGCCGAGTGCCGCGTCCATCTCCCGCTTCCTGCGGCTCGGACCGCTGGGAACGGCCCTGCTGCCGCAGGACCGGCCCAGGGTGCTGCTGGTGGACGAGATCGACAAGAGCGACATCGACCTGCCCGGCGACCTGCTCACCGTCTTCGAGGACGGTGGCTTCACCATCCCCGAACTCGCCCGCATGGCGGGCGAGGAGCCCACAATGGAGATCGCGACCGACGATGCCGAGGGCGAGCGGGTCACGATCGAAAGCGGTCGGGTCCAGTGCCGACACTTCCCCGTCGTCGTCCTGACCAGCAACGGTGAACGGGACTTCCCGCCAGCCTTCCTGCGCCGCTGTGTCCGCCTCCATCTGCAGGCGCCGGACGCGGAGAAGCTGGCCCGCATCATCCGTGGCCGGCTCGGCGTGGACATCGCCGAGCACGACGAGTACCGGCAGCTCGTCCGGACCTTCATCGACCGCAGCGCGGACGGCGACCTGGCCACCGACCAGCTCCTCAACGCGATCCAGCTCAGGCTCAGCAGGGCGTGGACCGGCGAGGAGGACCGCGAACGTTTCCTCGCCACCGTGATGCACCACCTCACCGGGCCGTCGGCATGAGCTCCGTCCGCACTCCCCGGGCCGCCCGGTGATCGAGGAACTGCTCGCCGCCTTCGCCGACGGCGGTCCGGACGCAGGACCGGACGAGATCGCGGACATCCTGTGGCTGGCCGCCCGGGTGGACGCCGCGCACCGGCGGCCGGTCCCCGGACCGCACGGCCCGGCGACCCACGGCCACGACGCGGCGGCACGGCGGGAGGGTACGCGTCACGGCACACCGACGACGTCGACGCAGCCAGCCGACCAGTTGTTCTCGGCCGCCGTGCGCGAGCGCTCCGACAGCGACGGCGACGACGGCCCCGGAGCAGGTGACAGGCCCCGCGGCGTCCCGCTGCGCCTGCCCCGCGCCGAGGTGCTGCACGAGCCCCTGGCCGTGATGCGTTCCCTGCGCCCGGTCGGGAGGCACTCCAACGGCGGACCGGGGGAGGAGCTTGACGAACAACTCACCGTGGAACAGAGCATCGAGCAGCTGATGCTCTCGCCGGTACTGCGTCCCGCCCGGACGCGCGGGTCGGACCTCACGCTCGTCGTGGACGCCCACCACTCCATGCTGCTGTGGGACGACCTCACCGAGGAGCTGCGCCGGGCCTTCACGCGCAGCGGTGTGTTCCGCGACGTCCGCACGTGGTTCCTGACGGGCACGGCGGCCGGTGGGACGCCCATGGTCGCCCACCGGCGCGGAGCGGCGCCGCGCCATCCGCGGGAGCTCGCCGACCCGTCCGGACGCCGGCTGATCCTCGTGTGCACGGACCTGGTGGCAGGCGGCTGGCGGGAGTCCGGTGTGCAGAGCGTGCTCCGCCAGTGGGGCAGGCATAACGCCGTGGCTGTGCTGAACGTACTCCCCGAACGTCTGTGGACCCGGGGCGCCATCCGGCCCGTCCCCTTCGCGGTCCGGGCCGACCGGCCCGCCGCGGCGGGCCGGTCCTGGCAGCACATGGCCACCGCGCGGCGCCCGCACCGGCGCGGACGACAGTCGGCGGCCGCAGCTCCGGCGGTCGTACCCGTCGTGTCCGCGTCCCCGGACAGCCTCGCCCGGCTGGCCCACCTGGTCTCCGGGGACGGCCGGTGGTGGAACATGCATTGCCTCCGACTCGACGCCGCCGCCCCGCCGGAGGAACCGGTGGCCGCCCCTGCACCCACGGCCGTCGGACTGGACGCGGTCGAGCGCTTCCGGGCCTCCGCGTCCCCCACGGCCCAGCAGCTCGCGGCACACCTGGCGGCCGTGCCGCTGACACTGCCCGTCATGACGCTCGTCCGCCGCTCCCTGCTGACGGACTCCGACCACGGCCACCTGGCAGAGGTCGCCCTCGGAGGGCTACTCGAGCCCTGGAGCGCACAACCCGCCGACACGGCGCCGGACGACCTGCACTTCGACTTCCTGCCCGGTGTCCGCGAGGCTCTGCTCGGCTCCCAACTCCGCGGAGACGTCGCCACGGTGCGTGAGCTGGTCCGGCGGAGCGTGTGGGAGTACATCGCCCGCAGCCGTTTTGGCGGCCGGGAGTTCTCCGCGACGCGGGTGACCGGCGGGGCGGCCGGCAGCCGCCGCGTGGACGAGGGACAGCAACCGTTCGCGGAGCAACCGGCGCTGCCGGTGGCGGCTCCGCCGACGGACACCGAGGCGGCGTCCGAGTCCCAAGGTACGGAACGTGGCACGGACTTCGCACCGTCCGCTCGTGTCGTCGTGCTGAGAAGAGGGCACGGCTCGGGCATGAATGCCGGTGCCGGTGTTCTGCTGACACCTCGTCTTGTGCTGACCTGTGCCCACGTGGTGGACGCGGGCACAGCGATGTGGACCGTGAGCAGGGACGGCAGGGAGATCGCCTGCACAACCGTGTGGACGGGTCAGGGGCCGCTGGACGCCGCCCTGGTGCTCGCGGAGGAGAACCTTCTCGACGGCGAGGAGTGGGAGCGTCTCCTTCCGTCACGGCTCAGATGGGGGCGCATGTCCGACAGCGGTCCGATGCCCGTGCGTATCAGCGGCTTCGGACGGTCGGGTGAACGGAGGGAACTACTGGGGACGGCGCTGCCCACAGCGGGGACGATCACCGTCGAACTCACGGGGCCCTTCGACGGAGGCGGGCTGGCGGGGATGTCGGGCGCCCTCGTCTCCTGTGACGGCTTCTTCGTGGGAACGGTCGCCCGGCGGCACGTACAGCGCCCCCGGATCGGGGTGGTGCCCGCTGCCGCGCTGCTCGAGGACACGGGCTTCCGCCGGGCGCTGGCGGCGCACATGACGACGCCGTACGAGATCGAGGACATGGGCGGCGGGCCGGCCGCGGGTCCGTCGCGGGAAAGCCCTGCCGTGTGCCTGGCCATCGATGTAGCGGTCATCAGCGGTCGGTGGGGCACCGACGCGCCTTATTTGGAACCGGAGTTGGCGCATGACATGAGGGAGTCCCTGACTGCGATTATGCGTCAGGCAGGCATCGACGGTGTCCTGACCGAGGGGGCGGGGGATGAGAGAGCGGCGGATCTGCTGATGATGCTGGACGGCCCGACGGCCGTACAGGACGTGGGCCGCGTGCTGGCCGAACTGCAGACCGTTGCGGCCGGGCACCCTGATATGACGGTCGCGGTCGCGGTCTCCATCGGTGAGGTGACGGACACTCGCCTGGGGCTCGTCGGTGGCGCGGTGTCGGAGGCCGCCCGGCTCGTCGACGACTCGTTCTTGAACGCCCAGCTGCGCCAAGCTGCGCGCTTTGTCGATTCGCCCGTGTACCTCGCCGTGTCCGACGCCATGCGCGACCGGATCGCCGTAATGCTGGGTCCCGCCTGGGAAGACGGATTCGTGCCGCTCGGGGCGCGTGCGGAACCGGAGCCCGGGGGCGGCTGGCTCTACGAGGGTCCCGTCGAGGAACTGGGGCGAGCGATCGCCGCCGCCGCGGCGGAGGAGGGCGGCCGGACGGGGCCGGGACTGTCCTGGGTGTGCTGCGGCACCGGGGCGACTGCGGAGGATCCGGTCGGCTGCACCGGAATCAAGCTCCCTGGGTACGAGAAGTGCCTGCCCCACGTGTCCGACTCCGAACGGGCCGCGTTCCTCACCACGCTGGCGCCGGGCGCGTCGGTCGACTTCTCGGGGACGACGTTCACGCCCGAGTTGCTGAACGAGGTCGTGTCGGCGGTCCGGGAGGCCGAAGGAGGCCGGGTCCGCCTGGGCCGTGCGATCTTCAACGAGGCGGTACTGCCCGGGGTGACTCTGCAGCAGGCCCTCTTCGACGAGGCGTCGTTCAAGGGGGCGACGTTCGGTGGCCGGGCCCTCTTCGACGAGGCGGTATTCCGGTCGGACGCGGATTTCGGACACGCGATGTTCCTCAGCAGTGCCCTGTTCAGCGGCGCACGGTTCGAGGGGGGCGCCTCCTTCGACTTCGCGACCTTCGGCGGTGACGTGGACATGGGTGACCTCACGGCGGAAGGGGAGGTCACGTACCAATACGCCACTTTCGGCGACCACGCCACATTCGAAGCGGCGGCCTTCCGGGGCCCTCTCTCCTTCGACTACGCCACGTTCCAAGGGCATTCGTTCTTCACCCGGGCCGAGTTCGGCCGCCGAGTCGCCTTCAACTACGCGACGTTCCAGCGGCGCACCGGCTTCGACCGCGTCCACTTCCTCGAGCGGGTCTCGTTCGACTACAGCACGTTCGACGGCCTGGGATCCCTTGAGGCGTTGTTCGAGGACCGCGCCTCCTTCGCCTACGCGACCTTCGACGGCCCGGTCCTGCTGGCCGGTGGGGAGTTCAGAAGCACGGTGTCCTTCGACTTCTCCACCTTCCTGCGCCCTCTCAACTGTAGGGGCCTTTTTTTTCACGGGTACGTCGGATTCCAGGGGGTCACATTCCGCGAGGGTGCGGAGTTCAGCGACGTCACTTTCCTGGAGGGCGCCGAAATTCCTGGAGCCCTCGTCACCGGCGAACGGGCCGATCTCGAGGTCTCGCCCACCGAACCGGAAGAGTGACCGCCTACGGAGCCCGCCCGGCCATGGTGCGTCTCCTCGTTGATCGGTTGACTTACCCGAGGACCCCGGCGCGGGGCAGCGCCGTTACCGTGGGCTAACACGAGGGGCTGCCCCCACGCCGGGAGTTGGACCTGCACCGGCAGCCCAAGCTGAAGGGGCTTCCGGGCCGCCGGGCAGGAGCTCTACGAGGCGTCCTCCAGCTCGGTGAAGAGCTCGCCGAGGGTGAGCAGCCGGAAGCCGCCGAGCCTGCGCACCATCTGCGAGGCGAGCACGGTCGGCATCAGCGGATGGCCGTACGGGATCGGCCCGGCAGGGCGCTCCACGACCTGCACGTTCCCCTCGCGGACGCCGTAACCGGCGCCGATCACCCCGTACAGGGGGGCGCTGCGGGCGAGGAACACCATCGGCTCGGCGGTGAGGTGCGGGCACAGCTCGGCGGCGGTGCGGGCGTGCTCCGGGCACACGGGCGGCTGGTTGGTGAGCACCGGCTCGTTGTTCGGGTCCACGGTGCTCGGGCCCGCGAGGAAGCTCCAGCCGAGCGGGGTCCGCGCCGGCCCGGCGCACACCTGGCAGCGCAGCATCTGCATGCAGCCGCGCTGACGCAGGGGGTGCATCATCCGCCACTGCGGCCGTCCCGTCGGCCGTCCCTGGTCATCGACAGGGCCGAGTCCGCAGCGGGCCCACAGCACGCCCCGCAGGTCGCGGTCGCGGGGGTCCTCGTCGGCGTAGCGCAGCCGGCAGTGGCCGCCTCCGAGAGGGGTGAGCCGCAGGTTGTCCGGGGCGGCTTCCTCGCCCTCACGCTGGATGACGAACGGGATCAGGGGCGAGTCGGGGCGCACGGTGGTCTTTTCTCGTGGTGCGGGTGGTGGTCACGCGGCCTCCCTGAGGCAGCGGATGGCGGTGAGCCGGTCGTGGAGTTCGTTGGCGATCCACCCCAGTCGGCGCAGGTTCGCTGTCGCCGCCCGGCGCTCGCCGGGCAAGGGTTCGGTCTGCAGCGGGCGGGCCTGTAACGCGAGCTGCGCGGCGGTCGTGTCCTGTCCGGCCTCGCTCGCCACGGCGATGCTGACCAGCCGGGCAGGTGCCCGCGGAGCCGCTCGGCGAGCTGGGCGGTGCCCTCCTCGGGCGGGGGAACGTCGTCCAGGGCGGCGGCGACGTCGCCCAGGAGCGTGCCGCCATCGAATGCGGTCCAGCCGCGGAGCCGGTTCAGCACGGTGGTGAGCTGCCCACTGTCCAGGGGCGGCGCCCACGGGCTCACAGGGCCGGGGACGGTGCCGGGCGCCGTCATGATCTGCCGTCCACGGCGAGCGTGCACCAGATGGTGGCGCCGTCGTGATCGGTTCCCCAAGTGCCGCCGTGAGCAGCGGCAAGAAAGTCGACGAGGAAGAGGCCGCGGCCGCGCTCGGCATCGCTGGGGGCATCGCGGGCGACAGGCCGACCGGGTGTCTCGTTGTGGACGGCCAGGTGCAGCAGGCCGTCCCGCACCGTCATGGTCATGGTGATCTGCTGACCGTCACCGTGCTGGATGGCGTTGGTGACCAGCTCGGAGACGATCAGCTTGGCATCATCGACCAGCGCCTCCAAACCGCAGAACCGCAGCCAGGCGACGGCCAGCTTCCGGGCCGTCCCCACGCGGCGCGCGTCCCGGTCGGGGATCTCGCCCCCAGGGCGGGGCGGGCAGACCTCGAAACACACGCTCATCCGGACGTCGGTCGGACGAGGGCGTCGGAGTTGGCGCTCGCGGCGGGGGTCGTCCGCCGCCTCGTCCGCGCCTCTCCTCAATTGTGGTGCGCTGGTCACCTCTGCTCCCAAGGGCCGAGATTGGTGCTTGACTCGTAAGAGGTAACCGCGCGGTCACTGTCTGCAGGTACCGTTAACAACAGGTGGGACCGTGAACACCGTGAACGCCATGGAGCTGTCGGGAGTTGAGGACATGGCCACGAGAAAACGCACGCCAAACCCTGCCTTGGACAAGCTGCTTGATCAGGCACGATGGACACGCACGCAGCTAGCCCAGCAGGTGAACAGGCTCGGCCCGCAGGCAGGACTCCAACTTTCGTACGACCGAACAGCTGTTTCACACTGGATTGCCGGGACACCGCCGAAACCCGAGGTCAGGCCCCTGATCCTTGAAGCACTGTCCGCTCGGTTAGGGGGCCGGTCACTCACGCGGAGGCCGGCCTGCAACCCGCTGTCTCCGCCGACGGCTCCCAACCAGTTGACACTGTGGAGGAGTTGATCGACCTAGGAAGGGCGGATATGGACCCATCCCGTCGCGGCGTCCTGGCCGCGACTCTGTTCTCTGCAGCGCTGTCCGTTCCCGCGTTCCAGAACACGGCGCGGGCGGCGAGTGATCCGGTCAGCCCAGGTAAGGCGACCACCCGTATAGGTGCATCTCAAGTCGCGTCAGTGCGGTCCATGACGGAACGCATCGCCGACATCCTCGATGAGTTCGGCGCCGGCCATGCCCGGCCCATGGCAGCCGCGTTCCTAGTCAACACCGTCGGCCCGTGGCTCAAGGCGCAGGCATCCGAGCCGGTGAAGCGGGACATGCTCGCCGCCGCGTCAGACCTGACGTATCTGACCGGGTGGATGGCGATGTACGAGAAAGCTCATGGCCTGGGACAGAGGTACTACGTTCAGGCGCTCAAGCTCGCTGACGAGGCGAGCGACCACGTGACGTACTGCCGGACGCTGCGCGGTATGTCTCTTCAGGCGTCGAATCTGCGACACGGTCGGATGTCGCTGGAGTTGGCGGACTCCGCAGCAGAGGCCGCACCGTCGGCCGGTCCGCGTCTGGTGGCGTTCCTGCGCGGGCAGCAGGCACACGCGGCGAGCATGGTCGGGGACCGCCGCCAGGCCCACACCCGGCTCCGTGAAGCCGAGACGGCCCTCGCAAAGGCCGACAACCGGCGCGACGCGATCGGCGGCTACGACCGGACCGCTTACCTCTTCCACGTCTCCCACGTTCTGCTGGAGGAGAACGACCTGCCCGGCAGCATCGCCGCTCTGCGGCAGTCCATCAAGGTACAGCCTGCCAACGAACGGCAGGGCCGGGTTCACGCCTACGCCCTCCTGGCGCAGCGGCAGCTTCGGTACGGGCATGTTGAGGCGTCGTGCGAGTCGTGGGGGCGGTTCCTGGACGAGTACGAGCACGTCTCGTCTGTACGTGGTGACGACCACTTCGCCACGATGCGCAAGGAACTCACGCCGTACGCCAAGATGCGCGCGGTGCGGGAGCTGTCCGTCCGAGTGCGTGAAGTCGCAGCGGCCAAGGCCTGAAACGGTGGCGCCTCCGGGGGAGCTGTCGGCAACCCCGAAGGCGCCACCCACTTTACGGGCATCTCGGCTTGATCGGACCCCAGCAGCCGAACGACCCTACGCGGGGACAGGCGTATCGAAGCCGCCAAGCGACACTTGAGACCAGCGGGGCGTCCTGCGGACCGACCACCGGCCGGTCATAGTCGGTGTCCGCCGTGTTCGGCTCCGAGGCCCAGCGGACGGATCGGTTGCACTCCCGCAGCGGCTCCCTGGCGGCCGCGCGGTGCGTTCAGCCCCAGAGCAGGCCGGACACCTACGCCGGGGCCGCGCCGAGTCACAGCCGCACAAGCCGACGCAGCGCTGACCCGAACACGAACGAGGGCCCGGGCCGCCATGTCGGCGCTCCGGTCCCTGGTAGTGACGGTCAACGCCTACGTTGAGAGTGGCGTCCCAGCAGTCATCCCCCGTGCTGCTGGGACGGTGCCGACTCGGTCGGCGTACGCGCCGATAGGCCTTCCGTCCCGCCGGAGGTCGTGTTCCCACGTCGTGGAACCTGACGGGACGCCACCCGCCGATGCTCCCGGACCAGGGAAATCTGGCCCCCAGACGGCAAAGGGATCCAGGCAGTCTGCCCTCAACCAGGTCACACCGCGTAGCCTGAGTCAGCCGGACCGACACAACCGAGGCCCATCCCTTGTCAAGAATCATCAGTAAAGCAATGGCAAAGCCCTAACAACAGCGCAGGTGAAAGAGGGTCCTCTCCGCGCGAGCGGAGGTGAGCCGCAAACTGCGATCAATCTGATACACGTGTCCTCGTCCTCTCCGCGCGAGCGGAGGTGAGCCGTCCGCGCCCCCGACTACGAATACGAGGCCATCGTCCTCTCCGCGCGAGCGGAGGTGAGCCGAAGGCCGAGCGCCGCATCCGCCGCTTCTCGGCGTCCTCTCCGCGCGAGCGGAGGTGAGCCGCCGACGGACTCCTCGACACCCGCGGACGAGTAGTCCGCTCCGCGCGAGCGGAGGTGAGCCGTCGGTCCGGCCGGGCGCCGGCATCATCGTCCGGTCCTCTCCGCGCGAGCGGAGGTGAGCCGTACTCGCGATCGTGCGAGAGGCGGTCGAGCAGGTCCTCTCCGCGCGAGCGGAGGTGAGCCGCCGTGCTCGCCCTTCCAGATCCCGCACCCGCCGTCCTCTCCGCGCGAGCGGAGGTGAGCCGCCAGGCGATCCGCGTCACCACCTGCCACATGTGTCCTCTCCGCGCGAGCGGAGGTGAGCCGTTGTCACCCTCCGGGTTGCTGCTCGCGTAGCCGTCCTCTCCGCGCGAGCGGAGGTGAACCGCCCTACCCGAAGGCCACCGCGTGGCGTGACGGGTTCCTCTCCGCGCGAGCGGGGGTGAGCCGGTGCCGCCGGCGGTGGTGCGCAGGGTGACGCGGTCCTCTCCGCGCGAGCGGAGGTGAGCCGGCAACGGCGAGACAGATCACGGGACGGCGCACGTCCTCTCCGCGCGAGCGGAGGTGAGCCGGGAACCATGCCGGGCCGACGCTTGCGAGCATGGTCCTCTCCGCGCGAGCGGAGGTGAGCCGATCGGGGCGTCGTCTCCGTCCCGCGGCTCGGGGTCCTCTCCGCGCGAGCGGAGGTGAGCCGACGACATGAAGCGCGTGCGGAACAAATCCGGGGTCCTCTCCGCGCGAGCGGAGGTGAGCCGCGCAACGCCACGCCCCTGGTCCGCTCCGACGTGTCCTCTCCGCGCGAGCGGAGGTGAGCCGATCCGGGCGACCTCGTCCAGGATCGCCTTGGAGTCCTCTCCGCGCGAGCGGAGGTGAGCCGCCCCACCCCCACCGGATGACCGTGGGCGACCTGTCCTCTCCGCGCAAGCGGAGCTGAGCCGCCGTGGAGTTGGTCGAACAGCTCGTCCTCCGTGTCTTCTCCGCGCGAGCGGACGTGAGCCGGACCGACTGCCTTGAGGAGCCGATCACGAACATGCCCTCTCCAAAATGAGGCAGCTGACCGGCGCAGACGCGGCATTCTTCCTGATCAGGGCACGTTGTCGGTGCCACCTGGTAGCAGTATCGCTGTGACGAAACAGCATGGCAGCGCCACGTCTTGTGCATGTCCTGACCCCCGGCTCTGGGGGAAGGAGCACGGTCTTGAGCGCGCGTACCCGGTGATGTGCCATCTACTGGACGTGGCTGCGGTTTTCGGCGTTCTGTGGGACGTCTTGCTGTCCGCTGCGGCTCGGGAGCGGTTCGCCGAGCAGCTGGCTCTGGACGAGAAGGCCTGCCGAGCGGTGCTGTCGTTCTGGGCGGGTCTTCATGACCTGGGGAAGATCACGCCGGTCTTCCAGGCACAGGTGCCGTCGCTGTTCGACAAGGTGCGCAACGAAGCGGCGTATCTCTTCGCGCCGGGTGCCGAACGGGACCGAGGCTTCCGTCACGAGATGGCGACGCACTGGTCGCTTGCCTCGCTGTTGGCGGAAGAAGGTTATTCGGTGCGGCGGGGGTCGACTGGCGTGGGTGGTGCGACGGCTCCGGCAGCCCATTGGGTGGGCCAGCTACTGGGCGGCCACCACGGGGTGTTCGGTGCGAAGGTGCAGCCGGCGCGGTTGCGGCTGTCGAGCCAGTATCAGCCGGGGCTTGGGGAGGACGGCTGGGCGGAGCAGCGGCGGTTGCACTTCGAGGAGTTGAGGCGCGTGACCGGCGGGGACGCCGTGCCGGGTGGCGTCCTGTCCGCGGACCTGGCTGTGGTGTTGACGGGTCTGGTCGTCACGGCTGACTGGCTGGCCAGCCAGGTGGGTGCCATTGAGCAGGTGCAGCCGGCTGATGGCGTTTGGCAGGGAACGCCGGTGCAGATCGACGCCCACTGGCGGCGGACGTGCGCTGCCGCGTCGACGCTGGTGGAGGAAGCGCGGCTGGGCAGAGCAATGTTCGAGGTGGGGAGTTTCGGGCAGATGTTCCCGTTCTCTCCGAACCCGCTGCAGGGGGACCTCGTCGAGCATTTACCGGGCCTGGTCGCCGAGGGAGGGGCGGGTCTGGTGCTGGTGACGGCGCCCACGGGGGACGGAAAGACGGAGGCGGCCTTGTATGCCTCGTCGGTCCTGGGTCCGGCGGCGGGAGCCCGGGGCATGTATGTGGCGCTGCCGACGATGGCCACGGCGGACGCGATGTACAAGCGGGTGAGGAGGTTCGCCGAGTCCTCGCTGGTCGGGGAGCGGGCGCTCACCCTGCTGCATTCCATGGCCTGGTTGAACCCCTTGTACGGGCAGGCGGCCAAGGACGCTGCGGCCACGGCGGTCGACGGCGGCCAGGCGGGTGAGGTCAGTGCGGACGCGGCGACGGCAGTGACCGCGGACGCTTGGCTGCGCGGGCCGAGGCGCGGTTTTCTCGCTCCGCTGTCCGTGGGCACGATCGACCAGGTACTGCGCGGGGTGCTGCCGCTTCGATACAACGTGCTGCCGTTGTTCGGGTTGCACGAGAAGGTTCTCGTCGTCGATGAGGCTCACGCGTACGGGCCGTGGATGCACAAGCTGCTGCTCACCTTGCTGGAGTGGCTCGGGGCTCTGCGCTCGCCGGTGGTGCTGCTGTCGGCCACGCTGACTGGCAGCACTGCCGCATCGCTGGTCAACGCCTACCGCCGCGGTGCGGGCTTCCTGGAGCCTGCCGTCGTCGCCCCGCGCTATCCGGGCTGGCTGTACGCGAGCGCGATCACCGGAGAGGTGTCGTCTCCCCGCCGGACCACCAGCGGTCGCCCCCGCACCCTCGACGTGACGGTGCGCCAGGTGAAGTGGGACGTCGCCGCGAAGCCGACTGATCCACTACAGCCGGGAGGCCGCCGGGTGGCCCTTCGTGAGGCGCTGCGGCCGGTTGCGGAGTCGGGCGGGACGGCTCTCGTCTGCTGCACGACGGTCCCTGAGGCACAGGCCACCTACCGGGACCTGTGCGCTGCCTTTCCTGATCTCGCGGGGCAGGAAGGCGGGATCCGGCTGCTCCACTCCCGTTTTCCTGCGAATGACCGTCAGCGGATCACCGCGTATTGTGAAGCCGCTTACGGGAAGCCGCGATCGGATCAGCCGCCGATGGTGCGGCCGGCGTCGGTCCTGGTCGCCACGCAGGTGGTGGAGCAGTCTCTGGACCTCGACTTCGACCTGGTGGTCAGTGATCTCGCCCCGCTGGCTCAGCTGTTGCAGCGTGCGGGCCGCGGCCGTCGCCACCTCCGGGGTCCGGGCGGGCGGCCGGCGTGGGCGCAGGCCGAGGACCGGCCGAAGCTGGTCGTTCTCGATCCCTTTCGCCGCCCGCAGAAAGCGGACACGCCGGCGACCTGGGGGTCGGTGTACGACGCGAGTCTGCTGATCCGTACCTCGCTGCTGCTGAGCGAACGGGCTGCGGGGGGCATCGTGGTGCCGGACGGTGTGCAGGAACTCGTGGACGCCGTGTACGCGCCGGACTTCGTCGAAAAACTGGATGCGGCGGCGCAGCGGGAGCTGGAGTCTCTGGACGTGGAGCGTCTGGCGTCCGAGATGGCGGAGACCGACCTCGCCAGGATGGTGGGGATCAAGGGTCCCGGCAGCATCGGAGGGCAGCTGCATCTCATCAGCCAGCGGATCGAAGGCGTCACGGAGGAGCTGCTCACCACACGGCTGGGAGCGGACACGGGCCGAGTGCTGTGCGCGTACGTGCAGGAGGACGGTTCCCTCACACTCGCCCGCGACGGCAGCGGCGGTGCGGTGCCTGGTCTGGGCGGCGGGTCTCTGAGCCGGGAGGACGTGGCTGCCGTCGCTGCTCATACCGCGCCGGTGCCCGGCACGTGGGTCCGGGAGGGCGCCGATGCCGAGAGGGATCACCCTGCCTCGTGGCAGCAGGTCTCCACGCTGCGGGATGTCGTCCTGCTTCCCATGCGCAGGGCTGGGGATGGGCGGTGGGCGTGTTCTCGTGGCGGGCACACGATTGGCGTTTCCGTGACCGGACTTGAGCGATTCTGACCGACTGTCAGATTTCGCCTCTTAGAGCAGCTACCTTCTCCTACCGTCGGACATGCCGCTCCAACCGGTCGGACACAGTGCACACCTGACCGACGTTGGAGCGGACCACCCGCTCTCGCGGGCAGGGGGAACGCCTCGTCACGTCTCTCAGAGCCGCTACGGGTTCACCCCCGCTTCACACGGGGCCCTGTCCCATTCTGCCTTCCGTCTGGAGACCCATGCGGCCGACACAGAACATCTTCGAAGAACCTCTCATCCCCGTCCGCTGGACCTCGCACGCCGAGTCGGAGCAGGGTGCCGAACAGCTGCCCGCCGAGATCGGTGTGCTGGAGCTGCTGCTGCGCAGTCACGACATCGAGTGCCTGGCCATCGCGGAGGCGCCTGCGCACTCGGCACTCCTGCGGGTCCTGTACGCGCTCACCAGCCGCGTGACGGGACTGGATGAAGCAAGGAACGGGCCGGACGACTGGCTGGAGCGGCGGGAAGAGATTCTGGCGGACGGCGCGCTGCCTGAGGACAGAATCACGGCGTACGCCGAGACCTACCGCGACCGGTTCTTCCTCTTCGACACCAGCCCGGACGGCCGCCCCTGGATGCAGGATCCGCGGCTGGTGCAGCAGTGTGACGCGGCAAGCACCGCCGGGGTGAACAAACTGGTGGTGACCAGGCCGTCCGGCAACAACCACGCCTGGTGGAAGCACACCCTGGACACCCGTCCCGGACCACTGTCCGCGTCCGAGGCCCTGCTCAATCTGCTGACCTGGCACTACTACGGCCCGTCCGGCCGCTGCTCGTCCCGGGAGGTCAACGGGGCGAAGAGCGCCAGCGCCACGGCCGGTCCTCTGCGGTCCGCGCTGTCGTACCACCCGGAAGGCTCCACGCTCTTCGAGACGCTGCTGGCCGGGCTGGTTCCGCCGGAGGAGACCGTCGACCCCCAGCAGGACCGGTGCCCGTGGGAATGGGACGAGCTTCCCGACCCCGAGGGTCCGCCTGCCGCCCTGACCGGGCCGTGCTCGCGGCTGACCGCCGCCTCGGCCCACGCCCTGCTCCTGGTGCCCGACGAGGACGACCCCCGCCTGGTGCGGGACGCCTACATCACCTGGGCATACCGCAAGGGCCGCGGTGCACGGCCGCAGGACGACTATCTGATCTGGCAGATCAGTAAGCAGGGCAACGTCTATCCGAGGCCGGCGGACTCCCAGCGGGCGTTGTGGCGGGATGTGGACGCACTGCTGCTGATCGACCCGCCCGGCGTCGCGCAGCCGCGACGGCCGAAGGTGTTCGAGTGGGCCGTCGAGCTGCCGCTGGACCTGAGCGTGCATGCTCTGGGATTCGAACAGGACGGCCAGGCCAAGGACACCCAGTTCGTCGACTCCGTGACGCCGCCGGTTCTTGCCTTCGCCGAGAGGCGCTCGGCCCGCAGCAAGCCCGCCGTCGGACGGCTGCGCGCGATGGGTGAGCGGTTCGGCAACCGTCTGGACCGTGCTCTGCGCCGGGCCTGGCGGGCCTATGTGAACGACCCGAAGGACAGCGCGGAAGCCTGGGCTCAGGAGGGTGCCGCCCGGTACTGGCCCGCGGCGGAAACCGAGTTCTGGAACCGGTTCCGTGCGCTGGACCGGGCCGGGACCGCCCTGGACGGAGGCCTCGACGCCGGCGCGGCCCGCACGGTCTTCCTCAGCCTCGCCATCCGCGCTTTCGACGAGGTCACCACGTCGGTGACACGCACCCAGCGCGGGGCCCGGGCCGTGGAGGAGGCCCGTGTCGAACTGTTCGGCGATCCCCGCCCCCGTAAGCCCGCCAAGGGCTCCGCGGCATGAACCTGCCCGTCTGATCCGAAGGAGACCCCTGTGACCACACCGGCCCCGCCGACCGCCCACGTGCCGGCGCCACGCTCCGGCGAGGAGCCCACCCGCATCAGCCGCTACCGCACCTTCACACGGGCCGTGCTGACGAAGTGCGCAAGCGACCCGGGCGCCAGAAGCGCACTGCGGTCCGGCGTGCGCAAGGATCTCGACTCGGTACCGCGCATGCACCGGGTGATCGCCCATCTGGTGCCGCAGAACGTGTCCGAGGACACCCAGCGTGCGTACTACGCCGTTGCCGCGATGATCGCCGAGCAGGCACGCCGCGGAGGTGATGCCACCGACGCCGATGAGACCACAGCCACGCAAGAGGCCGCCCAGGCCGCCGAGGCAGCAGAGACTGTGGTCGCCGCCAAGGAGTCCGACAGGGAACGGGACTACGGCTCCAGTCTCGGCACGGCCTTCGCGCTGGCGGTCGTCCGCAGCCCCGGCCACGAGCGCACCATGCGGCGCGGCACTGCGGAGAACCGGCTGAACCTGCTGTGCAAGCAGGGCCTGTCGGGGCTGCACCGGCATCTTCCGGCATCGGTCCGGTACCTGCGCTCGCTGGACGTGCCCGTCGACTGGGCGCGGCTGCTGCGGGATCTCGTCGACTGGCGGCGGCACTCCGGCCGGATCACCCGCCGCTGGCTGCAGGACTTCTACCGCCTCCTCCAGGAGGAGGAGCGCCGACGGCGCGACCAGGCAGACGCCCAGGCACCGTCGCCCGGCGCCGAGGACTGAGCTGGTCCCGCCTCAGGCAGCCACTCCGGCCGCCACACCACCACGCGTCATCCACACCCGTCTTCTCCGAGGAGTTCCCGTGTCCCAGAAGCTGTCCGCCCGTTTCATCTGCGCCCACGTCCTGCAGACCGTTCCGTTCGCCTGTCTCAACCGCGACGACACCAACTCCGTCAAGACCGTCCAGTACGGAGGAGTCCTGCGTACCCGCGTCTCCAGCCAGTGCTGGAAGCGGGCGATCCGCCTGGACTTCGAGCAGCGCGTCGGCCAGGCCGCGCTGCGCACCCGCCGGATCGGTGAGCGGGTGAGCCGCCTGCTGACCGAGGAGCGCGGCTGGCCCACGGAGCTCGCCGCGCGGGCCGGGGGGCATCTGGCGGCCGCCAGCGGCATCAAGTTCGAGCTGGAGGAAAAGGAGAAGCAGGTCCAGGCCAACAAGGTGATCGGCAACGCCATGGTCTACGTGCCGCAGACCGCCGTCGCCGAACTCGCCGACCTGGCCGAGGAGATGAGGGCCGAACTCGAGGCCGCGAAGGACATCAAGAAGACCACCGACAAAAGCATCGTGCCCAAGGAGCGGGTCACGGCGATCCTGCGGTCCCGCAACGGCGTGATCAACCTCTTCGGCCGCATGCTGGCCGAAGTCGACAACGCCGGTGTGGACGGTGCCGTGCAGGTCGCGCACGCCATGACGACGCACCAGACCGACGTCGAGATCGACTACTTCTCCGCCGTCGACGACGTCACCGCCGACTGGAACGACTCCACCGGCAGCGCCCACATGGGCCACACCGAATTCAGCGCAGGCACCTTCTACCGGTACGCCACCGTGGACCTGGAAGAGCTCGCCGGCAACCTCGACGGCGACCTGGCTGCGGCCCGCGAACTGGCCGAGGCGTTCCTGCAGTCCTTCGTCACGTCCCTGCCGCAGGCGAAGAAGAACTCCACCGCCCCGCACACCGTCCCGGACCTGGTCCACCTCACGGTCCGCTCCGACCGTCCCCTCTCCCTCGCCGCGGCCTTCGAGAAGCCGGTGCAGGTGGCCGCCGACGGCGGCTACGCGGCCACCTCCCGCGACACCCTGTCCGCCTACGCGGAGGCCGTGAACTCCTTCATGGGCACCACCGGCATCGTGCAGTCCGGCTGGGCCGGCCTCGACCCCAAGGGTCACCCGGGCCTCGGCGAGCGCCACGCAGGCCTGAACGACCTGATCGGCTCCGCCGTCCGCACCGCCTTCACCACCACGTCCGGGGCCGCCGCGTGACCCCGTCCACCGTCCCCGTGCAGGGCGCAGCCGGGACTGCTGTGCAAGCGCCGGCCCCGGCGGTGCCGGGACTGCTGCTGCTCTGCGCCGGACCCCTGCAATCCTGGGGTCACCACAGCCACTTCAACCAGCGCGACACCGCCGCGTTCCCGACCCGCTCCGGCATCCTCGGTCTCCTCGCCGCAGCGCTCGGCCGCGACCGCGACGAGCCCGTCGACGACCTGGCGCGGCTCGGTCTGACCGTGCGCGTGGACCGGCCCGGTGTTCTCCTGCGGGACCTGCACACCGTCGGCGGCGGGCTGCCGGCCGCTGCCACGGTCACCACCGCCCAGGGCAAGAAGCGTTCCGGGGACACCACCACACTGCTGTCCCACCGCTACTACCTCGCCGACGCCGCCTTCACCATCGCCGTCACCAGCCCCAGCCCCAGCGGCCTGCTCACCGACTGCGAAAGAGCCCTGCGCGCTCCGCGATGGCCTCTGTTCCTGGGCCGGCGCGCCTGCCCGCCCACCGGCCCTCTTTTCCTCGCTCTCGTCGACGACGCCCTGCACCACTTGGTGCGCCTCCCCCTCGCCGCCCCGACACCCCGGACAGGCCGCATCACCCCAACTGTGGACTTCCTTTCCGACAGCCCTCTCGACCGGCTGCCACTGCCCGACGGCGTCCACGCCGGCGACCCGGCAGAGGCCGCCCACCCATCGACGAGCCTCAACGACCAGCCCGTCACCTTCCATCCCACCCGGCGCAGCTACCGGGCCCGGCCCCTGTTCCGCCGCACCGTCACCCCGCCCGCCGACCAGTGGGGCGGGCTCGGAACGGACTACCTCCAGGCCCTCGGCGAGTATGCGCATCGTCATTTCCGCACCAGCGAGGGAGCTGTCCATGAATGACATCTGGCTGACCCGGATCGTCCCTCACGCCTCCTCCCGCGACGCCCGAGGCGACCTCGGCAACGCCGTCGGACTGCACCGCCGGCTCATGTCCCTCTTCCCCGACGGAGCCGGCCCCGACCCGAGGGCGGCCCTGGGTGTTCTCCACCGTGTCGAGGACTCCCCCACCGGCCCGTACATCCTCATGCAGTCCCGTCAACAGCCCGACCTCGGCAAGCTTCCGAAGGACTACGGCACAACGGCCGTCCGGGAAACCAGCCCCCTCCTCAGTGCCCTCCGCCCCGGCGCGACCATCCACTTCCGCTGCGTCGCCAGCCCGGTACGCAAGCCCGGGGCCAGCACCCGCAGCCTCTACAACCTGCCCGCCGTCGTACCCCTCACCGGCGCCCACGCCGACGAATGGTGGATGCGCCAGGCCGGCACCGCCGGCCTGAAGGTGCTGACCCTGCGCTCCCAGCCGCTCGACAGCGCCACCGGCCTGCGCGGGCGGCGCGGCACCGACCAGCAGCGCATCCGCCACGCCCGGACCCGCTTCGACGGCACCGCCGCCGTCATCGATCCCGACCAGCTCCGGGCGAAGCTGGCCGACGGCATCGGGCGCGGCAAGGCCTACGGCTGCGGGCTGCTCACCATCGCCCCCGCCCGATCCCGGGAAGGCGCCACCCGAGCATGACCGCGCCTTCCGCCCCCGCCGGGCGCCGCAGACTCGCCGCCCCTACGGTGGCCATGCTGCCCCGCTTCGCGGACTCCCTGTCGTTCCTCTACCTGGACGTCGTCCGCGTCCTGCAGGACGACACCGGAGTCCTGGCCGAAGTGTCCAGCGACCGGCGAGGCAGACAGACCGTCCACCTGCCCACCGCCGCCCTCAGCTGCGTGCTCCTGGGCCCCGGCACCTCCATCACCGCCCGTGCCATGGCCACCCTGGCCCGTCACGGCACCACCGTGGTCGTCACCGGTTCGGGCGGCGTCCGCTGCTACGCCGCCACCCAACCGGACTCCCTTACGACTGTCTGGCTCGAGCGCCAGGCCCGGTCCTGGGCCGACGACAACCGACGGCTCGCCGTCGCCACTGCCATGTACGAACGGCGCTTCGGCACAGGCTCCGTACCGCCCGGCACCTCGCTTGCCCAGCTTCGCGGCATGGAAGGACAGCGCGTCAAGGCGCAGTACAGGCTCCTCGCCCAGCAGTACAAGATCGGCCGCTTCCGCCGTAGCTACGACCCCGCACAGTGGGACACCCAGGACCCCGTCAACCTCGCTCTCTCCTCCGCGAACACCTGCCTCTACGGCATCGTCCACGCGGCCGTACTCGCCCTTGGCTGCTCACCTGCCCTGGGATTCGTCCACAACGGCAACCAGCAGGCATTCGTCTATGACGTTGCCGACCTCTACAAGGCCGAGCTGACCATCCCACTGGCCTTCTCCCTCAACGCCTCGACCAACCCGGAGGCGGAGGCACGCCGCTCCTTCCGCAACGGCTTACGCCTCTTCCGGCTCCTGCCGCGCATCGTCCATGACATCCAGTCCCTCCTCGACCCTGACAGCGACCGCGAGGAACCCGACCCCGAGGAGGAACTCGTCGACCTGTGGGACCCCGTGGTCGGCACCCTCCCCGGCGGCACCAACCACGGCGGAGCCTCATGACATCCCTCAACCGGAAGGCACGGCAGTCATGGCCTCGATGACCGTCCTCGCCACCACAGCCGTCCCCGACCACCTCCGCGGCGCCCTCACCCGATGGCTCCTCGAGGTCACCCCCGAGCTCTACGTAGGCACCGTCTCCGCCCGCGTACGCGACGAACTCTGGGCCTCCGCCACCGCCTGCGTCGGCAACGGCACCGCCGTCCTCGCCTACCCCAGCGACAACGAGCAGGGCTTCGAACTCCGCACGGCCGGACAACAGCGCCGCAGCCCAATCGACTTCGACGGCCTCACCCTCATCGCGTTCCAGGGAGAAAGCCAAGAAACGGCAAACTCCCCCTGACGTTGCAGGTCAGGAAGTGTCCTCTCCGCGCGAGCGGAGGTGTGCCGCCCGCTCCGTCAGACACGGGCTCCTCCTGGTCGTCCTCTCCGCGCGAGCGGAGGTGTGCCGCGGGTTTTGCCGAGGCAGGAGACTTCTTCTTCGTCCTCTCCGCGCGAGCGGAGGTGTGCCGTCTTGTAGGCGAGCTGGCGGCGGGTCTCACCCGTCCTCTCCGCGCGAGCGGAGGTGTGCCGCCATGAGGTCTCTCCTATGAGGTTGAACAGTGGTCCTCTCCGCGCGAGCGGAGGTGTGCCGTCGGGCCCGAGCCACAGACCGTCCTCGCCGGGGTCCTCTCCGCGCGAGCGGAGGTGTGCCGGGGCCCAACCCGAAGGCCAGACCCCTCAACGCGTCCTCTCCGCGCGAGCGGAGGTGTGCCGTCAGTTGGGCTAATCCTGAGGGGGGCAATGCGGTCCTCTCCGCGCGAGCGGAGGTGTGCCTCCATCTTCTGGATCGGGTGTTCCCCCCACCTCGTCCTCTCCGCGCGAGCGGAGGTGTGCCGGAAATCAACCGGGCGAACGCCATCGCGGAAAAGTCCTCTCCGCGCGAGCGGAGGTGTGCCGGCCTCTGCCTCGTTCCGCTCGTTCGCGCGTTCGTCCTCTCCGCGCGAGCGGAGGTGTGCCGTCCACCGCCAGCCCGCCGCTGTGTCTGCTGCCGTCCTCTCCGCGCGAGCGGAGGTGTGCCGGCAACTGGGACCAGGCCATCACCCACGGCGTCGTCCTCTCCGCGCGAGCGGAGGTGTGCCGCTGATCCGCTGGCACGGCGAGGACAGCAAGACGTCCTCTCCGCGCGAGCGGAGGTGTGCCGTTCACCCTGTCCGGGGAGAACGGCCTCACCATGTCCTCTCCGCGCGAGCGGAGGTGTGCCGCGTCACCTCAAGCAGGATGAGGGAAACCGGAGGTCCTCTCCGCGCGAGCGGAGGTGTGCCGCCCTGCACGCCCCTGTCGGCGAACTCGTTCAGGTCCTCTCCACGCGAGCGGAGGTGTGCCGGCGCAGACCGTCGCGCTGCGGAACCTGCTGCTGTCCTCTCCGCGCGAGCGGAGGTGTGCCGCCGTACATCTGGGGCGGCGTCGGACCGACGGGGTCCTCTCCGCGCGAGCGGAGGTGTGCCGCGGACGTCGCCGTCGTGGTCACCGCCGGGGGTGTCCTCTCCGCGCGAGCGGAGGTGTGCCGCCGGACGGCAGTTGGGCGTCGTTCGAGGTCGCGTCCTCTCCGCGCGAGCGGAGGTGTGCCGCAGCCAGTGGCGCAGGTGGCGGCGATGGCGACGTCCTCTCCGCGCGAGCGGAGGTGTGCCGGCCGCCATGCGCACCGTCGCCAAGGTGACCGTGTCCTCTCCGCGCGAGCGGAGGTGTGCCGTACCAGGAAGCCGTGCGCGAGCACGGCGCCGCGTCCTCTCCGCGCGAGCGGAGGTGTGCCGGCGATCGTGTCCGGCGTCGCGGCAGGGTCGGCGTCCTCTCCGCGCGAGCGGAGGTGTGCCGCTCATGGGCCCCGCCGAGGAGGGCGGCCGGGCGTTCTCTCCGCGCGAGCGGAGGTGTGCCGTGCTCGGCCTGCGGCGAGTCGATCCACATCTGGTCCTCTCCGCGCGAGCGGAGGTGTGCCGCCGAGGGGCATCGTCAGCTCGCGCGGTGCAGGGTCCTCTCCGCGCGAGCGGAGGTGTGCCGGCGTCCAGGCCCATCAGGCGCTCGATGACAGCGTCCTCTCCGCGCGAGCGGAAGTGTGCCGGCAGGGGACGGGGGCGTGCTGCCGGTGCTGCCGTCCTCTCCGCGCGAGCGAAGGTGTGCCGGTCGGCGAGGACGTCGGCAAACCCAAGTCGAAGTCCTCTCCGCGCGAGCGGAGGTGAGCCCACCGAGGGCTTCAGCGAGTCGACGGGCTTCCTGTCCTCTCCGCGCAAGCGGAGGTGAGCCGTTGTCGCTGTTCTCCGAGGAGACCGTGACGGAGTCCTCTCCGCGCGAGAGGAGGTGAGCCCGTACGCCCTACCAAGAGGTAGGCGACGGCCCCCTCCACTCCGCGCGGCCTGTCCCGGCAGGGCGCCAACCACCCGCCAGCCACATCCCCACCTCACGGGCCGGTACGACCACGGACCTCAAGCCCTCACTCAGGCAGCGCGTTCCTGCGACACCGTATAAAGATTGGGCTCCCCCGTCCCCAGTTCCCGCAGCGCCGCGCGGTGCGCGGCGAACTCCGGCTGGGCCAGGGCCCGTTCGAAGGAGGCGCGGTCCTCCCACTCCGCGACGTTGACGTACGCGCCCGGCTCGTCCGCGTGCTTGAGCAGGCGGTGGCTGATGAAGCCGGGCTGGGCGCGGAAGAACTCCGACGTCGTGGCGAAGGCCGATTCGAAGTCGGCCTGCGGGCCGGTGACGGTGAAGCGGTTGACGAAGACGATCACGGCTGCTCCTTTCCGGTGGGCCGGGCGGCGGACCTCAGCGCGCCGCCGCGGGGGACTTGGCGGCCGAGGCCGCCCGGGGGGCGGATTCCGCGCGGCCGGCGGGGGCGGCGCGGCGCGGCAGGCGGGTCAGGACCAGGCCGGCCACGATGACGGCCATGCCGAGGATCTCGCGGGCGCCCAGCACGTGGTCCTCCAGCAGCACCATGCCGAGGGTGAGCACCACCGGCACCGCGTACAGCACGCCGGACGCCTTGGCGGCGCCCTCCTCGCGGATCAGCCAGGCGAAGCACATGTAGACCAGGCCGGTGTTGAGGACGCCGAGCACCAGCAGGGCGCCGATGATCGAGGCGGAGAAGTGCGGGGTGGAGTCGAAGCCGCCGTTGGGCATGTTGATGCCGGCCCAGCCGACGCCGATGACGGCCTGGGTGGTGGCGAGGACCAGCGGCGTCATGGCCTTTTCGCCCTTCTCGGCGCCCATGAGCTTCTCCATGAGCAGCATGGACCAGCCGTAGGCGACGGCGGCGACGGCGTTCACGGCCGCTCCGGCCGACAGCCATTCGGCGCCCCAGGGCGCGTACAGCACGAGCACGCCAGCGAAGCCGACGACGAGGCCCGCGGTCACCCTGGCCGGGACGCGGTCGGCGCGCCGGGCCGCCAGGCAGAGCAGGACCACGCACAGCGGCACGCTGGCGTTGAAGACCGACACCATGTCCGCGTCGGCGCCGACGGCGTCGTCGACCAGCTCGACCAGCAGCACCGGCAGGGCGTTGGCGAGGAAGGCGATCAGCACGAGGCGGGCCCACACGCCCGCCCCGCGTGGCAGTCTCTCCCGTCCGAACGCGAGGATGCCGAGCATCGCCACGGCCCCGACGAGGATGCGGAAGAAGCTGAACTGGGCGGAGTTCAGTCCCCCGAAGACGATCTTGATCCAGAAGTAGCTGGAGCCCCACATGAGGGCGACGGCGGCGAAGCGCGCCGCGGAGTCGAAACGCACGGCGTTTCCTCCCGTGTCTCAGCGGCCCGAGGTGCGCGCGGCACCGGCCGGTCGGATGAAGAGCGCGACGGCGAACGCGGCCACGGCGAAGCAGGCGCCCGCGGTGAAGCTGGCGGACATGCTCTCCAGGAACACATGGCCCTGGACCGCCTCTTCGGGCAGGCCGGCCGGCGGGTTCTCGGCGGCGGCGCTGCCCGCACGGGCGGCGACGGTGACCAGGACGGCCAGTCCGAGTGAGGCGCCGACGGTCTGCAGCGCGTTGTGCACGCTGGAGGCGGCGCCGGCCTCGTCACGGCGCAGGCCCGAGGTACCCAGGACGGTGGTGGGCAGTACGCAGAAGGCCATGCCGGTGCCGAACACGAGCAGCGCGGGCAGGGCGGTGTTCCAGTAGACGGAGCCCGCCTCCAGCCGTGACAGCCACAGGTTGGCGACGACGAGCAGGGCGGCGCCGGTGAGCATCAGCCGCTTGGGGCCGACGGCCCGCTCGATGCGGACGGCCGCCCCGGACATGGTGATCATCGCGACCGCCACCGGGGTCAGCGCCAGCGCCGACGTCAGCGGGTCGTGGCCGGCGACGTACTGGAAGTACTGGATGAGGAAGAACATGGTGCCGATGAGGGCGCCCTGCACGGCGAAGGTGCCGGTGTAGGCGGTCAGCCGGTCGCGGTCGGCGAACAGGCGCAGCACCACGACGGGCTGCTCGGCGCGCCGTTCGACGAACCAGAAGGTCACGAGCAGCAGGACGCCGGCGGTGAGGGTGCCGACCACCAGCGGGTCGCTCCACGGGTGTTCCGCGACGCGGGCGAGACCGAACACGAGGGCGGCGGCGCCGGCGGTGGACAGCACCGCGCCGGCGAGGTCGAACCGGCCGCGGCTGCGGGGGGTTTCGGCGATGACGAGCGGGGCGAGGAGCAGGATGGCCACGCCGATGGGCACGTTGAGCAGGAGCACCCAGCGCCAGGAGCTGAGGGAGGTCAGCGCGCCGGACAGCAGCAGTCCGCCGGCGGTGCTGAGCGCGCCCACCGCGGTGCACACCGCGATGGCCTTCTTGCGTCCCGCGCCCTCGGGGAACAGGCTCAGCACGAGGGCGAGCGCGCTGGGTGCGGCGAAGGCCGCGCCGACGCCCTGGACGGCGCGCACGGCGATGAGGAACTCCCCGGAGGGCGCGAGGGCGCGCAGCGCGGCGGCGGCGGTGAACAGGGCGACGCCGGCGAGGAACACCCGCCGGCGGCCCAGCAGGTCGCCGGTGCGTCCGCCGAGCAGCAGCAGCCCGCCGAAGGTCAGCAGGTAGGCGTTGAGGACCCAGCCCAGGCCGACCGGGCCGAGCCCGAGGTCCTGTCCCATGCCGGGCAGGGCGATGTTCACCATCGACTCGTCGATCATGATCATCGCGTTGCAGGTGGCCAGCAGGCCGAGCGCGAGTCCGGCGCGGGCCGCGGGGGCCGGTTTCGGCGGCGCCGTGCCGAGCGCCGGTGGTTCGGTGACGTGCGCGGACATGCCGTGCCTCCAGGGGACGTGGTCGGACGGGACGTGCCGGTTGCGGGGCGCCCGACGGCCGCGGACCCCGGCTCTGACGGTCCACGGCATGTGCACGGCGCCCGGACACGGTCCCAACGGCCGCTAGAGCCGTCTTCGAGCCACGGTGGCTAACGTCCGCCGTATGACGCGACGTCAGGACGGGACGGGACAGGGGCGTGTGGCCGTGGTCACCGGCGGCGGCACGGGCATCGGGCGTGCGACGGCGAGGGCGCTGGCGGCGGACGGTGCGCGGGTGCTGGTGGTGGGCCGTACGGCCGCGACGCTGGAGCGGACGGCCGCCGGCCACCAGGGTGTGCGGACGCTGGTGGCGGATCTGACGGACGAGGACGCTCCGGAGCGGATCACGTCGGCGGCGCTGGACGCCTTCGGCCGGCTGGACGTGCTGGTGCACAACGCGGCGGTCGTGCTGCCCGAGCCGTTCGGCGCCGTGACGCGGGAGCACGCCCGGCTCCAGGTGGAGACCAATCTGCTCGCGCCGGTGCTGCTGACCCGTGCCGCGCTGCCCGCGCTCGCCGCGGCGCGGGGCACGGTGGTGGCGGTGGGCACGGCGGCGGTGCAGGGGCGCCGCGCCTTCGCGGGGATGTCGCTGTACGGGGCGACCAAGACGGCGCTGGACTTCCTGGTGCGGACCTGGGCGGTGGAGCTGGCGCCGTGGGGCGTCCGCGCGGTGGGGGTGGCGCCCGGCGAGACGGACACCGGGATCGGCGAGCGCATGGGCTGGAGTCCGGCGGACATCGCCCGTCACCAGGCGGAGGCCGCCGCGCGCACGCCGTCGGGCCGGGTGGGCCGGCCGGAGGACGTCGCCTGGTGGGTCGTCCGGCTGGCCCGGCCCGAGGGCGCCTATGCGAACGGCGCGGTGGTGACCGTGGACGGCGGTGCGTCGGTGGTCTGACCGGCGTGTTCGGCGGTGAGCCGTTCCAGTTCGCGCACCGCCTCGTTGGGCGTCGGCTCGGCGAGGATCTCGGCCCGCACCCGGTCGGCGGCCTTGGTGAAGGACTCCTCGGTGAGGAGTCGCTCGACCCCCGCGCGCAGGGCGTCGACGGTGAGGCCGGCGGCCGGCAGGTACAGTCCGTGGCCGAGTTCGGCCACGCGCCGGGCCTTGGCGACCGTGTCCCAGCCGTAGGGCAGCATCAGCTGGGGCACGCCGTGGAGTTCGGCGGTGGCGCGGGTGCCGATGCCGCCGTGGTGGACGACCGCCGCGCAGGTCGGCAGCAGGTCGTTCAGCGGGACGAACTCCACCAGCCGTACGTTCTCCGGTACCGGGCCGAGCTGGTCGCGGGCGTCGGCGCCGAGCGTCGCGACGATCTCCGCGTCGAGGCCGGCGAGGCCGTCGAGCAGCGCGCCGAAGGAGAACGGCGCGTGGTCGAGTTCGCCGGACAGGCCCAGTGTCAGGCAGACCCGCGGCCGGCCTGCCGGTTCCCGCAGCCAGTCCGGGACCACGGAGGGCCCGTTGTGCGGTACGTGGCGCACGCCGACGGTGCGCAGGCCGAGGTCGAGGCGGGAGCCGGGCGGGGTGATGTCGATCGTCCACCGGCCGGTGACCATGTCCTCGGTGAAGCCGAGGTGGGGCGCGTAGCGCCGTACGGCCCGGCCGAGCCACTCGGCGGTGGGGTCCTGCACGGGTCCGGGGAGGGCCGCGGTCAGGCGCAGGAACTCCTGGCGGGCCCGGACGGTGATGTCCACGCCGTGCAGCAGCCGGGCGTGCGCGGCTCCGACGGCGTGGGCGGCGACGGCGCCGGCGAAGGTGTGCTGCTCCCAGATGACCAGGTCGGGGCGCCAGTGCCGGGCGTAGGCGACGAGGTCGTCGAGCATCGCGTCGTTGCTGACCGACGCGTACAGGGAGGCGACGGCGATGTTCTCCAGGGCGAGCAGGGACTCGTGGGTCCACTGCCCGGGGTCGTCGCGGGTGAAGTCGAATCCCTGGACGTGGGCGGAGCCGTCCTCGAGGATCTGCCCGAGCAGTTCGGGGGCGTGCGGGTCGTTGAAGTACCAGTCCGGTGTGCCGACGGGTACGGCGGTGAGTCCGGCGCCGGTGATCTGCTCGGTGAGGTCGGGGTGGGAGGCGACGCGCACCTCGTGCCCGGCGGTGCGCAGCGCGGAGGCGAGCGGCACCATCGAGAAGTAGTGGGTGTGGTGCGGGAAGGAGACGAACAGGACCTTCATCGCGCTCACCGTCCGTGCGGCGGGCGGACGGACAGGGTGTGCCGGAAGACGTCGCGCGGGTCCCAGACGGCCTTGGCGCGCTGGAGCCTGGGGTAGGCGTCCTTGTAGTAGAGGCGGTGCCAGGGCACGCCGGAGGTGTTCCAGCGGGCGTCGGCGGTGTCGATGTCGGGGTAGTTGATGTAGCAGCCGTCGCTGTCGCGGCCGGGGACGGGGACGCCGCCGGTGGCGCCGTACACGTCCCGGTAGAGCCGGCGCAGCCAGTCGACGGACTCGCCGTCGGCGTCGGGGTCCTGCCAGGTGTTCATGAACAGGGCCTTGAGGACGGAGTCGCGGTGGGTGGAGGCGGTCGCGCGTTCCGGCACGGTGTTGACGCGGCCGCCGAAGGACTGCAGGGAGACCGAGGCGGCGTCGTGCCGGTGGCCGGTGCTGTTGAGGTACGTGTACAGCACGTCGGCCTGGTCCTCGCGCCAGCTGCGGCGCAGGTACGCCGACTTGATCTTCTGCCGGCCCACCTCGTAGTCCTGGGAGGCGGCGAGGTCCTGCGTGGCGGTGAGCCAGGGCTGTGCGGTGATCTCCGAGATCTGCGGAGAGCCGCCCACGCCGTCGGCGACCGCCTCGGCGTAGGCGCGCAGCAGTCGCTCCGCGTCCGGGCGGGTGCCGTCCATGTGCGCGAAGCTGACGGCGGCCGGGGTGGGTTCGGCGTCGGGGGATGCGGGCCGTCCGTACATCACCAGGCCGCCGAAGAGCCCGGCGTAGGGGGAGGCTGCGTCGCTGTTGCGCTCGTGCCACAGGCCGTGGTTGCGCACCAGCCGGCGGAAGGAGGCCCGGTCCAGGCCCTCGCGCGGGACGTACACCATGCCGGACAGGACGGTGCCGGGCGGGCGGGGCAGCAGCCGGGACGGATCGTCGCAGCCGCGCGGGGCGCCGGGCGAGCGGAACCAGTAGCGGGTGACGATGCCGAAGTTGCCGCCGCCACCGCCGGTGTGGGCCCACCACAGCTCGCCCAGGGGGCCCTGGTCGTCGCGGGTGGCGACGACGGCGCGGGCGTGTCCGCGGGCGTCGACGACCACGACCTCGACGGCGTACAGGTGGTCGGCGGCGAGGCCGAAGGCGCGGGAGAGCGCGCCGTAGCCGCCGCCGGTGACGTGTCCGCCGAGGCCGACGGTGGCGCTGGCGCCGCCGGGCAGGGTGACGCCCCATCCGTAGTAGAGCTTGCGGTACACGTCCATCAGGCGGGCCCCGGCCTCCACCATGAAGGCGCGCCGCCGCGGGTCGTAGGTCACGGCGTCCATCGCGGCGAGGTCGAGGACCACGCGGACGGCGGGGTCGCCGACGACGTTCTCGAAGCAGTGGCCGCCGCTGCGCACGGCGATCCGCTTGCCGGCGCGTACGGCGTCGTCGACGGCGGCGACGACCTCGGCGGTGGTGGCGGCGAGCCGGAACGTCTCCGGGCGGGCGGTGAAGCGCTTGTTGCTGCCGCGGGTGGACAGTTCGGCGTAGCGCGGGTCGCCGGGGGTGACGGTGGCGGCGTCCGTCACGGACGCCGCCGTGTCCTGGGCGGCGGCGGGCGCGACGCCGGCGGCGGTCAGGCCGGCGGCGGCGCCCGCGGTGAGGGAGCCGGCGACGAAGCGGCGGCGGCTGGGAACGGTCATCGTTCACCTTTCTCGGTGGCTCGGGCCCGCGGCGGACCGGCCCGGGCGGGGTCAGACCGCGCCGAGGACGGCGGCGGAGTTGAATCCGCCCCGGCCGCGGGCCAGGACGAGGGCGTGGCGGAGGGTGGTCCGGCGGGGCGCGGTGACGAGGTCGACGGGGCAGTCGGCGGCGGGCGCGGCGGTGCCGGTGGTCGGCGGGATCACCTGGTCGCGCAGGGACAGCAGGGCCGCGGCGACGTCGAGCGAGGCGCCGCCGGCCAGCAGCCGGCCGGTCATCGACTTGGGCGCGGTGACCGGCACGCCCCGGGGGCCGAACAGGGCGGCGATCGCCTCGGCCTCGGCGCGGTCGGCGGCGCGGGCACCGGCGGCGTCGGCGAAGACCACGTCCACGTCCTGGGGGTGCACCCCGGCGTCGGCGAGGGCCAGCCGGGCGGCGTCCGCGAGGCGCGGTGCGCCGGGGCCGTCGAAGGTGGCCGCGTAGCCGGTGAACGCGCCGTAGACGCGGGCGCCGCGCTCGCGGGCGGCGGTGTCGCTCTCCAGGACGAACAGGGCGCCGCCCTCGCCGACGACGTGGCCGCTCGCGGCGGCGTCGAACGGCAGGTAGGCGCGGGCGGGGTCGGTGACGCGGCTCAGCTCGTCCGCGGCGAGGTGGGCGGCCCAGCCCCACGGGCACAGCGCCGAGTCGACGCCGCCGGTGACCATCAGCGCGGCGCCCTTGCGGATCTGCCGGCGGGCGTGGGCGAGGGCGTCCAGGCCGCCGGCCTGCTCGGCGACGACGACGCCGCTGGAGCCGCGCAGCCCGTGCCGGATGGAGATCTGGCCGGTGTTCACCGCGTAGAACCAGGCGAAGGACTGGTAGGCGCTGACGTGGCTGCCGCCCTTGGACCACAGGGCCTGCAGTTCGCGCTGTCCGAACTCGAAGCCGCCCGCGGAGGAGGCGGTGACCACGCCGGCGCCGTAGTCGGGCAGTGCGGCGGGGTCGGTGCCGCTGTCGTCGAGGGCCTCCTTGGCGGCGGCCAGCGACAGCCGGGTGACCCGGTCGGTCTGCGGCAGCAGCCGGCTGGGCAGGTGTGCGGCGTCCACGAAGCCGGGGACCTCGCCGGCCAGGCGCACCGGGTAGCGGGAGGCGTCGAAGCGGGTCACCGGGCGGATGCCGCTCTCGCCGCGCAGGGTCGCCGCCCACCAGGCCTCGGCGCCGAGCCCGTTGGGGGCGGTGACGCCGATGCCGGTGACGACGGAGCCGGTGACGGCGGGCGCGTCCGCGCAGGCGGCGGGGCGGGCCTGTGTCGCGGTGGTCATGCCGCCTCCTGCAGTCGCGGCCGGGTCAGGACGATGGCGCTCTGGAAGCCGCCGAAGCCGCTGCCGACGCTGAGCACGGTGTCGGTGCGCTGTTCCCGCGCGGTGAGCGGGGTGTAGTCGAGGTCGCAGGCCGGGTCGGCCTCGTGCAGGTTGGCCGTCGGCGGCACGGTGTCGTGCTCGATGGCCAGGGCGCTGGCGGCGACCTCCAGCGAGCCGATCGCGCCGAGCGAGTGGCCGATCATGGACTTGATGGAGCTGACGGGCACCCGGTAGGCGTGGTCGCCGAGGCTGCGCTTGAACGCGGCGGTCTCGTGCCGGTCGTTCTGCTTGGTGCCCGAGCCGTGGGCGTTGATGTAGTCGACTGCGGTGGGGTCGAGGCGGGCCTCGTCGAGGGCCGCGCGGATCGCCTCGGCCATCTCCACGCCGTCGGACTTCAGTCCGGTCATGTGGTAGGCGTTGCTGCGTCCGGCGAAGCCGGCGATCTCGGCGTAGACGTGGGCGCCGCGCCGGCGGGCGTGCCCGAACTCCTCGAGGACCAGCACGGCCGACCCTTCGCCGAGGACGAAGCCGTTGCGGGAGCGGTCGAAGGGCCGCGAGGCGGTCTCCGGCTCGTCGTTGCGCGGGCTGGTCGCCTTGATGGCGTCGAAGCAGGCCACGGTGATCGGGGAGATCGGCGCCTCGGTGGCTCCGGTCACCATCACGTCGGCGCTGCCCTCGCGGATCAGGTCGACGGCGTGTCCGACGGAGTCCAGGCCGGAGGTGCAGCCGGTGGACACCAGCGACACCGGGCCCTGGGCGCCGACCGCGCCGGCCACTTCGGCGGCCATGGAGCTGGGCACGAAGTAGTCGAAGAGGTGGGCGACCGCGCGGGTGTGGTCGACCTCCCAGGTGCTGCCGTTCTCGCTGACCACGCCGTACTCGGTGTCCAGGCCGGTGGTGCAGCCGACGGCGCTGCCCAGGGTGACGCCGGTGCGCAGCGGGTCGAGGGCGCCGGCCAGTCCGCTGTCCTCGACCGCCTCCCGGGCGCTGACGAGGGCGAACTGGGCGGCGCGGTCGAGGCGGGCCGCCTGCTGCGGCGCGATCCCGTGGGCGGCCGGGTCGAAGTCGGCCTCGGCGGCGATGCGCGAGCGGAAGGCGGACGCGTCGAACAGCGTGATGCCGCGTGTGGCGGTGCGGCCCGCCGTCAGGGTGTCCCAGAACGCCCGGGTCCCGACGCCGCCCGGGGCGACGACCCCGATGCCGGTGATGACGACCCGTCTCATCGGTTGTCCCTCACAGTTGTCCTCCAGATATGGGCCCAGGTACGAGCCGGGTGCGCCGCACCACGCGGCAGGCGCGCCCGATCAGTCGTGGTGCGTGCGGACCGCGGACGAAGAAGTGGTCGCCGGGGACGGTGCGCCGGACGAACCGGCCGGTGGTCCAGCGCGCCCAGCCGTCCAGCGCGGCGGCGTGGACGACGGGGTCGTCGCGGCCGCCGACGGCCAGGACGGGCACCGGCAGCGGGCCGGACGCGGGATCGGTGAGCGCGGCGGTGCGCAGGGCGGCGGCGAGTACGAGGTCGTCCCGGAGCACGGGCAGGACGGAGCGGTGCCACACGCTGCCGGGGTCGGCGAGCGCGCCGCCGGGCGCCGCGCCCAGGTCGGCGACGAACCGCAGCAGCCGTTCGTCGGTGATGTCGTCGTCCTGGCGGACCGGCACGGTGTGCGGCGCCGGGCTGGCGCCGACGGCGAGGAACTCGGGGGCCGGCAGTCCCCGGTCGGCGAGCGCGCGGGCGAGGGTGTGGGCGACGACGCCGCCCAGGCTGTGCCCGTAGAACGCGTACGGGCGGCCGTCGGCCACCTCGTCGGCCAGGGGTCCGAGGAGCGCGGCGAGCAGTTCCTCGCGGGTGGTGGCCCGCGGTTCGCGCCGCCGGCTCTCACGGCCGGGCAGCAGCAGCGGCGCCGTGACGACGCCGGGGCCGGTCAGGTCACGCCAGTGCGCGAACCCTGAGACGCCCGCCCCGGCGTGCGCGAAGCAGTAGAGCGTGACCGGCGTGCCGTCCCGCATGGTGTGTCGCACCTCCTCGGCCGCCGTGGGTGGGAGCGCATCGGCTGCGTCCGAGCCTCGCGGACGTGCCTGGAGCACGACTCGAATCGGCCAGGGGCCGGTGGACCGGGAGGGCGGCCGGGCGGGTCAGTAGCGGTAGTGGTCGGGCTTGTACGGGCCTTCCGCCTTCACGCCGATGTAGTCGGCCTGGTCCTGGCGCAGCGTGGTGAGCTTGACGCCGAGGGCGTCCAGGTGGAGGCGGGCGACCTTCTCGTCGAGGTGCTTGGGCAGCACGTAGACGCCGGTGGGGTACTCGTCGGGCTTGGTGAACAGCTCGATCTGGGCCAGGGTCTGGTCCGCGAAGGAGTTGGACATCACGAACGAGGGGTGGCCGGTGGCGTTGCCCAGGTTCAGCAGGCGGCCCTCGGACAGCACGATGATCTTCTTGCCGTCGGGGAACGTCCAGGTGTGGACCTGCGGCTTGATCTCGTCCTTGACGATGCCCGGGACCTTCGCGAGGCCGGCCATGTCGATCTCGTTGTCGAAGTGACCGATGTTCCCGACGAT
>NZ_JBIBXY010000020.1:0-111138 GCF_043082785.1 Streptomyces sp. NPDC014764 | reverse complement strand
TGCCCTTGGCGTGCTGCGCCCGGGTCGCCTTCTCGCCCGGGCCGGCCAGTGCCCGCGCACGGATCCCGTGCAGTTCGGCCACGCGTCCGCGCGCGTCGGTCGGCTCACCCGGCGCCTCATCCAAAACGGTCATGTAGTGACCTTACGAAGCCCGCCGCTGATTGCGAGCCGTCGACTCCTCACAGTCCTCGGGGTGTTTTCCTGGTAGCACTGAACAGAACCAGAGGGCCGTGCAGGCGTTCCGACTGCTCAGAGGGCCTGCTGCTTGTGGGAGTCGCACAAAGCTCAGCGGCTGAGAGCCGCCTCACACACGCGGGTCGCGCATGCCTCCCCCGGAGTGACGCGCAGCCACGGCCGGGGCCCGGCAACCGGAATCCCCATGGCGTCCGGCACCCTCGTACGGGGTGCTCCCATTCAAGTTCCGGGGGTTCGCCCGTTCGGGTCGGGTCGCTCACGCAGAGCAGAGCGTAGCGGTACGTCCCTGGTGACGGAGCAGCGCGGCTGCCGTGCGGGAGACGGTGAGCGCGGGCCTACCGGGAAGGCGTCGTCGGGCGAGGCCCCTCAGGGCGTCACCACGTCGATGTCCAGGGTGGCGCCGGGGCCCTCCCGGCGTCGGTGTGCCGGACGCGAGCGTGCTCCCCGTCGCCGCATCACTCGGATCCTCGGCCGAGGACGCGGACGCACGCGCCACCTCCCCCTGCCGGGACCGGCTTGCGCCTGCCCGCGCGGCAGAGGACACGCACGTTCCGCCGCAACGGCGCCGCAGCCCCCCGGAAGGGCCTTCCTGGTCACCCCCGTCGGCGGAAGCGTTCCGTCTCAGCCGAAGCGGTCCAAGAGCCTCCGGTAGAGGCCGGGCGTCAGTGCGCGCACGCGGGACGGGAGCGTCAGCCATGACGGGATGTACGTGTCGTCGCGGGACTCGCTCACCGCGTCCCAGACCGCCGCCGCGACGCGTCCCGCCGAGGTGGGGCGGGGGTGGGAGCGGTGGTAGGGGCGGCCGCGGCGGACGAAGAAGCCCGTCTCGACGGGGCCGGGCACGACCAGCGTGACGCCGACGCCGGTGCCGCGCAGCTCCTGCCGCAGCGCCTCGGCGAACGCGGCGAGGCCCGCCTTGGCGGCGGAGTACACCGCCTCCTCGCGGACACCCACCACGCCGGCCACCGACCCGACGAGGACCACGCGGCCGCTCCCGGCCGCCACCATCGCGGGCAGCACCTCCCGCACGAGGTGGAGGGTGGCGTTGAGGTCGAGGAAGAGCACCCGGTCGATGTCGGTGTGCGGCATGGTCAGGAAGGGGCCCGCCCAGCCGATGCCCGCCCCTGCGACCAGCAGGTCGATCCGTCCGGCCTCCCGCAGCGCGGCCTCGGCCAGCATCTTCGCCCCGTCGGGGGCGGCGAGGTCGGCGGGCAGCAGGACCGCGGACGTGCCGGACGCGGTCTCCTCCAGCCGCCGCCGGTCGCGTCCGCTGAGCAGCAGGTGCCACCCGCCGGTGGCGAAGCGCCGGGCGGTGGCCGCGCCGATGCCCGAGGACGCGCCGGTGACGAGGGCGACGCGGCGGTCAGTGCGGGGCGGGGTCTGTTCGACCGCCGCGGCCGCGGCGGAGGCGGCGGGGTCCGCCGGGGGGTCGTAGGTGGAATCGGAGCCGGTGGTGGTCACGAGTACGGTCTCCCATGCGCTTCGCTGCGGGCCTCGCCATCCAGGACACCCCCGGTCCGGGGGACCGCGCCAGCGCAGCGCCCCGTTCGCGGCAGCCCCGGTGGCGGCCCTCCGGCGGGCGGGGGCACCGGTAATCGCGGGGGTCTCGGGGGCCGGTGCGCCGCGACGCGCAACCACTCCTGCGTGCCGCCGGGTGGGCCATGCGGGCGTATGGGCAGTACGCGACCCGGCGCGACGGGTTACGAAAGGGACGTCCCGCCCTGTTCCCGGCACCGTGACGAGGTCCCCTCATGCGTCTGCTGCTCGTCCACCCCAGCGCCCTGATGTACTCCGAGATCTTCCTCAGGCTCGAACCCCTGGGGCTGGAGCGCGTGGCCGGTGCCGCGCGCGAGGCGGGGCACGAGGTGAGGGTGGTCGACCTCCAGGTGCTGAGCGTGCGGCGGCTGCGCGACGAGGTGCGGTCGTTCCGCCCGGAGGCGCTCGGCATCTCGCTGAACTACCTGGCGAACATTCCCGAGGCGATCCGGATGGCCGAGCGGGTCAAGGAGGAGCTGCCGGACTGCTTCGTGTTCCTCGGCGGCCACAGCGTCTCGTTCGTCGCCCAGGAGGTCATCGAGCAGGCGAAGGGCGCCGTGGACGCCGTGGTCAAGGGTGAGGGCGAGCCCGCCGTCGGGCCGCTGCTCGAGGCGGTGCGGGACGGCGGTGTGGACGGGGTGCCGGGTGTCGTCACGGCGTCGGGGCGCGGCCCCGCCCCGCTGATGCTGCACAGCATCGACGAGCCGCTGCCGGCCCGGGATCTGATGCGCAGCCGGCGCCGGTACTTCATCGGCGAGCTGGACCCGTGCGCGTCGATCGAGTTCACCCGGGGCTGTCCCTGGGACTGCTCGTTCTGCTCCGCGTGGACGTTCTACGGACGCAGCTACCGCAAGGCGTCCCCGGAGGCGGCGGCGGACGACCTGGCGGCGATCCGCGAGCCGAACGTGTTCATCGTGGACGACGTGGCCTTCATCCGGCCGGAGCACGGCGACGCCATCGCCGCGGAGGTGGAGCGGCGCCGCATCCGCAAGCAGTACTACCTGGAGACCCGCTCCGACGTGCTGCTGCGCCACCCGGAGGTGTTCGAGCGCTGGGCGCGGCTGGGGCTGCGGTACATGTTCCTCGGCATGGAGGCGATCGACGCCGAAGGGCTGGACCTGTACCGCAAGCGGGTCAGCCCGGACGAGAACCTGAAGGCGCTGGAGACGGCCCGGCGGATGGGCATCAGGGTCGCCATCAACCTGATCGTGGACCCGGCCTGGGACGAGGAACGCTTCCGGGTGGTGCGCGAGTTCGCGACAGCCGTGCCGGAGATCGTGCACTTCACGGTGATGACGCCGTACCCGGGCACGGAGATCTGGCACACCGAGTCGCGGCGGCTCACCACCCGCGACTACCGGCTGTTCGACATCCAGCACGCGGTGGTGCCCACCACTCTGCCGCTGGACCGGTTCTACGAGGAGCTGGTGCGCACCCAGGCGGTCATCAACCGCAAGCACCTGGGGCTGCGCACGGCGTTCGGGGCGGCCAGGGTGCTGGCCAGGAACCTGGCGCACGGGCAGACGAACTTCGCCCGGATGCTGTGGAAGTTCAACCAGGTCTACAACCCGCGCCGGCAGCTCGCCGACCACGCGCGTCCGGTGCGTCACGAGCTGCCGCTCCCCCAGCGTCTGGACGTGGGCGACCGGCGCCAGCTGTACATCCACACCCGCGGTGCGACCCAGGGCGCCCCGACCCGCCGGCTGCCGGACTAGGCCGGGCGGGCCTCACGCCCGGGGCGCTCACACCCCCGACCGCTCGTTCTCACTCGTCCGAGCGAACGGATCGCGACACCTTCCCCGAAAGATGTTGAACTTTGAAGGGAATGGGTCTACGGTGAGCCGTGTTGAGTAGTTGAACATTCAACGGGATCATCTCGTTGACATCCCCGTCCCCAGGAGGAACACCATGGGTCTCTTCGGCCGCAAGGACGACGACAAGGGCGCCACCGACTCCGCGGTGAGCCCGGACCTGGCAGCACTGACCGGCGACTACGAGCTCGACCCGGCGCACACCACCATCGGCTTCGTCGCCCGCCACGCGATGGTCACCAACGTGAAGGGCCACTTCAAGGACTTCTCCGGGACGCTGCACCTCGACGGCGCCGACCCGAGCAGCTCCACGGCCTCCATCGACGTGGTGATGGACAGCATCGACACGGGCAACGCCGACCGTGACGGTCACCTGAAGAGCGCGGACTTCTTCAAGACCGACGAGTTCCCGAACATGACCTTCCGCTCCACCAAGGCGGAGGCCCTGGGCGGCGACGACTACCGCATCACCGGCGACCTGACGATCCTCGGCACCACCAGGCCGATCACCATCGACCTGGAGTTCAACGGCGCCGCGAAGGACCCGTTCGGCAACGAGCGCGTCGGCTTCGAGGGCAAGACCGAGATCCTGCGCTCCGAGTGGGGTCTGACCTGGAACGCGGCCCTGGAGACCGGCGGCATGCTGGTCTCCGACAAGATCAAGCTGGTCTTCGACATCTCGGCGATCCGCAAGGGCTGACGCTCCGCAGCACCCGAGAGCGCCCGCTCCTCCCGGTACAGGAGGACGGGCGCTCGGTGTGTTCGACGGCCCGCAGGCCCGAGGCGCGCCCCGGGGTCAGAAGCCTCCGGCGGTCAGAAGCCTCCGCCGAAGTCCCCGCCGCCTCCGAAGCCACCGCCCCCGCCGAAGTCGCCTCCGCCGAACCCGCCGCCGAAGTCACCGGGGTCGAAATCGGCGCCGGAGACGTCACCGCCTCCGTAGCCGCTGAAGTCGCCGTATCCGGAGCCGTAGTCCGAGGCGTAACCGGGGCCGGACATCATGCTGCCGAGCAGGGTGCCGACCAGCAGTCCGGGCAGCAGCCCGCCGCCGAAGTAGCCGCCGGCCCAGGGGCCGTACGCCGGCCCCGCCTCCCAGTAGGGGCGGCGGCCGTACTCGGTGTCGACCTCGCGGACCGCCGGGTCGCGGCCCTCGGCCAGCCGGGCCCGGTCGGCCGCGCACACCGGCACCTCGCGCTCCGCCCCGTTGGGCGGGGTCCACCGGACGTCGGCCACGGAGGGGCCGTGGCGCGGATCGAAGAAGCACGGCGGGCGGCGTTCCGGCACCGGCCTGCCCTCACGGCGGGCGGCCAGCGACACGAGCGCGAACCGGCCGTCCTCCACGGCCTGCGTCACCGCACGGACGTCCTCCGGTTTGGTGGCCGCCGCCATGTACGACTTGGCCTCTTCGTAGGCGTCCAGCGAGCGTGTGTAGTCCGCGCGCATGGCGTCGTCCGCGCCGGGCTCGCCGGGGTGGAAGTCGAGGCGGTCCAGCTCCTCGCCGAACGCGGTGATGTCCTCGTCCACCACGACACGCAGCTTCTCCAGGGCCGCCGCCTGCTCCTCCTCGTGACGGCGCCTGCGGCGGCGGGTCACCGCGTACGCGCCCGCTCCGCCGGCCGCCACCAGCGCGCCGACCGTGATCAGCCCGCCGACCGGCACGTCACCGGAGCCGTCGTTCCAGGAGTTGGGCGCCCCGCCCCCGATACTGCGGATCGCGGTGTCGACGAAGTCGTTGAGCTGGGCCTTGGCGTCCCCGGCCCCCTGCACGGACCCGACCAGGTTGGACACGCCCTGCCGGCTGAGCACGCCGCTGTCGGCGCGGGCGTCGAACCGGTCGCCGAGGCGGACGCCGTACAGGCCGGTGACGCCCGTCTCGGTGCGCAGGTCGCGGAAGAGGTTCTGGGTGGGGAAGTCGGCCGGGAGGACGGCGACGAAGATGGGTTTGTCGGCGTCCTCGATCTTGTCGGCGAGGGCCTCGGCGTCGGACTCCGACAGGATGTCCCGGGCTTCTGGATCGACGTAGACAGGGCTCTCGCGCAGCTTCTCGGCGACGACGGAGACGTCCGTGGCCGCCTGCGCCCCCGGCGTGCCGACCATCAGGACCGCCAGCAGGGCGGCCACCGGCACGAGCAGCAGACGTACGAGGGTGCGCATCGGTGCGGCCTTCATATCCTCGACGCTACCGGAATACGCCGCGAAACGGACATCCGGACCGGAGGAAGTCCTTCTCCCCCCTCCGCTCCGGATGTCTCAGGACCTCAGGCGGGCTCCACCCCGGCGCGCAGCAGTCCGTAGGCGTAGGCGTCCTCGAGGGCCTGCCAGGAGGCGGCGATGACGTTCTCCGCGACGCCGACGGTCGACCACTCCCCCGCCCCGTCGGAGGTGGAGATCAGCACCCGGGTCGTGGACTGGGTGCCGTGCTTTCCCTCCAGGATGCGGACCTTGTAGTCGACGAGCTCCAGCTTGGCGAGCTGCGGGTAGATCTTCTCCAGAGCGACGCGCAGGGCGCGGTCGAGGGCGTTGACGGGGCCGTTGCCCTCGGCGGTGGCGACGATGCGCTCGCTCTTGGCCCACAGCTTCACGGTGGCCTCGTTGGCGTGGGTGCCGTCGGGGCGGTCCTCGACGATCGCGCGCCACGACTCGACCTCGAAGTACTTCAGCGGCCCGCCCTCCACCTCGGAGCGCAGCAGCAGCTCGAAGGAGGCGTCGGCGGCCTCGTAGGTGTAGCCCTTGAGCTCGCGCTCCTTGACCCGCTCCACGACCCGGCCGACCAGTTCGCGGTCGTCGCCGAGGTCGATGCCGAGCTCCTTGCCCTTGAGCTCGATGGAGGCGCGGCCGGCCATGTCGGACACCAGCATCCGCATGGTGTTGCCGACCTGCTCGGGGTCGATGTGCTGGTAGAGGTCGGGGTCGACCTTGATCGCGGAGGCGTGGAGTCCGGCCTTGTGGGCGAAGGCGGAGACGCCGACGTAGGGCTGGTGTGTGGAGGGGGTGAGGTTGACGACCTCGGCGATGGCGTGGGAGATGCGGGTCATCTCGCGCAGCCGGCCCTCGGGCAGGACCTTCTTGCCGTACTTCAGCTCCAGGGCGGCGACGACGGGGAACAGGTTGGCGTTGCCGACCCGCTCGCCGTAGCCGTTGGCGGTGCACTGGACGTGGGTGGCGCCCGCGTCGACGGCGGCGAGGGTGTTGGCGACCGCGCAGCCGGTGTCGTCCTGGGCGTGGATGCCGAGCCGGGCGCCGGTGTCGGCGAGGACGGTGGCGACCACGGCCTGGATCTGCGCGGGGAGCATGCCGCCGTTGGTGTCGCAGAGGATCACCACGTCGGCGCCGGCCTCGTGGGCGGTGCGCACGACGGCCTTGGCGTACTCGGGGTTGGCGCGGTAGCCGTCGAAGAAGTGCTCGCAGTCGACGAAGACGCGGCGACCCTGGGAGCGGAGGTGGGAGACGGTGTCGCGGACCATCTCCAGGTTCTCGTCGAGGGTGGTGCGCAGGGCGAGTTCGACGTGCCGGTCGTGGGACTTGGCGACCAGCGTGATCACCGGCGCGCCGGAGTCGAGAAGCGCCTTGACCTGGGGGTCCCGGTCGGCGGTGGTGCCGGCGCGGCGGGTGGCGCCGAAAGCGACCAGCTGGGCGTGGCGGAACTCGATCTCCTGCCGGGCGCGGGCGAAGAACTCGGTGTCACGTGGGTTCGCGCCGGGCCAGCCGCCCTCGATGAAGCCCACGCCGAACTCGTCCAGGTGCCGTGCGATGGCCAGCTTGTCGGCGACCGTGAGGTTGATGCCCTCGCGCTGGGCGCCGTCGCGCAGGGTGGTGTCGAAGACGTGGAACGAGTCGTCGGGCTCGCTGGTTGCGGTCATGGTCTGAAGGCTCCTGTATTGGATCTCGGTCTACCGGAATGACCGGTTCCACCGTTCCCCCATGGTCCCTCGCGCCCGGTTCCCGGCTGCGGGTGGGCCGGGAAACAGAAAAACCTCTCGCGGGTGCGAGAGGTCTGCGCGCGGGTCGAGGACGACGGTGTCCGCCCGTACGGTGTCGTACGTGCGGTCACTGCGGACCGGCGCGCCTGCTGCCAATAATCGTGGCGAACGAGAGCACGGGGGGATTTTGGCACAAGCCGCCCGCCCGCTCACCGCCCGTCTCAGGATGCGGGCGTCCGGCGCGCTGCGGTGAGACGCGGGCGGCGGTTTCCGGCCGGGTCTCAGGCGCCCGCGGCCAGCGTCCCGTCGAGGAACTCCCGTACGTGGTCGAGGACCTGGGACCGGCCGGTGCCGCGCAGGCCGATCGCCACGTGGATGGCGAGACCGTCGAGCAGGGCGCGCAGCCGGACGGCGTAACGGTCGGCGTCCACCGGGCGGAACTCGCCCCGCGAGACGCCCTCGGCCAGCAGCGCCACCAGATCGCGGTGCCAGGCTCCCTCGATGGCGGCCTGCCGGTCGCGCGCCTCGGCCTCCGCGTTCTGAGAGCGGTTCCACACCTCCAGCCAGAGCGTCCAGTGCGGGTCGCGGTGCCCGTCGGGCACGTACAGCTCGACGTAGCCGTCGAGGCGCCGGCGGGCGGTGCCCGGACGCGCGAGCAGCCGCGCACGCTCTGCCCCGAGCCGCCCCTCGCTCCACTCCAGGGTGCGCAGCAGCAGCTCGTCCTTGGAGCCGAAGTAGTAGAGCAGGTGCCCGCTGCTCATCCCGACCTCCCGCCCGAGCGCGGCCATGGTGAGCTTCTCCAGCCCTCGCTCGGCGATCATCGCCATGGCGGCGGAGAGCACGTCCTCACGGGGCGGCGCGGGGGTGCGACGACGGGCGGCGGTCACGGAGCGGCCTCCACCCGGACGGCGTCCGGCACCAGCCGGGTCCCGTGGCCGCTGCGGGGGTCCCCGCTGTAGCCGTTGCGGGGGGCTCCGCACATGATCGCCACCTCCGCCCCGCACGCGCAGACGTGGTTGCCACCCTTCCGCCCGTCGTGACCGCAGCACCCGCCGAGGCGGCCCGGGCCGGGATGCGGGTGGGTGTCCACGACGTCGTCCGGGTGCAGCACGCGGGTACCGCGCGGCCCGGCGGGGACCGGGAAGCCCCGCTCGCCGGACGTCCGTACGCCACCCGGCACGCCGCCGTCGTACTCCGCGTCGGGGCCGGCGGGGACGAACGGCGTCCCGAAGGACGGCGGATCGACGACGGACGTCCCGCGCGGGACGCTCGGCGGGCCGTGCCGCCCGCCGTCCCGGCCCGGAAGCCCGCTCCGGCCCGGGCGGTCGGGCATCTCTTCGAGCGGGCCGGCCGGTCCGGTCAGCCGGGTGCCGCGGGTCGCGCAGAGCAGTACGTTCACCCGTACGTTCTACCGGACCGGCGTGCGCGGCTGTTGCTGGGTGATGCAGTGGATGCCGCCGCCGGCCGCGAAGACCGGGCGGGCGTCGACCCGGGTGACCGTGCGGGCGGGGAAGAGGCGGCGGAACAGGCCGGCCGCCTCCTCGTCGCGGGGGTCGTCGAAGGCGCACAGGACCACGCCGTCGTTGCACAGGTAGTGGTTGATGTAGGAGTAGTCGGCCCAGTGACCGTCCGCCTCCAGCACGGTGGGGGCGGGGACCGGGACGACCTCCAGGGGGCGGCCGAGGGCGTCGGTCGCGGAGCGGAGGATGCCGATCACCTCCTCGGTCACCTCGTGGTCGGGGTGGGCCGGGTCCGGCTGGTGGTGGGCGACGACCACGCCCGGCCGGGCGAACGCGGCGACGATGTCGACGTGCCCCAGGGTGCCGAAGCCGTAGGGCGGATAGTCGGCGGTGAGGCCGCGCGGCAGCCAGATCGCCTTGCGGGTGCCGAGATGGGCGTGGATCTCCGCCTCGACCTCCTCCCTGGTCCGGCCGGGGTTGCGCTCGGGGCCGAGCTGGACGGTCTCGGTGAGCAGCACGGTCCCCTCCCCGTCGACGTGGATCCCGCCGCCCTCGTTGACGAGGTCCGTCGCGTACGTCCGTGCCCCGGCGAGGTCGGCGACGTACACGGCGATCTTCGCGTCGTGGTCCCAGCGGGCCCACTCCTGGGCGCCCCAGCCGTTGAACGTCCAGTCGACGGCCGCCAGCCGGCCGGTGCCGTCGGTGAGGAAGGTGGGTCCGACGTCCCGCATCCACGCGTCGTCCAGTTCCCGCTCGACGGTGTCGACGCCGGGGCCGAGCATTTCGCGCGCCCGCGCCGACTGGCCGGGTCCGCACACCACGGTGACCGGCTCGAAGCGCCGCACGGCTCGGGCGACCGCGGCCCAGGCGGTGCGGGCGGCGGCGAGGGCGGCGGGGTCGGCGAACGTGGGGTTGGGTCCTGGCCAGGCCATCCAGGTGCGCTCGTGCGGGGTCCACTCGGCGGGCATGCGGAAGCCGTCGGCGGCGGGCGTGTTCATCCGGGTCCTCAGAGGAAGTAGAGGCGGTTGAGGGAGACCGAGCCGGCGGGCTCGGAGCGCAGCGGCTCCCCGTCGAGGGTGACCAGACCGGTGCGCGGGTCGACGTCGACGGCGCCGGTGCGGGAGTTGTGCAGCAGGTCGGCGGGGCCTATGCCGCGGGTGCCGCGCACGGCGACGCGGCGGCGCCGGGTGGGCATCGTGTCGTGGCCCTGCTCGACGGCGGCGCGGGCCGTGAATGCCACCGACAGCTCGGCGGGCGTGGCGCCGTACGCGCCGAACTGCGGTCCGAGCACGAGGGGTTCGCAGGTGTCGGTGGCCGCGTTGGGGTCGCCGGTGACGCCGTACGCGGGAAAGCCGGACTTGAGCACCAGCTGCGGCTTCGCGCCGAAGTACTCCGGGCGCCACAGCACGATGTCGGCGAGCTTGCCCGGTTCGAGGGAGCCGACCTCGTGGGCGAGGCCGTGCGCGATCGCCGGGTTGACGGTGAGCTTGGCGATGTACCGCAGCACCCGCTCGTTGTCGTCGTCGCCGTCCGCGCCCAGTTCGGCCTTCATCTTCCCTGCCATGGCGAAGGTACGGCGGACGGTCTCCCCGGCGCGGCCCATGCCCTGCGCGTCGGAGGAGGTGATGCCGATGGCGCCCAGGTCGTGCAGCACGTCCTCGGCGCCCATGGTCCCGGCGCGCACCCGGTCGCGGGCCATGGCGGCGTCGCCGGGCAGGTCCGGCTTGAGGTCGTGGACGGAGACGATCATGCCGTGGTGCTCGGCGACCGCGTCCCGGCCGAAGGGCAGGGTGGGGTTGGTGGAGGAGCCGATGACGTTCGGGACACCCGCCATCTTCAGCACGTTCGGGACGTGGCCGCCGCCGCAGCCCTCGATGTGGAAGGCGTGCACGGTGCGGCCCTCCAACGCCTTCAGGGTGTCCTCCACGGACAGGCACTCGTTCAGCCCGTCGCTGTGCAGGGCCACCTGGACGTCGTACTCCTCGGCGACCCGCAGCGCGGTGTCCAGGGCGCGGGTGTGGGCGCCCATGTCCTCGTGCACCTTGAAACCGCACGCACCGCCCTCGGCGAGCGCCTCGACCAGCGGGGCCTCGTGCGAGGACGAACCCCGGCCGAGGAAGCCGATGTTGACGGGCCAGGCGTCGAAGGCGGAGAAGGCGTGGCGCAGCGCCCAGGGCGAGTTGACGCCGACACCCCACACCGGGCCGAACTCCTGCCCGATGATCGTGGTCACCCCTGAGGCGAGGGACGCCTCCATGACGCGCGGCGACAGCAGATGGACGTGGGTGTCGACGGCGCCGGCGGTGGCGACGAGCCCTTCGCCGGAGACGATCGTGGTGCCGGTGCCGACGACGACGTCCACGCCGTCGAGGGTGTCGGGGTTGCCGGCGCGCCCGACCGCGCTGATCCGCCCCTCGCGGATGCCGATGGACACCTTCCGGATGCCGAGGACGGCGTCGATCACGACCACGTTGCTGATGACGACGTCGCAGGTCTCGCGTACCGAGGCGGCCTTGAGGTGCAGTCCGTCGCGGGCGGTCTTGCCGAACCCGGCGAGGAACTCGTCGCCGTACCGCTGGGCGTCGGACTCCACCCGGATCACCAGGCCCGAGTCGCCGAGGCGGAGCCGGTCGCCGGCGCGGGGGCCGTGGGTCGCCGCATAGGCATGAGGGTCGAGGCCCTCGTACTCGCCGGCCTCGCGGCCGAGGGTGCGGCTCATCGCGTCGCTCCTTCCGGGGCGTCGGGGCGGTCGTCGTCGGGGGCGGTGGCGCCCAGGTAGCCGCAGGCCGCCGCGCGGCGCAGCGCCTCCGCCTCGGCGCCCGGCGCGTCGAGCGGGCCGTCGACGAGCCCGGCGAAGCCGACGGCGACGCGGTCCCCGCCGATCGGCACGAGACCGACCTGCCGGGTCTCGCCGGGAGCGAAGCGGACGGACGAGCCGGCGGGCACCGCGAGTCGCATGCCGTAGGCGTCGGCGCGGGGGAAGTCCAGGCGGGGGTTGGCCTCGAAGAAGTGGAAGTGGGAGGTGACCGAGACGGGCACGGCGGCGGTGTTGGTGACCGTCAGCGTGACAGCCGGCTCGGGGTCGCTGTGCGCGGGACCGGGCAGCAGGGCGCCCGGGGCGTGGTCGCCCAGGCCGCCCCCGATGGGGTCGGAGACGATCGCGAGCCTGGAGCCGTCGTCGAACACGGCCTCCACGTGGACTTCGGTGACGACGTCCGCCACCCCGGGCAGCACGTCGTCCGGGCCCAGCACCGAGCGGGCCCGCTCGACGGCCTCCGCCAGGCGCGCGCCGTCCCGGGCGGCCTCGCAGACCGTGTCGGCGATCAGCGCCGTCGCCTCGGGGACGTTCAGCCTGAGGCCCCGGGCACGCCGGGCCCGGGCCAGTTCGGCCGCACCGAAGAGCAGCAGCCGGTCGCGTTCCGTCGGGGTCAGTCTCACGCCGTGAACACCTCCTTGCCTTTCCTCGTCCCACGATTAGAGCATCACTCTAAAGCTGCGCACAGCCGAACGGAACCATTGACGTAGGACATCGAAGAAGTCACATTGAGCGTCACTCAAAACTTGTCGACGCACTGTTGAAGGAGAGCTGCCCATGCGGAGGGAACTGCGCGGAGTCGACACCATCCCCGAGGCGGAACGCACCAGCGGCCCGCGCGACCTCGTCTCGATCCTGCTGGGATCCAACCTCTGCCTGGGCGTGATCGTCTTCGGCTGGCTGCCGCCGTCCTTCGGCCTGGACTGGTGGTCGTCCGTCACCTCGGTGGTGGCCGGCACCGTCGTGGGCACGCTGTTCACGGCACCACTGGCCCTGGTCTCGCTGCGCACCGCGACCAACCTGTCCACCTCGTCCGGCGCCCAGTTCGGAGTGCGGGGGCGGCTGGTGGGGTCGGTCGTGGGGCTGCTGCTGGCGCTCGGCTACACCGCGCTGACCGTGTGGATCGGCGGGGACGTGATGGTGGGCGTGCTGGGGCGGCTGTTCGGGCTTCCGTCCGACGGGACGGTGTACACCGTGGTCTACGCCCTGCTCGCGGCGGCGACGGTGGCGGGCGCGGTGTACGGGTACCGGGTGCTGCTCGCCATGTCCCGGGTGCTGGCGTTCGGCATGACGGCGCTGCTGGTGCTGGGCGTGTTCGCGTACGCGCCGCACTTCACCACCGAGGCGCTGCCGGAGACCGGCGGCTACCTGCTGGACGGGTACCGGCCGACATGGCTGCTGGCCGCGGTCGCCGCGGGGCTGTCCGGGCCGATCGCCTTCATCACGCTGCTCGGCGACTACACCCGCTACATCTCCCCCGCCCGCTTCTCCTCCCGGCGCGTGCTGCGCGCGACCTGGTCGGGGCTGCTGCTGGGCCTGCTGGTGCCGCAGCTGTTCGGCACGTTCACCGCGTACGCGGCCCGCGCCGCCCTCGACTACGCCGGGCCGCTGGTCGACGCGGCACCCGGCTGGTACCTGCTGCCGCTGCTGCTGGCCGCGTCCGCGGGGTCGGTGGGGAACGCGGGGCTGATGCTGTACTCGATGGGGCTGGACCTGGACGCGATCCTGCCGCGCGCGTCCCGGACGACGGCGACGTACGTCGTCGCGGCCGTCGCGACGGTCTGCGTCTTCGCCGGCCATCATCTCTCGACCGCGCAGGACGCGATGACGTCGTTCGTGCTGCTGCTCACGGCCGTGGGCACTCCGTGGGCGGTGATCACCCTGATCGGCTCGGTCCGCTGCGGAGGGGTCTACGACGCGGACGCCCTCCAGGTCTTCAACCGCCGCACGCGGGGTGGCGCGTACTGGTACACGGCCGGCTGGAACATCCCGGCGACGGCCTCCTGGGCCCTGGGCTCGGCGGTGGGCCTCCTGGCCGTCTCCCTGCCCTCCTACGAGGGCCCTCTCGTCGCCCTCACGGGAGGGGTCGACGCGAGCTTCCTGCTCTCGGGCGCGGTGGGCGGGGCGGCGTACGTCCTGGCGACGCGCCGCGCCCGGGGGACCACGGCGCCCGTGACGCCCGTACGGGCGCTGGAGGACGAGCGGGTCTAGCGGCTCAGTGCGGGGATAGCAGGGGTCCGGAACCGCGGCTCCGGACCCCTCACCCGTCAGGCCAGCTTGTGCATCCAGCCGTGCTTGTCCTCCGCCGTGCCGCGCTGGATGTCGAGGAGGGCCTGGCGGAGGCGGAGGGTGACCTCGCCGGGCTCGCCGCCGCCCTGCTGCCACTCGCCGCTCGCGCGCTTCACCGTGCCGACGGGCGTGATCACGGCCGCGGTGCCGCAGGCGAACACCTCGGTCAGCGCGCCGTTCTCCGAGTCGCGCTGCCACTGCTCGACCGAGACGCGCGCCTCGACCGCGTCGTAGCCGAGGTCTCGGGCCACGCCCAGCAGGGAGTCACGGGTGACGCCCTCCAGGATCGATCCGGAGAGGGCCGGCGTGACGATCTTGTTCCCGTACACGAAGTACAGGTTCATGCCGCCCAGCTCCTCGACCCACGTGTGCTCGACGGCGTCGAGGTAGCAGACCTGGTCGCAGCCCTTGGCAGCCGCCTCGGCCTGGGCGAGCAGGGAGGCCGCGTAGTTGCCGCCGGTCTTGGCGTCGCCCATGCCGCCGGGGACGGCGCGGACGCGGTCCTCGGAGACCCAGATGGAGACCGGCTTCACGCCGCCCGGGAAGTACGCGCCGGCCGGGGAGGCGATCACCAGGAACAGGTACTCGTTGGCGGGCTTCACACCCAGCCCGACCTCGGTCGCGATCATGAAGGGGCGCAGGTAGAGGGACTCCTCGCCGCCATGCGCGGGCACCCACGCCTGGTCCTGGGCGACCAGGGCGTCGCACGCCTCGATGAACGTCTCGACCGGAAGCTCCGGCATGGCGAGACGGCGGGCGGACCGCTGGAACCGCTCGGCGTTCTTCTCGGGGCGGAACGTGGCGACGGACCCGTCGGGCTGCCGGTAGGCCTTGAGGCCCTCGAAGATCTCCTGCGCGTAGTGCAGCACCGTGGTCGCCGGGTCGAGGGAGATCGGCGCGTACGGGACGAGCTGGCCGTCGTGCCAGCCGCGGCCCTCGGTCCACTTGATCGTCACCATGTGGTCGGTGAAGTGGCGGCCGAAGCCGGGGTTGGCCAGGATCGCTTCGCGTTCCGCGGCGGAGAGCGGGTGGGCCGAGGGCTTGAGCTCGATCGTGGGCGTCGTCATGAGTGGTTCGTCCTTCACCGGTTGTAGTGACGGGCCGCGCACACGCCTGTACGGCCTGTGGCCAGTACTAGGACGTCCGAGCATTCCCTCAATCCGCGGCTCCGCGTTCGATTATCGCCCGGCGGAGGCGGCGGAAGAAACAGGGTGAATGCGGCCCGGTGGTCGTTGACGCCACACCCGGCGGAGGAACACGTCGAAGCCGCCGGGTGCGGATGCGACCCGGCGGCTTCGAGTGTGTCGATATGGGCGCCGGGTCAGCCGGCTACTCGTGCGGCGAGGGCGTCGCCGATCTGAGAGGTGCTGCGGGCGGGCAGGCCGGTGGGGGTACCTCCCGTGCCCTTGAGGCTACGGGGGAGCTCCGCGAGGTCGGCGGAGACGGCGTCCTCGATGCGGGCCGCCTCGGTGTCGTGGCCGAGGTGACGCAGCAGGAGGGCGACGGACAGGACGGTGGCGGTGGGGTCCGCCTTGCCCTGTCCCGCGATGTCCGGGGCCGAGCCGTGCACGGGCTCGAACATGGACGGGAACTCGCGGCTCGGGTTGATGTTGCCGGAGGCCGCGACGCCGATGCCGCCGGAGACGGCTGCGGCGAGGTCGGTGATGATGTCGCCGAAGAGGTTGTCGGTGACGATCACGTCGAACCGGCCGGGGTCGGTGACCAGGTAGATGGTCGCGGCGTCGACGTGGATGTAGTCGGTGGTGACGTCCGGGTACTCCGCTGCCACCTTGTTGAAGACGTTCGTCCACAGGTGGCCGGCGAAGGTCAGCACGTTGTTCTTGTGGACCAGCGTCAGCTTCTTGCGCGGGCGGGCCTGGGCGCGGGCGAAGGCGTCTCGGACGACGCGCTCGACCCCGAAGGCCGTGTTGACGGAGACCTCGGTGGCGACCTCGTGCTCGGTGCCCTTGCGAATGGTGCCGCCGTTGCCCGTGTAGGGGCCCTCGGTGCCCTCGCGGACGACCACGAAGTCGATCTCGGGCTGTCCGGCGAGCGGGGTGGCGACGCCCGGCAGAAGCTTGGACGGGCGCAGGTTGACGTGGTGGTCGAAGGCGAAGCGGAGCTTCAGCAGGAAGCCCCGCTCGAGGACTCCGGACGGGACGCTCGGGTCGCCGATGGCGCCGAGCAGGATCGCGTCGTGCTGCTTGAGGGCGTCGAGGTCGGCGTCGGTGAGGGTCTCCCCGCTGGCGTGGTAGCGCCGGGCGCCGAAGTCGTAGTCCTTGGTCTCCAGCTTCACATCCTGCGGAAGGACGGCGGAGAGGACCTTCAGGCCTTCGGCCACGACCTCCTGGCCGATGCCGTCACCGGGGATCACTGCGAGATCGATGCTGCGAGACATGCGGGCACCCTACTCCTCGTCCCACGGGATGACATGCGGCGTCCGGCATACGGACGCCTCGGGCGTGTCAGAGGCCGGCCGGGGCCGCTCAGTGGCCGGTCGAGCCGCCGTTGTCCCGGCGGTCGAGGGCGCGCTGCAGGGCGGCCGCGGCGTTCTTGCGGTCGCTCTCGGCGCTGCGGACGGAGCGGCGGACACGGCGGCGGGCGGTCGTCTCGGGCATGGCGGATCGACTCCTTCGGATGAAACGCGCGGACTCGAAGATGCGCGGAGGGTGACGAGACGCCGGAAGAGGCGGGGAGCCACGGCCGCAGGGGTCGCCTGCACGGGGCCTGCTCACAACCGCCGTTCGCTGGATCGAGCGATGCGTTCGGCTCCTACAAAAGTAAGGGCGCCGCCCGCATCTGTCTGCACAATTACTTGGGCTTCCTACTATCTGAGACGGTGGAGTGGATCACACCCTCCTGACCTGGGGTTTCTCCGAATGCGGATACACGAACGGGCCAGGTCGGGGGGTGACCTGGCCCGTTCGCGATCGGGTGGGCGTCAGCCCATGTGCGGGTACGTGTAGTCGGTCGGCGGGACCAGCGTCTCCTTGATGGCGCGGGTCAGCGTCCAGCGCATCAGGTTCTGCGGGGCGCCGGCCTTGTCGTTGGTGCCGGAGGCACGGCCGCCGCCGAAGGGCTGCTGGCCCACCACGGCGCCGGTCGACTTGTCGTTGATGTAGAAGTTGCCGGCCGCGTAGCGCAGCTTCTCCATCGTGTACGCCGCCGCCGCGCGGTCGTTGGCGATCACCGAGCCGGTGAGGGCGTAGTCCGACACCGACTCCATCTGGGTCAGCATCTCCTCGTACTTGTCGTCCTCGTAGACGTGGACGGCGAGGATCGGGCCGAAGTACTCGGTGCGGAACACCTCGTTCTCCGGGTCGGTGCACTCGATGACGGTCGGGCGGACGAAGTAGCCGACCGAGTCGTCGTAGGAGCCGCCCGCGACGATCGTGCAGGCCGGGTCCTCCTGGGCGCGGTCGATGGCGGCCTTGTTCTTGGCGAAGGACCGCTCGTCGATGACGGCGCCGATGAAGTTGGACAGGTCGGTGACGTCACCCATCTTGATGCCGTCCACCTCGGCCGCGAACTCCTCCTTGAAGCCGGAGTTCCAGATCGAGGCCGGGATGTACGCACGGGAGGTGGCCGAGCACTTCTGGCCCTGGTACTCGAAGGCGCCGCGGGTCAGCGCGGTCCTGAGGATCGCGGGGTCGGCGCTCGGGTGGGCGACGACGAAGTCCTTGCCGCCGGTCTCGCCGACGAGACGGGGGTAGGTGCGGTACTTCTCGATGTTCTGGCCGACCGTCTTCCACAGGTGCTGGAAGGTCTTGGTGGAGCCGGTGAAGTGGATGCCCGCCAGGTCGCGGTGCTCCAGTGCGACCGCGGAGACCTCGAGGCCGTCGCCGGTGACCAGGTTGATGACGCCCTTGGGCAGCCCGGCCTCCTCGAGGAGCTGCATCAGCAGCACGGCGGCGTGGGTCTGCGTCGGGGACGGCTTCCACACCACGACGTTGCCCATCAGCGCGGGCGCGGTGGGCAGGTTGGCCGCGATGGCGCTGAAGTTGAAGGGCGTGATCGCGTAGACGAAGCCCTCCAGCGGCCGGTGGTCGAGGCGGTTCCACACGCCCGGGGAGTTGGCCGGGGGCTGCTCGGCGAGGATGCCGCGCGCGTAGTGGACGTTGAAGCGCCAGAAGTCGACCAGCTCGCAGGGGCTGTCGATCTCGGCTTGCTGCGCGGTCTTGGACTGGCCGAGCATCGTGGAGGCGGCGATGGTCTCGCGCCAGGGGCCGGCCAGCAGTTCGGCGGCGCGCAGGATGATCGCGGCGCGGTCGTCGAAGGACATGGCGCGCCAGGCCGGGGCGGCGGCGAGGGCCGCGTCGATGGCGTCCTGGGCGTCCTGCTGGGTGGCGTTGGCGTAAGTGCCGAGGCGGGCCTTGTGGTTGTGCGGCTGCACGACGTCGAAGCGCTCGCCGCCGCCCATCCGCCTGACGCCGCCGATGGTGCAGGGCAGCTCGATCGGGTTGTCGGCCAGCTCCTTGAGCTTGGCCTCCAGCCGGGCCCGCTCGGGGCTTCCGGGGGCGTAGCCGTGCACCGGCTCGTTGACGGGGGTGGGGACCTGGGTCACAGCGTCCATGGGTTCCGTAACTCCTTGTCTGAGCGGGGTGTGGTGTCAGCCCTTGGTGATCATGCTGCGGGCGAAGAACCGGAGGTTGGCCGGCTTCTCCGCCAGGCGCCGCATGAAGTAGCCGTACCAGTCGGTGCCGTAGGCCGTGTAGACGCGCATGCGGTGGCCCTCCGCGGCGAGCCGGAGGTGCTCCTCGCTGCGGATGCCGTAGAGCATCTGGAACTCGTACTCGTCGAGCTTGCGTCCGGCGGTGCGGGCCAGTTCCTGGGCGATGGCGATCAGACGGGGGTCGTGGGACCCGATCATCGGGTAGCCCTCGCCCTCCATCAGCGTCCGCAGGATGCGCACGTACGCCTTGTCGATCTCGTGCTTCTGCTGGTAGGCGACCTCGGCGGGCTCCTTGTAGGCGCCCTTCACCAACCGTACGCGACTGCCCGCGGCGGCGAGCCGGCGCGCGTCCTCCTCGGTGCGGAAGAGGTAGGCCTGGATGACGCAGCCGGTCCCCGGGAAGTCCTTCCGCAGTTCCTCGTGGATGGCGAACATCGAGTCGAGGGTGGTGTGGTCCTCCGCGTCCAGGGTGACCGTGGTGCCGATCTCCGCGGCGGCCTCGACGACCGGGCGGACGTTGGCGAGGGCCAGCTCGTGGCCGCCCGGCAGCGCTTGGCCGAACATCGACAGCTTCACGGACATCTCGGCGCGCTCGCCGAGCTCCAGCGGCTTGAGCCGGTCGATCAGCTCCAGGTAGGCGTCGCGGGCGCTCTCGGCCTGCTCCGGGGTGGTGATGTCCTCGCCGACGACGTCCATGGTCAGCTCGAGGCCGCGGTCGGTGAGCTCGCGCACGATCGGCAGGATCCCGTCCACGGTCTCACCGGGGATGAAGCGGTCGACGACCTGCTTGGTCACCGGGGCCGCCGAGATCAGGCGTCGCATCCGGTCGCTGCGCGACGCGGCGAGAATCACGGGACCCAGCACGGGGCACCTCCACAAGCTGCGAGAGGCCGCCGCCCGACGGTTCGGGGACGGCACGGAGAACCACCGTGAAACCTAAGGATGACGCCGATCCTGGGCCATCGACAGACGTCACGCATCCCCGAGCGAGATCTCAGACAGATGTATGAAGGTGGCCGGTTCTTGCGGCAGAATGCCCGGGTGACGTCGGAATACAGGGACGACTACCAGGAGCTGGTGGACGAGATCTCGGAGCTCCTCGGCGCTCCGGCGACCCTGGAGAACCGCGACTTCGAGCTGATCGCCTTCGGCGCGTACGACAGCGAGGGCGACCTCGACCCGTCGGCGCTGGACCCGGTGCGGGCCCGCTCGATCCTGACCCGGCGTTCCACACCCGCCGTCCGCGCCTGGTTCGAGGGGTTCGGCATCACCCGCGCGACCGGCCCGGTCCACATCCCGCGCACCCCGGAGGCGGGCGTGCACCGGGGACGCGTGTGTCTTCCAGTACGCCATCGCGGGGTGGCCCTCGGCTATGTGTGGCTGCTGGAGGACGACCCGGGGCCCACGGCGGAGCAGCTCGACGCGGCCATGCGGGTGACGGCGCGGATCGGCGCGCTGCTCGCGGACGAGGCGCAGCACGGCGCGGACCTCACCCGGGAGCTGCGGGCGGTGCTGACGGCGGAGCGCGGCTGGCAGCGGGACATGGCGGTGGCCGAGCTGCGTACCGCGCTCGGCACCCGCGCGGAGGGCCTGCACACGGTGGTCTGCGTCGCGCCCTGGCCGTCCGCCGACCCCGACGACGCGCCCTCGGTCCGCACGGTGCCGGGGGCCACCGCGCTGTGCACCCTGCCGTGGGGCGCGACGGCCGTGTCCCTGGCGCTGCTGCTGCGGCTGCGCTCCGCCGACGTGCTGACGCCGGCGGAGACCGCGGCCGGGCGGCTGCTGGAGCGGGCCGGGGACGGCGGGGCGGCGGGGCGGTCCGGACCACCGCCGGCGGCCGCGGGGATCGCCGCGCCGCGCACGGGCCTGGCCGATCTGGGCACCGCCTGGGACGAGGCGTCGGCGTCGGCGCGGGCGGCACTGGCCGAGCCGCGCCTCGGACCGGTGGCCCGCTGGGCGTCGATCGGCCCGTACCGTCTGCTGACCGCGCTGTCCCCCGGCGCCGCCCACGACCCCGCCGTCAGCCCGCTGCTCTCCCCCGCCCACACGGAACTGGCCCGCACCGCCGAGGTGTACCTCGACTGCGCGGGCCAGGCCGGGCGCACGGCGGCGGAGCTGGGCGTGCACCGGCAGACGCTGTACTACCGGCTGTCGCGGATCGAGCGGCTCACCGGCCTGGACCTGGACGACGGCGAGGACCGCCTGCTGCTGCACATGGCGCTCAAGGCGCACCGCCTGTAGGGACCCCGTCCGCGGCCGCCTCGACCACCCGGCGCAGACCGGCGGTGAGCTGCTCCGCGTCGGGCGCGCCGGCCGGGTCGAAGGTCCACTGGGCGATGAGGCCGGTCATCAGGGTCACGTAGAACGCGCCGACGGTGTCGGCGGTCGCGTCGGACACGTCCTCCTCCCGGCCGCCCATCAGCAGCGGCACCAGACCGCGCCCGGCCTCGCGCTGGGCCGCCGCGAGGTGCGCACGCACCTCGGGCATCCGGTCGCCCATGGCGAGCACCTCCATGCTGAGCCGCCACACCGAGCCGGGGTCCTTCATGGTGGCGATGATGTTCGCCCACACCTGCTCGAACCGCTCCAGCGATCCGGGCGCGGCATCGTCCACCGTCCCGTCGCCCTCGAAGGCGCCGCCCATGTTCTCCACGAGGGACACGTAGGCCTGCGCGAGCAGCGCGTCCTTGGAGCCGTAGTGGTAGCCGATCGACGCGAGGTTGGTACCCGACTCCTTGACGATGTCGCGCGCCGTGGTGCGCACGAATCCCTTGGCGAGCAGGCAGCGCTTGGCCCCCTCGAGCAGATCCTCACGGTGTCCCATGGCCGCAGCCTACCCTGCACCCCATACAGCCGTCTTATACATATGTTCTAGACAGTCGTATAAGACGTGCGTACAGTCGGCGTCATGACACCGAACCCGAACCGGGCCGGCCGCCGTGAGTGGACCGCACTCGTCGTCCTGATGCTTCCGCTGCTGCTGGTCTCGATGGACGTCTCCGTCCTCTACTTCGCCGTCCCGGAGATCAGCGCCGACCTGGAGCCGACCGGCACCCAGCAGCTGTGGATCTTCGACATCTACGGCTTCGTCCTGGCCGGCCTGCTGATGACCATGGGCGCGCTCGGCGACCGGATCGGCCGCCGTCGGCTGCTGCTGTTCGGCGCGGCCGCCTTCGGCGCGGCCTCCCTGCTCGCGGCCTACGCGCAGTCCGCGGAGACGCTGATCGTGGCCCGCGCGGTCCTCGGCATCGGCGGCGCGACCCTGATGCCGTCGACCATGGCGCTGGTCCGCACGATGTTCACCGACTCCGGCCAGCGGGCGAAGGCCATCGGGCTGTGGTCCGGGGTGATGACGGGCGGCATCGCGCTCGGCTCGGTGATGAGCGGGGTGCTCGTGGAGCACTTCTGGTGGGGCTCCGTCTTCCTGGTCAACCTGCCTGCGATGGCGCTGCTGCTGGTCCTCGGCCCGCTGCTGCTGCCGGAGTCGAGGGACCCCTCCCCCGGCCGCTTCGACTGGAGAAGCGTCCCGCTGTCCCTGGCCGCAGTGCTCCCCGTGGTCTACGGCCTGAAGGAACTGCCCTCCGAGGGCTGGAACGTCCGGTACGTCGTCTCGATCACCGTCGGGCTGCTGTTCGGCGCGCTGTTCGTGCACCGGCAGCGCACCGCGCGGTCCCCGATGATCTCGCCCGCCCTGTTCCGCGGGCACGGCTTCAGTCCCGCGCTCGTCCTCAACGCCCTGGCGGCGCTCGGGATGATGGGCTCCGCGATCTTCACCACGCAGTACCTGCAGTCGGTGCTCGGCAAGAGCGCGCTGGAGGCCGCGCTGTGGAGCCTGCTGCCGTCGGTGCTCATCGGCGTCGCCGCCCCGGCCGCTGCGACGCTGGTGCAGCGCGGGGCCGAGCGCGCGCACGTCGTCACCGCCGGGTTCGTGATCTCCGCCTGCGGCTACGGACTGCTCGCCCTGGCCGGGACGGACTCCCTGTGGCTGGTGCTTGCGGCGTGCGGGGTGATGGCCGCGGGCATCGTCGTCGTGATGTCCCTGCTCACCGACCTGGCGCTCAGCTCGGCCCCGGTGGACCGGGCGGGTTCGGCGTCGTCCCTGCTGGAGACCGGCACCGAGTTCGGAGGGGCCCTGGGCATGGCCGCCCTCGGGTCGATCGGCGCGGCCGTCTACCGGCACGCGATGCCGGACACCGCGCCCGGGCCGGCGCGGGAGACCCTCGGCGGGGCGCTCGCCGTCGCCGCCGAACTGCCGGGGCGCGCGGGGGACGCCCTGGCCACTGCGGCACGGGAGGCGTTCACCGACGGAATGCGGGGCGCCGCGATCGCCGGCGCGGCCCTGCTCATGGTCGCGGCGGGGATCGCGGCAGCGGGCCTGCGGCACATCGGGGTACGTCCGGACACGGAAAACGCCGGACAGGCTGAGAGTCTCAGCCCGTCCGGCGTGTGAGCCCTGACGAAGGGGCGGTCAGACCAGGTTCACGGACCGCGCGGAGGTCGCCCCGATCTCCGCGGCCAGCTCACCCAGCACCGAGGGGGCCACCGTGTCGTCGACGGTCAGCACGGCGAGCGCCTCGCCGCCGACCGTCGCACGGGCGACCTGCATGCCGGCGATGTTGATGCCGGCCTCGCCGAGGATGCGGCCGACGGTGCCGACGACACCCGGGCGGTCCTCGTAGCGCAGGACGACCATGTGGTCGGCGAGCGCCAGGTCGACGTCGTACTCGCCGACCGCGACGATCTTCTGGACGTGCTTGGGACCGGCCAGCGTGCCGGAGACCGAGATCTCCTCGCCGTCGGCCAGGGTCCCGCGCACGGTGACGACGTTGCGGTGGTCGGCCGACTCCGAGCTGGTCGTCAGCCGTACCTCGACGCCGCGCTCCTGCGCGAACAGCGGGGCGTTGACGTAGGAGACGGTCTCGTCGACGACGTCCTCGAAGACGCCCTTGAGCGCGGACAGCTCCAGCACCTTCACGTCGTGCTGGGTGATCTCGCCGTACACCTCGACGTCGAGGCGGACCGCGACCTCGCCCGCGAGCGCGGTGAAGATGCGGCCGAGGCGCTCGGCGAGCGGCAGACCCGGCTTGACGTCCTCGGCGATGACGCCGCCCTGGACGTTCACCGCGTCGGGGACCAGCTCACCGGCGAGCGCGAGGCGCACGGAGCGGGCGACGGCGATGCCGGCCTTCTCCTGGGCCTCGTCCGTGGAGGCGCCGAGGTGCGGGGTGCACACGACCTGGTCGAACTCGAAGAGCGGGGAGTCCGTGCAGGGCTCCTTCGCGTACACGTCGAGGCCGGCGCCGGCGACGCGGCCCTCCTTGAGCGCCGAGTACAGCGCCTCCTCGTCGACGATGCCGCCGCGCGCGGCGTTGATGACACGCACGGTCGGCTTGACCTTGCGCAGCGCCTCGTCGCCGATGAGACCGAGGGTCTCGGGGGTCTTCGGCAGGTGGACGGTGATGAAGTCGGAGACCTCGAGCAGCTCGTCCAGCGACAGCACCTTGACGCCCATCTGCGCGGCCCGCGCGGGCTGCACGTAGGGGTCGTAGGCGACGACCTTCATGCCGAAGGCGGACATGCGCTGCGCGACGAGGGCGCCGATGCGGCCCAGACCCACGACACCGAGGGTCTTCTCGGCGAGCTCGACGCCCGTGTACTTGCTGCGCTTCCACTCGCCGTTCTTCAGCGCGGCGTTGGCCTGCGGGATGTTGCGCGCGGTGGCGAGGATCAGACCGCAGGCGAGCTCGGCGGCGGTCACGATGTTGGACGTGGGGGCGTTGACGACCATCACGCCGGCCTTGGTGGCGGCGGAGACGTCGACGTTGTCGAGGCCGACGCCGGCTCGTGCGACGACCTTCAGCTTGTTGGCGGCGGCGATCGCCTCGGCGTCGACCTTGGTGGCCGAACGGATGAGGATCGCGTCCACGTCGGCGATGGCGGGGAGCAGTTCGGCTCGGTCCGCGCCGTTGCAGTGGCGGATCTCGAAGTCCGGGCCGAGTGCGTCGACGGTGGCGGGCGACAGCTCTTCAGCGATGAGTACGACGGGTTTCGAGCTCACGTGAGTCCTCACAAGTCCCAATGCGGACGGCCGTCCCGACGGCCGCAGGCGGTGAAGAAGTGCTAGCCGCGTGGAAGACGCACGACGCTGTGGGCCTGACGCGTATGTAGTGCAGCAGTGTAGTGGCGCCGAGGGCGTCGTCTTACGCCGCTTCGGAAGGATCACCCGTCCGTGGCGGACGGGATGGACAACGCCGCACTTCCGACGTTACCCCTGGTTCGCCCGAAGGGCCGGGGCGTGGCGCCCCGGCCCTCAGGACGGTCGGACTCAGGCCTCTTCGTCGACCCAGCTCATCAGCTTGCGCAGCTGCTTGCCGGTGGTCTCCAGGAGGTGCTCGGAGTCCTGCTTCTTGTACTCGTCGTACTTCTTCAGGCCGCCGTGGTACTCGTCCATCCAGGTCTGGGCGAAGGTGCCGTCCTGGATCTCGGCGAGGACCTTCTTCATCTCGGCCTTGGTGGCGTCGGTGATGATCCGCGGGCCGGTGACGTAGTCGCCCCACTCGGCGGTCTCGGAGATCGACCAGCGCATCTTCTCCAGGCCGCCCTCGTACATGAGGTCCACGATCAGCTTCAGCTCGTGCAGGCACTCGAAGTAGGCGATCTCCGGCTGGTAGCCGGCCTCGGTCAGGGTCTCGAAGCCCGCCTTGACCAGCGCCGCGGTGCCACCGCAGAGGACGGCCTGCTCACCGAACAGGTCGGTCTCGGTCTCCTCGGTGAAGGTGGTCTTGATGACGCCGGCGCGGGTGCCGCCGATGCCCTTCGCGTACGACAGAGCCAGCGCGAAGGCGTTGCCCGTGGCGTCCTGCTCGACGGCCGCGATGCAGGGGACGCCGCGGCCCTCCTCGTACTGACGGCGCACCAGGTGGCCCGGGCCCTTGGGGGCGACCATGCAGACGTCGACGCCGGCCGGGGGCTTGATGAAGCCGAAGCGGATGTTGAAGCCGTGGCCGAAGAACAGCGCGTCGCCGTCCTTCAGGTTCGGGGCGATGGACTCCTCGTAGACCTGGCCCTGGATCGGGTCCGGGACGAGGATCATGATGACGTCGGCCTCGGCGGCGGCCTCGGACGGCGTCACCACGCGCAGGCCCTGCTCCTCGGCCTTGGCCTTGGACTTGGAGCCCTCGTGCAGACCGACGCGCACGTCGACGCCGGAGTCGCGCAGCGACAGGGCGTGGGCGTGGCCCTGGCTGCCGTAACCGATGACCGCGACCTTGCGGCCCTGGATGATGGACAGGTCGGCGTCGGCGTCGTAGAACAGCTCGGCCACTGGGTTCTCTCCTTGTGTGCAGGTGTTGCGTCCCACCGTATGACGGTGAGGGAGGGGGAAGGTTGAGGGTCTCGCGATGCGGGCGGCCGGCCGTGTCCCGGCCGCCCGTTCCATGTCTTACGCCGACCGGTCCAGGGCGCGCAGCGACCGGTCCGTGATCGAACGGGCACCACGTCCGATCGCGATGGTGCCGGACTGGACCAGCTCCTTGATGCCGAACGGCTCCAGCATCTTGAGCATGGCGGACAGCTTGTCACTGCTCCCGGTGGCCTCGACGGTCACGGCCTCCGGGGAGACGTCCACGGTCTTGGCGCGGAAGAGCTGGACGATCTCGACGATCTGGGAGCGCGTCTCGTTGTCGGCGCGCACCTTCACCAGGACGAGTTCGCGCTGGACGGCCTGCCCGGGTTCGAGCTCGACGATCTTCAGCACGTTGACGAGCTTGTTGAGCTGCTTGGTGACCTGCTCCAGCGGGAACTCGTCGACGCTCACCACGATGGTGATGCGGGAGATGTCGGGGTGCTCGGTGACACCCACGGCGAGCGAGTCGATGTTGAAGCCGCGGCGGGAGAACAGGGCGGCGATCCGGGCCAGGATGCCGGGGGTGTTCTCCACCAGGACGGAGAGCGTGTGCTTGGACATGATCTCTTCGGTCTCTCTCGCTCAGTCGTCTTCGTTGTCGCCGAAGTCGGGGCGCACGTCCCGGGCGGCCATGATCTCGTCGTTGGAGGTGCCGGCGGCGACCATCGGCCAGACCATCGCGTCCTCGTGGACGATGAAGTCCACCAGGACCGGGCGGTCGTTGATCGAGTTGGCCTCCTCGATGACCTTGTCGAGGTCGGCGGGGTCCTCGCAGCGGATGGCGTGGCAGCCCATGGCCTCGGCCAGCTTCACGAAGTCGGGGACGCGGGTGCCCCTCGCCTGCGGGTTGACGTCGTCGGGGCCGGAGTGCAGGACAGTGTTGGAGTACCGCTGGTTGTAGAAGAGGGTCTGCCACTGGCGGACCATCCCGAGGGCGCCGTTGTTGATGACGGCGACCTTGATCGGGATGTTGTTCAGGGCGCAGGTGGTGAGCTCCTGATTGGTCATCTGGAAGCAGCCGTCGCCGTCGATCGCCCACACCGTGCGGTCGGGCACGCCCGCCTTGGCACCCATGGCGGCGGGGACCGCGTAGCCCATGGTTCCGGCGCCGCCGGAGTTCAGCCAGGTGGCGGGCTTGTCGTACTGGATGAAGTGCGCGGCCCACATCTGGTGCTGGCCGACGCCGGCCGCGAAGACCGTGCCCTCGGGCGCGAGCTGTCCGATGCGCTCGATGACCTGCTGCGGGGAGAGCGAGCCGTCCGCGGGCTGGTCGTAGCCCAGCGGGTAGGTGTCGCGCCAGCGGTTCAGGTCCTTCCACCAGGCGGAGTAGTCGCCGCGGTGGCCGTCGGCGTGCTCCTTCTGGACGGCCTGGACGAGGTCGGCGAGGACCTCGCGGGCGTCACCGACGATCGGCACGTCGGCGGCGCGGTTCTTGCCGATCTCCGCCGGGTCGATGTCGGCGTGGACGATCTTGGCGTACGGGGCGAAGCTGTCCAGCTTGCCGGTGACGCGGTCGTCGAAGCGGGCTCCGAGGGCGACGATCAGGTCGGCCTTCTGCAGCGCGGTGACGGCGGTGACCGCACCGTGCATGCCCGGCATTCCCACGTGCAGCGGGTGGCCGTCGGGGAATGCGCCGAGCGCCATCAGGGTGGTGGTGACGGGCGCTCCGGTGAGCTCGGCGAGGACCTTCAGCTCGGCGGTGGCCTGGGCCTTGACGACCCCGCCGCCGACGTAGAGGACCGGTCGCTTCGCGGAGGTGATGAGCTTGGCGGCCTCACGGATCTGCTTGGCGTGCGGCTTGGTGACGGGCCGGTAGCCGGGCAGGTCCATGACGGGCGGCCAGGAGAAGGTGGTCTTCGCCTGGAGGGCGTCCTTGGCGATGTCGACCAGCACCGGACCGGGGCGGCCGGTGGAGGCGATGTGGAACGCCTGGGCGATGACCCGCGGGATGTCCTCGGCCTTGGTGACCAGGAAGTTGTGCTTGGTGATCGGCATGGTGATGCCGACGATGTCCGCTTCCTGGAAGGCGTCCGTGCCGATCGCCTTGGAGGCGACCTGGCCGGTGATGGCCACCATCGGGACGGAGTCCATGTGCGCGTCGGCGATGGGCGTCACCAGGTTGGTGGCGCCGGGACCCGAGGTCGCCATGCAGACGCCCACCTTGCCGGTGGCCTGCGCGTAACCCGTGGCCGCGTGACCCGCGCCCTGCTCGTGCCGGACCAGCACGTGGCGCACCCGCGTGGAGTCCATCAGCGGGTCGTACGCCGGAAGGATCGCACCGCCGGGAATGCCGAATACCGTGTCGGCGCCGACCTCCTCGAGAGAGCGGATGAGGGACTGCGCGCCCGTGACGTGCTCGACGGGGGCGGACTGCTGTCCTCCGGTACGGGGCCGCGGCTGCGGGTGATGGGCCCCGGTGGCCTGCTCGGTCATCGGCATTCTCTTCTCGATGCTGAGGGTTTTTGCGAAGTTCGTGCGGGTTACGCGTGCTGCTCGGCAGGTGCCTGTGCAACAAAAAACCCCTCGTGCCATAAGGCAAGCGAGGGGAGCGCGCCGGGTGGTGGGTCGCTGAGCGTTCGTCGCTCAGCGTCAGCCGACGCGCTGTCCAAGTACGAGAATTCGGGTGCGCATGGCACTGACCCTCCCCCCGGCGCACACTCGGTGTCAAGTGGGTGGGACGGGAGTCTCATTATGTGAGCGGAGTGTCGTGGCGCTCTTGAGCACCGCGGTCACTCCCGCGGAGTACACGGGGGAACCGCCTGCGCCGGCCAGCACCGGCTCGGCCGGGGCGTGCGGCACCGGGTAGTGCCCGGCGGCCAGCGCCCGGCGCAGCCGGTACTCGTCGAGCGGCCCCGAGAAGGCCAGTCCCTGCCCGTGGGTGCAGCCCATCGCGCGCAGCGCCTCGGCCTGCTCGGGCAGGTCCACGCCGTCGGCCACGGTCTGCAGTCCGAGGTCGGAGGCGATCCGCAGCAGCCCGTGGGTGATCTTGTACAACCGGGCGGACTCCGCCACCCCGTCGACCAGGCTGCGGTCGATCTTCAGCATGTCGACGGGCAGCCGTCGGAGTGCCGTGATCGCCGCGCGTCCGCTGCCGAAGCCGTCCAGGGAGATCCGTACGCCGAGCCGCTTGAGCACGGTGAGCCGCCGCTCCAGCTCGTCGAGGGACACCCGGGGGTCGGTGTCGGCAAGCTCCACGATCAGCGAGCCGGACGGCAGGCCGTGCCGGGTGAGCAGCGCCTCGACCGAGCCGAGCGGCAGCGAGCGGTCCAGCAGCCGGCGCGCGCTCAGCCGTACGGCGACCGGCAGGGGCAGGCCCGTGGCGTGCCGTTCGGCGGCCTGCTCGACGGCCTCCTCCAGCACCCAGCGGCCCAGCTCCGCGGTCTTCTCGCTGTCCTCGGCGACGCGCAGGAACTCCGCGGGCGTGAACAGCACGCCCTGGGAGGAGCGCCAGCGCGCCTGGGCACACACGGAGGTGATCCGGCCGTCCGCCAGACTCACCACGGGCTGGTGCAGCAGGGCGAACTCGCCGTGGTGCAGCGCCGCGCGGAGCCGGGTGGCCAGCTCGGCCTTGCGGACGACGTCCTGCTGCATGTGCGGCTTGTACAGCTCGACACGGCCCTTCCCCGCGGCCTTCGCCCGGTACATCGCGAGGTCGGCGTTGCGCAGCAACTCGCCGGCACCGATGCCGGGTTCGGCGAAGGCGACGCCGATGGAGGCGTTGACGCGGACATCGTTGCCGTCGATGAGGTAGGGCTGGGAGAGCGTGACTCTGAGCCGGTCGGCCAGTTCGAGGATGTGCCGCTCGCGCGCGTCCCGGTCGCGTACCCCGTCGCCGGCGATGAGCGCCGCGAACTCGTCGCCGCCGAGCCGGGATGCGGTGTCTCCCTTGCGGACGGCGTCCTGGAGTCTGCGGGCGGCCTGCACGAGCAGTTCGTCCCCGGCCTGGTGGCCGATGGTGTCGTTGACGCCCTTGAAACCGTCGAGGTCGATGAAGAGCACCGCCGTGCCGCGCAGGGCGGCGCCCCGGTCCGAGGCGCGGCGGCCGGAGAGGGCCTGCTGCACGCGCCGGGTGAACAGGGCCCGGTTGGGCAGGTCGGTCAGCGGGTCGTGCTCCGCGTTGTGCTGGAGCTGGGCCTGGAGGCGGACCCGCTCGGTGACGTCACGGCTGTTGAAGATGAGGCCGCCGTGGTGCCGGTTGACGGTGGACTCCACGTTGAGCCAGCCTCCCCCGCTCCCGGCCTCTCCCCCGCTCCCGGCTCCGCTCGAATCGAGGGACCCCCCAGAGCGGGAGGCGCCCCCTCCGCCGAAGCGGAAGCGGCACTCGATGCGTGTGGTGGGCTCCTCCACCGGGTCGGCGGCGAGGAACCGCCGAATCTCGTGCACCACGCAGCCGAGGTCCTCGGGGTGGATCAGGGAGGCCAGCTCGGTGCCGACCAGGTCCTCCGCCGGGCGGCCGTACACCCCGGCGGCGGCCGGGGAGACGTAGCGCAGGACGCCGCTGGGGGCGGCGATCATGATGACGTCGCTGGAGCCCTGCACCAGGGAGCGGAAGTGGTTCTCCGCCTGGGCCAGTTCCTGGGTGAGGGTGATGTTGTCGAGGAGCATGATGCCCTGGCGCACGACGAGTGCGAGCGCCACGGTGCCCCCGGTGATCAGCACGACCCGGTCGACGCTGCGGCCGTTGAGGACGTTGTAGAGGATGCCCAGGGTGCACACGGCCGCCGCCAGGTACGGGGTGAGCGCGGCGAGGGATCCGGTGATGGGCCGGGAGAGCTGGTACCGCGCCGCTCCCCCGCCGGCCGGCGGTCCGGGCTGGTGGTCGGGGGCGGCGCGCCGCCCGGGCAGGTGCTCACGGACCACGCGCGTGGACGTCTCCCGGTCGGGTCCGCCGCGGCGGGGCGCGGTCCAGGGGGCGTAGGCCAGCAGCAGCGACCCGGCGAACCAGCCCGCGTCGAGCAGTTGCCCCGAGCGGTAGTCGGCGTGCAGCAGCGGGGAGGTGAACAGGGCGTCGCACATCACGGTGAGCGCGAGCGCCCCGATCGCGGTGTTCACCGCCGAGCGGTTGACCGACGAGCGCCGGAAGTGCAGCGCGAGGACCATGCTGACGAGGGCGATGTCGAGCAGCGGATACGCCAGGGACAGCGCCGTGTGTGCGACGCTCGGCCCCTCGGCCTGGGCGGCCTGGGCGAGGGCGAGGCTCCACGCCAGGGTCAGCAGCGAGCCGCCGATCAGCCAGGCGTCGAGACCGAGGCACACCCAGCCGGCCTTGGTCACGGGCCGTTTGGCGAGCACCAGCAGTCCCACGATGGCGGGCGGCGCGAAGCAGAGGAAGAACAGGTCGGCGTAGCTGGGGCTCGGCACCTCGCGGTGCAGCACGACCTCGTACCAGCCCCAGACCAGGTTGCCCAGGGATGCCATGGCCGAGGAGATACCGAACAGCATCCAGGCGGACCGGTACCGGGTGCGGCGGTTGCGGGCGTAGACCACGCAGGACACGGCGGCGGCCGCGGCGGCGGCGCTCAGCCCGAAGTCCCCCATGATCAGGGCGAGTCGCTCCGACCCCCAGCCGAACGCGGCGCCGACGGCGTAGGCGCCGCAGACCAGGGCGAGCACCAGCTGGGCCGCGGGGCCGGGGCGGCAGCCTGCGTCCTTCGCCGGCCGCAGGGTCCGCGGGGCGGACGCGGGACGCAGCGCTCCGTCGAGGGTGGGGGTCGGCGGCGCGCTCACCGGTCCCTCCCGGTCCGCGCCGCCTCCGCGCTCCAGGGGCCCCGGTGCGCCTGGGCCCGGGTCGGGCGGCTCGTCCGCCGGAGCGGGTCGTGAGGGCCGGCGCCGTCGGTCCGCCCTCCGCGCCGGATGTGCTGACCGTGCGTGTCCGCGTGCCGGTGTCGCCGCCGACGCATCCGCCGCGTCGGATCGGTGGTCGTCTGGCCGTGCATCGCCCGTCGCCCCCCTCACAGTCTCCGTGTCGCTCCCCCGCGCCGGTGGTCGGCGGCGCAGCCCCTGTCCGGACGATACACCAGTATCGTCACTCAGGGACATAGGTCCTCTACGCTCCGTGACGATCAACGGGCCGTCGGGTACCCACCGCTCCCGAGGGGTCGCGGACGGTACTCGAAGCGGACTACACGTCTTCCGTTCCCGTTACCAGGATCACGTTCCCGGGCTCCTCGTGGTTCACGTATCGGCGCAACTGGTCGCGCAGCAGGCGCTTCGCGCGGGGGAGGAACGCGGACGTGGGTCCGCCGACGTGCGGGGTGATCAGCACGCCGGGCGCCCGCCACAACGCGTGGTCGGCGGGGAGGGGTTCGGGGTCGGTGACGTCGAGGGCCGCGGTGATCCGGCCGTTCTCCACCTCGGTGAGCAGGGCCTTGGTGTCGACGACGGGGCCGCGGGCGACGTTCACGAGGAGGGCGCCGTCCTTCATCCGGGCCAGGAACGCGGCGTCCACGAGGTGCCGGGTGCCCTCGGTCAGCGGGGTGGTCAGGACGACGACGTCCGCCTCCGGAAGCAGGGAGGGAAGTTCGGTGAGCGGATGCACCGGCCCGCGCTCCGTAGTGCGCGCGGAGCGCGCGACGCGCGCCACCCGCGCGACCTCGAACGGTACGAGCCGGTCCTCGACGGCCGCGCCGATCGAGCCGTACCCGACGATCAGCACGGTCCGGTCGGCGAGCGCCGGCCGGAAGCCGCCCTGCCACTCCCCCCGGTCCTGGGCGCGCACGAAGCCGGGGATGCCGCGCAGGGAGGCGAGGATCAGGGTGAGCGTGAGCTCCGCGGTGCTGGCCTCGTGCACCCCGCGCGCGTTGCACAGCCGCACTCCGGAGGGCAGATCCTTCAGGCCGGGCTGCACATGGTCGATGCCGGCCGACAAGGTCTGCACCACGTGCACGGACCGCATCCGGGGCAGCGGACGCAGGCACACCTCGGCGGGCTTCATGTACGGCACGACGTAGAAGTCGCACTCCTCCGGGTCGGCCGGGTAGGTCTCGCCGCCGTCCCAGAAGTGGTAGCGCGGCCCCTCGGGGAGTCCGTCGATCTCGTCCGGGGGGATGGGAAGCCACACGTCAGGAGTCATGCCACGGAGGCTAGTTCAGGCCGTCCGGACGGCAGAGGTTAGGTTGGGGGACCGGAGAGGGAGGGTCACGAGCAGGTGGAGCGCAGGACGATCGGCGCGGCGGCGCTCTCGGTGGGCGCGGTAGGCCTCGGATGCATGCCGATGAGCTGGGCCTACAGCACGTCCAGGCAGCGCGGCGAGGAGTCGCTGAGGGCGGTGCACCGGGCGCTGGACGCGGGCTCGTCCCTCCTCGACACCGCCGACATGTACGGCCCGTTCACCAACGAGCTGCTGCTCGGGCGGGTGCTGAAGGAGCGGCGTGCCGACGCCTTCGTGTCGACGAAGGTCGGGCTGCTGGTGGGCGACCAGCACATCGTGGCCAACGGCCGTCCCGGGTACGTCAGGCGGGCCTGCGACGCGTCGCTGCGGCGGCTGCAGACCGACGTGATCGACCTCTACCAGCTGCACCGCGCCGACCCGGAGGTCCCCGTCGAGGAGACCTGGGGCGCGATGGCGGAGCTGGTGCGGGCGGGCAAGGTGCGGGCGCTGGGCCTGTGCGCGGTCGGGGCGCGCTCGTCGCGGCGGCCGGGGGCGCGGCTGCACGACGCGACGGTCCGGCAGCTGGAGCGGGTGCAGCAGGTGTTCCCGGTGAGCGCGGTGCAGGCGGAGCTGTCGGTGTGGTCGCCGGAGGCGCTGGAGACGTTGCTGCCCTGGTGCGAGGCGCGGGGCGTGGGTTTTCTGGCGGCGATGCCGCTGGGGAACGGCTTCCTGACCGGGACGCTGACGCCGGGCGAGGGGTTCGAGGCGGACGACCTGCGGGCCCGGCACCCGCGGTTCACGGCCGAGATGATGGCCGCGAACCAGCCGATCGTGGTCGGTCTGCGCCGGGTCGCGCGCCGGCACGGGGAGCACGTCACCCCGGCGCAGGTCGCCCTGGCCTGGGTGCTGAGCCGCGGCCGGCAGGTGGTCCCGGTGCCGGGCGCCAAGCGGGAGCGGTGGGTGACGGAGAACGCGGCGGCGGCCGGGCTCCGGCTGACCGACGGGGACCTGGCGGAGATCGCGGGCCTGCCGCCCGCCCAGGGGTCGTGGGACTGAGCGTCCCGCCCTCCGCGGTGTCCCGGGGTTCGGGGTCGGCGAAGCGGGAACCTGTGAGGCGCGAGCGGTGTATGACAGACAGAACCCGCCGCGTCGAAGGGACGAGATCGTGCAACGACGAGCCGTGCCGGCCGTGCTGGCCGCCGCCGCGCTCCTGCTGACCGCCGGCTGCTCCTCCGACGACGGAGCGCCGCCGGAGAAGGACGCCGCCTCCTCCTCGGCCGCCGCGGCCCCGTCCTCCCCGTCCGGGAAGGCGGAGGAGACCCCGCCCGCGAAGGGCTCGGTGACGGTGGTCCGCACGGTGGCCACGGGGCTGGCCTCCCCCTGGGGTCTCGCCCCCGTCGGGGACGGCGACCTCCTGGTGTCCTCGCGGGACGAGGCCACGATCACCCGGATCGACGGGAAGACGGGGAAGAAGACCGAGCTGGGCGAGGTGCCCGGAGTGGCGCCCGACGGCGAGGGGGGCCTGCTGGGCATCGCCCTCTCCCCCGACTTCGCCTCGGACCACATGATCTACGCGTACTTCACCTCGGCCTCCGACAACCGAATCGTGCGGATGCTGTACAACGAGCGGAAGCTGGCGGGCGAGCAGCTCGGGGCGCCCGACACGGTGTTCCGGGGCATCCCCAAGGGCGTGATCCACAACGGCGGCCGGATCGCCTTCGGCCCGGACCGCATGCTGTACGCGGGCACGGGCGAGAGCGGCGACACCGGGCTGTCCCAGGACAAGAAGTCCCTCGGCGGGAAGATCCTGCGGATGACCCCGGACGGCGAGCCGGCCCCGGGCAACCCGTTCCCCGACTCCCCCGTGTACTCCTACGGCCACCGCAACGTGCAGGGCCTGGCCTGGGACGGCGAACAGCGGCTGTTCGCGTCGGAGTTCGGGCAGAACACCTGGGACGAGCTGAACGCGATCGCGCCGGGCGACAACTACGGCTGGCCGGAGGCCGAGGGCCACGCGGACGAGGGCGGTTTCCACAACCCGATCGCCCAGTGGAGCACCGAGGACGCCTCGCCGAGCGGCATCGCGTACGCCGAGGGGTCCGTCTGGATGGCGGGGCTGCGGGGCGAGCGGCTGTGGCGGATACCCCTGAAGGGCACGGAGGCCTCCGCCGAGCCGCAGGCGTTCCTGGAGGGCGAGTACGGCCGGCTCCGCACCGTGGTCGCGGCGGGCGGCGACCGGCTGTGGCTCGTGACCAGCAACACGGACGGCCGGGGCGACCCGGAGCCGGAGGACGACCGCGTGCTGGAGCTGCGGGTCAGCTAGCCGGCGTGGCCCGGCCTCCCGCGGAGGCGTCCGGGGCGTCACCGGTGCCGCCGGAGGCGTCCGGGGCGTCGCCGCCGTCCGTCGTCTCGTCCGCCGGGGCCGGGCGGCGGACGGTGACCTTGCCGGAGGCGAGGTCTATCGGCCCGCGTCCGGGGTCGGCGTCGCCGACGTCCTCCCGGGACAGCGCCAGGCGCTTCTGCTCGTCCTGGGTGTGCTTGCGCCCGGGGGAGAACAGTTCCTCGAAGGCGTTGAACATCGCTCCCCTTTCGCAGGGCGCCCCGGTGCCGGGCCGCTGTGTCCTACACCGATTGTCGCGCGGTGGCGAGATTTCCGGATCCGTCGGCAGAACCGTCCGGGAACAGACCGAGGCGGTGGGCCACCGCCGCCGCCTCGCCGCGGCCGGAGACGCCCAGTTTGGCGAGGATGTTCGACACATGGACGCTGGCCGTCTTCGGCGAGATGAACAGCTCCTCGGCGATCCGCCGGTTGGTGTGCCCGGCCGCCACCAGGCGCAGCACGTCACGCTCCCTGCTGGTCAGGCCGAGCGCCTCGGCCGGGTCTGCGGGCGCCGGGGCCGGCTCCTCCCGCGGGGCGGGCGCCAGCGCCAGGCGGCCCCGGCGGGCCAGCAGCGCCGCGTCCCGGGCCAGTGGCGCGGCGCCCAGGTGGGCGGCGACGGCGTCGACCAGGCGCAGCAGCTCGGTGGCGCGGGCCCGATCGTCCTCGCCCCCGCCGGCGGCCAGCAGCGCCTCGGCGAGCCGGAGGCGGACGGATGCGAGGTCGTGGGGCCGTCCCAGCGGCTCCAGCGCGGCGACGACCTCGGACCAGGCGTCCGGCTCGCCGCGGCCGTCGGCGCGCAGCAGTTCGGCGCGCAGCCACCGGTCGTGGGCCCGCCACAGGGGCACCCCTGTGGCGAGGTTCCTCGCCGCCTCGCGGATCCGGTCCAGTACCTCCGGGCGGCCCGCTTCGGCGGCGGGGTCGCCGTACCGGTCGGCCTCGGCGGTGGTAGCGGCAAGCAGCAGGGGCCAGGCGTAACGCTGGGTGCCGGGCGGGAAGCCGGCGTCGAGCGCGGCGAACAGTTCGGCGCGGGCCTCCTCGGGGCGGCCCTCGGCGGCGGCGACGCGGATGGCGACGTACTTCATCGGCAGTGCGTACTGGGGCATCGGGTCGTGGGTGCCGAAGTGGGCGCGGGCCTCGGCGAGGCAGCGGGCCGCCTCGGCGGTGTCCCCCCGCAGGTGGGCGAGATGCGCCAGGCGCATCGAGCCGCCGGCGCGCGGCTTGGCGCTCTGCTCGATCCGCTGCGCGTCGGCCGCGGCGCGGGCGGCGTCCTCCCAGCGCCCGACGGACAGCAGGGACTCGGCGAGGTTGCCCCACACCCATCCCTCGGAGTCCAGCAGACCGAGCCGCCGGGTGACCCTGACGCCTTCCTCGAGGAGCCGTACGGCCTCCTCGGAGCGGCCGACCCCCTCCAGCACGGAGGGCAGGTTGACGAAGGCGCGGGCCACCACCATGTCGACGCCCAGTTCGGTCGCCCGCTGCTTGACCTCGTACATCTCCGCGAGTCCGGCCTCGATGTCCCCGGCGTCGACCATGAGGCCGCCGAGGGTGAGCCGGGCGTTGAGCTCGATGTCGTGGGCCCCGACCATGCGGGCGTACTCGACGGCGCGTTCCGCGTCGGCCATGGCGTCGGGGCCGAGGTCGTGCAGCATCGACCAGCCGGCGACGGCGGCGAGCACCTCGGCGTGCACCTCGGAGGGCGGCAGTCCGCGCACCAGTTCCTGCGCGGTGCCCAGTTCCTCCCAGCCGTCGCCGCGGGCGAGTGCCTGGGTGAGCCGGGAGCGCTGCACCCAGAACCAGGCGGCGCGCAGCGGGTCGGGGTCCTCGTCGAGCAGGCGCAGCGCCCGTCTGGTGAGCTTCAGGGAACGTTCGCGTTCGCCGCAGAGGCGGCCGGCGACGGCGGCCTCTGCCAGCAGGTCGAGGTGGCGCAGCGGCCGCGTGGCGGCGTCGTCGGCGGCGGGGTCGTCGCAGCCGGGCGGCGGTGGCGGGTAGGCCTCTGCCTGGTCGAGCGGCCGCAGTCCGGCGCGCACGGTGTCGGGAACGGCGTCCCACAGCTCCATCGCCCGTTCCAGCAGGCGGAGTTGCTCGGCGTAGGCGTGGCGACGGCGGGCCACGACGGAGGCGTCGAGGACGGCGGGCAGGGCCTTGGCGGCGTCATGGGCGTGGTACCAGTAGCTGGCAAGCCGGGTGGGACGCTCGTCGGCGGGGACGAGCGCGGGGTCGGCCTCCAGGGCCTCGGCGAAACGGCGGTTGAGCCGGGAGCGTTCGCCGGGCAGCAGGTCGTCGCTGACGGCCTCGCGGACCAGGGAGTGCCGGAAGCGGTAGCCGTCGCGGTCGGGGGCCGGTGTGAGGATGCCGGCGTTGACGGCGGCGCGCAGAGCCTCGATGAGGTCGTCCTCGCCGAGTCCCGCGACGGCGGCGAGCAGCCGGTCCTCGACGGTCGAGCCGCCCTCGGCGACGATCCGGACGACCCGCTGGGTGCTGTCCGGCAGATTCTCGACCCTGACCAGGAGCAGGTCGCGCAGGGAGTCGGTGAGGCCGGTGCGGCAGCCCTCGTCGGCGGCGACGGCGAGTTCCTCGACGAAGAAGGCGTTGCCGTCGGAGCGTTCGAAGATGTCGTCGACGCGGTCCGCTTCGGGTTCGCGGTCGAGGATGCCGGCGATCTGCCGGCGCACCTCCTCGCGGCTGAACCGGCCCAGCTCGACACGGTGGACGGTGCGCAGCCGGTCGAGTTCGGCGAGGAGGGGGCGCAGCGGGTGACGCCGGTGGATGTCGTCGGAGCGGTAGGTGGCGAGGACGACGAGACGGCCGGTGCGCAGGGTGCGGAAGAGATAGGCGAGCAGATGGCGGGTGGAGGCGTCGGCCCAGTGCAGGTCCTCCAGGACGAGGACGACGGTGTGCTCGGCGGCGACCCGTTCCAGCAGCCGGGCGGTGAGCTCGAAGAGCCGGGCCATGCCCTGTTCGTCGCGGCGGGCCTCGCGGGCGGCGGCGACGGCGAGTTCGGGCAGCAGCCTGGCCAGCTCCTCCTCCTGCCCCTCGGCGGCGGCCGTGAGCTGTTCGGGCAGTTCCCGGCGCAGCTGGCGCAGGGCCGTGGAGAAGGGGGCGAAGGGCAGGCCGTCGGCGCCGATCTCCACGCATCCGCCGAGGGCGACGACCCCGCCCCGGTCGCGGACGGCGGCGGCGAACTCCTCCACGAGGCGGGTCTTGCCCACCCCGGCCTCGCCGCCGACCAGCAGCGCCTGCGGTTCACCGGCTCCGGCCCGGACGAACGCATCGATCAGGGTGGCGAGTTCACCGGTGCGGCCGACGAACACGGGACTGACGGACTTGGTCTCCACGTCCCCGAGCATCGCACGCGCCCGCGGCGACGGCGCAGCGGTTTTCGTCTCCTGGTGCACCGGCACGGCGCCCCCTTCCCTCTTGTGCCGGACGTCTCCCCCGGCCGTGCGCAGCGACGACGGGGCGGCGGCCGCTTCCGTGCGGCCGCCGCCCCGGGCGGTGTTCATGCGGCCCGGGCGAACCAGGACCGGCGCCGGGTATGGCTCCCGGGTCCGGCGTGGCGTGCGGCGGCTCCCCGGCGGGCGGCGCGGCGGACCCGTACCGCCTCGCGGACCTGGCGCTCCGCCTCGGCCCGGCGGACCAGTTCGTCGTGGCGGAGCCGGTGCAGCTCGATCTCGAACATGATGGTTTCCCCCTCGGATCCGGTGTCGGTATCGCGTTCTGCGATGCCTCCACCTTCGTCTCCAAGGCGGTTGAGCCGCATCGGGAGGGTTCCATATCTTCGCGGGCGCTGACGCCTTAGAAGTCGCGCCGTGAGGCGCGCGCACCATGGAGCCGGCGTCTAAGAGGGTGCCTAAGGCCCCTCAGGAGGCGGCGGGCAGACCCAGCAGCACGCCCGTGTACTTGAGCACCGCGAGCAGCAGCCCGATGACGCCGAGGGTGACGCCGGCCCAGGCGACCGACTTGATCCACGGCGCCTGCGCGGTGCGGCCGGGGGCGCCGAACGCGGGCCGGACCAGGACCACCGCGCCGGTGATCAGCGCGACGAGGGCGAACAGGCCGCCCCACAGGGCGGTGGTGTCCCAGGCGTCGCCGTAGACCTCCTTGATCTGGGTGGCGACGCTCGCGTCGGCGGCGGTGCGCAGCTGGCCCACCAGGGTCTCGCGGGCGGCGGCCACCGTACCCGGCCAGCCACCGGTGAGGGAGACCAGGCCGAGCGCCGCGGAGACGACCGCCGCCGCGCCCTGTCCGGTCCCGGAAGGGGCCTCGGCCGGCTCGGCGTGCTTCTCGCCGGCGCTGTCGTCCGGCCCGGCGGCGGCGTCCTCGGGCCGCTCCGCCGTCTGCGCATCGGGTTCCAACGCCGTCGCGGTGGTGGTTCCGGTTACGGTCTCGTCCTCTGTTTTCTCAGCCATGCTCCGCACCGTACGGATGCCGTCTGAGATTCCGCTTAATGCCTTTCGAGCTGTTCGCGCGAAACGCGCCACTCTGGGGCGAGCAGGGACCAGACCTCCAGGTCGTGGCGTACGCCGTGGTGGAGGTGGGCCTCGCGGCGGACGCCGTCGCGGGTCATGCCGAGCCGGCGGGCGACGGCGACGCTGGCGGTGTTGCCGGACGCGGCGACCCATTCGACGCGGTGGATGCCGCGCTCCTCGACGGCCCAGTCGATCAGGACGCGCATGGCGCGGGTGACCAGTCCGCGTCCGGTGCCCGCGGGCTCCAGCCAGCAGCCGACCTCGCAGGTGCCGGCCGCCGCGTCGAAGTTCAGGGTGAGGACCCCGCCGACCAGTGTGCCGTCGAGCCACAGCCCGTGCAGGGAGGCCGTGTCGGCGGCGCGCAGGTCGGCGTACCGCTGGAGCGCCTCCCGCGCGCTGTCCGGGTCGGTGGCACGGGAGCCGAAGGGGACGAACCGGTTGATGAACTCACGGCCCCGCTCCAGGTGCGCGAGGAACTCCTCGGCGTGCCAGACCTCCAGGGGGCGCATCTCCGCGCCGTCGTCACCCAGTCGTATCGCGTACATCCCGCTGCCGCTCCTCCTCCGCCAGCACGTCCGCGACCTCGGCGTCCGTGACGGCGGCCAGCCTCTCATGGGCGGCACGGCACTCGGGCGGTTCGATGCTGATCCGGGGCAGAATCCGGTCCAGCCACTTCGGCAGCCACCAGTTGGCGCCCCCGAGGAGGTGCATCAGCGCGGGCACGAGCAGGGTGCGCAGCACGAAGGCGTCGAGGGCCACGGCCGCGGCGAGGGCGATGCCGAACATGGCGATCACGCGGTCGCCGCTGAGCACGAAGGCGAGGAAGACCGAGATCATGATGACGGCGGCCGAGTTGATCACGCGGCTGGTCTCGGCGAGGCCCACGCGCACGGCCCGCCGGTTGTCGCCGGTCTCCAGCCATTCCTCGTACATGCGGCTCACCAGGAAGACCTGGTAGTCCATGGACAGCCCGAACAGCACCGACACCATGATCACGGGCAGGAAGGGCTCGATGGGGCCCGCTCTGCCGAGGCCGAGCAGGTCGCTCCCCCAGCCCCACTGGAAGATCATGACGACCACGCCGAACGCGCCGGCGACCGCGGCCACGTTCATCGCGGCGGCCTTGAGCGGGATGCCGATGGAGCGGAAGGCGAGGAGCAGCAGCAGACAGCCCAGGCCGATCACCACCCCGACGAACAGGGGCAGCTTCTCGACGATGACGGAGGCGAAGTCGTCGTAGCCGGCCGTCACGCCGCCGACGTGCACGTCGAGCGAGGTGCCCGACTCGGCGCGCGGCAGCACGTCCTCGCGCAGCCGGTCCACCAGGTCGCTGGTCTGCTTCGACTGCGGGGACGACTCCGGCACGACGGTGAGGAAGGCGGTGTCGCCGGCCTGGTTGAACGTCACCGGCGACACGGAGGCGACGTCCTCGGTGGTGCGCAGGGTGGAGCCCAGGTTGTCCAGGGCGAGCCGGTCCTGGGCGTCGCCGACCTCGGTGACGAGGGTGAGCGGTCCGTTCACGCCCGGCCCGAAGCCGTCGGCGATCAGGTCGTAGGCCTGGCGGGTGGTGGATGTCTTCGGGTCGTTGCCCTGGTCGGAGGTGCCCAGGTGCAGCGAGAAGGTGGGCAGCGCGAGGACGGCCATCACGACGACGGCGACCGCGCCGAGCAGCTTGGGGTGGCGCTCCACGAACGCCGACCAGCGGGCGGCGAACCCGGTGGGCATCTCGGGTTCCGGTCCGTGCTCGGCGAGCCGGCGCCGCTCCTTGCGGCTGAGGGCGCGGGTGCCGATCAGCGACAGCAGGGCGGGTAGCAGGGTGACGGACGCCGCGACGGTGAGCACCACGGTGAGCGAGGCGGCCACGGCGACGCCGTTGAGGAAGTTCAGGCGCAGGATCAGCATGCCGAGCAGGGCTATGCAGACGGTCGCACCCGCGAACACGACGGCCCGGCCGGTGGTGGCGACGGCGTTGGTGGCTGCCTCGGTGACGCTCAGGCCGCGTTTCAGTCCGCGCCGGTGTCGGGTCACGATGAACAGCGCGTAGTCGATGCCCACGCCCAGCCCGATCAGCAGGCCGAGCATCGGCGCGAAGTCCGCGACGGTCATCACATGGCCGAGCAGCACGATGCCCGCGTAGGCGGTGCCCACGCTCACCAGCGCGGTGGCGATGGGCAGCAGGGAGGCGGCGAGGGAGCCGAAGGCGAGGAACAGCACGACGGCGGCGACGGCCACGCCGACGATCTCGGCGGTGTGCCCGCCGGACGGCTCGCTCAGCTCGACGGCGCTGCCGCCCAGCTCGACGTCCAGCCCGTCGGACTCGGCGGCCTTCGCCGTCTTGACCACAGCCCCGGCCTCACCGCTGGTGATGTCCTTGCCGGAGTGCTCGAAGGTCACGGTGGCGTAGGCGGTACGGCCGTCGGCGCTGATGCGTCCGGCGCCCCCGTCGCCGTACGGGCCGCTCACGGAGGCGACGCCGGGCAGTTCCTCGATCCGGTCGAGGGTGCGCGTCATGGTCTGCTCGACGCCGCTGTCCCGGACGGTGCCGGAGGATGTGTGCCAGACCACGCTGTCGCTGTCGCCCCCCAGTGAGGGGAAGCCTTCCTTCAGCAGCTCGGTGGCGCGCCCCGACTCGGTGCCGGGGACCTTGTAGTCGTTGGAGTAGGCGGAACCGGCGACGAAGGCGCCGGCCGCGATTCCGACCAGGGCGAGCAGCCACAGCAGAACGGTGGAGAGACGGCGCTGGACGCACCAGCGTGCAAGGGCTGCCACAGGCGTGCTCCCGGTATGGCTCGGGGTGGATCTTTGAGCGGGCACCGGTGGCGGACGGCCGAACGGCCCGCAAAGAACGCATGAGCAATGCCCTGCCACTGTTGCAGGCGAAAATGATCGTTTGTCGCCTTCGTTGACTAAGTCACATTTATTCTTCGGGCCGGTCACAGGCGGTTCGCCGACCGCTCGTCTCAGTCGAACTGGTCGCCCAGCGCCATGATCATGACGCCCGCGACGGCGGCCCACAGCGCCCTGCGGGTGCGTCCGCGCGCGCCCAGCACAGCCGCGAGGGCGCAGACGGCCGCCCCGCAGGCGTACGCGACGGGGACGAGGGCCGGGGCGGCCCCGGAGGCGCGGAGCACGGCGGCGGCCGTTCCGGCGAGGGCGAGCACGACGCCGGTGCCGACGGCGGCCCAGCGGGCGCGGCGGGCCTGCTCGTCGAGGAGGTCGTCGTCGGGAAGCTCGGCCTCGGTCCCCGCCCCCGCCCCTGGCCCGGTCCCGGTCCCGGTCCCTGCCCCTGGCTCGGTCCCGGTCCCGGTCTCGGTCCCGGTCCCGGTCCCGGTCCCGGTCTGGGTCTCGGTCTCGGTCTCGGCGAAACTCTCGGGGAGGTCCTCTGCGGTCTGAGTGTCCGGGGGCAGGTCGGAATAAGGGCGTCCACTCATGGCGCCGGAGCGTAGCGCCTCACCTCCGGAAACACAGATGCGGGTCCGCCCGGACGGCTGCTAGCGTCCGACGGTCCGACACCCCCGCGGCATTCCGCCGCCGGCCGAAGCAGGTGCTTTGATGCTTGTCCGTCCGACCTCCGACGCGACCCCTTCCCTCTTCACGGCCTCAAGGAGCCCGTTCACCGATGTCGGACATCACACCGAACACCTCGCACGACGACCTCGCTAGCCGCCTGAGTCTGCCCCGCTACCCGCGCAGCAGCGCCTACGACCCGCAGTGGACCGTCGACAACCACATGGGCCCGCACGCCCTGTGGCTGCTGGAGTGGCTGGCCCCCGCCCTCGGCCTGGACACCCTGCGTCCCGGCGCCCGGGTGCTCGACCTGGGCTGCGGCCGCGCCATGACGTCCGTCTTCCTCGCCAGGGAGTACGACGTCCAGGTCACCGCCGCCGACCTGTGGATCAAGCCGGACGAGAACGCCGTCCGGATCGCCGAGGCCGGCGTCGCCGACCGCGTCCAGCCCGTCCTCGCGGAGGCGCACGACCTGCCCTTCGGGGCGGAGACCTTCGACGCGATCGTCTCGGTCGACGCCTACCAGTACTTCGGCACCGACGACCTGTACCTGCCCACGCTGACCCGGCTGCTGAAGCCGGGCGGGCGGATCGGGGTCGTCGTCCCGTCCCTGTCCGAGGAGATCGAGGGCAGTGAGCCGCCGGAGCATCTGCTGCCCTTCTGGGAGCCCGCGTTCTGGTGTTTCCACAGCCCTGCCTGGTGGCGCCGCCACTGGACCCGCAGCGGCGCCGTGGACGTCCTGGCGGCCGACTGGCTGGAGGACGGCTGGCGGGAGTGGCTGCTGTGGAGCGAGGCCGTCGCCGAGCACCACCCGGACGAGTTCCATGTGCGGATGAGCCGGGAGAACGCGCGACTGGTGCGCGCCGACCAGGGCCGCACACTGGGCTTCACCCGCGTGGTGGGCCGCCGCCGCTGACCCGCTCGTGACACGGGAAGGGGGCGCACCCCGCGGGTGCGCCCCCTTCCCTCGTGCCGTACGGGCTCAGCCCTCGACGCCCAGCTTCTGAAGGATCAGCTCCTTCACCCGGGCCGCGTCCGCCTGACCGCGCGTGGCCTTCATGACCGCGCCGACCAGCGCGCCGGCCGCCGCGACCTTGCCGCCGCGGATCTTGTCCGCGACGCCCGGGTTGCCGGCGATCGCCTCGTCGACGGCGGCGGTGAGCGCGCCCTCGTCGGAGACGACCTTCAGGCCGCGCTTCTCGACGACCTCGTCCGGGGTGCCCTCACCCGCGAGGACGCCCTCGATGACCTGACGGGCCAGCTTGTCGTTCAGGTCGCCCTTGGCCACCAGCTCGGTGACGCGGGCCACCTGCGCCGGGGTGATCGCCAGCTCGTCCAGCGCCTTCTGCGACTCGTTGGCCGCGCGGGCCAGCTCGCCCATCCACCACTTGCGGGCGGAGGCCGCGTCGGCGCCGGCGTCGATCGTGGCGACGATCAGGTCCAGCGCACCGGCGTTGAGGATCGCCTGCATGTCGGTGGCGGAGACACCCCACTCCTCGCGGAGCCGGCTGCGGCGCACCAGCGGCAGCTCGGGCAGGCCCGCGCGCAGTTCCTCGACCCACTCGCGGGCCGGGGCGACCGGCACCAGGTCCGGCTCGGGGAAGTACCGGTAGTCCTCGGCCTCCTCCTTCACGCGGCCCGAGGTCGTGGACCCCGTGTCCTCGTGGAAGTGCCGGGTCTCCTGGACGATCGTGCCGCCGGACGACAGCACGGCCGCGTGCCGCTGGATCTCGAAGCGCGCGGCGCGCTCGACGGAACGCAGCGAGTTGACGTTCTTCGTCTCCGAACGCGTACCGAACTTCTCGGTGCCGTGCGGGCGCAGCGACAGGTTGACGTCGCAGCGCATCTGGCCCATCTCCATGCGGGCCTCGGACACGCCCAGCGCACGGATGAGTTCACGCAGCTCACGGACGTACGCCCGCGCGACCTCGGGAGCCCGCTCGCCCGCGCCCACGATCGGCTTGGTGACGATCTCGATGAGCGGGATGCCCGCGCGGTTGTAGTCCAGCAGGGAGTGGGACGCGCCGTGGATACGGCCGGTGGCGCCGCCGACGTGCGTCGACTTGCCGGTGTCCTCCTCCATGTGGGCGCGCTCGATCTCCACGCGGAAGACCTCGCCGTCCTCCAGCTGCACGTCGAGGTAGCCGTTGAAGGCGATCGGCTCGTCGTACTGGGAGGTCTGGAAGTTCTTCGGCATGTCCGGATAGAAGTAGTTCTTCCGGGCGAAGCGGCACCATTCGGCGATCTCGCAGTTCAGCGCGAGGCCGATCTTGATCGCGGACTCGACGCCGGTCGCGTTGACGACCGGGAGCGCGCCGGGCAGGCCGAGGCAGACCGGGCAGGTCTGGGTGTTGGCGTCCTGACCGAGGGCCGTCGAACAGCCGCAGAACATCTTGGTGTTGGTGCCGAGTTCGACATGGACCTCGAGGCCCATGACGGGGTCGTACGACGCGAGCGCGTCCTCGTACGACACCAGGTCGGTCGTGGTGGTCACGGTGAAAACTTCCCTCTCAGCCCAGCAGGACGTCGTCGTCGCCCAGCCGCTTCAGCTCGCGGTAGAGGATGGCGAGGCCGGTGACGATGGCGGCGGCGGACACGGTCGCGTCGATCAGGACCAGGGTGTCCTTCTCGGCGCGCGCCGTCTTCAGCCGCTTGGCGACGCCGAACGCGCCGAACGCGGTGGCGGCCATGGACAGGTACGTACCGGACCGGGACTTCTTGAATCCCTTGGCCTTGGTCAGTGCACTCACAGCGACGGAGCCTCCTCGAGCAGCGGGTGGCCCCACTTTTCCACGAAGGCGGCCTCGACGGCGGCACCCACCTTGTAGAGGCGGTCGTCCTTCATGACCGGGGCGATGATCTGCAGGCCGACCGGCAGGTTGTCCTCCGGCGCGAGGCCGCAGGGCAGCGACATGGCGGCGTTGCCCGCCAGGTTGGTCGGGATGGTGCACAGGTCCGCGAGGTACATCGCCATCGGGTCGTCGGCGCGCTCGCCGATCGGGAAGGCGGTGGTCGGGGTCGTCGGGGAGACGATCACGTCGACCTGCTCGAAGGCCTTGTCGAAGTCCCGCTTGATGAGCGTGCGGACCTTCTGGGCGCTGCCGTAGTACGCGTCGTAGTAGCCGGAGCTGAGCGCGTACGTGCCGAGCATGATGCGGCGCTTGACCTCGTCGCCGAAGCCGGCCTCGCGGGTCAGCGAGGTGACCTCCTCGGCGGAGTGCGTGCCGTCGTCGCCGACGCGCGCGCCGTAGCGCAGGCCGTCGAAGCGGGCGAGGTTGGAGGAGCACTCGGACGGCGCGATCAGGTAGTACGCGGAGAGCGCCAGGTCGAAGGACGGGCAGTCCAGCTCGACGATCTCGGCGCCCAGCTCCTTGAGGAGCTCGACCGACTCGTCGAACCGCTGGACGACGCCGGCCTGGTAGCCCTCGCCGCGGAACTGCTTGACGACGCCGACGCGCATGCCCTGGACGCTGCCGTTGCGGGCGGCCTCCACGACCGGCGGGACCGGCTCGTCGATCGACGTCGAGTCCATCGGGTCGTGACCGGCGATCACCTCGTGCAGCAGGGCCGCGTCCAGGACCGTGCGGGCGCAGGGGCCTCCCTGGTCCAGGGAGGAGGAGAACGCCACCATGCCGTACCGGGACACCGCGCCGTACGTCGGCTTCACGCCGACCGTGCCGGTGACGGCGGCCGGCTGACGGATGGAGCCGCCGGTGTCGGTGCCGATGGCGAGCGGCGCCATGTGCGCGGCGAGCGCGGCGGAGGAGCCGCCTCCGGAGCCGCCGGGGATGCGGGTGAGGTCCCACGGGTTGCCGGTCGGGCCGTAGGCGCTGTTCTCGGTGGAGGACCCCATGGCGAACTCGTCCATGTTGGTCTTGCCGAGGATGACGACGTCGGCGGCCTTGAGGCGCTGGGTGAGCGTCGCGTCGTACGGCGGGATCCAGCCCTCGAGGATCCTGGAACCGACGGTGGTCGGGATGCCCTCGGTGGTGAAGATGTCCTTCAGCGCGAGGGGCACACCGGCCAGCGGGCCGAGCTTCTCGCCGCGCTCGCGCTTGGCGTCGACGGCGCGGGCCTGCGCGAGGGCGCCCTCACGGTCGACGTGCAGGAAGGCGTGCACCTTCTCGTCGACGGCCTCGATACGAGCCAGATGGGCCTCGGTGACCTCGACCGCGGTGAGCTCGCCGGAGGCGATCTTCGCGGCGGTCTCGGCCGCGGTGAGCCTGATGATGTGATCGCTCATGGCGGTTTACTCCTCCCCCAGGATCTGCGGCACCTTGAAACGCTGCTGCTCCTGGGCCGGGGCGCCGGAGAGCGCCTGCTCGGGGGTGAGCGAGGGACGGACCTCGTCGGCCCGCATGACGTTCGTCAGCGGGAGCGGGTGCGAGGTCGGCGGTACGTCTTGGTCGGCGACCTCGCTGACGCGGGCGACCGCGCCGATGATGTCGTCGAGCTGGCCCGCGAAGTGGTCGAGCTCTTCGGGCTTCAGCTCCAGACGCGCCAGCCGGGCGAGGTGGGCGACCTCCTCGCGCGTGATGCCAGGCATGCAGCGATCCTCTGGGGTGAGAGTGTGTGGTTTGGGACCAATCCTATGGGGCGTGCGCCCATGCCCGTGAAACCCTTTGCCCGGCACCGGGCGGCACTGCGGACCGGGCCCTCACGAACGGCGGCCCCAACGGCTCCCGCAGGTCCCGTTCCTCGGGCGTACCAGGGGTTCTCCGTGCGGATCCGGTTCGGAACGGGCCAGGAGCAGGGCGGGGCCCGGTGCCGTGGTGGAGCGGGCGAGGACGGGCGGCTGCGGGACCTGACCACGCTGCCCGCCGACCGCCGCAGGCGACCGCGCGGCCGTCCGCCCCTTTCCCCGCGCCTGCCCGTCTCCCAGGACCCGGCCGGGGTCTGACCGGGACCGGCCGGGACCGGAGGAACCAGCACGACCCCCCGGCGCCCGGCGGGCCGACGCAGCGTGCGCCCCCGACAGGCAGCAGTGAGACGTGTGTCACACCACGTCACAACGGCCCGGAGCGCGGCGTCTTGAGGCCGACACCTTGAGACGGAGGAGGCACCATGACGGGGAGCACGCATGTGGTGGTGGTCGGCGGAGGCTACGCGGGCGTCATGGCCGCGAACCGGCTGACACAGCGCGACGACGTGAGCGTGACGCTGATCAACCCACGCGAGGAACTCGTCCACCGGGTCCGCCTGCACCAGCTGGTGGGCGGGTCCGACGACGCGCTCGTCGCCTATCGGGACGTCCTGGCCGAGGGGGTCCGGCTGGTGGCCGACACCGTCACCCGGATCGACGCGGCCGGACGCCGCGTGACACTGGCGGCCGGTGACCGGCTCGGCTACGACTACCTGATCTACGCAGTGGGCAGCAGGAGTGCCGAACCGAGTGTTCCCGGGGCCACCGAGTTCGCTTACCCGATGTCCGTCCTGGACGAGGCGCAGCGGCTGCGGGCGGTCCTCGACCGCATGCCCGCGACAGCCCGCGTGACGGTGGTCGGCGCCGGCCCCACCGGCATCGAGACCGCCGCCGAGCTGGCGGAGGAGGGCCGCGCCGTGACCCTGGTCTGCGGCAGCACTCTCGGTCCGTACCTGCACGACCGGGGCAGGCGCTCGGTCGCCGGGCGACTGGCCGAGCTGGGGGTGACGGTCCTCGAGGGCTCCGGCGCCGAGGTGAGCGCCGTCACCCCCGACGCCGTGCGGCTCGTGAGCGGCCGTGAGCTGCCGACCGAGGTCGCCATCTGGACTGCGGGCTTCGCTGTGCCGGACCTGGCCGCCCGCAGCGGGCTGAGCACCGACGCGCTGGGCCGTCTGCTGACGGACGAGACGCTGACGAGCGTGGACGACGAACGTGTCCTCGCGGCCGGGGACTCGGCAGCCCCGTCGGATCTGCCACTGCGCATGAGCTGCCTGAACGCGACACCGCTCGGGGCGCGGGCCGCCGACACGGTGCTCAGCCGGCTCGCGGGCAAGCAGCCGGACCCTCTGCACCAGGGCCTCTACGCCCAGTGCATCAGCCTGGGCCGGAAGGCGGGCGTCTACCAGTTCGCCACCAGGTCCGACGTTGCGGTGGGACTCCACATCGGCGCCGGCCTGGGCGCAAGGATCAAGGAATCGGTCTGCACGGGCATCCTCGGCCATCTGGTCAAGGAGGCGAAGCGGCCGGGCACGTTCCGGCTGCACCGTGTTCCAGGAGGCGTCGCCAAGCGCCGGGAACTGCTGCGGGCCCGGCAGGGCGGCGAAGCGGTCCTGCCCTGACGCGCGGTCCGGCCCGGCCCCGCTGGGATCCTCGCGTGACGCGCGCACGCGGTCGGCCGGCGCGGCCGACCGCGGGGCACCGGAGGGCCGCCGCAGGAGCCGAGGGGGAGACGCCACCGGCCCGGCGGGCCGGACGCGTTGCCGTCACGCGCGCATCGTCCCGAAGGAGCACACACCGACGGGTCACGGTGACCGGCTCCGCGTTCCTCGTCTCCGGGCCGTTCTTCTGCTCCGGTCCGTCCGGGGCGGCCGGGACTGGTGCACGGTCGCCTCGCGCACGCGGGTCCGCGCATGCTCCGGCCGTGGAGGACAGTGCGCCGATGTCCCTGCCGCCCGTGGCTGCCGCGCGCCCGGGACGACTGTTGCGGGCCGTGACGTCGCGACGCCGGCGGTCATCGGATGTCGTTGCCGGGATGTTCCGCGTCGTAGGCCTGGCGGGCACGGGCGATGGTGTCCCGGTGCTCGAGTGACCAGTCGGCCAGCGCTTTGACCAGGTGGGTGAGGCTTGCGCCGGTCTCGGTGAGCCGGTAGTCGACCTGGGCGGGCACGGTCGGGTAGACGGTCCGCAGTACCAGGCCGTCGCGTTCCAGCCGGCGCACGGTCAATGTCAGCATCCGCTGGGAGATGCCGTCGACGGCGCGCTGGAGCTGCCGGAAGCGCCGCGCCCCGTTCGCCAGCTCGACGATCACGAGGACGGACCACTTGTCGCCCACGCGGTCGAGGACGTCGCGGATACCGCAGTCGGGGTGGTCCGGCTGCCCGCACGGTTCCAGCTCCGCGGCTCCAGCGGTTACATCAGTGTGCGTCACTGACATGAAACTGCCTCCTTGTGGGCCGGATACGGCCGGTTCAGGATCGCCGTAGTTACGGAAGAGAACCACGGCAGGAGACCGAACCGCAATGATCATGGTGACCGGCGCGAACGGACAGCTCGCCTCCCTCACGCTCCAGGATCTGGCCGACCGGCGGGTGCCCGCCCTCGGCGCCAGTCGAACCCCCGCGGACGGGCAACGTCACCTGGACTTCGACGATCCCGCCGGCCTGGACCTCACCGGTGTCTCGACGCTGGTCCTGGTCTCGGCCGGGTACGCCGAGGACGACCGGGTCATCGCCCGGCACCGGGCGCTTGTCGACGCCGCGGTGCGTGACGGCGTCGCGCACGTGATCTACACCAGCCTGACCGGCGCCGGGGATCACCTGGCGTTCGCACTCGCCCACCGCGCCACTGAGAACCTGGTCAGAACCAGCGGCCTCGGATGGACGATCTTGCGCAACGGACTCTACGCCGAGCTCTTCGGAGCGTTGCTGACGTGGACCCCCGCCGGCTTGGAGTCGGCTTTCGGCGACGGCGCCCTCTCCGCGGTGGCTCGGACGGACCTGGCCGCAGCCGCGGCGGTCGTCGCCGGCCACCCGGCCGCACACGCCGGCAGGACCTACGATCTGGTCGGCGACCCGATCACCGCCGGCGACGTCGCGATGCGTCTCGACATCGTCCACCGCACGATCGGGCTCGGCGAGTACCGCGCCCGGCTTCTCGCGGACGACACGCTGCTGCCGTTCCAGCCGCCGATGCTCGCCTCGATCGCCACCAGCGTCCGCCACGGGTTCCTCGGCGGTTCCGGTCCCGACCTCGCGGGACTGCTCGACCGACCGCTCACCGACGCGCTGGCCGTCGCGGCGGACACCGCGGCGACGATGCGTCCCGGCGCACGCTGACGCGGACGGTTCACCGCGCCGCCCGTCCCTCCGAGCGTTCCCGCGCGCCCGCACCCGGACATCGGAAGACCGACGCCGCGAGGCTCTCGGCGTCCGGAAATCCACGACCACCACCACCGGCCCACACCTCCGTCGGGAACCGGTCCCCCGGCGGCCCGACTTCGAGATGGCGTGGCCGACAGCCTGACGTCGTGGGCCTAGTCCTCCGCCGTACCCGTCGCCGCGGGCAACGCGGCCGCCGGCCGCTGCCATCCCCGTGACCCCCGCGCGAGCAGCCACGCAGTGGTCTCGTCCGGCGGCATCGCGGCCGCGACCAGCCACCCCTGGACCGCGTCGCACCGCAGATCCCGCAGCCGTTCCCATGTCTCGTCGTCCTCGACGCCCTCGGCGACGACGAGCAGGCCCAGCGAGTGGGCCAGGTCGATCGTGCAGCGCACGATCTCCGCGTCCTCCGTGTCGACCGCCAGCCGGGCCACGAACGAGCGGTCGATCTTCAGCTCGCTCACCGGCAGCCGTCGCAGGTGCACCAGCGAGGAGTAACCGGTGCCGAAGTCGTCGAGGGACATCTTCACACCGTGGCCCGTCAGCGCGTTGAGGGTGTCGGCGGCCCGCGTGGGGTCCTCCAGCAGCACGTGCTCGGTGATCTCCAGCTGGAGCGCTCCCGCGGGCACCCCGTGCCGGGCCAGGCGCGCGGCGACGGAGCCGGCGAAGCCGGGGCTGTGGACGTCGCGCGGCGAGACGTTGACGGCGACCGGCACGAACAGCCCCTGGGAGCGCCACGCGGCGACCTGCCCGAGCGCGGTCTCCAGCACGTACTCGGTGAGCTGGGGCATCAGCCCCGACGACTCGGCTATCGCTATGAACTCGTCCGGGGGGACCCGTCCGCGCTCCGGGTGCACCCACCGCACCAGCGCCTCGAGGCCCGAGACCTGGCCGTCGAAGCGGACCTTGGGCTGGTAGTGCAGCTCCACCTCGTGCGCGTCGAGGGCGCGGCGCAGATCGCCCAGCAGCCCGAGACGGTCGGGGGTGTTGGAGTCCCGCTTGGACTCGTACGCCTCGACTCCCGTGCGGTCCCGCTTGGCCTGGTACATCGCCACGTCCGCGCGCCGCAGCAGTCCTTCGGCGTCGGACGCGTGGTCCGGGAAGACGGCGACTCCCGCGCTGGCCTCCAGGACGAGGGTGAGCCCGTCGAGGTCGAGCGGGGAGCTGAGGGCCGCGACGAGTCCGCGGGCGGCGCGGGTCGCGGACGTCGTGGAGTCCGCGACGGGCAGTAACACGGCGAACTCGTCGCCGCCGAGCCGCGCGGCCTCCGCCCCGCGCGGCAGGGCCGCTCTCAGCCGGTCGGCGATCTGCAGCAGCAGCCGGTCCCCGGCGAGGTGGCCGAGGGTGTCGTTGACCGAACGGAAGCGGTCGAGGTCGATGAGCATGAGCGCGGCGCGGAAGCCGGCCCGCTCGGCGTCGTCCAGCGCGGTCCAGATGCGCTCCTGGAGCCACTGCCGGTTGGGCAGCCCGGTCAGCGGGTCGCGCAGCTGCTCCTCGGCCCGCGCGCGGGCTATCCACAGGGTGGAGTCGAGGGCGATCAGTGGGATGGAGAACAGCGGCAGCAGCACGGGCTTGGCGTCGGCGACCACGCACACCAGCGGGGCGATGCCGAGCAGGGCGACCGCGACGAGCCCCTGGCGGACCAGGGCGGTGCGGGCGACGGTGGGCAGACCCGAGCGCGGGGTGTGCAGGTACCACAACAGGGTGCGGGTGACCGCGAGATAGGCGGCGGCGACGAGCACCACCCCGGGACCGGTGTAGAGGGTCCAGGTGTCGGGGGTGGACGGCGACTCGACGGACGGCACGGTGCCGAACGCGGCGAGGACGAGCGCTCCGGCGCCTATGCCGAGCAGGTCGACCGCGCCGTGCAGCACGCCCTGCCGCCAGCGGCCCCGGCGGGCTATGCCGACGAGCACGACGACGGTGAGGCTGACCATGCCCGCCGGGACCCAGCCGTAGAGCAGCAGCACGGCGAGGGTGAGGGCCGCGCCGGAGCCGGTGCCGCCCCACCAGCGGGAGCGGCCCAGCATCACGAGGTGGCCGACGATGATGCCGGTGAGCACGGCCAGCGACCAGCCGACCGTGCCGGACGGGAAGAGGGCGTGGCCGCCGGTGAAGGCGCGCAGGAAGCCCGCGCCGAGGACGAATCCGGCGGCCGCGACGACCGCGGTGGGCAACGCGGGCCAGGACGGGTGCCGTTCGGTCTCCGTCGCGGCCTCTCCGATGCCGTGCCCGCCGGCCGGGCGTGCCGCGCCGGCATCGCGCGCGTCCGCGGCGCGTGCCCCGGTGCGCCCCCGCGCGCCCGGTCGCTCCGCGGGCCGCCCGTCCTCACGGCCGCGCCGCCGGACGACCGCAAGGCGGCCCAGGCGCAGCCGTGAGCCCGGGGCGGCGCTCTCGGTCGGTTCCATTCCCGTCCCTCTCACAGCCGGCGGTGCCCACGCCACGCGGCCCGATGCCCGACATCCCTCAGCGCCTCCGCCGTGGAAAGCCCTTCCCCGGACCCGTCACGGGTACGGGGGTTGCCCCGACCGCAACTGGGCACGGCAGGCGCACATCTCAACAGTAGGCCGCGGAAGGCTTGTACGGGCACCGGTCGCCGACGGTTGCCCGAATGCGCCCCAGCCACCCGTATGCATCTGATATGCGCCGATCGGGGGGTCTTCAACCGCTACTCCTCGGCCGAAAGGGCGGCGTCGGCCGCGGCTTCGGGTCCCTCCTCCAACAGCACCTGGAACCCGTCCTCGTTCAGAACCGGCACCTTCAACTGCATCGCTTTGTCATACTTCGACCCGGGGTTGTCACCCACGACGACGAACGACGTCTTCTTGGACACCGATCCGGTCACCTTGGCGCCCCGGTTCTGCAGGGCCTCTTTCGCGCCATCCCGGGTGAAGTTCTCCAGGGTCCCGGTCACCACGACCGTGAGTCCTTCGAGCGGTCGGGGGCCTTCGTCCTCGCCGGAGCGCTCGTCCTCCATGCGGACCCCGGCCGCCTTCCACTTGCGGATGATCTCCCGGTGCCAGTCCGCGGCGAACCACTCCTTGAGGGAGGCAGCGATGGTCGGGCCGACGCCCTCGGTGGCCGACAGCTCCTCCTCGGTTGCCTGCTCGATGCGCTCGATGGAGCGGAACTCGCGGGCCAGCGCCTCCGCCGCGACGGGGCCTACATGACGGATCGACAGGGCGGTGAGCACCCGCGCCAGCGGGCGCTCCTTGGCCGCGGCGATGTTCTCCAGCATCGCCAGGGCGTTCTTCTTCGCCTCGCCCTGCTGGTTGGCGAAGACGGTGACGACCTTCTCCTCGCCGGTCTTCGGGTCCCGCTTGGGCAGTCCGCTGTCCTGGTCGAGTACGTACGCCTTGATGGGCAGCAGCTGCTCGACGGTGAGGTCGAACAGGTCGCCCTCGTCCTTCAGCGGCGGCTCCTCCGGCTCCAGCGGGCCGGTGAGGGCCGCGGCGGCGACGTACCCGAAGTGCTCGATGTCCAGCGCCTTGCGGCCGGCCAGGTAGAACAGCCGCTCACGCAACTGGGCGGGGCACGCGCGGGCGTTGGGGCAGCGCAGGTCGACGTCGCCCTCCTTCATCGGCCTGAGCGGGGTGCCGCACTCGGGACACTCGGACGGCATCACGAACTCCCGCTCGCTGCCGTCCCGCAGGTCGGCCACCGGACCGAGGATCTCCGGGATGACGTCGCCGGCCTTGCGCAGCACCACCGTGTCGCCGATGAGGACGCCCTTGGCCTTCACCACGTCCTGGTTGTGCAGCGTGGCGAACTCGACCTCCGAGCCGGCCACCGTCACCGGCTCGACCTGCGCGTACGGCGTGACGCGGCCGGTGCGGCCGACGCCCACCCTGATGTTCACCAGCTTGGTGTTGACCTCCTCGGGCGCGTACTTGTACGCGATGGCCCAGCGCGGGGCGCGGGAGGTGGTGCCGAGGCGTCCCTGGAGGGGGATCTCGTCGAGCTTGACGACGACGCCGTCGATCTCGTGGGCCACGGAGTGGCGGTTCTCGCCGTAGTAGGCGATGAACTCCCGCACGCCCCCCAGGCCGTCGACCACCTTGTTGTGCGGGGAGGTCGGCAGGCCCCACTCCTTCAGCAGGCCGTAGCCCTGGGAGAGCCGGGTCAGGCCCTTGTAGCCCTCGAGCACGCCGATGCCGTGCACGACCATGTGCAGCGGGCGGGTGGCGGTGACCCGCGGGTCCTTCTGGCGCAGCGAACCGGCCGCCGCGTTGCGCGGGTTGGCGAACGGCTTGTCGCCGGCCTCCACCAGCCGGGCGTTGAGCTCCTGGAACTTCTCCATCGGGAAGTAGACCTCGCCGCGGATCTCCACGACGTCGGGCACCTCGTCGCCCTTGAGGCGGTCCGGGATCTCGGCGATCGTGCGGACGTTGGGCGTGATGTCCTCGCCCGTGCGGCCGTCGCCGCGGGTCGCCGCGCGGACCAGCCGGCCGTGCTCGTAGGTGAGGTTGACCGCCAGGCCGTCGACCTTCAGCTCGCACAGGAAGTGGAAGGTCTGGTCGCCCAGTTCCCGGTGGATGCGGTCGGCCCAGGCGGCGAGGTCCTCGTCGTTGAAGGTGTTGTCCAGGGACAGCATCCGGGAGCGGTGCTGGACGGAGGTGAACTCCGTCTCGTAGGCCCCGGCGACCTTCTGGGTCGGTGACTCCGGCGTGCGCAGCTCCGGGTGGCGCTCCTCCAGCTCCTCGAGCTCCCGCAGCAGGCGGTCGAACTCCGCGTCGCTGACGACGGGCGCGTCGTTCACGTAGTACCGGAAGCGGTGCTCCTCGATCTGCTCGGCGAGCGTGGCGTGCTGCTCCCGCGCTTGTGCGGGCACGCTCGTCGTCTCCGCTTGCTTGTCGCCGGCCACCGTGTGTCCTCCCGTTACTCAGGGTTGTCCGCGAGGGATCTCGCCGCCCGGACGCAGTGGGCGTAGGCCGAGCGCGCGTACCCGGGGGTCGCCCCCGCGAGTCCGCACGCCGGGGTGACCGTGACCGCTTCCGGGAGGAGTCCCGGCCGCAGCCCCAGCCTGCGCCAGAGCGTCCTGACACCCATGACGCTACCGGCAGGGTCCGACAATGGAGCGTCCGTCGTGGGGACGACACCGGCGAACAGGCGGGTGCCCCCCTCGACCGCCTCGCCGATCACCTCGTCGTCACGCTCGGTGAGCAGGGAGAAATCGAACGAGATGCCCGCCACGCCCGCCCGGCGCAACAGGGCGAACGGAACGTCCGGCGCGCAGGAGTGGACCAGGACCGGCCCGCCGTCGTGCACGCCGACCACGTCGCGCAGGGTGGCCTCGACGACCTGCCGGTCGACCGCGCGGTGGGTGCGGTAGCCGCTGGCCGTCTTGACCTGACCGCGCAGGACGGCGGTCAGGGAGGGTTCGTCGAGCTGGAGGACGAGTCGTGCGCCGGGGACGCGGCGGCGCACCTCATCGATGTGCTGGCGCAGGCCCTCGGCGAGGGAGGCGGCGAGGTCGCGGCAGGCGCCGGGGTCGGAGAGGGCGGCCTCGCCGTTCTTCAGCTCCAGTGCCGCGGCGAGGGTCCAGGGCCCCACCGCCTGGATCTTGAGGAATCCTTCGTAGCCCTGCGTGAACTCCTCCAGCGCGTCCAGGTCCTCGCCGAGCCAGGAGCGGGCGCGGCGGGTGTCCCGGCCCGGACGGTCGCCGATCCGCCAGCCGCTGGGCTCCACGCGCGCGTAGAGCTCGACGAGCAGACCGGCGGTGCGGCCGATCATGTCGGCGCCGGGCCCACGGGCGGGGAGTTCGGGGAGGTGAGGGAAGTCCTCGAAGCTGCCGGTGGCCGCCTTGGCGGCCTCTCGCGCGTCCGTGCCGGGAAGGGAGCCGATGCCGGTGGCGGGCGGGAAATGAGGGGTGTCGTTCACACGGGAAGCGTACGCAGTGCGGGGCGGGGGGTTCTCGCCCCCGCCGCCCCTTCCCTTCCCGTTCCTGGGGGCTGCGCCCCAGACCCCCCTTCGGGCCTTCGGGCCTTCGGGCCTCGTTCTCGAGCGCCGGACGGGCTCAGTTGCCCGGGCGGACCGTCAGGTCGTTCACTTCCGCGTCCTTGGGGAGGTCCAGGGCCATGAGGATCGTCGTGGCGACCGACTCGGGGTCGATCCACTTCGACGGGTCGTAGTCCTTGCCCTCCAGCTGGTGGACCTTGGCCTGCATGGGGCTGGCGGTGCGGCCCGGGTAGACCGACGTGACGCGGACGCCGTTCGCGTGCTCCTCGTGGCGGAGGGAGTCGGCGAGGGCCTTCAGACCGTGCTTGGAGGCCGCGTAGGCGGACCAGTCGGCATGGGCGGCGAGGCCGGCGCCGGAGTTGACGAACACCACGTGGCCGCGGCTCGCGCGGAGCTGGGGCAGGAAGTGGCGGGTCAGTTCGGCGGGGGCGACGAGGTTGACGTTGAGCTGGTGACGCCAGCTCTTCGGGGTGAGGTCGCCGACGTGGCCCAGGTCGACGACGCCCGCGACGTGCAGCAGCGAGTCCACCCGGTCGGGCAGCGACTGGTGGGAGAACGCCCAGCTGAGCCGGTCCGGGTCGGCCAGGTCGCCGACGAGGGTGCGGGCACCGGGGAACTCGGCGGCCAGTTCCTTCGCGCGGCCGGCGTCGCGCGCGTGGAGCACGAGGTCGTCCCCGCGCGCGTGGAGGCGGCGCGCGACGGCCGCGCCGATGCCGGAGCCGGCTCCGGTGATCACATGTGTAGCCATGACCGCCATGCTCGCATCACCGCGCGGTCAGGCGACGCCCAGGCTCTCCTCCAGGTAGGCGAGCGCGCCGACCGGCTCCTCGGCGAAGAAGACCAGCTCGGTGAGCGGGCGGGGCAGGAAGCCCTCGTCCTCCATGCGGCGGAACTGCTCCTTGAGGCCGTCGTAGAAGCCCGCGGTGTTGAGCAGCACCACCGGCTTCTCGGTGTGGCCGTGCTTCTTCAGCTCCAGGATCTCGGTCGCCTCGTCGAGGGTGCCGGTGCCGCCCACCATGATCACCACCGCGTCGGCCTTCTCCAGCAGCAGCCGCTTGCGCTCGGCGAGGTCCTTGGCGACCACCATCTCGTCGACGCCGGGGCGCGCCTTCGCCGCGAGGAACTCCACCGAGACGCCGAGGAGCCGGCCGCCGGCCTCCTCCACCCCGTCGGCGACGACCTTCATCAGTCCGACGTCCGAGCCGCCCCAGACCAGGGTGTGCCCGCCCTTGCCGAGCAGGCGCGCGAACTCGCGCGCGGGGCCCGTGTAGCGGTCGTCGAGGTCGGCGGCGGAGAGGAAGACGCAGATGTTCACGGGCGTCAGCCTACGCCCGGGAAGAAGGCCGCCCCGAGGGACGCTGTACGGGTGGACCGACCTACGAGGAGGACGCCGTGACCACAGGCCATCGCATCACCGTCGAGCCGGGCGACCGGCACGTGCGCGTGGTGCGCGACGGACACGTGCTGGCGGAGAGCGACCGGGCGCTGGTGCTGCACGAGACGGGCTGCCCCGCGCGCTGGTACATCCCGCCGGAGGACGTGCGGCTCGACCTGCTGACGCCGTCCGCGACGCACACGTACTGCCCGTTCAAGGGAACCGCGTCGTACTGGTCGCTGCCGGACGCCCCGGACCTGGTGTGGTCGTACCCGGACCCGAAGCCGGCGGTGGCGTCGATCAAGGACCACCTGTGCTTCTACGACGTGGACGTGGACTGACCGCTCCTCGCGGGACGTGATCGGCGGACGCGCGGCCCGCCTCACCGACGATCTCCGCGCCGTGCGGCAGTCTCGGGAGACATGGACCAGAACATCTCTTCGCGCGACGGGACCACCCTCGCCCACGAGAGCGCCGGACGCGGCGCCACGATCGTCCTCGTCAGCGGCGCGATGTCGACGGGCGCCACGGTGGCGCCGCTGGCCGCCCCGCTCTCCGAGCGGTTCCGGGTGGTGGTCTACGACCGCCGCGGCCGGGGCGCGAGCGGGGACACGCCGCCGTACACGGTGGAGCGCGAGGTGGAGGACCTGGCGGCGCTGATCGAGGCGACGGGCGGCGAGGCGGCGCTGTACGGCGTCTCCTCGGGCGGCGCGCTGGCGCTGCGCGCGGCGGCGAGCGGGCTGCCGGTGCGGCAGGTCGCGGTGTACGAGACGCCGTACGCCATGTCGGAGGAACACCTGGCGGAGCGCGCCAGGTACACCGAGCGGCTGACGGCGGCCCTGGAGGAGGGGCGGCGGGGCGACGCGGTGGAGCTCTTCCTCCAGCTCACCGGGCTGGACGACGCGGTGATCGGGAGCGCGCGGCAGTCGCCGATGTGGGCGGGGATGGAGGCGCTGGCGCCGAGCCTGGCGTACGACGACGCCGTGATGGGCGGCGGGGGTGTGCCGCGGGAGATGCTGGCGTCGATCGAGGTGCCGGTGCTGTCGATCGCGGGCGACGCCAGCCCGGCGTGGATGCGTCAGGCGGCGAAGGCGATTGCGGAGTCGGTCCCCCGGGGCGCGTACCGCACCCTGGAGGGCCAGACGCACATGGCCGAACCGGACGTGCTGGCACCGGTGCTGGCGGAGTTCTTCGCCCGGTGATCCCGGGGATCCGGGTGACCGGCCGGGGCCGGGCCGCTCAGGCCACGTCCGCCGTGGCCCGCTCCGTGGAGGCGATGGTCGCCGAGCCCACCACGCGCGTGCCGTCGTAGAGGACGACCGCCTGGCCGGGGGCGACGCCGCGGACCGGCTCGGCGAAGCGCACGCGCAGTTCCTCGCCGACGAGTTCGGCGGTCACCGGGGTCTCGTCGCCGTGGGCGCGCAGCTGGGCGGTGTAGGCGCCGGGTCCCGCGGGGGCGGCGCCGCACCAGCGGGGCTTGATCGCGGTGAGGGCGCCGACGTCCAGCGAGGCGGCGGGGCCGACGGTGACGGTGTTGTCCACCGGCGAGATGTCGAGGACGTAGCGGGGCTTGCCGTCGGGGGCGGGGGTGCCGATGCGCAGGCCCTTGCGCTGGCCGATGGTGAAGCCGTACGCGCCCTCGTGGGTGCCGATCCTGGCGCCGGACTCGTCGACGATGTCGCCCTCCGCCTTGCCGAGCCGCTTGGCGAGGAAGCCCTGGGTGTCGCCGTCGGCGATGAAGCAGATGTCGTGCGAGTCGGGCTTCTTGGCCACGGCGAGTCCACGGCGCTCGGCCTCCGCGCGGATCTCCTCCTTGGTGGTGACCGTGTCGCCGAGGGGGAACATGGCGTGGGCGAGCTGGCGGTCGTCGAGCACGCCGAGGACGTAGCTCTGGTCCTTGGCCAGGTCGGAGGCGCGGTGCAGTTCGCGGGTGCCGTCCTCGCGGAGGATCACCTTGGCGTAGTGGCCGGTGCAGACGGCGTCGAAGCCGAGCGCGAGCGCCTTGTCGAGCAGCGCGGCGAATTTGATCTTCTCGTTGCAGCGCAGGCACGGGTTGGGCGTGCGGCCGGCCTCGTACTCGGCGACGAAGTCCTCGACGACGTCCTCACGGAAGCGGTCGGCGAGGTCCCACACGTAGAACGGGATGCCGATGACGTCGGCGGCGCGGCGGGCGTCGCGGGAGTCCTCGATGGTGCAGCAGCCCCGCGCGCCCGTGCGGAACGACTGGGGGTTCGCGGAGAGCGCGAGGTGGACGCCGGTCACGTCGTGACCCGCTTCGGCGGCACGGGCGGCGGCGACGGCGGAGTCGACGCCTCCGGACATGGCGGCCAGGACGCGGAGGGGGCGGGTGCGCTGCGGGGTGTCAGTCATAGCCCCTCCAGGGTACGGGGGGCGCGGGAACCACGGCCGCCGGATATGCGTTCACGATCACATGGGGGCCAAGGGAGCATCCGAGGACGGCGACCGGCGCATCGGGCGGCGCGCCCTGATCGTGGGCGGGCTGGCGGCAGCGGCGGGGACGGCGGCGCTGGCGCGTGACGAGCTGGGGCGGCTGTGGTGGCGGCTGCCCGGGGTGGACAAACCGCGGAAGCCGGGCGAGGTCGACTTCGCGGGCGCCCGCTGGGTGGCGGCCTCGGACGCCAACTGGCGCGGTGCCGACCGGCCGGACGACTTCCACATCGACATGGTGGTCGTGCATGTCACGCAGGGCAGCCTGGACAGCGCGGTGAAGGCGTTCCAGAACCCGGGCCACAAGGCGGCGGCGCACTACATCGTCGGCAAGGACGGCCGGATCACGCAGATGATCCGCGAGCTGGACGTGGCGTACCACGCGGGCAACCGCGACTACAACGAGCGCAGCATCGGCATCGAGCACGAGGGCTTCGTGGACCGCCCCGAGGACTTCACGGACGAGATGTACACGGCCTCGGCCCGCCTGACGGCCCGCATATGCGCGCGCTACGAGATACCGGTGGACCGCGAGCACATCGTCGGCCACGTCGAGGTCCCGGGCACGGACCACACGGACCCGGGCCCCCACTGGGACTGGGACCGCTACCTCAACCTGGTCCGCCGCGCGGGCACGGCCCTCACGCAGGACAAACGCTCGGCGGCCCCGGCGGGCGGCACGGGGAACCCGGCACCGGGTCCGTAACCGTCCGGGGGCCCCGAACCCCCTAGCTCAGCCCTGCCGCCCTCGCGCGTTCCACCGCCGGGCCGATGGCCCTGGCGACGGCCTTCACGTCGGCGTCCGTGGAGGTGTGGCCCAGGGAGAAGCGGAGGGTGCCTCGGGCGAGGTCGGGGTCGGTCCCGGTGGCGAGGAGGACGTGGCTCGGCTGGGCGACGCCGGCGGTGCAGGCGGAGCCGGTGGAGCACTCGATGCCCTGGGCGTCCAGGAGGAGCAGCAGGGAGTCGCCCTCGCAGCCGGGGAAGGTGAAGTGGGCGTTGGCCGGAAGGCGTCCGCCGGGGGCGGGGTCGCCGCCGAGGACGGCGTCGGGGACGGCTTCGAGGACCGCGGCGACCAGGTCGTCGCGGAGGCGTCCGACCTCCAGGGCGAATCGCTCCCGTTCCTCGGCGGCGACCCGTCCGGCGACGGCGAACGAAGCGATCGCCGGCACGTCGAGGGTGCCGGAGCGGACGTGACGTTCCTGGCCGCCGCCGTGCAGCACGGGCACGGGGGTGTGCTCGCGGCCCAGGACCAGGGCGCCGATGCCGTACGGGCCGCCGATCTTGTGGCCGGAGACGGTCATGGCGGCGAGCCCGGACGCGGTGAAGTCCACGGGGACCTGGCCGAAGGCCTGGACCGCGTCGGAGTGCAAGGGGATGCCGAACTCGGCTGCGACGGCGGCGAGTTCGGCGACCGGCAGGATCGTCCCGATCTCGTTGTTGGCCCACATCACGGTGGCGAGGGCGACATCGTCGGGGTTGCGGGCGACGGCTTCGCGCAGGGTGTCGGGGTGGACGCGTCCGTGGGCGTCGACGGGGAGGTACTCGACGGTGGCGCCCTCGTGGGTGGCGAGCCAGTCGACGGCGTCGAGGACGGCGTGGTGTTCGACGGGACTGGCGAGGACCCGGGTGCGGGCCGGGTCGGCGTCGCGGCGCGCCCAGTACAGGCCCTTCACGGCGAGGTTGTCGGCCTCCGTGCCGCCGGAGGTGAAGACGATCTCGCTGGGCCGGGCGCCGAGGGCCTCGGCGAGGGTCTCGCGGGCCTCCTCGACGGTGCGCCGGGCGCGGCGGCCGGCCGCGTGCAGGGAGGAGGCGTTGCCGGTGACGCCCAGGTGCGCGGTGAGCGCCTCGACCGCCTCGGGCAGCATCGGGGTGGTCGCGGCGTGGTCGAGGTAAGCCATGGTGGGGCCGATTCTACGGGGCCCGGTGCATGAGCCACGGATCCCGGTGGCCGGGATGTGACGCCCGTACGGCCGGTGCGGCGGGTCCGGGCGTCAGAAGCTCCAGGAGATCGTGCCGTCCGCCTGCATGAACGCGGCGAGGACGACGAGATCGGCGATGCCGAGGCCGAGGCCGAGCAGGGCGCGTCCACGGCGGGCGGTGCCCCGCCACAGGGCGACGGACGCCAGCGCGATGGCGCTCGGACCGAGGAAGACGTTGAGGACGAGCAGGCCGAGCAGGCCCAGGACGAACGACGCCACGGCCATGCCGTCGGTGTCGCGGATCCCGGTGCGGCGGCCGGCCGGTGCGGTGAGCTGCATGCTGATCGGACTCCTGCGGTCGGAAGGCGGTCGGAAGGCGGCCGGGCAGGTGGCGGGTCAGTGCGCGGAGGTGCCGCGGTCTCGGCCCTGGTGCTCGCGCAGGGCGAAGACACCGAGCCAGACGGCGATGACGGCGCCGACGGCGACGGAGAAAGTGAGCGGCGCGTGCGCGACGGCACCGAGGACGACGCCCAGCAGCAGCAGCGCGGCGACGAGGAACAGCATGGGTCGGACCCCCCGGAAATTGGGTGAACGATTGTAGTAACACTTGTTCACTGACTTCCCAGTCTAGCGCCCTTCTCACTTCTCAATTCGGGAGAACAGTTGTTAACTGCATGGCATGAGTCACACGCCCGGCATCCGGCAGGCCCAGAAGCAGAAGACCCGGCAGGCGCTCCTCGACGCGGCGCTGGGACTGCTGGAGGGCCAGAGCCTGAGCAGCCTGGGCCTGCGTGAGGTAACCCGCGCCGTCGGGATCGCCCCGACCGCGTTCTACCGGCACTTCCGGTCGGTCGAGGACCTGGGCGTGGCACTGGTCGAGGAGGCACTGGGCAGCCTGCACCCGATGATCCGGACCACGGTGTCCCCGGCCGGGGAGGGCGAGGAACGCATCGCGCGCGCCATCGAGCTGATCGCCGCCCATGTGGACGCGCACCCGGCCCATGTGAGGTTCGTCGCCCGGGAGCGGCACGGCGGGGTGCGTCCGGTCCGCGAGGCGATACAGGAGCAGCTGGCCCGGTTCACGGCGGAGGTCGGGGAGGCGCTGGCCGGGGACGCGGAATCGGCGGGCTGGAGCGAGGAGGACCTGCTGATGCTGGCCCAGCTCTACGTGGACCAGATGCTCATCATCGCCTCGCTCTTCCTGGAGGCGCCGGCGAGTTCGCCCGAGGCGCGGGAGCGGGTGTCGAAGGTGGCGGCGCGTCAGCTGCGGCTGATCCACGTGGGACGGCGGCACTGGCTCGACGGGACCGAGACCGCCGGGGACCGGTGACACGGCAAGGGGCGGTGCGAGGTCACGGGTGACCCCGCACCACCCCTACGCCGTGGACAGCCGTCGGTTCAGCTCAGCCGCACCCGGGCCAGCTGGCGGGACTGCGCGACGAGACGGTCGGCACTGTCCCAGACCTCGGCGTCCTCCTCCAGGAAGCCGCCCGCGAGGTTGCGGGTGGTGATGGACACACGCAGCGGACCCGGCGCCGGGCGGCATCGCACATGGACGGTCAGCTCGACCGTGGGCACCCAGCCGGTCAGACCCATCTCGAAGGCGGTCGGCGGCAGCGCGTCCACCGCGAGCAGCAGCGCCAGCGGGTCGGGGTCACGGCCGTCGGCGAGACCGAACCAGGCGCGCATCTCACCCTTGCCGGACGGCCTTCCGAGGGCCCAGCCGAGGGTCGACGGGTCGAGCTTCAGCATCAGCCGGCCGGCGATCTCGGAGCTTCCGTCGACCGGGGCGGGGCCGTCCTCGGGGCCGAAGCACTGGTCCGTCGGCGGCAGCGCGGGCGGCACCGCCGTCGTGCGGACGTCGTCGGGGAGGGAGTCCAGGTCGCCGTAGGAGGCGAGGACGCGGATGCGCTCGACCTCGTTGCCCTGCTCGTCGCGCTGGAAGAGGGACGCCTGGCCGGTGGAGAGCGTGCGTCCGGTGCGGACGGTCTCGGTGCGGACGACCGCCGGGCCCGACTGGGAGGCCGTCAGGTAGTGCGCCGAGACCGTGAAGGGGTCGGGGTGCGGCAGCGCGTCCGCGAGCGCGCGGCCCAGGACGGCCAGCAGATACCCGCCGTTGACGGCGTTGATGATCGTCCAGCCGGCGGAGAGGTCGATGTCGTAGACGCCGGGTTCCCGCGCGGTGAGCGCGGTGTCGCGGTCGAACTCGCTGTCACCGATGACGGCCCGGGTGGCCTGGGCGGAGGCTGCTTCTGGCATGGGTGAACAGTACAAGAAGACAATACTAAGCGGTAGCTTTGCTCACTCCTCGCTGACCGTCGAACGCCGGTGCCAGGCGCGGGGCGCACGCCAGTGGTAGCGCATCGCCAGCAGCCGCAGTACGAACGCGGTGACGGCCGCGGTGGTGCTGGTCACCGGGTTCAGCACGTCGAAGCGCAGACAGAGCGCGACCATGGCCGCGCCGACGATCGCCGGCACCGCGTACAGGTCGCGGTCCCAGCGCAGCAGCGAGGGCACCTCGTTGGCGAGCACGTCGCGCAGCACACCGCCGCCGACCGCCGTGGCCAGCCCCAGGCACGCGGAGGAGGTGAGACCGAGCCCGTAGTCGTACGCCTTGGTGGTGCCGACGACGCAGAAGAGGCCGAGACCCGCCGCGTCGAAGACGTTGACGGCGACCTGGATGCGCTCGACGTGCGGGTGCAGGAAGAAGACGAGGACGGTGGCCAGCAGCGGGGTGACGAAGTACCCCAGATCCGTGAAGGCCGCGGGCGGGACGGCGCCGATGATCAGGTCGCGGAAGAGACCGCCGCCGAGGGCGGTGATCTCGGCCAGCACGGCGATCCCGAACACGTCGAAGTTCTTCCGGACGGCCAGCAGGGCGCCGGAGATGGCGAAGACGAAGATGCCGATCAGATCGAGTGTGTGCAGGACGGACGGACTGAAGAGTTGCTGAAGCACTTGCATATTGTGGCGTAGAAAGAAGCCCTCGCCTTGCAAAGCAAGGCGAGGGCTTCTTCCGGGGGTCGATCAGACAGCCTTCTCCGACTCCTCGTCGGCCTCGGCGACCTTCTCCGCCGCCGCCGGCTTCTCGTCCTTCGAAGGCTTCTCCGCCGCCGCGGGTTCGTCAGCCTTGGCGACCTTCTCCGCCGTCGCGGGCTTCTCGTCCTTCGAGAGCTTCTCCGCCACCGCGGGTTCGTCAGCCTCGGCGACCTTCTCCGCCGTCGCGGGTTCGTCGGCCTCGGCGACCTTCTCCGCCGCCGCGGGCTTCTCGTCCTTCGAGGCCTTCTTCGCCTGGGCGGGGACCTTCGCCGGGGCGACCTCGGCCTCGGTGTCCGTCTCCGGGTTGTCCTCGACGCCCTCGCGGGTCGCCGGGACGACCTCGCCCTGGTTCAGCGAGAGCTTCCCGGACGCGATGTCCTCCGCGTAGTGGCACGCCACCCGGTGGCCGCCGCCGACGTCCCGCAGCTGGGGGCGCTCGGTCGAGCAGCGCTCGGCCTGGGCCCACGGACAGCGGGTGTGGAAGCGGCAGCCGCTCGGCGGGTTCGCCGGCGAGGGCAGGTCACCGGTGAGCAGGATCCGCTCGCGCTTGTCCTCCACCTCCGGGTCCGGCACCGGCACGGCCGACATCAGGGCCTTGGTGTACGGGTGCTTCGGCTCGGCGTAGAGCGCGTCGCTCGGCGCCTCCTCGACCAGCGAGCCCAGGTACATCACGCCGATCGTGTCGGAGATGTGCCGGACCACCGCGAGGTCGTGGGCGATCACCAGGTAGGTCAGGCCGAGTTCCTGCTGGAGCTGCTCCAGCAGGTTGATGACCTGGGCCTGCACCGACACGTCGAGCGCGGAGACCGGCTCGTCGCAGATGATCACGTCCGGTTCGAGGACGAGGGCGCGGGCGATGCCGATGCGCTGCCGCTGGCCGCCGGAGAACTCGTGCGGGTAGCGGGCGAGCGCGTTGGAGGGCAGGCCGACCTTGTCGAGGATGGCCTTGATCTTCTCGCGGCGCTCCTCCTGGTCCTTGCCGATGCCGTGGGCGATCATGCCCTCGGACAGGATCGACTCGATGTTCTGCCGCGGGTTGAGCGAGCCCAGCGGGTCCTGGAAGACCATCTGGAGCCGGCGCCGGAAGCGGCGCATCTCCTCGCCGGGCAGCTTCGCCAGGTCGGTGCCGTCGAGGACGACCGAGCCCTCGGTGATGTCCACCAGCCGCAGCACCGACCGCCCGAGGGTGGTCTTGCCGCAGCCGGACTCGCCCACCAGGCCGTAGGTCTCGCCGGCCTCGACCTTCAGCGACACCCCGTCCACGGCGTACACGTGGCCGACCGTGCGGTCGAACAGCACGCCCTTCTTGATGGGGAAGTGGACCTTGACGCCGTCCAGTTCGAGCAGGCTCATGCGGGGACCTCCTCGGCCTTCGCGTCGTCGAGTACGGGGTTGACGCACCGCACCTGGTGACCGGCCGCGCGGGGCTCGCCGAGCTGCGGGGTGCCGGTCAGGCAGCCCATCTCGTACCGGTCGCAGCGGGGTGCGAAGGCGCAGCCGTCGGCCCAGGCGATGCGGTCGTTGATCGAGCCGCGGATGGGGTTGAGCGGCTCGCCCCGGGGCGCGTCGAGCCGCGGGATGGAGCCCAGCAGTCCGTGCGCGTAGGGGTGGGTGGGGTGGGCGAACAGCTCGCGGCGCCCGGCGGACTCCACGACCTTGCCCGCGTAGAGCACGTTGACCTGGTCGCAGAGGCCGGCGACCACGCCGAGGTCGTGGGTGATCATCAGCAGGGCGGTGCCCTCCTGGTCCACGAGCTCCTTGAGCAGTTCAAGGATCTGCGCCTGGATCGTCACGTCGAGCGCCGTGGTGGGCTCGTCGGCGATGAGCAGACGCGGGGCGCAGGCCACCGCCATGGCGATCAGGGCACGCTGGCGCATACCGCCGGACAGCTGGTGCGGGTACTCCTGGAGCCGCCGGGTGGGGTCGGGGATGCCGACCCGGTCCAGCAGGTGGGCGGCCTCCTTGCGGGCGGCCTCCCCCTTCATCCCGCGGTGGCGCTCCAGGATCTCGGTGACCTGCACGCCGATCGGCACGACCGGGTTCAGCGAGGACAGCGGGTCCTGGAAGATCATCGCCATTTCGCTGCCGCGCAGATCGCGGCGGGCGGACGGGCTCATCGTGAACAGGTCCGTGCCGTCGAACTCGGCACGGCCGCCGATGGTGAGGCCCTTGGAGGGCAGCAGGCCCATCAGGGCCAGGGAGGTGACGGACTTGCCGCAGCCGGACTCGCCGACCAGGCCCACGACCTGGCCCTGGTCGACCTCGAAGGAGATGCCGTCGACCGCCCGGGACTCCTTGCGGCCGCGGCCGCCGAAGGTGACGGTCAGTTCGTCGACAGTGAGCAGAGACATGGTGGTTCAGCCCCTCAGCTTCGGGTCGAGGGCTTCCCGCATGGCCTCGCCGAGGAGGGTGAAGCCGAGGGCGGTGATGATGATGCCGATGGCGGGGTAGATCGCCATCGCGGGGGCGTAGCTGAAGAAGCGCTGCGCCTGCGCGAGCATGACGCCCCACTCGGGAATCGCCGGGTCGGGGTTGCCGAGACCCAGGTAGGACAGGGCGGCCGCCTCGATGATCGCCGTGGCCAGGGAGAGCGTGGCCTGCACGATCACCGGGCTGAGCGAGTTGGGCAGGATCTGCGAGAGCACGATGCGCCGCTTGCGCACACCCAGGGACTGGGCCGCGAGCACGTAGTCCGCGTTGCCCTGGGCCAGCATCGAGCCGCGCAGCAGGCGGGCGAAGACCGGTACCTGGACCACACCCACCGCGATCATCACGGTGGTGAGCGACTGCCCCATGACGGCGGCGATGGACACGGCCAGCAGCAGCGAGGGCAGGGCCAGCATCATGTCGATGAAGCGCATGATGCCGGAGTCGACGCGCCGTCCGGTGTCGCCGCCGAGGGTGGCCGCGGCGCCGGAGACGATGCCGATCAGGAAGCCGGCGACCAGGCCGATCAGCGTGGCGACGATGCCGACGAGGAGCGTCTGGCGGGCGCCGACCAGCATGCGGGAGAACAGGTCGCGGCCGAGGTGGTCGAGGCCGAACCAGTTGCCGTCCCGGGCTCCGACGAACTTGCCCTGGTTGGGGAAGACCTCGTTGCGCCAGGTCTGCGCGCTCGGCGAGTAGGGCGCGAGGAACGGTCCGACGACGGCGATGAGCACGAACAGGACGATGACGACGGCGCCGACGATCGCCATCTTGCTGGACTTCAGCCGGCGGAAGGCCTCGCGCCAGAGGCTGGCACCGGTGCTGGTCTCGCTGACGGCCGTCAGTTCCGCGAGACGCTGGATCTTCTCGGACTTGGTGGCGACAGCCATGTCAGTGCACCCGCACTCTCGGGTCGATGATGCTGTACGCCAGGTCCACCAGCAGGTTGATCAGGACGTACACCATCGCGATGAACATGATGAACCCGACCAGCACCGGGTAGTCACGGCCGTCGATCGACGTCTTGATGAAGTTGCCGATGCCGTTGAACGAGAACACGGACTCGGTCAGGACCGCCCCCGACAGCAGGGACCCGGTGAGCAGACCGACCGACGTGATCACGGGCAGCAGGGCGTTGCGCAGCACGTGCCGGCCACGGACGACGCTCTGCTTGAGGCCCTTGGCCCGGGCGGTGCGCACGTAGTCCTCGTCCTGCACCTCGAGCACGCTGGCGCGGGTCATGCGGACGATGACCGCGAGCGGGATGGAGGCGAGGGTGACGGCCGGCAGGATCAGATGGTGGAACGCGTTCCACGAGGCGTCGAACTCGCCGGTGAGCACACCGTCCAGGACGGCGAAGCCGGTCACGTCGGTGGCGTTGATGCCGGTGTCCATGCGTCCGTAGCTGGGGAAGAAGCCCAGCTTCACGGCGAGGACTTCCTTGAGGATGAGACCGAGGAAGAAGACGGGGATGCAGATGCCCACGAGCGAGCCGGAGACCGCGCCGACGTCGAGCCAGCCGCCGCGCTTGCGGGCGGCGAGATAGCCGAGGGGGATGCCGATCGCCACAGCGATGATCATGGCCAGCAGGGACAGCTCCACCGTCGCCGGGAACCGGAGGAAGAACTCGTCCGTGACGGGCTGCCCGGTCTGGACGGAGGTTCCCAGGTCGCCCTGGAAGATGCGCTTGAGGAAGCGCCAGTACTGGACGTAAATGGGCTGGTCCAGCCCGAGCGCACGGTTGATGCGCGCCACTTCGGCCTCGGTGGCCCTCTCCCCCAGGATCGCTGAGGCGGGTCCACCGGGCAGCCGGTCGAGCCACAGGAAGAGCAGAACCGACAGGCCGAGCAGCGTGGGTATGAGCTGGAGCAGTCTTCGTACGACGAGACGCAGCACCCCGCTTGCCCCTTTCTTGCGTGTTGTCTTACATGAACGGACCCGCCCGGCCGCCGAGTTGCGACGGCCGGGCGGACCCCCCCGTTATCGATTTCCTGCCGGTACGCCTACTTGAAGGAGGCCTCGGCGAAGACTTCCTGCGTCAGCGGCGACACGTTCGGCGGGTTGACGTTCTTGCCGAAGGCGATGGCCGGCGGGGACGACGAGATCGGGACGCCGGGCAGGTAGTCCATGATGGCCTCGTTGGCCTTCTCGTAGGCCGCGGTGCGCTCGTCGGCCTTGCCCATCTTCGAGCCGGCGTTCACCGCGTCGAAGACCTTCTTGTCCTTGAAGCCCCACTGCTTGTCGAACCCGGCGAACCAGGTGCCGATGAAGTTGTAGCCGTCGTTGAAGTCACCGGTCCAGCCGAGCATGTGCAGCGCGCAGGAGCCGGCCTCGGTGGCGTCCAGGTAGTCCGGGGCCCACTTCATGGCCTTCGGCTTGACCTTGATGCCGGCCTTCTCCAGGTCGGCCTTCATCAGCTCGAACAGGTCCTGCGGGGCAGGCATGTACGGGCGGGTGACCTCGGTCGGGTAGCAGAACTCGATGGTCAGGTTCTGCGCGCCGGCCTTCTTCAGCAGCGCCTTGGACGCGGCGGGGTCGTACGGGTACTTCGTGACGTTCTTGGAGTAGCCCGCGATGGTGTCCGGCATGAACTGGTCGGCCACCTTGCCGCCCTCGGGCAGCTGGGTCTTGACCAGGTTCTCCTTGTCGATCGCCTGCGCGATCGCCTGGCGGACCTCCTTCTTCTTCAGGGCGGGGTTCGCCGACTGGCTCATGCCCACGTAGAAGAGGTTGAAGACGCCACGGGTCGGGACGACGTAGCCCTCGTTCTCGAGGGTCTTGACGTCGGCCGGGGCGACGAGGTCGTAGCCGTCGATGTCACCGGCCTGGAGCGCCTGGCGGCGGCCCTCCTCGGTGTCGATCGTGCGGAAGACCAGGTTCTTGATCTTGGCCTTGTCGCCCCAGTAGTCGTCGAAGCGCTCGAGGGTGACTTCCTTGTTGCCCTTGTTCCACTTGACGATCTTGTACGGGCCGGTGCCGGCGACCGTGCCGGCCTCCTGGCTGTACTTGGGGTACGTGATGGCGTCGCCCTTGGCGGTCGCCTCCTGCTTCTCGTACTCCTTGATCGCCTTCGGCGAGTGGATGGCGAGGGCGTTCAGCGAGAAGCCGCCGGGGAGGTTGGCGGAAGGCTGCTTGACCTCGATGACGGCGGTGTTCTCGTCCTTCGCGGTGCAGCTCTTGTAGTTCGCCTCGGGCGTCTCCGGGTCCTCGTTCTTCGCGAACCCGCCCATGATGGTCTGCCAGTAGTAGGAGACCGCGCTCGACTGGTAGGTGCCCTTCCAGTTGAACCAGTGGTCGTAGTTGGCGCAGACCGCGGCGGCGTTGAACGCCTCGCCGTCGTGGAACTTCACGCCCTTGCGGAGGTTGAAGGTCCAGACGGTACCCGCGTCGTTGCTCGACCAGGTCTCGGCGAGGCCGCCGACCAGCTCGGTGCCGCCCGACTCGTGCTCGAGGAGGGCCTCGAACGCCTGGCGGGTCACGCGGAAGGTTTCACCGTCACTCGCCAGGGCAGGGTCCAGGGATCCCGGGTCGCCTGCACCGGCGAACACGAAGGTGTCCTTCTTGCCGCCGCTCTCGTTGTCGCCGTCCCGCTCGCTGGCGCAGCCCGTGGCGATCAGACCGACCGCGACCGCGGCCGTGATCGCCCGAGCGGCTCGGGTCTTGAATATGCGCATACTGGGGCCACTCCGGGTCCGCTATGTGGATGCATCTTGACCGGCCGAACACTACAGACGTTCGCAGTGAGTCAGGAACAGTCCGGATAGCGGTGATACCTACCTGAGATCTGAACAGTCGACATAAGGGACTGTTCCGGCATCTTCGCGCGGTGATTTAACACCGGGGACACAAACGACGGCGCCTCAAGTACCGCCCATGCGGCCTCGGATGACGTGAAGGCGCAGTGAAACCGCAGGTGACAGGGGGTCAGCGTCAGGTAGCTGATCGCATTCGTTCGAATCTGACGCAAAATCAGCTGTGGGCACCCCTGGACGGGGGCCGCACCCGCGCCCGTCGTCCACATGCTGGACACCGTGACGCTGCGTCACCACGCGCGAGGCCCCCGGCGGCGGGGACGCCGCACCGGGGGCCTCGGGAAGACGTACCGGTCAGAGGTGGTGCGCGGGCGGATAGCCGTAGCCCGCGGCGGGGGCCGGGGCGTGCGCCTCACGGTCGTAGAACGGACGCCCGTTGACGCGCAGCCACATCGCCACCGGGTCGTGCTCGTCGGACAGGGCGACCGTGGAGACCGGCAGACCGTCGGGCACCGCGGGCAGCGACTGCCGCATCATCTGCCGCACCGACTCCACGGCGGGCGGCGAGGTGTCGTACACGTCCAGGCCGATGGCGAGGTACGGGGCGCCCAGCGCCGGCTGCACCCAGGCGCGGCGCAGTGCGCGCACGGCCGGGGTGCGGTGGGCGTTCTGCGCGAGGAGCGCGTAGAACTGCGGGATCTCGATGGCAGGTTCGGACAGCCGCAGCGGTCCCGCGGGCCGCTGGTCGAGTCCGCCGGCGATGCGGCGCAGGTCGAGCCAGGGGATGCCGACGCCGCCGCCGGGCGCGTGCGGGTTGAGCCAGAGGCCGTGGCGGTCCGGGTAGAGCGCACGGGCCACCTCGAGCCCGTCGACCACCTCGTACGAGCGGTTCCAGCCGCTCGCGGACAGCTCCTGGGCGGAGGTCACGCAGGGCGCGTAGCCGTGCCCTTCGACCTCCATGGTCCCGTACTGGGCGTCGGGCGAGCCGGCCTGGCCGTGCCAGAGCAGCATCCAGACCCTGCCGGACGAGGGGGTGGCGAGGGCGCGCAGCAAGGCCTCGTAGGCGTCGTAACGCCCGGGCGTCACCTGGCGCAGCATGTGCTCGACCTGTCCGGCCGCCGCGGTGCCAGCGCTCACTTGTATCGCCCCTCCGTACAACACCCTCCCGGCCAATGCTCCCTAGCTTAAGCCGACGGCCTCCGGCGGTCTGCGGCCAGTGCGCGGAAGGCGAGGGCCCGCGGCGGATCAGGGGCGCGTCAGGCGCGCTGGTAGAAGGGGCGGACCTTGGCGCGCAGCCAGTCGGCGACCGGGTCCTGGGCCACGTCGAGGACGACGAGGTTGACCGGCCAGCGGGCGGGGCTGCGGCCCAGCGCCCGGCCGAGGGCGTCCAGCGGCAGCGCACGCGGGTCGCCCTCCCAGTGCAGCAGCTCCACGCCGACGAACAGCACGGGGTCGGCCGTCTCGACGGCGGCCAGGCAGCGGCGGGCGGTCGCCACCACGCCGAGGGCGTCGAACTCCTGCGAGGCGGCGGCGAGGAAGTCCACCGGGTCGTCCTGCCAGTCCGGTTCGAACAGCCGGACCCGGCCGCCGCTCGCCGCGCCGTCGAGCGGGGTGCGCCCGGCCCGGCACAGCTCGGCCACCGCGGCCGGCGGCAGCGGGACGGCGACCGTGCCGCCCGGGTTGACCACGACGCCGGCCTGCGGGGGCAGTCCGCGGGCGAATTCCACGGCGGGCGCGATGGTGCAGCCCATGTGGGCGCCGACGACCTGGCGGAACTGCTCCTCGGAGCTGAAGACCGGCACGTAGGCCTGGCCGTCCAGGTCCACGGTGGGCAGGTCGAGGGGGCCGCTGTGCGGGCCGCCGCCGTTGGGCAGGGGCACCCAGACGAAGCTGCGGCCGAGGACCTCGACGATCCGGGCTCCCGCGGAGGGGACGCCGAGGGATGCGGAGAGCGCCTCCTCCAGTTCGTTGCCTGGCCACCCGCCGTGCGGGTGGAAGTGCGTCCGCTCCGGGTTGTCCGCCGGGAAGTCCATCTGTCGCCCACCGTCTGCCTGATGCCACTGCTTGGCGGAAAGGCTAGCCGGTCATCCGGTGAAGCCGATCCGGCGCAGTGCGTTCGCGGCGTCCCGGTCCACGAGCACCGCCGAGGCGCAGCCCTCCGGCACCCGGCCGGACTCCACCGCGTCCAGCAGCCGTCCGCACGCCGTGCGGTGCCGGCGGAAGGCGTAGCGCGAGACGCCACGGCCGCGCTCCAACTGCCCGGCCAGGGCCTCTTCGGGCCGGACGTCGAGGAGCAGCAGGTGCAGTGCGGCCCCGCGGCGGCGGGCTTCGCGGGCCAGCCAGCGCCGCACCCAGGCCTGGGTGCCGCAGTCGTGCACGACGACGGGCCGGCCGGAGCGCAGCACGCGGCGCAGCCCGGCGTAGTGGGCGAGCCGGACCAGCGGGCGGTACACCGCGTACGGCAGCAGGCGGGGCACGCGGCGGTCCCAGCGGTCGCGGGCGTCCTGGGAGTCGACGCGGTCCTCGTGCACCGTGCGCCGCATCAGCGTGGATTTGCCGCTGCCGGGCAGTCCGGTGACGACGACGAGGTCACGGGGGCCGAAGAGCAGCGCGCGCGGGCTGCGTCCGGATCTGGCGCGCAGGTCCTGGACGAGGGGGGCGGGCGCCGCGTGACGGGCCCCGCCGGCCCGGTGCGCGTGCTGCGGCGGCAGCGCCACGTCTGTGGTGCCGGCGTACGCCGTGGGCCTGTTCACCGTGGTCGTCCTCCCCCTGGAACCGGATATGGGGTCCGATCCCCGCAGCGTGTAAAGAGAAGGTAATGCCAGGTCGCTCTCGGTTGCGTGCACATACCGATACAGGCCTGTCACAGCTCCCTGTGACCGAGCCTGCACGAGCGGTGCACGCCCGGCAAGGGTCCCCCTGCCGGTGTCCCGCGATGCGTGCAATGATGTGCCCGCCAACTGCATACCGGCCGTTTGAATCCGCGCGGGAGAGTCCCCGGCACCGTGTGCCGCCGGGGCGCCGAAGGAGCAAGTCCCTCCCTTGAATCTCTCAGGCACCGTTACCGCGCGGGCGAGGCACATCTGAAAAGCGGGCCGCCGTGGCAGTGCTCCGGGGCCCCACCCAAGGTGCAAGTCCTGACCGCCGTGTCACCGGTGGTCATGACGAACCTCTCAGGTTCCGATGACAGATGGGGAGGAACGACCTCGCTGTCATGCCCCTTTGGGAGACCGACCGATGAGCAGTAACGAACCCCGCCGCACCGCGCTCGATGCCCTGCATCGGTCGCTCGGCGCGACGATGACCGACTTCGCCGGCTGGGACATGCCCCTGCGCTACGGCTCCGAGCGGGACGAGCACAACGCCGTGCGCACGAGGGCCGGCCTGTTCGACCTCTCGCACATGGGCGAGATCGCGGTCACCGGCCCGCAGGCCGCCGCGCTGCTGGACTTCGCGCTGGTCGGCAACATCTCGGGCGTGAAGCCTGGCCGCGCCCGCTACACCATGATCTGCCGTGAGGACGGCGGCATCCTGGACGACCTGATCGTCTACCGGCTGGGCGACGCCGAGTACATGGTCGTGGCCAACGCCTCCAACGCCCAGGTGGTCCTGGACGCGCTGACCGAGCGGGCCGCGGGCTTCGACGCCGAGGTGCGCGACGACCGCGACGCCTACGCGCTGCTGGCGGTGCAGGGCCCCGAGTCCCCGGCGATCCTGCGGTCCCTCACCGACGCCGACCTGGACGGCCTGAAGTACTACGCCGGTCTGCCGGGCACCGTGGCCGGGGTCCCCGCGCTGATCGCCCGCACCGGCTACACCGGCGAGGACGGCTTCGAGCTGTTCGTGAAGCCGGAGCACGCCGTGGAGCTGTGGCAGGCGCTCACCAAGGCGGGCGAGAGCCACGGCCTGGTCCCGTGCGGTCTGTCCTGCCGGGACACGCTCCGCCTGGAGGCGGGCATGCCGCTGTACGGCAACGAGCTGAGCACCTCCCTCACGCCCTTCGACGCCGGTCTCGGCCGGGTCGTGAAGTTCGAGAAGGAGGGCGACTTCGTGGGCCGCGCCGCCCTCGCCGAGGCCGCCGAACGCGCCGGGAAGAACCCGCCGCGCGTCCTGGTCGGCCTGGTCGCCCACGGCCGCCGGGTGCCCCGCGCCGGGTACGCGGTGGTCGCCGGGGGCGAGAAGATCGGCGAGGTCACCTCCGGCGCTCCCTCCCCCATCCTGGGCAGGCCGATCGCCATGGCCTACGTCGACGCGGGCCACGCGGAGCCGGGCGCCGAGGGCGTCGGTGTGGACATCCGCGGCAGCCACGAGCCGTACGACGTCGTGGCGCTGCCGTTCTACAAGCGGCAGAAGTGACACCGTCGTAGGCAGCCCCCGGGCCGTCCCCGCGCGTCCGTGGCCCGGGTGTCCCACCCGTCCGGCCGCGTCCCGCGCCCTCCCCGTCATCAGCAGTTTCCCGCGTACAGGAGAATTCAGGCCATGAGCAACCCCCAGCAGCTGCGCTACAGCAAGGAGCACGAGTGGCTGTCGGCCGCCGAGGACGGCGTGTCGACGGTCGGCATCACGGAGCACGCGGCCAACGCGCTCGGCGACGTGGTCTTCGTCCAGCTCCCCGAGGTCGGTGACACGGTGACCGCGGGCGAGACCTGCGGCGAGCTGGAGTCCACCAAGTCCGTGAGTGACCTGTACTCCCCCGTCTCCGGCGAGATCACCGAGGTCAACGAGGACGTGGTGAACGACCCGGCGCTCGTGAACTCGGCCCCCTTCGAGGGCGGCTGGCTGTTCAAGGTGCGGGTGACCGACGAGCCGGCCGACCTGCTGTCCGCCGCCGAGTACGACGCGTTCGTCGCGGGCTGAGGAGCCGGATCCGTATGTCGCTTCTGAACACGCCGCTGCACGAGCTCGACCCGGCGGTGGCCGCCGCGGTCGACGCCGAGCTGCACCGGCAGCAGTCCACCCTCGAGATGATCGCCTCGGAGAACTTCGCCCCGGTCGCGGTCATGGAGGCCCAGGGCTCTGTCCTGACCAACAAGTACGCCGAGGGCTACCCCGGCCGCCGCTACTACGGCGGCTGCGAGCACGTCGACGTGATCGAGCAGATCGCCATCGACCGGGTGAAGGAGCTGTTCGGCGCCGAGCACGCCAACGTCCAGCCGCACTCGGGCGCCCAGGCCAACGCGGCCGCGATGTTCGCGCTGCTCAAGCCGGGCGACACGATCATGGGTCTGAACCTCGCGCACGGCGGGCACCTGACCCATGGCATGAAGATCAACTTCTCCGGCAAGCTCTACAACGTGGTCGCGTACCACGTGGGCGACGACGGCCAGGTCGACATGGCCGAGGTCGAGCGCCTGGCCAAGGAGAACAAGCCGAAGCTGATCGTCGCCGGCTGGTCGGCGTACCCGCGCCAGCTCGACTTCGCCGCGTTCCGCAGGATCGCGGACGAGGTCGGCGCGTACCTGATGGTCGACATGGCGCACTTCGCCGGTCTGGTCGCCGCGGGCCTGCACCCGAACCCGGTCCCGCACGCCCACGTCGTGACGACCACCACGCACAAGACCCTCGGCGGTCCGCGCGGCGGTGTGATCCTCTCCACGGCCGAGCTGGCCAAGAAGATCAACTCCGCCGTCTTCCCGGGCCAGCAGGGCGGTCCGCTGGAGCACGTGGTCGCCGCCAAGGCGGTCGCCTTCAAGGTCTGCGCCTCGGAGGAGTTCAAGGAGCGCCAGCGCCGCACCCTGGAGGGCGCCCGCATCCTGGCCGAGCGTCTGGTGCAGGGCGACGTGAAGGCCGTGGGCGTGGACGTGCTGTCCGGCGGCACGGACGTGCACCTCGTCCTGGTGGACCTGCGGAACTCGGAACTGGACGGCCAGCAGGCCGAGGACCGGCTGCACGAGGTCGGCATCACCGTCAACCGGAACGCGATCCCGAACGACCCGCGCCCGCCGATGGTCACCTCGGGTCTGCGGATCGGCACGCCCGCCCTCGCCACCCGCGGCTTCACGGCCGAGGACTTCGCCGAGGTCGCGGACGTGATCGCCGAGGCGCTGAAGCCGTCGTACGACGCCGAGGCGCTCCGGGGCCGGGTCACGGCGCTGGCCGCGAAGCATCCGCTGTACCCCGGCCTGCGGTAATTCGTTCCGCTTTTTGTACAGACGTACGGGGCATCGCGCACACTGGGTCGGTGGGCGCGGTGCCCCGCCCCATGCACCGCATGAACGATTCAGCACCCCGCCCGACCCAGTGAACCGCCCTTCCCCCGGTGGACAGCGCCGTCCGCCGAACCCTGAGGAGTCCTCCCGTGGCCATCTCGGTCTTCGACCTGTTCTCGATCGGCATCGGCCCGTCCAGCTCGCACACGGTCGGCCCGATGCGGGCGGCCCGCATGTTCGCCCGGCGGCTGCGCAACGAGGACGTCCTGGACTCCGTCGCCTCCGTGCGGGCGGAGCTGTACGGCTCCCTGGGCGCCACCGGGCACGGACACGGCACGCCCAAGGCGGTGCTGCTCGGCCTGGAGGGCGACTCGCCCCGCACGGTGGACGTGGAGTCGGCCGACGAGCGCGTGGAGAAGATCAAGGACGGCGGCCGGATCCGGCTGCTCGGCGAGCACGAGATCGGCTTCTCCTACGACGACGACCTGGTGCTGCACCGCCGCAAGGCGCTCCCCTACCACGCCAACGGCATGACGCTGTGGGCGTACGACTCCTCGGGCGCCGAGCTGCTGGCCAAGACGTACTACTCGGTGGGCGGCGGTTTCGTCGTCGACGAGGACGCCGTGGGCGCGGACCGCATCGTGCTGGACGACACCGTGCTGAAGTACCCCTTCCGCACCGGTGACGAGCTGCTCCGCCTCACGAAGGAGACCGGGCTGTCGATCTCCGCGCTGATGCTGGAGAACGAGCGCGCCTGGCGGACCGAGGAGGAGATCCGCGAGGGGCTGCTGGAGATCTGGCGCGTGATGCGGGCCTGCGTGGAGCGCGGCATGACCCGCGAGGGCATCCTGCCGGGCGGCCTGAAGGTCCGCCGCCGGGCCGCCACCACCGCCCGCAAGCTGCGCTCCGAGGGTGACCCGCAGGCGCTCGCGATGGAGTGGATCACCCTCTACGCGATGGCGGTGAACGAGGAGAACGCGGCCGGCGGCCGGGTCGTCACGGCCCCGACGAACGGCGCGGCCGGCATCATCCCGGCGGTCCTGCACTACTACATGAACTTCGTGCCGGGCGCCGACGAGGAGGGCGTGGTCCGCTTCCTGCTCGCGGCGGGCGCCATCGGCATGCTCTTCAAGGAGAACGCGTCCATCTCCGGAGCCGAGGTCGGCTGCCAGGGCGAGGTGGGCTCCGCCTGCTCGATGGCGGCGGGCGCGCTCGCGGAGGTGCTGGGCGGCTCCCCGGAGCAGGTGGAGAACGCGGCCGAGATCGGCATGGAGCACAACCTGGGGCTGACCTGCGACCCGGTCGGCGGGCTCGTCCAGATCCCCTGCATCGAGCGCAACGGCATGGCCGCGGTCAAGGCGGTCACCGCAGCGCGGATGGCGATGCGCGGCGACGGCTCGCACAAGGTGTCCCTGGACAAGGTCATCAAGACCATGAAGGAGACCGGGGCGGACATGTCGGTGAAGTACAAGGAGACCGCGCGCGGCGGGCTCGCGGTGAACATCATCGAGTGCTGAGCCGGGTGCCGGGAAACGCCTCGCTGAACAGGGCTTTGCGTCAAGCAGGTTGAAACGGGGAACCATCAAGTCCCGTCCCCCACAGCACCACACGGGAGAACCTGCATGCTGCGTGGCATCGACGTCAGTTCCTACCAGTCCTCCTCGTACGACACGGACGGCCTTTCCTTCGTCTTCATCAAGGCGACGGAAGGCCGTTCGTATGTGAATCCGAAACTGGCCGCCCAGACCAAGAGGGGACGGGACGCCGGCCTGGTCGTCGGCTTCTACCATTTCCTCTGGCCGGGGAACCTCACCGAACAGGCCGAGTACTTCGTCAGCAAGGCGCCCGAGGAACGGGGGGACATTCTCGCGGTGGACTGGGAGACGACGGGGGGCGGCTCGCACGCGAGCAATTCCGAGAAGGACCGCTTCATCCGCAAGGTGAAGGAACTCCGCCCCCATCACAAGGTCGTGCTCTACTGCAACCGGCATTTCTGGCTGACCTACGACACCACTTCCTACGCGGGCGACGGCCTCTGGATCGCCGACTACGCAGCCGCCGCCGGGAAACCGCGTATCCAGGCGGACTGGCGTTTCCACCAGTACACCGACGACCCGCTGGACAAGAACGTGGCAGACTTCTCCAGCGGGCCGGCGCTGCGGGAATGGGCGGGGGGCTGAAAGCGCGGCTCTAGCCGCGGAACTCCTCCGGGCGCTCCGGGGACGCCTCGGCGAGGGCGCGGGTCACGGCGTCGACGCTGCCGCGCAGGCCGTAGACGGGGGTGCCGGGCTGCTGGCGCCAGGAGTCGTCGATGCCGCCCGCGTCGACGGTGTCGAAGCCCAGTTCCTCGATCAGGTCGCGGACCTTGCGCTTGGCGGCCTCGTCGTCGCCGGCGACGGGAAGGGCCATACGCTCGGGGTCGCCCGCGGGGCGGTGGCGGTCCAGCAGGTCCTGGGCGTAGGTGCCGTTGAACGCCTTGACGACGGGGTGGCCGATCTGGCGCGCCGTCCAGCGGCTCTCGGTGAGGCCCTCGTCCTCGATGCCGGCGATCCTGCCGTCGCGCTGCGGGTAGTAGTTGCCGGTGTCGATGACGACCAGGCCGTCGGCAGCGCCGTCGAACAGCCCGGAGGGCAGGTCCGGCACGGCCTTGAGCGGTACGGTGACGACGGCGATCTCGGCGCCGCGCGCGGCCTCCTCGGCCCGCACCGGCGTCGCGCCGGTCTCGTCGGCGAGTTCCTTCAGGGTGTGCGGGCCACGGGAGTTGGCGACGGACACGTCGTGGCCGAGGGCCGTGAGCCGTCGCGTGAGGTTTCCGCCGATGTTGCCCGCGCCGATGATGCCGATCTTCATGTCTGCTCGCCTCGCCCTTTCCGGGGGTCGATGTCGCCGAGGTTTCCGGGGAGACCTCAATGATCGGCATCAACCCCGCGGGCGGGCGGACCATTCCTCGCGCTTTCGCCCGTACGGCCCCGTACGGGCCCCGCGCGGCGTCCGCGGTTCCCCGGCGCCGGAACTCCGGCGCCGGGGAACGTCCGGTCCTACTTGTTCAGGTGGACCCAGAACTCGTCGAAGGACAGGAGCTTGTCACCGTCGAGGTCCCGCGACTTGATGACGGCCTCGGCGACCGCCTCGGTGACGTTCCAGTCGCCGCCCTGGGCCAGCGCGGTCTTGAACTCGGCAGCGGTGATGAACCCGTCCCCGTTCGTGTCGATCCGCTCGAACTGCTTGCGTGCTTCCTCGATGTCCGCCACCGATCCGCCCCTCGTTTTCGTACTGGTACTGACGCGGGCAAGATTATCCGGCGGTCCGCGCCTCCAGTGCGGCGACCACCCACCCGAACTCCTCCGAGTGAGCGGAGGGCCGGTCCCATCCGTTCACCACGGCGGACAGTTCGCGGTAGCGGTTGAGGCGCGGGTCGGCCACCGCGGCGAGACGCTTCAGCACGGCGGCCGGGTCGGCGTCGCCGATCAGGTCGCGCAGCACGGCCGCGGCGCGGGGTGTCGCCGGCTCGACGCCGTCGCGCAGGGCGTCGCCTGCGCTGCGGATCAGGCGGCTCATGAACCACAGGGAACTGCCGCCCGGCACGTCGGGACCGCGGTCGGCGGCGTTGAACTCGATCATCCTGCGCATGACGGCCCGGAACCCCGGGTCCTGCATCAGCTCGGCCAGTTCCACCCAGGCGTCCACCTGCTCGGGCGTGGGGTCGTCGGGCAGGTCGGCCGCGGCGAACCGCAGGCGTTGCCGGATGTCGGGGTCCGCGGTGTGGAGACCCTGGAAGATCTCGGTCATGAAGTCGTCGAGGATGCGGGCGCGCTCGGCGGCGGACAGTCGGGCCAGTCGGTTCATCAGGGTCGTCTCCTCGGCGGTCGAGCCCTTGCGGGCCACGGTCGACAGCACCGCGCGGGTCACCTTCAGCGACCGGATCCGAGCGTCCAGCGCGGCCACGTGCGCGGCCGCGACCTGGGCGACCGTGGTCTCGCCGGTGAGCACCCGGCGCACGTCGTCGAGGCCGAGGCCCAGTTCCCGCAAGGTGCGGATGAGCTCCAGCCGGGCGACCGAGCCGGTGTCGTAGAGCCGGTAGCCGCCCGTGGACCGCGCGACGGGCGGCAGGGCGCCCTCGTCGGACCAGTAGCGGATGGTGCGCACGGAGAGGCCGGTGGCGCGGGCGAGCGCCCCGATGGTGAGGAGCCCGGTGCCGTCGTGGGTCATGTCGGGGAGTCTGGGCCTTCCAGCGGGTGGAGACTCAAGCCGCACGGTGGTGCGTGCCTCCGGGATGCCTCGGGGCGGGGGGCGTCAGCGGTCCGCGACGCGCATCTCGAACCAGGTGGTCTTGCCGTGGGAGAAGAGGTCGACGCCCCAGCGGTCGGCGAGTTTGTCGACCAGGAACAGGCCGCGGCCGCTGATGTCCATCTCCTGCACCGGCATCAGACAGGGCAGGGCGCGCGACGGGTCGCGGACCTCGACACGGATCCAGCCCCTGCGGTGCCGCATGCGCAGACCGAAGGCGCGGGCCCCGGTGTGGCGTACGGCGTTGCCGACGAGTTCCGAGACGAGCAGCACGGCGTCCTCGGTGAGCTTGGGGGTCAGGCCCCAGCGGCGCAGGATGACGATCTGGACCAGCCTGCGGGCGACGGCGGCGGACTCGGGCAGGGACGGGAGCGAAACTTCGCCCTCCGTGGGGTCGCCGTGCACCTCCAGCGCGTGCACGGCACGTTCGTCCTCGACCGTCGGCGACCAGCGTGACGCGATGGCGCGTCCGTCTCCCCGCGGCTGTTCCATGCCCTCCAGCCCCGCCATGGCCCCATCATGGCCGCACGCCGGGACGGCCGGGGCCGTTCCGAGGGAATACGCCCCCCGTGCGCCCCCGTCCAGCGCCGGTCCTCCGGCATGTGCCACAGGCATGTCGATGCCTCCGAAAACCTGCTTGACCTGCGGAAACGACTCGTGCTCGGGCAATCGACGGGCCCCCTCGACGGAAACGGCTTAAGGGTGCGTTAAGGCTCCCATAATGCGTACCGCCGAGAGGGCCGGATCAGACATGGCGTCAACTGCAAGCCCCTTGCGGGGATTTCAACTGCTCGTCACAGGAACTTCGCCTTGCCGGGGCCCTCCTCCACGAAGCTGCGCATGCCCCGCTCGCGGTCCTCCGTGGCGAACAGTCCGGCGAACCAGTTGCGCTCCACCGCGAGCCCGGTGTCGATGTCCGTCTCCAGGCCGGTGTCGACCGACTCCTTGGCCGCCCGCAGCGCGAGCGCCGGCCCCTGCGCCAGCTTCGCCGCCCAGGCGTGCGCCTGGGTGTAGACCTCGTCGGCGGGGACCACGCGGTCCACCAGGCCGAGGGCGAGCGCCTCGTCGGCCTTCACCTGGCGGCCGGTGAAGATGAGGTCCTTGGCCTTGGACGGGCCGATGAGCCGGGCCAGCCGCTGGGTGCCGCCCGCGCCCGGGATCAGGCCGAGCAGGATCTCCGGCTGGCCGAGCTTGGCCTTCTCCCCGGCGATCCGGTAGTCGGCGCACAGGGCGAGCTCGCAGCCCCCGCCGAGCGCGTAGCCGGTGACGGCGGCGACGACGGGCTTGGGGATACGGGCCACGGCGGTGAAGGAGTCCTGGAGCCCGCGGGCGCGCAGGACCATCGCGGTGTGGTCCATGGCCTGCATCTCCTTGATGTCCGCGCCCGCCGCGAACACCTTCTCGCCGCCGTAGATCACCACGGCGCGCACGTCCTCGCGGCGCGTGGCCTCCTCGGCGAGCTCCTTCAGACGGTCCTGCGTGGCGACGTCCAGCGCGTTCATGGGCGGGCGGTCCAGGCGCAGCGTGCCGACGCCCTCGGCGACTTCGAGATGTACGGTCATGCCAGCAGGTTAACGGTGACTAACGGCACTCGCTCCGGTGTGGTGGCTCACACCCGGCCGGGGGTCCGGGGGTTGTCCCCGGGCAAGCACAGCACGGTGACTAACGGCACTCGCTCCGCTGCGGTGGCTCACACCCGGCCGGGGGTCCGGGGGTTGTCCCCTTCCCCCCCGGGCAAGCACAGCACGGTGACTGACCCGTCGTGGTCCGGCGCCGTCACTCACTCCCCCTTCCGGTGCCGGACACGCCCACGGCCCCGGTGCGGGCACCGGGGCCGTGGGCAGGACGAACGGAGGCCCTACGCCTTCCACTTCTCCCAGGACATGTTCCAGCCGTTGAGGCCGTTGTCCGGGGCGATGACGCCGTCGTTGCTGTTCTTGACCTCGACCACGTCCCCGATGATCGAGTTGTCGAAGAACCAGGCTGCCGGGGCCTTCTTGTCCCAGCCGCCCCTCACGTCCCGGAGACCGACACAGCCGTGGCTCTCGTTGCTGTTGCCGAAGGCGTCGCCGCCCCAGTAGTTGCCGTGGATGAAGGTGCCGGAGGTGGACAGGCGCATGGCGTGCGGGACGTCCTCGATGTCGTACTCGCCGGTGTAGCCGACGGTGTCGCCGTTCATGCGGGTGACCTTGTGCTTCTCACTGATCACCATCTTGCCGTTCCAGGTCTCGTAGCCCGGGGCTCCGGTGGTGACCTTGATCTTCTTGATCACCTTGCCGTCGCGGATCACCTTCATGGTGTGCTTCTTGGCGTCGACCACGGAGATCTGGCTGCGACCGATGGTGAAGGAGACCTTCTTGGACTGCTCGCCGTAGACGCCGTCGCGGCCCTCGACGCCGTCGAGGTTCAGGTCGACGGTGACCTTGGTGCCGGCCTTCCAGTACGTCTGCGGCCGGAAGTCCAGGCGGTCGTTGCCGAACCAGTGGCCCTCGACCTCGACGGCCGGCTCGGTGGTGATACGGACGGCCTTCTCGACGTCGTCGGGGTTGGTGATGCCCCGGGTGAAGTTGAGGGAGAAGGGCATGCCGACGCCGACGGTGGAGCCGTCCTCGGGGGTGAAGTGCCCGACGAACGTCTCCTTCGGCGTCAGGGTGGTGAAGCGGGAGTTCTGCGTGGTGGTGCGGCCCTCGGCGTCCTCGGAGACCGCGCGCACGGTGTAACCGGTGGAGGCGGCGAGGTGGGTGGACGGCGTCCAGGTGGCGCCGTCCTTGGATATCGCGCCCTCGACGGCCTTGCCCTTCGCGTTCTTGACGACCACCTCGGTGAGCTTGCCCCGGGCGGCCGTCACCTTCAGCTCACCGCTGGTCTCCACCGACTCGGCGCCGTCGCGCGGCGCGATGGTCACCCGCGCCTCGGACTGTGTGCTGCGTACCGCGGCGGAGTCCTTGCCCTTGCCCTTGCCGTCGTCCGAGGCGGACCCCGGCTCCGATCCCCCGCCGCAGGCGGTGACCGCCAGCATCAACCCGAGTGCCAGCGCCGCCAGCTTCCCGCCGCCGCGCCGCGCGCCCACCGACGCCCCCGATATCGGCCCCACGTTCACTTGTTTCTCCCCTCGGCGGGTCTGGCCGGACCCGGCCCCCCAGCGCGCCTGTCGCGCACACGGCGAATGGTAACCACTGGCCAGGGGCCTGGAAGGCGGCGGTTCTGTCACCGTTCCGTTCCAAGTTCAACGGCCGGCCGAGGGGGTACGGTCAGCGGCGGTTCACCGCGCCGCCCGCCTTCCATTCCTTCCAGTTCATGTTCCAGCCGCCGAGTCCGTTGTCCGGCGCGACCGTGCGGTCCTTGCTGTTGACCACCTCGACGACGTCGCCGATCAGACTGCGGTCGAAGAACCAGCCCGCCGGGGTGTCCGCGCTGCCGCCCTTCACGTCGCGCAGGCCGACGCAGCCGTGGCTGACGTTGCCGCTCCCGAACACCTCGGGCGCGGCCCAGTAGTTGCCGTGCAGGAAGGTGCCGGAGCTGGTCAGCCGGATGGCGTGCGGGACGTCGGGGATGTCGTACTCGCCGCCGAAGCCGACCGTGCGGCTGTTCATGCGGGTGACCTCGAGCATCTCGGTGATCACCATCTTGCCGTTGTACGTGGGCGTCTTCGCCGCGCCCGCCGTGACCGGCACGGTGGCGAGCAGTTCCCCGTCCCGCCGCACCCGCATGGTGTGGGCGGCGGCGTCGACCACGGACACCTGGCTGCGGCCGACGGTGAAGGTGAAGGTGCGGCGCTGGAGGCCGTAGACGCCGGGCGCGCCCTCGACGTCGCGCAGGTTCAGGTCGACGGTGACCTCGGTACCGGGCTTCCAGTACTCCTCGGGGCGGAAGTCGAGGCGGGTGGAGCCGAACCAGTGGGGGCGGATCTCGACGGCGGGCCGTGCCGTGACCCTGACCGCGCGTTCCACGGCGGCGCGGCGGGTGATCTTCCGGTTGAACTCCAGGGAGACGATCATCCCGGTGCCCACGGTGGAGCGGTCCTCGGGGGCGACGTAGCCGATGAAGCGTTCCTCCGGGACGTGTGTGGTGAACGTGGTGTGCCGGGCGGAGCGGCGTCCCGAGCCGTCCACGGCGACCGCGTCGACGGTGTACTTCGCGGCGAGCGCCAGCCGTTCGTCGTCGGGCTTCCAGGTGCGCCCGTCGTCGGAGATCCGGCCCTGGACCGGTGACTCGCGCGCGTCCTGCGACACGACGGCCTTCACCGACTCCAGCCGGCCCTCGGCCACCCGCACCCGCAGCGGGTCGCCGGGACGTACGCCCTTGCTGCCGTCGTGCGGGGACACCTGGATGGTCTCTCCGCTGCCCGGCGGCCCGAACGCCCCCGGAACGGGACCCTCCGAGCTGCACCCGGCGGTCGCGGTCAGCAGTCCTGCCCATGTCACTACGACGGCCAGCGCGGCCCTCGCGCGCCGTGCGCGCCCTTGTACGTGCCTCACGCGGTACCCAACGACGGGCCTCGCCTCCGGAAACGACCGTGCCGCCCCTCGCGGAAACGTGAGTGCGAGGCGCGCTCTGGGCAGAACTGTGGGAGGACGACGCACCGGGGAGCCGCGGCCGGGCCGCACGGGCCGTGGCTCACCCTGTCCGCCGTCGTCCCCCACGAGCCGCGGGAGGCTGACAGGTGTCCAGCGCAGCCGAGCAGGAGGCGGTGGCCGGAGAGCGGGCCACCGGGGACGGGCGCCCGGCCGTCGTCGTGAACGGCGCGCGGCCGGCGCCGCCCGTGCCCACGGTGCCCGTCCGGCCGGGCCGGCCGACGCCGCTGGGCGCCCGGTTCCGCACCGGCCCGGACGGGGTGGCGGGGACGAACTTCGCGCTCTGGGCGGGCGGGGCGGAGGGCGTGGAGCTGTGCCTGTTCGACGGGCACGGGCGGGAGAGCCGGGCCCGGCTGACCGAGTTGACGCACGGCATCTGGCACGGCTTCGTGCCGGGGGTGCTGCCGGGGCAGCGGTACGGCTACCGGGTGCACGGCCGCTGGGACCCGTGGACGGGCGGGCGCTGGAACCCGGCGAAGCTGCTGCTGGACCCGTACGCGCGCGCCGTGGACGGGGACTTCGTGCTGCCGCCCGAGGTGTACGGGCACGTCCGGGACTGGCCGGAGCAGCATGTCGCGGACACCGTGCGCGACGACCGGGACTCGGCGCCGTACGTGCCGAAGGGCGTGGTCGTCCATGACGACGACGACTGGGCGGACGACCGGCGGCCGAAGACCCCGTGGGCGGACTCGGTCATCTACGAGCTGCACGTACGCGGCTTCACCAAGCGGCACCCTGACATCCCGGAGGAGCTGCGCGGCACCTACGCGGGTCTCGCGCACCCTGCGGCGATCGAGCACCTGGTGCAGCTGGGCGTCACGGCCGTCGAGCTGCTGCCGGTGCACCAGTTCGCGCACGAGGACCATCTGCTGCGCCGGGGCCTGCGCAACTACTGGGGCTACAACTCCGTCGGCTACTTCGCGCCGCACGCCGCCTACGCGGCCTCCGGGACGGCGGGGCAGCAGGTCGGCGAGTTCAAGCGGATGGTGCGCGCGCTGCACGCGGCCGGCATCGAGGTGATCCTCGACGTCGTCTACAACCACACCGCCGAGGCGGGCGAGCTGGGCCCCACGCTGTCGCTGAAGGGCATCGACAACCGTGGCTACTACCGCCTCCAGCCCGACGCCCGCCGGTACGCCGACTACACCGGCTGCGGCAACACCCTGCACGTGGTGCAGCCGCACGTGCTGCGGCTGATCACGGACTCGCTGCGCTACTGGGTGACGGAGATGGGCGTCGACGGCTTCCGCTTCGACCTGGCGGCGGCGCTGGCCCGCTCCATGCACGACGTCGACATGCTCTCCCCGTTCCTCGCGGTGATCGCGCAGGACCCGGTGCTGCGCCGGGTGAAGCTGATCGCGGAGCCCTGGGACATCGGCTCCGGCGGCTACCAGGTGGGCGCCTTCCCGCCGCTGTGGACGGAGTGGAACGACCGCTACCGGGACGCCGTGCGGGACTTCTGGCGCCACGCGCTGCCCGACGTGCGGGAGATGGGCTACCGGCTGTCCGGGTCCAGCGACCTGTACGCCTGGGGCGGGCGGCGGCCGTACGCCTCGGTCAACTTCGTCACCGCGCACGACGGTTTCACCCTGCGCGACCTGGTGTCGTACGACCGCAAGCACAACGAGGCCAACGGGGAGGGGAACCGCGACGGCACGAACGACAACCGGTCCTGGAACTGCGGCGCGGAGGGCGGGACGGACGACCCCGACGTGCGCGCCCTGCGGCGGCGGCAGCTGCGGAACCTGCTGACCACGCTCCTGCTGTCGACGGGCGTGCCGATGCTGGTGGCGGGCGACGAGATGGGCCGCACCCAGCGCGGCAACAACAACGCCTACTGCCAGGACAACGAGATCGGCTGGGTGGACTGGAGCCTGCGCGACGACCCGGAGTGGCGGCCGCTGCTGGAGCTGACCTCGCGGCTGATCGCGCTGCGCCACCGGCACCCGGTGCTGCGCCGCCGCTCGTTCTTCTCCGGCCGGGCGCACTCGGCGGACGGGCTGCGGGACCTGGCCTGGTTCACCCCGCACGGCCGGGAGATGACCGAGGACGACTGGTACGCGCCGGCCGCCACCCTCGGCATGTACCTCTCCGGGCGGGACATCCCGGGGCGCGACGAGCAGGGGGCGCCGGTGCTCGACGACAGTTTCCTGGCCGTGCTGCACGCGGGCGGGGACCCGGTGGACTTCACGCTGCCGGGGTCCCCGTGGGCGGAGCGGTACGAGGTGGTGGTCGACACCGGGCGGGAGGAGCAGAGCGGAGCGCCGGACGTGACGTACCCGGCGGGGACCTCGGTCACGGTGCCGGGGCGGACCGTGCTGCTGCTGCGGGTGGCGGCCTGACGGGCGGCCGTCAGCCGAGGATGCCCCGGTCGTACGCCGTCGCCACGGCCGCCGCCCGGTCCTTGGCTCCCAGCTTGGCGAAGATGTGGGTCAGATGCGTCTTCACCGTGGCCTCGCTGATGAACAGCTCACGGGCGATCTCCCGGTTGGACGTGCCCTTGGCGACCAGCGCCAGCACCTCCCGCTCCCGCGCGGACAGCGGTTCCGCGCCCGGGGTGCGGGGCGCGCGGACGGCGGACACCAGCCGGGAGGCGACGGCCGGGGACAGCACGGAACGCCCCTCGGCCGCGGCGCGGACGGCCGTGAACAGCTCCTCGCGCGGGGCGTCCTTGAGCAGATAGCCGGTCGCGCCCGCCTCGATCGCGGGCAGCGTGTCGGAGTCGGTGTCGTACGTGGTGAGCACCAGCACCCGGGCGCGGGCGCCGCGGCGGGTCAGTTCCCGGATGGCCTCCACGCCGCCCGTGCCGGGCATGCGCAGGTCCATGAGGACCACGTCGGGGTCCAGTTCCGCCGCCCGCCGGATCGCCGCCGCGCCGTCGGCCGCCTCGCCGAGCACGCGGAAACCGGGCGCGGACTCGAACATGCCGCGCAGGCCGTCGCGGACGACGGGGTGGTCGTCGACGACGAGCAGGGTGATCACGGGCACGGCCTCGGCGGCCTCGTCGGGGGCAGCGTCAGGGGTCATGGCGGACCAACGGTACGCGAGCCGAGACCGCCGTGCCGCCGCCGGGTTCGGACTCGACCGTGAGTGACCCGGCGACGCGTTCGGCGCGGGCCCGCATGCCGTCGAGGCCGAAGCCGCCCGAGGAGGTGTGCGCGGGGACGGCGAGCGGGTCGAACCCCCGGCCGTCGTCGCGGATGTCGAGGGTGACCTCGTCGCCCATGTAGGAGAGGGTGACGCCGACGCGCGAGGCGCCCGCGTGGCGCGCGGTGTTGGCGAGGGCCTCCTGGGCGATGCGCAGCAGGGTGGCCGCCATCTCGTCGTGCAGCGGCTCGGCGGTCCCCGTGACCGTGAACTCGGCCTTCACCTCGGTGCGTTCGCCCCACTCGGTGACGGCCCGTCCCAGCGCGCCGGTCAGTCCGCCGTCGGCGAGCGCCACCGGGGAGAGGTTGTGCACGGAGCGGCGGGCCTCGCCGAGGCTCTCGCGGGCCAGGGCGAGGGCCCGGTCCAGACGGTCGCGGCCGGCGTCCGGATCGGGGGTGTTCGCGGCTACCTGGAGCTGGGCGATGATGCCGGTCAGCCCCTGGGCCAGGGTGTCGTGGATCTCGGCGGCGAGCCTGCGGCGCTCGTCGGCGACCCCAGCCTCCCGCGCCTGCACGAGCAGTTGGGAGTGCAGCGCCGCGTTCTCGTCGAGGGCCTGCTGCAGCGCGGTGTTGGTGCGCTCCAGTTCGGCGATGGCCGCCGCCTGGGTGCGGGCACGGTCCTCCTCGAGGTTGGCGAAGTGGCCGAAGAGGAACACCAGGAGGCTGTTGGCGGCGAGGAGCCCTCCGAAGACCGCCCAGCCCGTCCGGCCGTCCGGGGGCAGTCCGCCCGCCTGGGAGCCGGCCACGGTCACGGCGGTGGCGAACAGGCCCGCCCTGCGCAGCCGGCGCGGCAGCAGGTCGGTGCTGAAGTAGCCGAGGACGGCGTAGAAGGCGAAGAGCGGGTTGAGCCAGGTGAGGGCGAAGCCGAGGGCCCAGCGGACGGCGTACTGGCGGACACCGGCCGGGGACGGTCCCGCGGGCGGGGTGCGGGCCCCGCGGCCCCACCACAGCTCGGCCGCGACGGCCGTGACGACGAGCGCGCCGCAGGCCAGCAGCTCGCCGGCGCCCATGCCGAGGGCGTCGGCGATCACCCATGCCATCAGGCTGCTCATCAGCAGCAGGCCGTAGGGTCCCCAGCGGTGGAACACCGCCCAGCGGTCCTCGAGGCGGGCCGTCTCCGTCATCGCACCAGTGTCCGCCACGCCCGTCCTCACTCCCAGCGGAACCACCGCACCGCGCCCGCGGTGAGCAGCACCGCCCACCCCGCGGTCACCGCGAGGTGCGCCGCTCCCGGCCAGTGGCCCGCCGAAGCCTCGTTGAGCGCCTGCGCGGCCGCGCCGAACGGCGTCCAGCCGACGATGTCGGCCATCAGGTCCGGCATGGCGTCGACCGGGAGCCACACGCCCGCGGTGAACATCGCCGGGAACAGGGCGGTCGAGCCGATCGCCGTGGCGATCTTCGCCGTGCGGGCGAGGGCGCTGAGCAGCGCGCCGAACGCGAGGGAGGCGGCCAGGGCGAGCAGCAGCGCGAGGAGGTGCCCGAGCGGCTGCCTCGGCAGGGCGACGTCGAAGGCGAGGCGGCCGACGGCGAGGGTGAGCAGCACGGAGATCAGCGAGGCGGCGCCGAGCACCGTCATCTGGGCGGAGAGCAGGGCGGAGGGGCGGACCGGTGTGGTGGACATCCGGCGCAGGATGCCGGTCTCGCGGTAGCCGGTGAGGGTGGGCGGCATGCCCTGGAGTCCGCCGATGATCAGGCCGAGGAGAAGGGCGACGGGCACGTAGGCGTCGACCGGACGCAGTCCGCCGAGGGCGGGGTCGGCCTCCCGGAAGGACGGGATGGAGCCGAGGATCACCAGCAGCAGGGTCGGGAAGAGCATGATCCAGAAGATGCCGCCCGGTTCGCGCCTGAAGAGACGGAACTCGGTGCGCAGCACTGCCGTGTTGACGAGTCCGGTGCTCATGCGGGGCTCTCCGTGAGGTCCAGGAAGGCGTCGTCCAGGGTGGCGTCGGTGACGCGCAGCTGGTGGGCGGTGACGCGGGAGCGGGCGAGGAGGGTGAGGACGGCGTCGACGGTGTCGTCGGTGCCGGACAGCGTGATCCGGCCGTCCTTGCGGGCGAGCGAGGCGAGCCCGGGCAGCGCGTTCAGGGCGGCGTCGTCGAGCGGGGCGGACGGGGTGAAGCTGATGACGGTGGCCCCGGCCGAGCGGCGGACCAGTCCCGCGGGGGTGTCGAGGGCGGCGACGCGACCCTGGTCGATGACCGCGATCCGGTCGCAGAGGCGCTGGGCCTCCTCCATGAAGTGGGTGACCAGGAGGACGGTGACGCCGCCGGCGCGGACGTCCTCGATCAGTTCCCAGGTGTCCCGCCGGGCGCGCGGGTCGAGGCCGGTGGTCAGCTCGTCCAGCACCACGATCCGCGGGTTGCCGATCAGGGCGAGCGCGATGAACAGGCGCTGCTTCTGGCCGCCGGACAGCTTCGCGAACCGGGTGGTCAGCTTCCCGGTGAGGCCGAGGCGTTCGGCGAGGGGGCGCCAGTCGGCCGGTCGGCGGTGGAAGGAGGCGTAGAGCTCCAGGGCCTCGCGGACGGTCAGCTTCGGCTGGAGTTCGCTCTCCTGGAGCTGCGCGCCGAGGACGCGGGTGACCTCCTCGTGGTCGGCGACGGGGTCGAGCCCGGTGATCCGGACCCGGCCGGAATCAGGAACGCGCAGCCCTTCCACGCACTCCACGGTGGTGGTCTTGCCGGCGCCGTTGGGGCCGAGGATCCCGAAGATCTCGCCCTCGTCGACGGAGAAGGACACCCCGTCGACGGCGGGCCGGCCGCCGTAGGCCTTGCGCAGATCGGTGACGTCGATGACGGACATGACGGTCAGTGTCGCGGTGAACACGGCGCGCGGACATCGGCCGTCGCGCTCGGCCGCGCATCCTCCGATCGGCCGATGGGGTGGTACGACTCCCGGGCCCGTGACGGGGATGCACCGAGGTGGGGCGGTTCCGCGGCGCCGGTCGTAGGACTCACGGCGGAGGCGGACCGGGCCGGAATTCGGTGGGCAGCGTCAGTGGCGAACCGTACTCTCACTGCTGATGCCCACTACACCTTCTCCCCGGGAACCCCGCTCCACCGTGCGGACGCTGCTACGGCTGTGGCCGTACGTGCGGCCTGTGCGGACGCGCCTGTTCACCGCCGCGTTCATCGCAGTCCTGGCGTCCTGCATAGGGCTCGTCATCCCGCTGGTGCTCAAGTGGATGGTCGACGGGCCCATCGCCGACCGGGACCCGGCGGGGGTGTGGCTCGGCGCACTGTACCTGCTGCTGCTCGGGCTGGCGGAGGCGCTGCTGTTCGGGTTGCGGCGCTGGCTGGTGGCGCGGCCCCTGTCGCACGTCGAGGCGGAGATGCGGGCCGACCTGTACCGGCACCTCCAGCGGCTGCCGATCGCCTTCCACGACCGCTGGGCCTCGGGTCAGTTGCTGTCCCGGGCCACCACGGACCTCATGCTGCTGCGCATGTTCCTCGCGTTCCCGCTGACCTTCCTGCTGGTCAACGGCGTGACGATCCTGGTCGGCGTCAGCATCATGCTGGTCCAGGACTGGACCCTGGGGCTGGTCATCCTGGTGCCGGCGGTGCCCGTGCTGATCACCTGCGTGGTGTTCGAGAAGCAGTACTCGCGGGCGGCGCGGCAGGCGCAGGACCAGGTGGGCGACCTGACGACCGTGGTCGAGGAGAGCGTGCTCGGCATCCGGATCATCAAGGGGTTCGGCCGGCACCGCAGCCAGGCGCGGGCGTTCCGCGAGCTGTCGGGGAAGCTGCGGGGCACGGAGCTGCACAAGGCTCGGCTGCTGGCGACGATCCTCGGCATCATCGTGACGCTGCCCGAACTGGCCATCGGGGCGGCGCTGGTGCTGGGCGCCGTGCAGGTGGCGGACGGCGAGCTGTCGGCGGGCACCCTGGTGGCGTTCCTGTCCACGGCTCTGGCGCTGCGCTGGCCGGTGGACTCGATCGGCTTCCTGCTGGCGATGAGCCAGGAGGCGGCGACGGCCACCGAGCGGTACTTCGAGGTGATGGACGCGGTGCCGGAGTCGGGCGCCACGACGACCCCGGTGCAGGACGGCGGCCCCCGGGAGGGCGGGCTGCGGTTCGAGAACGTCACCTTCCGCTACCCGGACGCGCCCGAGGGCTCGCCGCCCGTGCTGGACCGCGTCGACCTGCACATCCGGCCCGGCGAGTCGCTGGCGCTGGTCGGGGCGACCGGCAGCGGCAAGACCACGCTGACCGCGCTGGTGCCCCGGCTGCACGAGGTCACCGAGGGACGCATCACCCTCGACGGCCGGGACATCAGGGACATGTCCCGTCAGGAGCTGCGCGCCCGCGTCGCCGTCGCCTTCGAGGAACCGACGCTGTTCTCCGCGACCGTCGGAGAGAACGTCCTGATGGGCGGCGGCACCGGCGAGGAGGACCTGGACCGCGCCCTGGCCGTCGCCCAGGCCGACTTCGCCCACGCGCTGCCGCAGGGCACCGCCACCCAGGTCGGCGAGCAGGGCCTGAGCCTGTCCGGCGGCCAGCGGCAGCGGCTCGCGCTCGCCCGCGCCGTCGTGGGAGGCCCCGGCTTCCTGGTGCTGGACGACCCGCTGTCCGCGCTGGACGTGCACACCGAGGCCGCGGTCGAGGCCGCGCTGCGCCGGGTGCTCGCCGACACCACTGCGCTGATCGTGGCGCACCGCCCGTCCACGGTGCTGCTGGCCGACCGGGTGGCGCTGCTGTCCGGCGGGCGGATCACGGCGGTCGGCACCCATCACGAACTGCTGCGCGGCAATGCCGAGTACGCCCACCTCATGTCGGGCGACCCGGTGCAGGAACTGGAGGAGCAGCGATGACGGCGGCCACGACCGCACCGGTCCGCGACGAGGACGACGACCGGACACCGCAGGAATCGGGCGACCCCTTCGACCGGGACGTGCTGCCCGCTCCCCCGGGCGCCACCGGCGCGCTGCTGCGCTCCCTCCTCGCGCCGATGCGCGGCCGGGTGGCGCTGACCGCGCTGTTGCTGTTGCTCCAGCAGGCGGCCGTGCAGGCGGGCCCGCTGCTGGTGGCGTACGCGATCGACCGAGCGGTGCCCGCGTTCCGCGACAGCGACCACGGGCCGCTGATCGCGGTGGGAGCGGGCTATCTGCTGTGCGCGTCGGCGGCCGGGGCGCTGCAGTACGCGTTCATCACCGCCTCCGCCCGGGTCAGCCAGGACGTGCTGCTGGATCTGCGCGGCCGGATCTTCCGGCACGCGCAGGCGCTGAGCGTGGACTTCCACGAGCGCTACACCTCCGGCCGGCTGATCTCCCGCTCCACCACCGACGTCGAGGCGCTGCGGGAGCTGCTGGAGGAGGGCCTGCAGGAACTGGTGATGACCATCCTGTCCGCCGTGTACATCTCGGTGCTGCTGCTCTGGCTGGACCTGGGCCTCGGCGCGGTGGCGGTGGCGTCGTTCGTGCCGCTGTACCTGCTGGTGCGGTCCTACCAGCGGCGGGCGCAGCGGGTGTACCGGAAGAGGTCGACGGCGATCGCGGCGGTGATCGTGAAGTTCGTCGAGACGATGAACGGCATCCGCCCGGTGCGCGCCTTCCGCCGCGAGAAGGCCAACGACGCGGACTTCGCGGTGCTGAACCGGCGGCACGAGAGGACCAACGGCGACGCGCTCCTGGAGATGGCCCGCTACGTCGTCGGCTCCCGGGTGACCGCCAACACCACGGTCGCGCTGATCGTGCTGTGGGGCGCCTACCGGGTGGCCGGTCAGACGCTGGCGCTCGGTGTGCTGGCGGCGGCCGTGCTCTATCTGCGGCGGCTGTACGACCCGATCGACCGGCTGGGCATGTTCCTCAACTCCTACCAGTCGGCGGCGGCCTCGCTGGAGAAGATCGCCGGCCTGCTGGCGCAGACCCCGTCCGTGCCCGAGCCGGCGACGCCCCGCGAGCTGCCGGGGCGGCGCTCCGGTCTCCCCGGGCGGGAGGTGGTCTTCGACGACGTGCGGTTCGCGTACCGGACCGGCGGCGAGGTGCTGCCCCGCTTCGGCCTCATCCTGCCGGCCGGGCAGACCGTGGCGGTCGTCGGCTCCACCGGCGCGGGCAAGTCCACGCTGGCGAAGCTGCTCGCCCGGTTCTACGACCCGAGTGACGGGCGGGTGCTGCTCGACGGGGTGGACCTGCGCGACCTGACGGGACGGGATCTGCGGCGCGAGGTGGTGATGGTGACCCAGGAGGCGTTCCTGTTCTCCGGGACGGTCGCCGAGAACATCTCCATCGGCCGTCCTGAGGCCACCCGCGAGGAGATCGAGCAGGCGGCCAAGGAGATCGGCGCGCACGACTTCATCGCGGCGCTGCCCGACGGCTACGACACGGACGTCCGCAAGCGCGGCGGCCGTATCTCGGCGGGCCAGCGGCAGCTGGTGGCGTTCGCGCGGGCGCTGCTCGCGGACCCGGCCGTGCTGATCCTCGACGAGGCGACCAGTTCGCTGGACGTTCCCGGCGAGCGGGCGGTGCAGCGGGCGATGGCCACGGTGCTGAAGGGCCGTACGGCGGTGGTGATCGCGCACCGGCTGTCCACCGTGGAGATCGCGGACCGGGTGCTGGTGATGGAGCACGGGCGGATCGTGGAGGACGGCAGCCCGGACGAACTCATCGGCTCCACGGGCCGGTTCGCGGACCTGCACCGGGCCTGGCGGGACAGCCTGGCCTGACGAGCGCCGCCGTCGCGGACCCGCTTCCGGGGGCGCGCCGGGGGACCGACCGAGAGGAGCACACCTGTGACGGAGGCGACGTCGATGCTGCTCGCGCGGCTGCACGCGGCGGGTCTGACGGACGTCGGCGAGGTCGAGCCGGCGTCCGGGGGGCTCGCCGCGACCGCAGGGCTGGCCCGCCGCGCGGACGGCACCCCGCTGTTCGTGAAGGCGTTCGGCGAGCCGCCGGCGGACGACGCCTTCGCCGCGGAGGCCGAGGGGCTGGGGGTGCTGCGCGAGGCGGGCGGTGTGGTCACGCCGGAGGTGGTGCTCGCGGAGCGGGACCTGCTCGTGCTGTCGGTGCTGCGTCCCCGGCCGGACACGGAGGCGTTCTGGGAGCAGTGCGCGCACGCTTTCGCCCGCCTGCACACGGTCACGGCGCACGACCGGTTCGGCTGGCACCGGGACAACTGGCTGGGCCGCCGACGCCAGGTCAACACCTGGACCGACGACGGGTTCGAGTTCTTCGCCCGGCACCGTCTGCTGCGCTGGCTGGAGGAGCCCCGGGTCCGTGAGGCGCTGGACGCCGCCGACCGCCGCGCGCTGGAGCGGCTGTGCGACCGGCTGCCCGAGCTGCTGCCGGACCGGCCCGCCTGTCTGACGCACGGCGACCTGTGGGCGCAGAACGTGATGGCCGCTCCCGACGGCCGGCCCGCGCTGATCGACCCGGCCGTGTCGTACACCTGGGCCGAGGTGGACCTCGCCCATCTGTGGACGACCGCGCCGCCGCCCGAGGCGCGGGTGTTCTTCGAGCGGTACGCGGAGCTCACCGGGCTGGACGCCGGATGGCGAGAGCGGATGCCGATCCTCCAGTTGCGGCAGCACCTGGCCGTGATCGCCCAGTTCGAGCCGGACTGGGGCGCCGCCGAGCACGTACGGGCCACCCTCGCACCGTTCCGGGAGCGCCCGTGGGACGACCGGAGAGGCACGCCGTCCGCCGGGCCGCAGGGGGAGGAAGACGCCCGTGATCGACACCTACGGTGATCCCGGCACGCCCGACGGGCGTGGCGGGGCCCGCTATCTGTGGTGGCTGGTCCGCCGGCAGCCGGGGCGCTGTCTGGCGGGTGCGGTGTACGGCAGCGTGTGGATGGTGCTGCTGGCGTCCACCCCGTACCTGATGTCCCGGGCGGTGGACGACGGGCTGGGGACGGGCGAGATGGCGGCGCTGGCCGGCTGGGCCGGTCTGCTGGTCCTGGTGACCGCCTTCAACGCCTGGCTGAGCATGATGCGCCACCGCACGATGACGAAGGTGCGGATGGACGCCAACTTCCGCACGGTGAAGGTGGTCGTCGGGCACACCGTGCGGCTGGGCGCGGCGCTGGACCGGCGGGCGGCGGCCGGGGAGGTCGTCACCATCGGCGTGGGGGACGTGCAGGTGATCGCCCAGTCCCTCACCGCCGTGGGGCCCGGGATCGGCGCGGTCGTGGCGTACGCGGCGGTGGCGGGGCTGCTGCTGACGGTGTCTCCGCTGCTGGCCGCGGTGGTGCTGCTTGGGGTGCCGGTGATCGGGCTCGTGGTGGGACCGCTCGCCGGGCGGCTGCAGGGCACGGAGACGGAGTACCGGGAGCGCCAGGGCGTGCTGACCGCGCGGATCGGGGATCTCGCGGGCGGGCTGCGGGTGCTGAGCGGGCTCGGCGGCAAAGGGCTGGTCGCGGACGCCTTCCGCCGCGACTCGGGGAGGCTGCGCGAGCAGGGCTACCGGGTGGGGGCGGTGACGAGCTGGATGCAGGCGCTGGCCGCCGGTCTGCCGACGCTGTTCCTCGCCGTGGTGACGTGGATCGCCGCCCGGCAGGCCGCGCAGGGGGACATCACCATCGGTGAACTGGTGTCGGTTTACGGATACGTGACCGTCCTGGTGTGGCCGGTGATGTTCCTGATCGAGTGCGGCTACTACCTCAGCCGGGGCGTGGTCGCGGCCGGCCGGGTGGCGGCGCTGCTGCGGATCCAGCCGCCGCCGGACGCGGCATCCGCCGAACCGCCGGCCGAGCCGTCCACGCTGGAGGACCCGGAGTCCGGGGTGCGGGTGCTGCCGGGACGGCTGACCGCGCTGGTCTGCGCCCGGCCCGCCGACGCGGTGGCCGTGGTGGACCGGCTGGGCCGGTACACGCCGTCCGACGTCACGTGGGGCGGGGTCCGGCTGGACGAGGTCGCGCTCGCCCGGGTGCGGGAGCGGATCCTCGTCGCCGAACCGGAGGCCGCGCTGTTCGCGGGCCCGCTGCGCGAGGTGGTCGCGGGCCGGGGCGCGTCGTCCGACGCGCGGGTGCTGGGCGCGTTGCACGCGGCGGCCGCCGACGACGTGGTGCGCGGGCTGCCGGACGGTCTCGACTCGGTGGTGTCCGCGCAGGGCCGCAGCCTGTCCGGCGGCCAGCGGCAGCGGGTCCGGCTGGCGCGTGCGCTGCTCGCCGATCCGGAGGTGATGCTGGCGGTGGAACCGACCTCGGCGCTCGACGCGCACACCGAGGCCCTGGTCGCCGACCGGCTGCGCGCGGCACGCGAGGGCCGGACGACGGTGCTGGTCACCACCTCGCCACTGGTCCTGGACCGGGCCGACCGGGTCCTGTTCCTGGCCGACGGCAAGGCGACGGCGAGCGGCACGCATCGTGAACTGCTCGACGGTGAGCCGGAGTACCGGCGCCTGGTGGCCAGGGACGCGGAACAGGGCGCGTCCGAGGAGATGGCCCGATGAGCGGAACACCACTGCCGGTGGCGGAACCGGCCGATCTGCGACTGGCTTCCCGGAAGCTGACGGCAACCGACCCGGTAGCCCTCCACACCGGACAGAACGCCCCCGAGGAGACGGCCCGATGAGCGGAACACGACTCCCGCTGGCGGAACCGGCCGATCTGCGACTGGCTTCCCGGAAGCTGACCGCGACCGACCCGGTAGCCCTCCACACCGGACAGAACGCCCCCGAGGAGACGGCCCGATGAGCGGAACACGACTCCCGCTGGCGGAACCGGCCGATGTGCGGGGGGCTGCCGGGGAACTGGTGCGGGCGGACGGGCGGGCCTTCGCCGGTGTGCTCGCGCTGAACGGCGCGGCCGCCCTCGCCGGTCTGGCCGGACCGTGGCTGCTCGGGCGGATCGTCGACGAGGTGCGGGCGGGCGGCGGCACCGCCGTGGTGGACCGGCTGGCCCCGGTCATCCTGGCCTGCGCGGTGGCACAACTGCTGCTGTCCCGCTGGGCCCGTTACGTGGGGCACCGGTTCGGGGAGCGGACGCTGGCGCGGGTGCGGGAGCGGTTCGTGGACCGGGCGCTGGCGCTGCCGTCCGCCGTGGTGGAGCGGGCCGGCACCGGCGATCTGACGACGCGGGGCACGGCGGACGTGACCGCCGTCGGCACCACGCTGCGCGACGCCGGGCCCTCGCTGCTGGTCAACCTGGTGCAGTCGCTGTTCGTGATGGTCGCGATCCTGTTCGTGGACCCGCTGCTGGGCGCGCTGGGGCTGTTGTGCCTCACCCCGATCTGGCTGGTGCTGCGCTGGTACCTGCGGCGGGCCCGGGACGCGTATCTCGCCGAGGGCTCGGCCAACTCGGACGTGGCGGAGGTGGTCGCGTCGACGGCGGCGGGCGCCCGCACGGTGGAGGCGTTCCGGATGGAGGAGCGGCGGATCCGGGCGAGCCGGGAGGCGCTGGAGACGTCCCGCCGCGCCCGTATGCGCACGCTGTTCCTGCGCTCGGTGTTCTTCCCGGTGGTCGAGCTGTCGTACATCGTGCCGGTGGCGGGGGTGCTGCTGTGCGGCGGATGGCTGCTCGCGCGCGACGCGGTGAGCCTGGGCGCGGTCGTGGCGACCTCACTGTACCTGCTGCAGCTGAGCGGGCCGCTGGACGAGGTGCTGATGCGGCTGGAGCAACTCCAGTCCAGCGGGGCCTCGTTCGCCAGGGTGGAGGGCCTGGGCCGGGCGCCGCGCGCGGCCGGGCGCAGCGACGCCCCGGACCCCGCGGACGACCGCATCGACGTGACCGGCGTGCGCTACGCGTACGACGGAGGCGGTGAGGTGCTGCGCGGGGTGGACCTGACGCTGACGCCGGGCGAACGGCTGGCGGTGGTCGGACCGTCGGGCGCGGGCAAGACCACGCTGAGCCGGCTGCTGGCGGGGGTGGACGCGCCGGCCGCCGGGAGCGTGACCGTGGGCGGGGTGCCGGTGGCGGCGCTGGATCCCGAGCGGCTGCGGCGGCAGGTGGTGCTGGTGACCCAGGAGCACCATGTCTTCCTGGGGTCGGTCCGGGACAATCTGCGGATCGCCGCGCCGGACGCCGGGGACGAGGAGCTGTGGGCGGCGCTGGCCGTGGTGGGCGCGGACGGCTGGGTACGTGAGCTGCCGCGCGGGCTGGACACCGAGCTGGGCGAGGGCGGTCACCCCACCGACGGCCCTCAGGCGCAGCAACTCGCCCTGGCGCGCGTGGTGCTGGCCGACCCGCACACGCTGGTCCTCGACGAGGCGACGGCCCTGCTCGACCCGGCGACGGCCCGCCACGCGGAGCGCGCGCTGGCCGCCGTGCTGGAGGGCCGTACGGTCGTCGCCGTCGCGCACCGGCTGCACACCGCGCACGACGCGGACCGGGTGGCCGTGATGGAGGACGGCCGCCTCTCCGAACTGGGCACACACGACGCCCTGGTGGCGGCGGACGGGGTGTACGCGGCGCTGTGGCGCTCGTGGCACGGGGACGGCGCGGCCGGCGAAAGGGCTTAGGGCCGGGCCCGCACGTGGCCGCCGCCCCGGGGCCCCGTGGCGCCGCCATTCCGCCGTTGTCCGGTTAACGGACACCCTCTCCCGGAGACCGAACGGGAATCGGCCAACTTCCTGACGCGCTCCTGACAGAAACCGCGATCCCCTGCCACTCTTCCCACGGCCGCTTCACAGCAACCCCACAGCTTCGGCTGCCCGTTGTGCGGCGGTCACTGCTCGGAGCACTTCCGTTCTGCCCGGCCGGCTGACCCGCCGGCCGGTCTCCCCAGGCCGCGTACCCCCGCGGCCCCGCAGAAGGAGTCAGCCTTGAGAAGCAGGACGTCCCACAGACGCACCCCCCGCACCGCGCAGCGCCGCGTCGCCGCCGTCGCCCTGGCCGGCGTGGCCGCGTTGATCGCCACGGCCGTCCAGTCCGGCGCCGCCACCGCCGCCCCCGACACGGCGCCCCGGACCGCCGGCGCCGCCGCGCCCGGCTCGGAGTCGGTCAAGCTCACCCCCGCCGAGCGTGCCGCGCTGATGCGCCAGGCGGACTCCGTCAAGGCCGAGACCGCGAAGGACCTCGGTCTGGGCGCGAAGGAGAAGCTCGTCGTCCGCGACGCCCTCAAGGACCGCGACGGCACCGTGCACGTCCGCTACGAGCGCACCTACGACGGGCTTCCCGTTCTCGGCGGCGACCTCGTCGTCCAGGGCGACACGGCCGGCGAGGCGGACAGGGTCGTCAAGGCGACCCGCGCCGCGGTGAAGCCCGCCACCACCGCCGCGAAGGTGCCGGCCGCGAAGGCCGAGGCGCAGGCCCTGTCCGCCGCGAAGGCCGAGAAGGCCGAGGGCGCGGACGTCGACCGGGCCCCGCGCAAGGTGATCTGGGCGGCGGACGGCAAGCCGGTCGTCGCCTACGAGACGGTGGTCGGGGGTCTCCAGCACGACGGCACCCCGCAGGAGCTGCACGTCGTCACCGACGCCACCACGGGCGAGAAGCTGTACGAGTGGCAGGCCGTGCAGACCGGCACCGGCCACACCGTCTACAGCGGCACGGTCGACCTGACGACCACCCAGTCGGGCTCGACGTACAACCTCACCGACGGCGCGCGCGGCGGGCACAAGACGTACAACCTCAACCGCGGCACCTCCGGCACCGGGACGCTGTTCTCCGGCTCCGACGACGTCTGGGGCAACGGCAGCCCCTCCAACGCGGAGTCTGCTGGCGCGGACGCCCACTACGGGGCGGCGCTGACCTGGGACTACTACAAGAACGTGCACGGCCGCAGCGGCATCCGTGGGGACGGCGTCGGCGCGTACTCCCGGGTCCACTACGGCAACAACTACGTCAACGCCTTCTGGTCGGACAGCTGCTTCTGCATGACCTACGGCGACGGCTCCGGCAACGCCAACCCGCTCACGTCGATCGACGTGGCCGCGCACGAGATGTCGCACGGCCTCACCTCGGCCACCGCCGGCCTGATCTACAGCGGCGAGTCCGGCGGCCTGAACGAGGCGACCAGCGACATCTTCGGCGCGACGGTCGAGTTCTACGCGAACAACTCCTCCGACGTCGGTGACTACCTCATCGGCGAGGAGATCGACATCAACGGGAACGGCACCCCGCTGCGCTACATGGACAAGCCCAGCAAGGACGGCCGGTCCAAGGACTCCTGGTACTCCGGCATCGGCTCGATCGACGTGCACTACTCGTCGGGCGTGGCGAACCACTTCTTCTACCTGCTGAGCGAGGGCAGCGGAACGAAGACCATCAACGGGGTCACCTACGACTCCCCCACCTCCGACGGCCTGCCGGTCACCGGCATCGGCCGCGCCAAGGCGGAGAAGATCTGGTTCCGCGCGCTCACCACGAAGTTCACCTCCACCACGAACTACGCGGCGGCCCGCACCGGCACCCTGGCGGCGACCGGTGAGCTGTACGGCACGGACAGCGCCGAGTACAAGGCGGTGCAGGACGCCTGGGCGGCCGTCAACGTCGGCACCCGCTCCGGCGGTCCCGGGGGCGGCGGCACCACCTTCGAGTCGACCACCGACGTGGCCATCCCGGACGCGGGCGCCGCGGTGACGTCCGCGATCACCGTCACCGGCCGCACCGGCAACGCGCCGAGCAACCTCCAGGTCGCGGTGGACATCGTGCACACCTGGAGCGGTGACCTCGTCGTCGACCTGGTGGCCCCGGACGGCACCTCGTACCGGCTGCGCAACCGCACCGGCGGTTCGGCGGACAACATCAACGAGACGTACACGGTCAACGCGTCGTCGGAGACGGCCAACGGCACCTGGCGGCTGCGGGTCCAGGACATGGCCCGCTACGACACCGGCTACGTCAACGGCTGGAGCCTGACCTTCCCGTAGGCGGACCCCGTCACCGTACGGACCCTGTCGCGGCGCCGTTCCGGGTGGTTCCCACCGCCCGGGACGGCGCTGTTTTTGCTGATCCCATACGCGCCGAGGGTTGCGCCTTTGCCGAGGTCACGCCGGTTCCACACGCGCGCAGCGCACGGCCGGACGACTACTTTCGGCCAACATCATCCGACCCTCATGACATGTACGCGACGTGGGTGTCACTCTTCCCTCGCTCGGTGCACCACCCGGACGGCCCCCCAACCGCCCGGCACCCCCCACTCCCCCCGAGGAGCTTCGAGTGACTCCCTTCCACGCGCGTCGTCGCCGTACCGCCCTGGCCGCCGCCACCGCCGTCGTCGCCGGCGCCCTGCTCACCACCGGCCTGGCCACCGGTACCGCGACCGCCGACTCCGCCCCCGCCGGCAAGCCCGTCCTGGGCGGCGCCCCCGTGCTGCTGCCCGCCGCCGCGCGCACCTCCCTCATCCAGGAGCAGCAGTCCTCGGCCTCCGAGACCGCCGACGCGATAGGCCTCGGCGCCAAGGAGAAACTGATCGTCAAGGACGTCGTCAAGGACGTCGACGGCACGGTCCACACCCGCTACGAGCGCACCTACGAGGGGCTGCCCGTGCTCGGCGGCGACCTGGTCGTCCACGAGCCGGCGGGCGGCGCCAGAACCGTCACCAAGGCCGTGAAGGCCGCCGTCGAGGTCGCCTCCGTGACGCCGAAGGTCGCCGCGGGCAAGGCCGAGACGCAGGCGCTCGCCGCCGCCGGGAAGGCCGGTTCCGAGCGCACCGAGGCCGACTCCGCGCCACGCAAGGTGATCTGGGCCGCCGAGGGCACGCCCGTCCTCGCCTACGAGACCGTCGTCGGCGGCCTCCAGGAGGACGGCACCCCGAACGAGCTGCACGTGATCACCGACGCCACCACCGGCGAGAAGCTGCACGAGTGGCAGGCCGTGCACACCGGCACCGGCAGGAGCCTCTACTCCGGCACCGTCACCCTCGGCACCTACAAGTCCGGCTCCACGTACCAGCTGTACGACACCTCGCGCGGCGGTCACAAGACCTACAACCTGGCGCGCGGCACCTCGGGCACCGGCACCCTGTTCACCGACGCGGACGACACCTGGGGCACCGGCAGCGCCTCCAGCTCCTCCAGCGACCAGACCGCGGCCGTGGACGCCGCCTACGGCGCCCAGATCACCTGGGACTTCTACAAGAACACCTTCGGGCGCAGCGGCATCAGGAACGACGGCAAGGCCGCCTACTCCCGCGTCCACTACGGCAGCAACTACGTCAACGCCTTCTGGCAGGACAGCTGCTTCTGCATGACCTACGGCGACGGCTCGGGCAACACCCACCCGCTGACCTCGCTGGACGTCGCCGGCCACGAGATGAGCCACGGCGTCACCTCCGTCACCGCGGGTCTGCGCTACAGCGGCGAGTCCGGCGGCCTGAACGAGGCGACCAGCGACATCTTCGGCGCGGGGGCGGAGTTCTACGCGAACAACTCCGCCGACGCCGGCGACTACCTCATCGGCGAGAAGATCGACATCAACGGCGACGGCACGCCGCTGCGGTACATGGACAAGCCGAGCAAGGACGGCGCGTCCAAGGACTACTGGTCCTCCAGCCTCGGCTCGGTCGACGTCCACTACTCCTCCGGCCCGGCGAACCACTTCTTCTTCCTGCTCGCCGAGGGCAGCGGCAGCAGGACCATCAACGGCGTGAGCTACAACTCGCCCACCTACGACGGCTCCACGGTCACCGGCATCGGCCGCGCCAAGGCGCTGCAGATCTGGTACAAGGCGCTGACCACGTACTTCACCTCGACGACCAACTACAAGGCGGCCCGTACGGGCACCCTGAGCGCGGCGTCGGCGCTGTACGGCGCGAACAGCGCGGAGTACAAGGCGGTCAACGCGGCCTGGAAGGCGGTCAACGTCAGCTGAGGCCGGTTCTCTCCCGTACCGCGCGGCACCCGGAGCGTCTCGCTCCGGGTGCCGCCGGTGCGTTCGGGGCCACCGCTTAGGCTTGGGTCCCATGTCTTCGGCGGACTTCACCTACGACCACGTCGGCGCGAGCCGGAATCCCGAGTTCTGCCCTCCGGGATTTCACCACTTGAGGGAACGCACCCGGCTCGGCGAGGGAGAGACGGTGTTCCGCCAGGCGGTGGACGCGCTGTTCGGTTTCGAGATGCACCGGGAGATGGGGGTCGGAATCGACGCCTCGGCGGACCGGGCCGCGCCCGACGTCGACGTCACCGTCACCTTGGCGGGGCTGGTGAAGGCGCCGTGCCGGGTGGTGTGGGCGGAGGAGGAGTACCGCGAGGCAGGGTGGGCGTACGGGACGCTGGCGGGTCACCCGGAGAGCGGGGAGGAGGCGTTCGTCGTGCACCGCACCGGTGACGGGACGGTGTGGCTGACCGTCTCGGCGTTCAGCCGGCCGGCCCGCTGGTACGCACGGGCCGGTGGCGCGGCCACCCGCTCCCTCCAGCACGCGTACGCCCGCCGGGCCGGCAAGGTGCTCCGCCGCCTGGCGACCCGGGGCGTGGAGGACGCCTGACCGCGACGGGGGTGCGGGGCCGTGCCCATCGCCGGGCGCGGACTGCGGCGGGCCCGTCGCGCAGTTCCCCGCGCCCCTTCGCGCCTCCGCCAGCGCCGGCCACCCCAGCCGGCGCAGCGCTACCGCATGAGTAGGCCCGCCGCCTCGGCGACGTCCTCCGGTGGTACCGCCACCAACCCCAGCTCCGCTCCCGACGCCAACAGCCGATGGCTGGGAAGCACCCGTACCGTGTAGCCGAATGGCCCCGTCCGGTCGAGGGACAGCGGGCCCTCGTAGACCCACTCACCCCCCGCCGCCGGCGCCCCCACCGGCTTCAGCGGCACGGCGGCCGCATCCGTGATGCGGTCCTCCTCGTCCACCCGCCCCGCGACGGCCTGCACCTCCACGTCCTCCGGCCGCAGGCTTCCCAGACCCACCCGCACCCGGAGGGCCAGCGTGCTGCCCAGCTCCGCGGTGGCGGAGGCCACGGACGTCTCGACGTGGTCGACGCTCACCCCGTGCCACGCCCCCCGCACCGCCGCCTTCCACTCCGCGAGCTCCCGCGCGGCGTCCGCGTCCATCGCCCGGTGCGCGTGCGCGGCCGGCGTGTACAGCCGGTCCACGTACTCCCGCACCATGCGCCCGGCCAGCACCTTCGGCCCGAGCAGGCTCAGCGTCCGCCGGACCATCTCGATCCACCGGTCCGGCAGCCCGCTGCGCCCGCGTTCGTAGAACGTGCGGGTCACCCGCTGCTCCAGCAGGTCGTACAGCGCCGCGGCCTCTATGTCGTCGCGCCGGTCCGGGTCGGTCCCGGCGCCGTCCGCGGTGGGGATGGACCAGCCGAAGTCGGGCTGGAACCACTCGTCCCACCAGCCGTCCAGCACCGACAGGTTGAGCCCGCCGTTGAGCGCGGACTTCATCCCGCTGGTGCCGCACGCCTCCAGCGGCCGCAGCGGGTTGTTGAGCCAGATGTCGCAGCCGGGGTACAGCTTCTGCGCCATGGCCATGCCGTAGTCGGGCAGGAAGACGATCCGGTGGCGGACCCGCGGGTCGTCGGCGAAGCGGACGAGCTCCTGGATGAGCCGCTTGCCGCCGTCGTCCGCCGGGTGCGCCTTGCCGGCGACCACGATCTGCACGGGCCGCTCGGGGTGCAGCAGCAGGTCCATCAGCCGGTCCCGGTCGCGCAGCATCAGTGTGAGCCGCTTGTACGACGGGACGCGCCGGGCGAAACCGATGGTGAGGACGTCCGGGTCGAGGACGCCGTCGATCCATCCCAGTTCGGCGGTTCCGGCGCCGCGCTGCCGCCAGGAGGCGCGCAGCCGTTCCCGTACCTCCAGCACCAGCAGTTCGCGCAGCGACCGGCGCAGGTCCCAGATCTCCTGGTCGGGGATGTCGGCGACGGAGTCCCAGCGGTCGGAGTCGCCGATGCTGAGCGCCTCCTCGGCGCGCTGGGTGCCGATCTGCCTGGCGCCGAGCCGGTACACCTCGGGGGCGACCCAGGTCGGCGCGTGCACTCCGTTGGTGACGGAGGTGATGGGCACCTCCTCAGGGTCGAACCCGGGCCACAGTCCGGCGAACATCTCCCGGCTGACCTGGCCGTGCAGCAGGGAGACCCCGTTGGCCCGCTGGGCGAGGCGCAGGCCCATCACGGCCATGTTGAACAGGTTGGGCTCGCCGCCGGGGTAGGTCTCCATGCCGAGCCGCAGGATGCGGTCGACCTCCAGGTCCGGCAGCTCCGCGTGCGGGCCGAAGTGCCGGGCGACCAGTTCGCGGTCGAAGCGGTCGATGCCGGCCGGCACGGGCGTGTGCGTGGTGAACACGGTCCCGGCGCGGACCGCCTCCAGGGCCGCGTCGAAGTCGAGCCCTTCGGCGCGCAGCTCCGCCATCCGCTCCAGGCCGAGGAACCCGGCGTGCCCCTCGTTGGTGTGGAACACCTCCGGCGCCGCGTGCCCGGTGAGGCGGCAGTACGTGCGGACGGCGCGGACACCTCCTATGCCGAGGAGCATCTCCTGGAGCAGCCGGTGCTCGCTGCCGCCGCCGTAGAGCCGGTCGGTCACCCCGCGCTCGATGAGGTCGTTCTCCTCGATGTCGGAGTCGAGCAGGAGCAGCGGGATCCTGCCCACCTGGGCGACCCAGATACGGGCGCGCAGGGAGCGCTCGCCGGGCAGGGCGAGGGTGATCTGTGCGGGAGCGCCGTCGGCCTCCTTGAGCTGGTCCAGGGCCAGCTCGTGCGGGTCGAGGACGGGGTAGTGCTCCTGCTGCCAGCCGTCACGGGACAGGGACTGGCGGAAGTAGCCGTGCCGGTAGAGCAGACCGACGCCGATCAGCGGGGCGCCGAGGTCGCTGGCGGCCTTGAGATGGTCGCCGGCCAGGATGCCGAGCCCGCCGGAGTACTGGGGCAGGGCGGCGGTGATGCCGAACTCGGGGGAGAAGTAGGCGACGGCGGCGGGCAGCCGGCCGCTCTGCCGCTGGTACCAGCGGTCGCCGGTCATGTAGGTGTCCAGGTCGTCCGCGACCGCGGCGAGGCGGTCGAGGAAGTCGCGGTCGACGGCCAGTTCGGTGAGCCGCTCGGTCGGCACGCTGCCCAGCAGGCGCATGGGGTCGCCGCCGGCCGCGGCCCAGCGTTCGGGGTCGACGGAGCGGAACAGGTCACGCGTTCCGGCGTGCCAGGACCAGCGCAGATTGCGGGCCAGGTCGCTGAGCGGCCGGAGGGGTTCTGGGAGCACGGGTCGGACGGTGAATCGACGGATAGCCTTCACAAGCCACCTCGGCGCGTTCGTGAGAGACGCGGTGTGCGTCCGGGTATCGCAGCCGACAGTACCGGCGCGGACACCGTCCGCGGGGGAAGCCGGGGGACACGGGTACCTCGCCTGCCCCGTCCAAACGATTCACCGCACAGTGGACATGGCCGATTCCGGCCCCATGTACGGCCTTGTCGTACTTCACCCCGCGCGCCGCGCCGCCGCTCCGCGACCCCTGTCGCACCGCCCGTCCCCGGGCCGGTCGCCGGGCAGGACAAGAAACCGGCCGTTTCCGCCCGCCGCCGGTTCGCTCCCGCGTCACCTGCGGTGTCAGGGCCCCACGCGCCCTTTCCGCCCCACCCGTCCCACCGGTCCCGGGCCACCGTCGGCGCACGGTGCGGGCGTGTCGGCCCGGCCCGGGCGGGTGACGGGCGGCGCGTGCGGGAAAACCGCTGGTCGACGGGAGGGGCGGGCGACGCACTCGCGGCGCGTTCCCCCGTCCGCCCCGGCGCCCGCGTGCGCCGGCGAGCCGCGCAGGCTTCGGAGCGCCCGCGGCCGGTGGGAACGAACCCAGCACGGGTGCGCTCCGGACCCTCCGGGCGCCGAGGGGCCCCGGCCGGTCTTGTGTGTCGACATACGCGTGAGTAGTTAACAAAGGGCCGGATTGCCCACCCGAACGGTGTGGGAAGGCTCCTGCGGGTACACCCCACTGGGATCCCGCAGGACCCACCTCCCCACAGTCATCCGCCCACCCTCGTTGACGCGGACAGGAGCGGTCATGCCCGCCAAGCACCACTCGTCATCCCCCTCACCGTCCGGCGCCAAGGCGTCCGGCCGCCCCGGCGCGGCGCCCGCGCGCGGCCGCCCGCCCCGCACCGATCCCGCCCCGGCCGTCACGCGCACCACCGCGTCCCCGGCGGCCGGGACATCCGTGGGACGTATCCCCGTGCTGGACGTCCGGCCGCTGGTGCGGCAGGGGCGCCGGCCCGCGAAGGCCGTGCCGGGCGAGGCGTTCGAGGTGACCGCGACGGTGTTCCGCGAGGGGCACGACGCGGTGGCGGCCAACGTGGTGCTGAGGGATCCGGAGGGGCGTCCGGGGCCGTTCACGCCGATGCGGGAGCTGGCGCCGGGCACGGACCGGTGGGGGGCGACCGTCACCCCGACGGGCACGGGCCTGTGGACGTACGCCGTGGAGGCGTGGGGCGACCCGGTCACCACCTGGCGGCACCACGCACAGATCAAGGTCCCGGCGGGCATGGACACCGAGCTGGTGCTGGAGGAGGGTGCCCGGCTGCACGAGCGGGCGGCCGAACAGGTGCCCGGGTCCGGCGACCGGGAGGTGCTGCGCGTGGCCGTGGAGGCCCTGCGTGACACGGAACGGCCTGCGGCGGCCCGGCTGGCGGCGGCGTTGACGCCGGAGGTGGACGCGGTGCTGGCGAGGCACCCGTTGCGGGAGCTGGTCACCAGCAGCGAGCCGCTGCCCCTG
>NZ_JBIBXY010000019.1:0-113410 GCF_043082785.1 Streptomyces sp. NPDC014764 | reverse complement strand
GTTGACTTTTGGCACGCTGTTGAGTTCTCAAGGAACGGACGCTTCCTTTGTACTCACCCTCTCGGGCTTTCCTCCGGGCGCTTCCCTTCGGTCTTACGTTTCCGACTCTATCAGATCCTTTTCTCGACCTGACCCCCAGTCAGCGGGGTTTGTCTTTCCGGCCGTTGCGGGCCGTTCCGACGTCTCAAACCTTAGCGGACTCTCTCCGTGTTTCCCAAATCGAGGGCGCGGAATGAAATTCCGGCATGCAGACATGCCGAAGTCTTTCCCACTGGGAGGTCGAACTCAGGTTTGGTTGCCGCTTTCGCGGCGGAAGTGCTGCCGGAGAACCGTTACGTCCCCGTGGCAACCCGAAGAACCTTACGGATCGTCCAGAGTCGCGTCAAGTCCCGCAGCCCAAGATCTTTCAGTCCAGGTCGGTGAGGCGTCCGCCGGCGTCCGGCTGGGCGTCCTCCACCCTGCGAAGCAGGCGCGTCAGCACCTCACCGAGGGCGGTGCGCTCGTCCGCGTTGAGGTCCTGGAGGAGATCCGCCTCGAAGACGGTGGCCATCCGCATGGCCTCCTGCCACCTCTCCCGGCCTACCGGGGTGAGCTCCACGATGACGCGGACCCGGTTGTTCTCGTCCCGCTCCCGGGTGACCAGACCCTCGGCGACCATCCGGTCGATCCGGTGGGTCATGGCGGCCGGCGTCAGCCCCAGCCGCTTGGCGAGGTCACTGGGGCCCATCCGATAAGGAGCCCCGGAGAGGACGAGCGCCTTGAGGACCTCCCAGTCGGCGTTGGTGATGCCGAGCTCGGCGGTCTGGCGGCCGTAGGCGACGTTCATGCGGCGGTTGAGCCGGGACAGCGCGTTGACGATCTTCTCGACCTGGGGGTCGAGGTCCTGGAACTCGCGCTGGTACGCGGCGATCTGCTCTTCGAGGGTCGGCTCGTCCACGCCGGGGGTGTCGCCCATGCCCGCAGTATGGCACGGCCCCTCTTTGCCTTGAAGTCCTTCTCTATGTACTCTTTAGCTTCGAACTTTAGCTTCTAAGTCTTCACTCCTAACTAGTGAGAGAGGTGAACGTGACCAGGGCGATGGGCGCAGCGATGCGCCGGATCCACGTGGGCAACGCACTCAGCGCTTTCGGGCTGGGCTTCACGGTCCCGTACCTGTACGTCTACGTGGCGCAGGTGCGCGGGCTGGGGCCGATGACGGCGGGGATGGTCCTCGCCGTCTTCGCCGTGGCCGCGCTGATCGTGCTGCCGCTGGCCGGGCGGGCCATCGTCCGGCGCGGTGCCCTGCCGGTGCTGCTGACCGCCCTGCTCACCGCCGCGATCGGCGCGCTCAGCCTGGGGGTGTCGGCGAGCGCCGCGACCGTACTGCTGTCGGCGGCGGCGCTCGGCGCGGGACAGGCCGTCATGCAGCCGGCTCTGGCCACGATGATCGTGGACTGCTCCGGTCCTGAGACCCGGTCGCGCGCGTTCGCCATGCAGTTCTTCCTGCAGAACCTCGGGCTCGGCGTCGGCGGCCTCATCGGCGGGCACCTCGTCGACCCGACGAAAGCGGGCTCGTTCACCCTCCTCTTCGCCATCGAAGCGGTGATGTTCCTGCTGCTGGTCGTGGTGATGTCCACGGTGCGGATGCCGCGCTCCCCGCGGCTCGACGGCGCGCCCGCGCAGTCGGCCAAGGGCAGCTGGAAGCAGCTGCTGGGCAACCGGGCCATGGTGCAGCTGTGCGTGCTGGGCTTCGTGCTGTTCTTCGCGTGCTACGGACAGTTCGAGTCGGGCCTGAGCGCGTACGGCGTGGAGGCCGCCGGGATCTCCACCTCCACGCTGGGGACGGCGCTGGCGGCCAACACGCTGGTGATCGTCGTCGCGCAGTTCGCGGTGCTCCGCTTCGTGGAGCGGCGGAAGCGGTCGCGTGTGATCGCGTCCGTGGGTCTCATCTGGGCCGTGGCGTGGGCCGTGGCCGGCTACGCGGGGCTGGGCGGTGCCAGTCAGGAGATGGCTACGGCGGCGTTCGTCTCGACGTACGCGCTGTTCGGGCTCGGGGAGGCGATGCTGTCGCCGACGCTGGCGCCGCTGGTCGCCGACCTGGCGCCCACCGGGATGGCCGGTCAGTACAACTCGGCCTTCGCCCTGGTGAAGCAGCTCGCGCTGGCCGTGGGTCCGGCGGTGGGCGGGCCGATGGCGGCCTCGCTGCACGCGCCGTACATCGTGGTGTTCCTGCTGTTCTCGCTGGGGATCACCGTGCTGGCCCTGCGTCTCGGGCGGCAGCTGACCACCGTGCAGGACCAGCCCTCGGCGGCGGGCAGCCGGGTCGTGGCGCAGGGCGGCACCGAACAGGCGCCGGCTCCGGCCTGACCGCGCGCGTCACAATCCGACGCCGGCGGTCCTCGGCAGCAGGAACTCGCACCAGACGGCCTTGCCGCCGCCCGGGGTGCGTCTGCTGCCCCACGCGGAGGCGATCGTCGCGACGATGGCGATGCCCCGGCCGGACTCGTCGCCGGGCTCGGCCCGGCGGCGTCTGGGCAGATGGTCGTCGCCGTCGGTCACCTCGATGATCAGGCGGCGGTCGGTGCGGCGCAGACGCAGACGCATCGGCGGTGTGCCGTGCTGGAGGGAGTTGGCGACCAGTTCGCTGGTCGCCAGCACACCCAGGTCGTGCAGCTCGGCGGGGAAGCGCCAGCTGGTCAGGACGCCGGACGCGAAGGCACGCGCGCGGGGCGCCGCCTCGACCCCGCCGAGCAGTTCCAGCGCGGCGTTGCGGAACAGCTCGCTCTCGGGGCCCGGGCGCGACGGGTGCTGGAGGACCAGGACGGCGACGTCGTCGTCGTGTTCCGGAGTGACACCGGCCGAGCGGACCAGACGGTCGCAGACGACCTGAGGGCCGCCGGTCGCTCCGGCCAGGGCGCGCTCCAGTGAGGCGATGCCCTCGTCCAGGTCCTCGTCGCGGCGCTCGACCAGGCCGTCGGTGTAGAGGACGGCGGTGGATCCCGGGCCGAGCGGCACGGAGCCGGAGGCGTGCATCCAGCCGCCGGTGCCCAGCGGCGGGCCGGTCGGTTCGTCGGCGCGCCGGACGGTGCCGTTCTCGTCGCGCACCAGGATGGGGAGGTGCCCCGCGGAGGCGTACACCAGGCGGCCCTCGTTCGGGTCGTGGATGGCGTAGACGCAGGTGGCGATCTGGTTGGCGTCGATCTCCATGGCGAGGCCGTCGAGCAGCTGGAGCACCTCGTGCGGCGGGAGGTCCAGGCGCGCGTACGCCCGGACGGCCGTGCGGAGCTGGCCCATGACCGCCGCCGCGCGCACTCCTCGTCCCATCACGTCGCCGATGACCAGGGCGGTGCGTCCGCCGCCGAGGGTGATGACGTCGTACCAGTCGCCGCCGACGGCCGCCTCGGTGCCGCCGGGGTGGTAGGTGGCGGCGACGCGCAGGTCGTCGGGCTCCTCCAGCTCCTGCGGGAGCAGGGAGCGCTGGAGGGTGACGGCTGTCTCGCGCTGCCGGCGCTCGCTGGCGCGCAGCCGCTCGGCGGCCTCGGCGTGGTCGGTGACGTCGGTGGCGAAGACCAGCACACCGCGGCCGTCGCCCTCCCCGGCGGGCGTGCAGGTGAACGTGTACGAGCGGCCGTCAGGCGCCTTGCGGGACTTGACCGTCCGGGGCTTGCCGCTGCGCAGGACCTGGTCGAGGAGAGGCAGCAGGCCCAGCTCGTCGAGCTCCGGGAGCGCTCCCCGGGCGGGTGCGCCGACGGGGCGGAGGCCGAAGGCGGCCGTGTAGGCGTCGTTGAGGTAGGCGATGCGGTGGTCCGGGCCGTGGACCAGGGCGACGAGGCAGGGGACGCGGTCGAGAACCTCGCGGACCTCCAGCTCGTCGACGGCCGGCAGCGGCCGGTCCGCGTCGGTGAGCCTCTCCGCGCGGGCCGCGGGCACGGAGCCCTCTCCCCGCCGGTCCGGGGATGCCGTCTGCTCGGTCCGCGCTGCGGCGCGGCGCTGCGTTCCGGGGAGCCGGGCGCTCCAGCGCGTGAAGTTCACGAATCCTTGCCTCGTGTAGTTGTCGGCGGCCGGATACCGGAACCGGCCGGGGCCCGGGGGCCGCACCGGAGCGGGCCCTCCCGCCCGCGGTGGTGGACCAGTGTGGCAGGGTCCGGCCGGGCCGACATCCGCTAGACGCCGGTCCGGCCCCAGGAGTTCCTGGGTCCGGTCAGGACGACCCCTTCGGGTTGTGCGGTGGGTCGTGGGAAGGCTTTCCACCGGCCGCCAGTTCGAACTCCGCCCGAGGATGTTCGAGTGATCCGAGCGAGACGATCTCCCGCTTGAAGAGGCCCGCGAGCGTCCACTCCGCGGCCACGCGCGCCTTCCGGTTGAAGGTCGGCACCCGGCTGAGGTGGTACGTGCGGTGCATGAGCCAGGCGGGGTAGCCCTTCAGCTTGCGGCCGTAGACCTGGGCGACCCCTTTGTGCAGCCCCAGGGAGGCCACGGATCCGGCGTACTTGTGGGCGTACGTCTCCAGGGGTTCGCCGCGCAGGGAGTGGACGACGTTGTCGCCGAGCACCCGGGCCTGGCGCAGGGCGTGTTGCGCGTTGGGCGCGCATTCCCGCCCTTCCTCCCCCGCGGTGACGTCGGGTACGGCGGCGGCGTCACCGGCGGCCCAGGCGTGGGGGGCGCCCTCGACGGACAGTTCGGCGGTGCAGCGCAGCCGGCCGCGCTCGTTCAGGGGCAGGTCGGTGGCGGCGAGCACGGGGTGCGGTTTCACTCCGGCGGTCCACACGACGGTCCGCGTCGGAAAGCGCGACCCGTCGCTCAGCACGGCCACCCGGTCGGCGCAGGAGTCCAGCCGCGTCTCGAGGCGCACGTCGATGTTGCGCCGCCGCAGCTCCGTCACGGTGTAGCGCCCCATCTCCTCACCCACCTCGGGGAGGATCCGGTCCGACGCCTCCACCAGGATCCACTTCATGTCCTCGGGGCGGACGTTGTGGTAGTACCGCGTGGCGTAGCGCGCCATGTCCTCCAGCTCGCCGAGCGCCTCCACACCCGCGTAGCCGCCGCCGACGAAGACGAACGTGAGGGCGGCGTCCCTCACCCCCGGGTCACGCGTCGACGAGGCGATGTCCATCTGCTCGAGGACGTGGTTGCGCAGCCCGATGGCCTCCTCCACGGTCTTGAAGCCGATGGCGTGATCGGCGAGCCCCGGGATCGGCAAGGTGCGCGCGACCGACCCGGGTGCCAGAACCAGCTCGTCGTACTCGATCCGCCTGCCGTCCGTCCCCTCCTCGTCGGTGGCCGGGGTGCGGACGGTGGCCGTGCGCGCGGCGTGGTCGACGGCCGTGGCCTCCCCGATGACGACGCGGCACCGGTCGAGGACACGACGCAGCGGTACGACGACATGACGAGGGGAAATGGCACCGGCGGCCGCTTCGGGCAGGAAAGGCTGGTACGTCATGTACGGGTCCGGCGTGACGACCGTGATCTCGGCCTCGCCCCGTCCGAGCTCGCGTTTCAGTCTCCGTTGCAGGCGCAGGGCCGTGTACATCCCGACGTAGCCACCGCCGACAACGAGAATGCGCGCACGTTCCTTCACCCTCCCATGACGCACCCGTCGCTTCCGTTTGTCCACAGCCCCGACGAATTGTGTGACCGTAGGACGCACCTGCCGGTGGTTGGCCGAATTGCCGACACAGCACCGATCACCGCAGGTCACACCGCATGATCGGCACCCTGGTGAAGGAACATTCGCGACGTATACGACTCGTGCTCCGATCGAGGGGCGCTCCGTGCGGAACGTGCCCCTTCTGAATTGACCCCCTCTCAACTATGTTCATGTGTCGACGGGGTACAGGGGGATGTGCTCGTCGGATCCGCGACGGGCGGGACCGACAGGCCGGTCCCGTTTTCACGCCCCGGACGTCAATGGCGGGGAGAGTCTCCGGGGGGAGACGTCATTACCGGGGGATACACATGCATGTGCAGGACTCTCGATGGTCGTCCGCTGTCGCCTCTGGCGCGACGATGAGCGCCGCCGCCGGCGGGCGCCCGGACGGCACTCGCACCACACCGCTGCGCGTCGACGCCCAGCGCAACCTGGAGCACGTGCTGCGTGCGGCGCGTGAGGTCTTCGGCGAGCTGGGGTACGGCGCGCCGATGGAGGACGTGGCGCGCCGGGCACGGGTCGGCGTCGGCACGGTGTACCGGCGGTTCCCGAGCAAGGACGTGCTCGTACGCCGGATCGCCGAGGAGGAGACGTCCCGGCTGACGGAGCAGGCGCGTGCCGCTCTGGGGCAGGAGGACGAGCCGTGGTCGGCGCTGTCGCGCTTCCTGCGCACGTCGGTCGCGTCCGGCGCGGGGCGGCTGCTGCCGCCGCAGGTGCTGCGGGTCGGCGTCGCGGAGGAGCGGGGGCTGCCGGAGCACGCGCGGCTGCCGCAGCAGCGGACGCAGCCCGCGGGGGAGCTGCGGCTCGTGCCCGAGGAGCGGGCGGAGGACCACGGTGGCGCGGCGGAACTGCTCGACGTGGTCGGGCAGTTGGTGGAACGAGCCCGGGCGGCGGGGGAGTTGCGGGCGGACGTGTCCGTGTCCGACGTGCTGCTCGTCATAGCGACGGCTGCGCCCTCCCTGCCTGACGCGGCCCAGCAGGCGGCGGCCTCCGCGCGTCTCCTGGACATCCTCCTGGAGGGCCTCCGCAGCAGGCCGAGCTGACCTGCGGTCTTTTTCCACCGCGTGGGCCGGCCCCCGTACGGCACGGGTGCCGGCCCACGCGTGTCGCACCCACGGGCCCGCGAGGTCGCCCGGCGTCGGTGCGGGCCGAGGGTGTTGGCGCACCTGGCGCCGACAGGGTGCCGCCGCCGCGGCCACCCTCCCCCACTCTCGGCTTCGCTCGAGCGGGAGGCACCCCCCTCGCCCTGAGCGGCACGAATGCCCGCGGTGGGCGGAACCCGGTGGCCGCCCCGCGCCGGCGATGTCGGCGTAGCCGCGTACGGCGGGGGGAGGCGGGGTGGGGGTGGGCGCCCGCAGCGGCTGGCGCGTCCGCACCGTTCACTTACCGACAGGCACAATCGCGCCAGACCGAGGACGTCCACCCCCAGCGCGACCCCGTGCCACCCACCGGCCGTAGGCGCTGCATCAGCCCTCACCGGACGGAGCCCTGCGCCGCAGGCGTAAACCTCAAACCCCACCGAACGGAACCCCGCGCCCCAGGCGTAAACCTCAAACCCCACCGAACGGAACCCCGCGCCCCAGGCGTAAACCTCAAACCCACCACACGGAACCCGCGCCCCAGGCGCCCCGCCTCAGCGCGGTCCCGCTGCCCCAGCCCCCAGCGCACCCCGCTGCGGCGCGATCCCCGCCGGCACCGCCCGCTGCCGCGCAGGCGTCCCCGTCCAGCACGTCCCCCGCCGCGCCAGCAGCCTCCGCAGCCACACCTCCAGCGCCACCAGGTCCGCCAGCCCGTCCAGCGGCAGCGCCTCCCCCTCAGCCGCCCCCCGCAGCGCCTTGCGCACGACCCGCGCCTCCACCAACCCCGCCTGAGCCAGCAACGGCGTGTCGAACAGTGCGATCAGCGACCCCGCCGCCACCCGCAGCCCCGTCCGCGCGGCCACCGCCGTCGTGGGGACCGCCGGCGCCCCCCACCCCGCCGGCAGATCCCGCACCCCCGCGCCCTCGAGCACGGACCGCAGGATCGCCGCCCGCGCGCCCGGCCGTACCCGCAGCGCCTCCGGCAGGGCCCTGCAGGCCCGCACCACCTGGTTGTCGAGGAACGGCGTGTGCAGCCGCTGCGACCGGATCTCCGCCGCCTGTTCCAGCACCCGTACGTCCGACGCGTACCGTGCCAGCGCCGCACGCGCCCGGAAGTCCCCCGGCCGCTGCCCGGGGCCCACCTCCGACCGCCACGTCGACGCCTGGAGGCGAACCGATACTTCAGCCAGCGCCTCGCCGGTCAGCCACCGCGCCGCGGGCCCGGGCCGGCCCCAGGTCAGTGCGGCCAGCGAGGCGTCCGCGGCGCCGCCGGGACCGTCGTCGTCCAGCTTCTTGTGCAGCAGCCGCTGCGCGAGGGACTCCAGCCCGGTCCGGTACGGCGTCCGCGCCAGCCTCCTCGCCGCCGCGTACACCCGCGCCGGCACCATCACGGACCCGTCCGCCTTGGCCAGAGCGGCGACCGGCCGCACCAGATGCCGCCGCTTACGGTCCATCAGCAGATCGGCGAGCCGCGCGGGATGAGCGTCCAGCACCTGCTTGGCGCCGTGACCCGTGAAGTGGTCCGCGCTGCCCGCCGCCAGCCGCGCCCGGTGCCGCGCCGCAGCGACCAGCGACGGGCCCGGCTCGTCCGTCAGCGGGACATCCAGCTCGACGTAGGGAAGCGTCGACTCCTCCCCGGCGACCACCACATGGTGCAGCCGAGGATTCGCGGCGAGTGCGCCCGCCCGCTCCAGTTCTCCCTCGTCGCGCCCTCCTGCGTCCCCGGCGGCCAGGTCGTTGAAGGTGACGGCCAGGAGCCGCTCCCCCGCGCCGGTGCCGTGTCCCAGCACGGTCCCCGGTCTCCCCGGCAGCCCGGCGGCCAGCAAGGCCAGGGCACCCGACGCCGGCCCTCCGGACAGATCCGCGCCGATCCCCGCCACCGGCGTCCCCCGCTGCGCACGCCGCTCCGCGGGCCCCATGCCCGGCACCGGTCCGGGGTCCATGTCGGCGCCGGGCACATGACGGGGCGCGGCCAGCCGCGTCCGCACCGCCTCGACCAGCGCGTCCCGCACGGCGTCCACCGCGTGGTCGGGGTCGGCGGGCGGGGCGGCGACGGCCAGGGAGGCGACGGGTTCGTACCCGGCGATCTCGCGGGCCCCGGCGCGCAGGATCAGCGCGTGCCCCGGCGGAACACGCTTCACGCCCTCGTACGGGGTGGAGTCCTGGAGCGCGGCGGGCACGTCGGGCGCCGCGAGCAGCGCGGCGAGGTGTCCGAAGTCGAGGTTGGCCTCGACGAGGTCGGCGAGCGGCAGGGCGGCGGTGGCGTAGGCGACGCCCCGTTCGAAGGGGGTGTAGAAGACGGGCCGGGCGCCTGCGAGGTCGCTGCACACGGTGACGCGGCGACCGACCTGGACGACCGCGGTGTAGCTGCCCGGCCAGGCGGTGAGATGCCGCAGAGCCCCGCCCCGCGCGGCGAACAGCGCGACGCGCAGCTGTTCGTCGGAGGCGCCGCAGGTGCCGAGGACGGCGACGCGGGTCTGTTCGTCGGCGGCGACCACCCGCACCTCGTCGGGGCGCCAGTCCCCGACGGCCCACAGCGGGTCGGGGTCGCCCCACAGCAGGTGGGAGCCGACGGGCTGCAGGGTCTCACCGTCGACGCCGGTGGTGCCGGCTGAGCCGACGGGGCCGTATCCCCCGGCCGCCGCGGCGGTGCTGCTCCATCCCACCAACCACCGCATCGCCGCCTCCACAAGCTGTGGACAACCAACCCACCGTACGAACCGGTTCCCCATGCTGCCATGAAGGAGGCGCTCGGTAACGCCGCCGGAGCGGTGTGTGCTCCGTCGAGTGCGCCCCGGCGGATACACCTACCCTCGGCGGGCGTTGGCGGACCGCGCACCCGAACACCCGCCCGAGACACGGAGATCGACATTCGGGCGGTCGCCGCCCACCAGGCCACTTCGACGCGAATGCGCCCCCGATGCGCGCCCCCAAAACCACCAACGCGCCCTTAACTACCTGGATAGAAGCGCGGATTCGCCGAAACGAGCGGCATCGATTTTCGGCCAAATCGAAGCGGTGAGATCACACTCGAACACGCTCCGTACAGGCTTTGCGCACCACAGCGGGGCGTACGGTCCGGGAGGCGGAGCTCGTCTCCCGGACCGTTCCGCCGCCCGCGGGGATGAAGGCGGCGGTGTTCCCCCAGCCCACTGGATCCAGTACAGCGGGCCGACCCACGCACGGACCATGGAATCGCTCCCGGTATGGCCGGAGAAGAGCGCACGGACAGGCGCACGGCCACACACCGGGAGCACGCCGCAACTGCGCGTATCGGACCCGTACTTCAGTACGGACCACAATCCCGCCATCCGGAAGAATGCCCCTTAACGCTTGGGATGCGGCGAACTACGCTGGGTTTACGAATGCCGCGTGGTTATGCCAGAGCGGCAGCCGTCTGTGTCGAGGGGTGGCGCATGTCCAGGGAGCAACGCGGGCCGAACGAAAAACTCGGCGCCGTTCTCGCCCTCGCGGGAATCAGCAACGCCGGCCTCGCACGGCGCGTCAACGATCTCGGCGCACAGCGGGGACTGACGCTTCGCTACGACAAGACGTCGGTGGCACGCTGGGTGTCGAAGGGCATGGTGCCGCAGGGCGCCGCCCCGCACCTGATCGCCGCCGCCATCGGCCAGAAGCTGGGCCGCCCCGTGCCGCTGCACGAGATCGGCCTGGCGGACGCCGATCCCGCGCCCGAGGTGGGTCTCGCCTTCCCCCGTGACGTCGGCCAGGCGGTGAAGTCCGCGACCGAGCTGTACCGGCTGGACCTGGCCGGCCGCCGGGCAGGCTCCGGCGGCATCTGGCAGTCCCTCGCCGGGTCGTTCGCGGTGAGCGCGTACGCCACGCCCGCCTCACGGTGGCTGATAACCCCGGCCGACAGCTCGGTCGCGCGCGAGGTGAGCCCGTCCGAAGGCTCCGGCGCACCGCTCAAAGTCGGCCACAGCGATGTGCAGAAACTGCGGGAGGCCGCGGAGGACGCCCGCCGCTGGGACTCCAAGTACGGTGGCGGCGACTGGCGTTCGTCGATGGTCCCGGAGTGCTTGAGGGTCGAGGCGGCCCCGCTGCTGCTCGGCTCCTACTCCGACGACGTGGGCCGCTCCCTCTTCGGCGCGGCCGCCGAACTCACCCGCCTGGCGGGCTGGATGGCGTTCGACACGGGCCAGCAGGAGGCGGCGCAGCGCTACTACATCCAGGCCCTGCGCCTGGCCCGCGCGGCGGCCGACGTGCCCCTCGGCGGGTACGTCCTCGCCTCGATGTCGCTCCAGGCGACGTACCGCGGCTTCGGCGACGAGGGAGTGGACCTCGCCCAGGCCGCCCTGGAGCGCAACCGCGGCCTGGCCACCGCCCGCACCCTCAGCTTCTTCCGCCTGGTCGAGGCACGCGCGCACGCACGCGCCGGGGACGCCCAGGCGGCCGGCGCCGCGCTGAAGTCGGCGGAGAGCTGGCTGGAGCGGTCCCGCCCCGGCGACAGCGACCCGACCTGGCTCGGCTTCTACTCCTACGACCGGTTCGCCGCCGACGCGGCCGAGTGCTACCGGGACCTGAAGGCGCCCCGTCAGGTGCGCCGCTTCACCGAGCAGGCGCTGTCGAAGCCCACCGAGGAGTTCGTGCGCTCGCACGGACTGCGCCTGGTGGTCTCCGCGGTCGCCGAACTGGAGTCCGGGAACCTGGACGCCGCCTGTGAGCAGGGCGTACGGGCCGTGGAGGTGGCGGGCCGCATCTCCTCCGCGCGCACCACGGAGTACGTCAGGGACCTGCTGCACCGGCTGGAGCCGTACGGCGACGAGCCGCGCGTGGTCGAGCTGCGCGAGCGCGCCCGCCCGCTGCTGATGACCACGGCCTGACCTGCCCCGCCCCCGCCCTTGGTTTGAAGCCGTTGTCAGTGGCGCAGTGCACTATCGACGCGGGAGGTGGCGCAGGTGGCGGCGGGGTCGTACGACTGTGACGTGGTGGTGATCGGCGGCGGGATCGTCGGCCTGTCGACGGCGTATGCCATCGGGCGGGCCGCCCCGGGCACGCGGGTGACCGTGCTGGAGAAGGAGCAGGGCACGGCCCGGCACCAGACGGGACGCAACAGCGGGGTGATCCACAGCGGCATCTACTACCGCCCCGGCTCCCTGAAGGCGCGGTACGCGGTGTCGGGCGCGGCCGAGATGGTCAAGTTCTGCGCCGAGTACGACATCCCGCACGCGGTGACGGGCAAGCTGATCGTCGCCACGGAGCGCGAGGAGCTGCCCCGGCTGCACGCCCTGGTCCAGCGCGGCCGGGAGAACGGCCTGTCGGTGCGGGAGCTGTGCGGCGCGCAGATCGCGGAGTACGAGCCGGAAGTCGAGGGCCTCGCCGCGATCCATGTCGGCACCACCGGCATCTGCGACTACGCGGCGGTGGCCCGCCGGCTCGCGGATGCGTCCGGTGCGGACGTGCGGCACGGCGCGGAAGTGGTCCGGATCGACCGCCGGCCCGACCGGGGCGTGGCCGTGCTGACGGCGGCCGGCGACATCGTGCGCGCCCGCACGCTGGTGAACTGCGCGGGGCTGCACTGCGACCGGATCGCGCTGCTCACGGGCGACGAGCCGGGCGCCCGCATCGTGCCGTTCCGCGGGGAGTACTACGAGCTGGCCCGCCCCGAGCTGGTGCGGGGCCTGGTCTACCCGGTGCCGGACCCGGCGTTCCCCTTCCTCGGCGTCCACCTCACCCGGGGCACGGACGACGGGGTGCACGTGGGGCCGAACGCGGTCCCGGCGCTGGCCCGCGAGGGCTACGACTGGCGGACGGTGCGGCCGCGCGAGCTGGGGGCGACCCTGACCTGGCCGGGCTCCTGGCAGCTGGCCCGCCGCCACTGGCGGTACGGCGCGGGAGAGCTGCACCGCTCGCTGTCCAAGCCGGCCTTCGCGCGGGCCGTGCGCCGGCTGCTGCCCGCCGTGCGGGACGAGGACCTGGTGCCGACGGAGGCCGGGGTGCGGGCGCAGGCGGTGCTGCGCGACGGCACGCTGGTCGACGACTTCCTGATCCGGGAGGCGCCCCGCGCGGTGCACGTGCTGAACGCCCCCTCGCCCGCCGCGACCGCCTCGCTGCCGATCGGCCGGGAGATCGCCCGCCGGGCGCTGGCCGGCCTCGCCGAGAGCGAGCGGTGAGCGCGCGTGGCGGGAGCGGCCGTCGGGCGGGCGTGCGCGGCCGGGCGGCCGTGCGCGCCGTCCCCGTAAAATCGAGGGCACTGTGTCTGATTCCGTGATGAGCACCCCCGAAGCACCGCACGCCGAGCGGACCGCCGGCGAGCCGGCCCCCCGCGCCCGCGCGAAGGGGGAGCCGCGCTTCCCCGACGGCCCGAAGGCCGACCCCGCCGGGTCGCACTTCGAGCGCCGCATCCGCAGCTTCCAGCCCCGCCGCAGCCGCGTCACCGCGGGTCAGGCGGATGCGCTGCAGCGGTTGTGGCCGGCGTGGGGGCTCGACATCGACGGCAGCCGCCGGCTGGACCTGACCGAGCTGTTCGGGAACGGCCGGCCGGTCGTCCTGGAGATCGGCTTCGGCATGGGCGAGGCCACCGCGGAGATGGCCGCCGCCGACCCGGACACGAACATCCTCGCCGTCGACGTCCACACCCCCGGCCAGGGGCATCTGCTGCACCTCGCCGAGAAGCGCGGCCTGACCAACGTGCGCGTGGCGAACGGGGACGCGATCATCCTGCTGCGCGAGATGCTCGCCCCGGACGCCCTGAGGGGGCTGCGCGTCTTCTTCCCGGACCCGTGGCCGAAGAAGCGGCACCACAAGCGGCGGCTGATCCAGCCGGAGTTCCTGACCCTGGCCGCGTCCCGCCTCGCGCCGGGCGCGATCGTCCACTGCGCCACCGACTGGGAGCCGTACGCGGAGCAGATGCTCGAGGTGCTGACCGCGCACCCCGCCTTCGAGAACACCCGGGAGGACGGCGGTTTCGCGCCGCGTCCCGCGTTCCGGCCGCTCACCCGTTTCGAGCGGCAGGGGCTGGACAAGGGTCACGTGGTGAACGACCTGCTCTTCCGCCGCGTACCGCACGACGACCGCGCCGGCCGCCCGGACGGGGACACCGTCTGACCTCCTCCGGGGCCCCGCGCCGGCACGCAGCCCTGCCCCTTCCTCGTTAGGGTCGAATCCGTGGCCAGCAGCCCTCCGTACCCGCCGTACCCCGGCGCAGCTCCCGGCAGCACGCTGCGGCACCCGCATTGGTGGCAGCGCCCGGCGGTCCGCTACGGAGCGATGGTGACGCTGCTGGCCCTGTCCGGCCTGGTGATCCTCGCGCTGGTGCGGGAACAGACCGGCACGCAGGGCTTCCTCGTGGGTCTGGGGCTGGCCGTGCTGCCGGTCCCGCTGCTGCTCGCGGCGTTCCGCTGGCTGGGCCGGGTGGAGCCGGGCCCCTGGCGGAACCTGCTGTTCGCCTTCGCCTGGGGAGCCTGCGCGGCGGCGCTCATCGCGATCGTGGCGAACAGCTTCGCCACCCGGTGGATAGCCACGACCACCGCCGACCCGGCCGGCGCCGACACCCTGGGCGCGACGGTCATAGCGCCGGTCGTGGAGGAGACGGCGAAGGCTGCGGCGGTGCTGCTGCTTTTCCTGTTCCGCAGACGCGACTTCCACGGGATCCTCGACGGTGTGGTGGCGGCCGGATTCACCGCGACCGGTTTCGCGTTCACCGAGAACGTCCTCTACCTGGGCAACGCCTTCGGCACCGACCAGCTCACCGGCGGCAGCGGCATCGCCTCGGTCACCGCGGCGACCTTCTTCGTGCGTATCGTCATGTCGCCCTTCGCGCATCCCCTGTTCACCGTGCTCACCGGCATCGGGTTCGGCGCGGCCGCGCTGGCCGCCGACCGCCAGCGGGTGCGGCGCGTCCTCCTGCCCCTCGCCGGGCTGCTCCTCGCCATGGGCATGCACGCCCTGTGGAACGGCTCCGCCACGCTCGGCCAGTTCGGCTTCATCGCGGTGTACGGGGCGTTCATGATGCCGACCTTCGGGCTGCTGACCTGGCTGGTGGTGTGGACACGGCAGCGGGAGCTGCGGACCGTGCGCGCGGAGCTGCCCGCGTACGCGGTGGCGGGCTGGCTGCGCCCGTCGGAGCCGTTCGCGCTGGGCTCGATGCGGGCCCGGCGCCTCGCCCGGAAGTTCGCCCGCGAGCACGGCGGCAGACCGGCCGCGCGGGCGGTCGCCCAGTACGAGGCGTACGCGACGCAGCTGGCGTTCCTGCGCCACCGGGGCCGTGCGGGGAAGGCGGGGGCGGACTTCGTGACGCGGGAGCGGGAGCTGCTCCTGGAGCTGTGGCACCGGCGCGCGGCGGCCCGTCCGGCGCTGGAGCACGCGGCCCGGCTCACGGCGCCCCGGCTGCCGTACGGCGCGGGTTGGGCGTACGGGCCCGTCCCGGCGGTGTGGCCGCCGCAGGGGCAGCCGACGTATCCGGCGTACGGGGAGAACCCCTACCGGCGCTGAAAAGGCCTCGGACATGCGGAACCGGCAGCCCTGACGTCGGGGGGTCGTCGTCGGGGCTGCCGGCGTTCACGGCGTCGGAGGCCGGGAGCCGGCCTCCGTGGTGGCTCAGATGCTGAGGCCCTTGCCGGCCAGCCAGGCGGCCGGGTCGACACTGCCGGAGCCGGTGTGAACCTCGAGGTGGAGGTGGGCGCCGGTCACGTTGCCGGTCGCGCCGACACGGCCGATCACGTCGCCGGTGGCGACCTTCTGGCCGACGCTGACGTTGATCGACGACTGGTGGGCGTACCAGACCTCGGTGCCGTCGTCGAGCGTGAGCACGGTCTTGTAGCCGTACGAGCCGTCCCAGCCGGCGGAGGTGATCGTGCCGGTGTGGACCGCCTTGATCAGGGTGCCGGTGGGCGCGGCGAAGTCGAGGCCGGTGTGGTAGCCGGAGGACCAGTAGGCGCCCGCCTGACCGAAGGTCGAGGTGATGGTGTACGAGGAGGTCGGGAGCGCGTACTGCTTGGCCAGCTCGGCGAGGCGCTCGGCCTCGGCCTTCTTCGCGGCCTCCTCCTCCGCCTTCTTCTTGGCGGCCTCGGCCTTCTCCTTGGCCTCCTTCTCGGCCTTGGCGGCGGCCTCGGCGGCCTCCTTCTCGGCGGCGGCGAGGGCGGCGGCCTGCGCCTTGCTCTGCGCCTGGCCCTGCTGCTGCTCGACCTGGGCCATGATGCGGGCGCGCAGCGCCTCACCGGCGTCGGCGCCCTCCTCGGCGCCGGTGTCGGCGGCGGCCATCCTGCCGATGTCGCTGAGGGGGGTGCTGGATCCCTTGGGCGTTTCCTCGTCGGAGATGAGGGAACCCACGTTGGGAAGGTCGGGCATGGAGATGGAGACGGGCGGCTTGCCGGTCTGGGCGCTGGCCATGCCGCCGGCGCCGACAGCGGCTATGACGCCGACGCCGAGGACGGTGGAGCTGCGGGCGAGTCCGCCTCCGCGCTGCTTGGCGACGCGGTGCCGGCCACGCACGGGCCGCACGGACTCCGCGGTGGGGTTCCACTCCTCGAAGGGGCCCTCTTCGACGCCGGGGGCGCCGTACGCGAAGGTGTCGTTCGGCTTGAACGGGGCCTCGGGGGCAGGCGGGTTGGACGCCACGTGGGCGCGCTCCTTTCCTTCCGTCTTCGCCTACCGGGTTAGCTGACGGGTTCGGAGCGGGAAGGTCTCCTACGCGCGTATACGAACCGTGTTTCCACGGCGGTATCCGCCCGATTCACCCCATGGTGGTGGTTCCCCGGTTCCCTTGCGGGATTCGGCGCATGCGCACGGAGCCGACTTCTGTGACGGCTGGGACGACCGCGCTGCGTTATCGAACGTTAATAGACGCGGGGGCCGGATTCCAAGCCGTTCCTCTTGATCGTTAACGGTTTTCGCGTGGACTTAAGCGCCACGAGCGGGCGAAAACGGGCGAGTTGACCGCGCCTCGGACGACCGGCCGAACCTGACGGTTCGTCAGTTGTTATGCGCTGCGACGCCGTTCGCTCACTGTGCGTGAAAGGCGGGGTGGAGGGCGCGTGAAGAGGAGGGCGACGAGCACCGCCATGGAGAAACACCGAGGGCCGGAACCCTTTCGGATTCCGGCCCTCGGCCTTCAGTAGCGGGGACAGGATTTGAACCTGCGACCTCTGGGTTATGAGCCCAGCGAGCTACCGAGCTGCTCCACCCCGCGTCGGTAAACACGAGTGTACGGCATCCACGGGGTCCGGTGCACATCGCTTCCCCGGCGGGCGCGATCAGCCGCCCAGCAGGTGCGCGTTCGGCGCCTTCGCACGCTGCTCGAACTCCGGCAGCACCAGCACCGTGGCGCCCCCGTCCGCCAGTACGGCGCTGCCGTCGGCGTCCGTCACGAAGGTGTCCGGCTCCCGCCAGGCCGTAACCACCCGGCGCACCCCCGCGTCCAGGATCAGCCGCGCGCAGGGCGCAGGACGGGACGCGCGGCGGGCGCACGGCTCCAGGCTGGAGTAGACGGTGGCGCCGGCCAGCCGCGGGTCGGTGGGGTCGGCCTTGGCGAGCGCGGCCTCCTCCGCGTGCACCACCGGGTCGTCACCCTCCCGGGAGTGGCCCCGCGCCAGCTCGGTGCCGTCGGCGGCGACCACGACCGCACCGACGCTGAACGCGGTCCCGGAGGGCGGACACTGTCCGGCCAGGTCGCAGGCGAGGGCGAGCCAGTGGCGGTCGGCGGCGGACGGCAGCGCGCCGGTGCCCGGCGCGGTGGGCTCGTAGCGCATCAGGACGACGTCGCCGACGGGGCGGGTCTCGACAAGGCGCAGCCGGCCGCCCTGGTAGGGACCGGGGCCGAACAGGCGGGGGGCGTCCGGGTCGCCGACGAACAACGGGGCGAGGACGAGTTGGAGCTCGTCGGCGAGGCCCTCGGTCATCAGCTGGGTGTGGATCTGCCCGCCGCCCTCCACCATCAGCCGCCGTACCCCGCGCACGTCGTGCAGGTGCTCCAGCAGCCGCCGCCAGTCCAGCACGTCGCCGAGCGGCACGACGTCGGCGGCGATGCCCAGGGCTCGGGCCCGTTCGGCGCCCTTGCCGGTGGTGTACAGGACCTTCTCGCCGCCGGTGTGCCAGAAACCGGCCGCCGGGTCCAGGTCGCCCGAGCCGCTCACCGTGACCTTCAGCGGGTACTCGGGCAGGCCGTCGGCGACCCGGGCGGCGCGCCGCCCGGGCGAGTTGACCAGCAGGCGGGGATTGTCGGCGCGGATCGTGCCGGCGCCGACCAGGATGGCGTCCACGGACGCCCGTACCTCGTCGACCCGGTCGAAGTCGGCCGGGCCCGACAGCAGCAGCCGCTCGGGGCCGGTGTCGTCCAGATAGCCGTCGAGGGAGACGGCGGCGGACAGCAGGACGTACGGGTACGGCATCGGCGGGCTCTCCCGGGTGCGGGCGGCGGCGGGACCGCTGCGCGGTCCGGCTCCAGTCTGGCAACCCGTGCGGCCGGGGGCGGAGGTCAGGGCTCGATCAGGCCGACCCGGATGGCGTACCGGGTGAGTTCCAGCCGGTCCTTCAGGCCCAGCTTGGCGAGCAGGTTGGCGCGGTGCCGCTCCACCGTCTTGGGGCTGATCACCAGCATGTCCGCGATCTGCTGCGAGGTGTGGCCCTCGGCGACGAGCTTGAGGATCTGCTCCTCGCGGTCGGTGATGGCCTTCGCGGGCAGGGACCGGCCCTCCCGCGCGAGGTCGAGATAGTTGTGGATGAGGGCGTTGACCGCCCCCGGATAGAGGAAGGGCTCGCCCCGCATGGTGGCGTGGCAGGCCTCCACGAGGTCGCGGTCGGCGACCGACTTGAGGACGTACCCGGAGGCTCCGGCGGCCAGCGCCTCGAAGAAGAACTGCTCGTTGTCGTACATGGTCAGCACGAGGATCCGGGTCTCCGGCAGGGTGCGGGAGAGTTCACGGGCCGCCTGCAGACCGGTCAGGCGCGGCATGGCGATGTCGAGGATAGCCAGGTCGGGGCGGTGCTCCCGGGCCAGTTCGAGGGCCTCGGCGCCGTCGGCGGCCTCCGCCACCACGGTCAGGTCCGGTTCGCCGTCCAGGATGAGACGGACCCCCCGGCGGACCAGCGCGTGGTCGTCGGCGAGGAGGATGCGGGTGGGGGAGGCGTCTGTCATGGTTCAGCGTTTCCGGTCGGGGGACGTCGGTCACGGGGGCGGCGCGTGCGCGGGCGCGGAGCGGCGCACGACGGCCGGGGTGGTCGAGGGGACGGACTTCCGCTCGGGTCGTACGGGGACGAGGACGTGCGCGGGGAAACGCGCGGGGACGGGCACGGCGAGCCGCAGCTCGGTACCGCCCTCAGCACGGGGTTCCACGGTCAGCTCGGCGCCCACCAGCAGCGCCCGCTCCCGCATGCCGCGGATGCCGGCGCCCTCGTCGGCGCCGCCGACGCCGCGGCCGTCGTCGCGGACCCGCAGCTCGACCCCGCCGGGCGTGCGGCGCAGCGCCAGCTCGGCGCGGCGCGCCCGCGCGTGCCGCGCGACGTTGGTGAGGCCCTCCTGCGCGACCCGGTAGAGGACCAGCTCGGACTCGTGGTCCAGGTCGGGCAGGTCGGGGTCGAGGCAGTGCTGGACGGACAGTCCGGGCCCGCCGAACTCGGTGGCAAGCGCCTTGAGGGCACTGGCCAGGCCCAGCTCGTCCAGCACGCCGGGGCGCAGCCGGCGGGCGATCCGCCGGATCTCCTCCAGGGAGGCGCGGGTGGTCTCCTGCACCTGGCGCAGCTCGTCGCCGAGCTCGGCAGGGGCGTGGTCGGCGGCACGCTTGAGCTGGAGCAGCACGGCGGTCAGCGACTGGCCGACCTCGTCGTGCAGCTCACGGGCGATACGGCGGCGCTCCGCCTCCTGCGCGGACAGGGCCCGCGCGCTGCTGGTCGCCCGCTCGTCCTCCAGCCGGTCCAGCATCGTGTTGTACGTGGTGATCAGCTCGGCGATCTCGCCGCGCCCGCCGACCGCGGTCCGGTGCCCCGGGCGGAGCAGGTCGGTGGTGTTCATGGCACGGGTGAGGCGCTGCAGCGGGGCGAGTCCGACGCGCAGCAGCAGCGCGTTGGCGACGAGCATGGCGGCCAGGCCCACGGTGAGCACGGCGGCCTCGGTGAGCAGCACCGGCGTGGACACGGTGACGGGCCCGAGGAGCAGGGCGGTGGCGACGATCAGCACGACGGCGTTCAGCAGGAAGATGCGCCAGAACAGAGGCACCCGGTTCCGCCTCCTCGCCGTCGTATGCTCAAGGCCCCGACGGCCCGCGGCCGGGGGCGCGGCGCGGACCGTCACCGTCCAGCCTCCGCCCATGACCGGGACGGCGCCATCGGTGACAGTCCCCATTTTCCCGGCGTGTGCGGACCCCTGCACAGGCTTGTGTGCGTGCCGGTCCCCCCCTGGAGTTGGGGGGCACGACGGATGGCTCCGGCCGTGCGCCCCGGGCGACCCTGGAGGGACCGTACCGGGCGGGTGACGACCTCGGCGCACGGGCAAACTCCTGGATATCGGCCCGAGTTCACGGCATGCCGGCGGTTCGCGCACGTCCCGGTGCTCGGAGCGACGGCCGTCGACGGTGTGACCGGACGGCCACCCCCTGGGAAGGAGGAGCCGTGCCCCAGTCCGACGACGACCGCCTGGTCGATCTCGCGGCCCGACTCGAGCACGAGGACCCCCGTTTCGCCCGCTCCCTCGCCACCGGCCGCCCGACCCGCCCGCGCGAGTACCGGCGGACCAGTGCCTGGTGGGTGCTGATCGCGGGGCTGGGCATGCTGGTCGCGGGCATCGTCGTGCCCGACGGGCTGCTGATCGCGGCCGGCCTGGTGACCAGCGGCATCGGGGTGCAGCTCATCGACCCCTACGAGCGGCCGGGTGACGACGACGTCCGGCGCCCGTCACCCCGCTGAGCCGCTCCTTCCGAAGAACGCGAACGGCGCTCGTACCGGCCTGGCCGGTGCGAGCGCCGTTCGCCGCGTCGGGGGGGCTCCCCCTCCCGCGGGAGGTAGGCCCTGTGGGACTCGAACCCACAACCAATGGATTAAAAGTCCACTGCTCTGCCAATTGAGCTAAGGGCCCCTGGCGATGTTGCCTCCCCGAGCATAGCCGGACGTGGCCGGGGAGCCGATCGGGTATCGGCAGGCGCGTGGCGGCCGGAGGGGGCACAGATGCGCGAGGGCCCGCGCGACGGGTGTCGTGCGGGCCCTCGGCGGTCATTCCGGTGAGGCGGTGTCAGCCGTTGCGCTTCCAGCGCGGCTTGTCCTCGCGGCGCTGGAACGAGCCGCCGCCGCGGTGGTCGTCACGACGGCCGTTGGGCCGGTCGTGGCCGCCGGGGCGGAAGCCCGGGCGGTCGCCCTGACGGTCACGGTTGAACGGGCGGTCGCTGCCCCGGTGGCCGGGACGGTCGTCACGGCGGAAGCCGCCGCGGTCGCCGCCGTCCCGTCGCTCGAAGGAACGGCCGCCGCGGTCGCCGCGGTCGTCACGGCGCTCGAAGGAACGGCCACCCCGGTCGTCACGACGGTCGTCACGACGGAACCCGCCACGGTCGCCACGGTCGTCACGGCGGAACCCACCGCGGTCGTCACGACGGTCGTCACGACGGAAACCGCCACGGTCACCACGGTCGTCACGGCGCTCGAAGGAACGGCCACCCCGGTCGTCACGACGGAAACCGCCACGGTCGCCACGGTCGTCACGGCGGAACCCGCCACGGTCACCACGGTCGTCTCGGCGGAACCCGCCACGGTCACCACGGTCGTCACGGCGCTCGAAGGAACGGCCACCCCGGTCGTCACGGCGGTCGTCGCGACGGAAACCGCCACGGTCGTCCCGGTCGTCACGGCGCTCACGCCGCTCGTACGGGGCCGAGGCCGCCGGGCGCTCGGCGCGCTCGGTCCGCTCGACGTCCCGCGCGGTCGGCTGCTCCGGCAGCGTCACCTCGGCCTCGGCCTCGGCCACCACGGCGGCCGCCTCGGCGATCACGGCCTGCGGGTCCTCGCCCCGCTCACGCGCGGCGCGGGCCAGCAGCCGGTCGGCCTCCTCGCGCAGCTCGGTGGCGCGGCGCTGGGCGCGCTCCAGCTCCTTGGTGAGCTGGCCGACCTCACGCTCGGCCTGCTGCGCGGCGTTGCCGGCGGACTCGGCCTGCACCTCGGTCATCGAGCGGGCGCCGGTGATCTCGGCGACCTCCGGGTCGAAGGCCGCGCCGCCCTGGATGATGTGACGCGTGGCGTCGACGCCCGCGTCCTCCATCAGGCGGAAGATCTGGCGCCGCTGGTGCGGCAGCGACAGGGAGACGACCGTGCCGGTACGGCCGGCGCGCGCCGTGCGGCCCGCGCGGTGCAGGTAGTCCTTGTGGTCGCCGGCCGGGTCGACGTTCAGCACCAGGTCGATGCCGTCGACGTGGATGCCGCGGGCGGCGACGTCGGTGGCGACGAGGACGTTGACGTAGCCGTCCTTGAAGTCGGCGAGGGTGCGGGTACGGGCGCCCTGGGTCATGCCGCCGTGCAGCGCCTCGGCCTTCACGCCGCTGTCGCGCAGCTGCTCGGCGACGCGGTCGGCGCCGAGCTGGGTGCGGACGAAGATGATGGTCCGGCCCTTGCGGGAGGCGATGGCCGCGGTGACCGGCGCCTTGTCCTTGGGCTTCACGACGAGGATGTGGTGCGACATGGTCGTCACCGCGCCCTGCGCCGCGTCCACCTCGTGCGACACCGGGGAGTCGAGGTAGCGGTCGACGAGGGTCTTGATCTCGTTCTCCATGGTGGCGGAGAAGAGCATGCGCTGACCGCCCGCGGGGACCTGGTCGAGCAGCTCCGTCACCTCGGGCATGAAACCGAGGTCGGACATCTGGTCGGCCTCGTCGAGGACGGCGATCTCCACGTTCTCGAGGGAGCAGGCGCCGCGGTTGATGATGTCGCGCAGCCGGCCCGGGGTGGCGACGAGGACGTCGACGCCGCGCTCGAGCGCGTAGATCTGGTTGCCCATGGAGGTGCCGCCGCAGACGACCTTCATCTTGAGGCCGAGGACGTCGCCGTAGGGCTGGAGGGCGTCGGCCACCTGCATGGCCAGCTCGCGGGTCGGCGTCAGGATGACGGCGCGCGGCTTGTGCTTCTCGGTGCGGCCGCCGGCGAGCTGCGTCAGGGTCGGCAGACCGAAGGAGAGGGTCTTGCCGGAGCCGGTGCGTCCGCGGCCGAGGATGTCCTTGCCGGCCAGGGCGTCCGGGATGGTCGCGGCCTGGATCGGGAAGGGGCTGGTCACGCCGTTCTGCGCGAGCTTGCGCACGACGCCCTCGGGCAGGCCGAGGGAGGCGAAGGTGAGTTCGGGGGCCGCCGCCTCGATGGCGGCGGTGGCGTCGGTGTCCTCGGTGTTCTCGGGCACGACGACGTGATCAGTACTGGCGATGGGCATACGAATGCGAAACCTTCCGGAGTCTCTTCGGCACGCGCCCGTCAACTCCGTGATTCGCAGTTCGCAATTACGACCGCCTCAATGCGGTCCACCACGGCAAGGGAGAGAGTACGCGCCACACGGCGCGCTCTGCAGTGGCGCCGGGCAAATAGGATCAAACGATCTGCCACCATACGCACCCGGGCCCCTCGGATGCAAATCAGCAGGTGAGAAGCGCGGGACGGGCCGCGCCGACGCTAGGCCGGCGCCCCCGCGCGCGGCGCGGGCTCCCGCTGGGCGAGCTGGGTGTCGGGCGGCTGGTGGGCGGACGAGGAGGGCTCGGCCTGGGTCGGCTCGGACGTCGGTCCCGGGTCCTGCGGCGGGTCCGAGGGCTGCGGGTCCGGGGTCCGGCTGGGCCCGGGCGGGTCGGGGCGGTCGTCGGGCGTCGGACGCGCGGGCTCGTCCGGGCCGCCGCCGTCTGACGCGGGGCGGCTCTCCTCGGCGGACGGCCGGTCGCCGGACGGGGACGGGCGCTCGCCCTTGCGCTTCTTCTTCCCGTCCTTCCCGTCCTCGTCCTTGCCGTCCTTCTCGTCGCGCCCGCCGTCGGCCCCGGCCGCTCCGTGGCCGGCCTGGCCGCCCACCCGGTCGGTGCCGCCGTCCGGGGCCTCGCCGCCCGAGCGTCCCGCGGAGTGGGACGGCGCCGCCTTCCCTCCGGCGTCGTCACCCACGCTCACGCATCCGGCGGCGGCGGCGACGGCCACGACCGTGGCGGCCAGGCGGACGGGTACGTACAAGCGGCGCACGGGGCCACCTCCGGTTGGAGTACAGGGTCGACAACCCCAACTCCCGCCACCCGCAGGAGGACACGCGGACGGCCTATCCGTAGCCGAGCGCGTGCAGCCTCGCGTCGTCGATCCCGAAGTGGTGCGCGATCTCGTGCACCACCGTGATCTCGGTCTCCGTGACCACGTCCTCACGGGACTCGCACATCCTCAGGGTCGGCCCCCGGTACACGGTGATCCGGTCGGGCAGCACCCCGGCGTACCACTCCCCCCGCTCGGTCAGCGGCGTCCCCTCGTAGAGCCCGAGCAGCTCCGGGTCGTCCGCCGGCGGCTCGTCCTCCACGAACACCGCGACGTTGTCCATGAGCCGCGTCAGCTCCGGGGGGATCCGGTCGAGCGCCTCGGCGACCAGCTCCTCGAACTCCTCGCGCGTCATCTCCAGCACGAAGCCATTGTCGGGGACGATCGGTCCGTACGAGAGGCGGGCGACGCCCGCATATCCGGCCGCCCGTAGGGGCATAGGGGATCAATGGCCCGCGTCCCGACTGCCGTCATGAACCTGATCCACCGCTTCCCACGGCTCCCGCAGGCCCCGACCCGCCGCCGGCGGTCCGGCACCCGGCCCCCTGCCGCGCCGGCCCTCGCTCTCACTTCCGGGGCACGCCCGCGCCCCTGGGTGCGCGCCCTCGGTCTCGTCTCGGTGGTGCTGCTCGGCGCGTGGCTCGGCCTGCTCGTCGTCGGCAACGTCCGTGTGCCGGTGGGCCCGATGGACACCACCATGACCCTGCGGCCGTCCTTCACCGGCGGCACGAAGATCAACGTGTCGCCCCTGGGCGCGCTGCAGCTCGACAGCCACATCGCGCCGGTCCGCCTCGACGTCAACGTCGACCAGCTCGACCCCGAGCGCTCCCGCGCGCTGGTCGACCACCCTGAGCGCCTCTCGGGGCTGCAGGACGAGGTCACCGACGACATCACCCGCGGCACCGCGGACCTCGCCGTGCGCTCCTGCGTCGCCGTCGTCACCGGCGCCGCCACGCTCGGCCTCCTCGTCTACCGCCGTCCGCGCCGCGCCCTGGCCGCCGGAGGGCTCGCCCTCGGGCTGCTGGCCGCGTCCGGCGGCACGGCGTACGCGACCTGGAACCCGGACTCGGTGCTGGAACCGAAGTTCTCCGGCCTGCTGTCCTCCGCACCCTCGCTGGTCGGCGACGCGCGCAGCATCGTGACCGAGTTCGACGTCTACCAGCAGGAGTTGGCCCGTCTGGTCACCAACGTGACCAAGCTCTACGACGCCACGTCCACGCTCCCCGTCTACCAGCCGGACCCGACCACCATCCGGGTCCTGCACGTCTCCGACATCCACCTCAACCCCGCGAGCTGGAAGATCATCGCCTCGCTGGTGGAGCAGTACCAGGTGGACGTGATCGTCGACTCCGGCGACACGATGGACCACGGCACGGCCGCCGAGAACGGCTTCTTGGACCCGATCGAGGACCTGGGCGCCCCGTACGTCTGGGTGCGCGGCAATCACGACTCGCTCGTCACCCAGCGCTACCTCGACCGGATGAGGAACGTGCACGTCCTGGACGATGGCCGGGCGCGGACCATCGCGGGCCTGCGTTTCGCCGGGATCGGCGATCCGCAGTTCACCCCCGACCGCACGCAGAGGACGGGCGCCGAGCAGTCCCAGGAGCTGGCGGGCGCCCGGCTCGCCTCCGCGATGCGGGACCAGAAGCGGGCCGGCACCCCGGTGGACGTGGCGGTCGTCCACGAGCCCTCGGCGGCCCGCGAGGTCGACGGGACCGTGCCGCTGGTCCTCTCCGGCCATCTGCACCGGGAGGACACCGAGGTCATGCGGTACGGCACCCGGCTGCGCGTCGAGGGCTCCACCGGCGGCAGCGGCCTGCGGGCGATCGAGGGCAAGTACCCCGACCCGATCGAGACGTCGATCCTCTACTTCGACCGGGACACCAAGCGCCTCCAGGCCTGGGACTCGATCGAGCTGGGCGGCCTCGGGCTCACCACGGCGGAGGTCAGCCGGCACCTGCCCGAGGAGAACCAGCCGGGCGCGGGCAGCTCCCCGTCCCCCTCCGGAAGCTCCCCCGGCGCACCGTCCGGCAGCCCGTCGGGGACGACCCCCTCGCCCCCCACCGCCACGCCGTCGCGCCCCCGGTCATGAACCGTTTTGGCGAACCATCCCGCCATCCCATATGCTTCTCACGTCCCCGACGCGCTGAGAAGCGCCCAGGCGGGCCGATAGCCCTCATCGTCTAGCGGCCTAGGACGCCGCCCTTTCAAGGCGGTAGCACGGGTTCGAATCCCGTTGGGGGCACGCACCACCCTGTGCGACACTGTCGTACGACACAAGCTTGGTCCTGTGGAGCAGTTTGGAGTGCTCGCCACCCTGTCAAGGTGGAGGCCGCGGGTTCAAATCCCGTCAGGACCGCTGATGTTTCACGTGAAACATCGCGGCTGGGTAGCTCAGTTGGTACGAGCGTCCGCCTGAAAAGCGGAAGGTCGCCGGTTCGACCCCGGCCCCAGCCACAGCAAAGGCCCCGATCTCCGATCGGGGCCTTGTTGTGTGCCCCGGCAAAATGGCTCGCCGCGCTTTTCGGCGGTCTGAGATCCTGGAGTCCGTATGTCTACGCACTCTGCCCCCGCCCTCGGCTCCCTCGCCTCCCGCCTCTCCGAACTGTCGCTGCGCGATGCGCACCGGCTCGGGCGGCGGCTCGAGGGCGCCCGCAAGATCCGCAAGCCGGAGGCGCGCACCGCCGTGCTCGGCGAGATCGAGGCGGAGGTCGCCGCGGCCGAGAAGCGCATGGCGGCGCGCCGGGCCAGGGTGCCGGAGGTCAGGTATCCCGAGCAGCTGCCCGTCAGCCAGAAGAAGGACGCCATCGCCGAGGCCATCCGTGATCACCAGGTGGTGATCGTGGCCGGTGAGACGGGATCCGGGAAGACGACGCAGATCCCGAAGATCTGCATGGAGCTGGGGCGCGGCGTCCGCGGCATGATCGGGCACACCCAGCCCCGCCGGATCGCGGCCCGTACGGTGGCCGAGCGGGTGGCCGAGGAGCTGGACACCCCGCTCGGCGAGGCCGTCGGCTGGAAGGTCCGCTTCACCGATCAGGTGGATCCGGAGGCCACGTTCGTCAAGCTGATGACGGACGGCATCCTCCTCGCGGAGATCCAGACCGACCGCGAACTGCGCGCCTACGACACGATCATCATCGACGAGGCGCACGAGCGGTCCCTGAACATCGACTTCCTGCTCGGCTATCTCGCCCAGCTGCTGCCGAAGCGCCCCGACCTCAAGGTCGTCATCACCTCGGCGACGATCGACCCGGAGCGTTTCTCGCGGCACTTCGGCGACGCCCCGATCATCGAGGTCAGCGGGCGGACGTACCCGGTGGAGGTGCGGTACCGGCCGCTGCTGGAGGAGAACCCCGACGACGACGCCGACGCCGACCGGGATCAGATCACCGCGATCACCGAGGCCGTCGAGGAGCTGATGGCGGAGGGTCCCGGCGACATCCTGGTGTTCCTCTCCGGCGAGCGGGAGATCCGGGACACGGCGGACGCGCTCACCAAGAAGCGGTACCGCTCCACCGAGGTGCTGCCGCTGTACGCGCGTCTGTCGCACGCCGAGCAGCACCGGGTGTTCCAGCCGCACGGCGGACGCCGCATCGTGCTGGCCACCAACGTGGCCGAGACCTCCCTCACCGTCCCCGGCATCAAGTACGTCATCGACCCCGGCTTCGCCCGCATCTCGCGCTACAGCCACCGCACCAAGGTGCAGCGGCTGCCGATCGAGCCGGTCTCACAGGCCAGCGCCAACCAGCGCAAGGGCCGCTGCGGCCGCACTTCGGACGGCATCTGCATCCGGCTGTACAGCGAGGACGACTTCCTCTCCCGCCCGGAGTTCACCGACGCGGAGATCCTGCGGACCAACCTCGCCTCGGTCATCCTCCAGATGACGGCGGCCGGCCTGGGCGAGATCGAGAAGTTCCCCTTCATCGACCCGCCGGACCACCGCAACATCCGTGACGGCGTCCAGCTGCTCCACGAGCTCGGCGCGCTGGACCCCACGCAGAAGGACCCGCGCAAGCGCCTCACGCAGACCGGCCGGAAGCTGGCCCAGCTGCCGGTGGACCCGCGTCTGGCGCGCATGGTGCTGGAGGCCGACCGCAACGGCTGCGTCCGCGAGGTCATGGTCATCGCCGCCGCCCTGTCCATCCAGGACCCGCGTGAACGTCCCGCGGACAAGCAGACGCAGGCCGACCAGCAGCACGCCCGTTTCCGCGACGAGACCAGCGACTTCCTCGCCTTCCTCAACCTGTGGCGGTACATCCGCGAGCAGCAGAAGGAGCGCGGCTCGTCGTCGTTCCGGCGGATGTGCAAGCAGGAGTACCTGAACTTCCTGCGCATCCGCGAGTGGCAGGACATCTACGCCCAGCTGCGGACCGTCGCCAAGCAGATGGGCATCCACCTCAACGACGAGGACGCCCCCGCCGACCGCGTCCACGTGTCCCTGCTGGCCGGTCTTCTCTCGCACATCGGCATGAAGGACGTGAAGGAGTCCAAGGACTCCGGGCAGGGCGGCGGCCGGCGTGACGGCGGGCGCAACGAGTACCTCGGCGCCCGCAACGCCAAGTTCGCGATCTTCCCGGGCTCCGCGCTGTTCAAGAAGCCGCCGCGGTTCGTGATGTCGGCGGAGCTGGTGGAGACGTCCCGGCTGTGGGCTCGGGTCAACGCGAAGATCGAGCCGGAGTGGGTCGAGCCGCTCGCCGAGCACCTGCTCAAGCGCACCTACAGCGAGCCGCACTGGGAGAAGGACCAGGCGGCCGTGCTGGCGTACGAGAAGGTCACGCTGTACGGCGTGCCGATCGTGGCGCAGCGGAAGGTCAACTACGGCCGGATCGACGCGGAGCTCTCCCGGGAGCTGTTCATCCGCAACGCCCTGGTGGAGGGCGACTGGCGCACGCACCACAAGTTCTTCGCGGACAACCGCAAGCTGCTCACCGAGGTCGAGGAACTGGAGCACCGGGCGCGGCGCCGGGACATCCTGGTCGACGACGAGACGCTCTTCGACTTCTACGACCGGCGGATCCCCGAACATGTGGTCTCGGGCGCGCACTTCGACTCGTGGTGGAAGCACAAGCGGCACGAGCAGCCCGACTTCCTCGACTTCGAGCGGGAGATGCTGGTCCGTGAGTCGGCGGACGCGGTCACCAAGGCCGACTACCCCGACACGTGGCGGCAGGGCCCGCTCAAGTTCCGTGTGACGTACCAGTTCGAGCCCGGGGCGGACGCGGACGGTGTGACCGTCCACATCCCGCTCCAGGTACTGAACCAGGTCACGGACGAGGGCTTCGACTGGCAGATCCCGGGTCTGCGCGAAGAGGTCGTCACGGAGCTGATCCGCTCCCTGCCCAAGCCGATCCGGCGCAACTACGTGCCGGCGCCGAACTACGCGAAGGCGTTCCTGGAGCGCGCCGTGCCGCTGCAGGAGCCGCTGCCCGTCACCATGGCCCGCGAGCTGAAGCGGATGGTCGGGGTGCCGTTCGAGGCGGAGGACTTCGACTGGTCCCGCGTCCCCGACCACTTGAAGGTGACGTTCAGGATCGTGGACGAGCGGCGCCGCACGCTCGCCGAGGACAAGGACCTGGAGGCGCTGAAGCTCAAGCTGCGTCCCAAGGCGCGCAAGGCGCTGTCGCAGGCGGCCGCCGCCACGGCGCAGCGTCAGGGCGGGGAGTCCCTGGAGCGCAAGGGGCTGACGGACTGGACGATCGGTTCGCTCACCCGGGTGTTCGAAACGCGCCGGGCCGGTCAGCCGGTGAAGGCGTACCCGGCGCTGGTGGACGACGGCGACTCGGTGTCGGTGCGGCTGTTCGACTCGGAGGCCGAGCAGGCGGAGGCGATGTGGAAGGGCACCCGGCGGCTGATCCTGCTGGGCATCCCGGTCAATCCCGCGAAGTTCGCGTCCGAGAAGCTGACCAACCCTCAGAAGCTCGCCCTGTCGGCCAATCCGCACGGCTCGGTGCAGGCGCTGTTCGACGACTGCGCCATGGCCGCGGCGGACAAGCTGATCGCGGACTTCGGCGGCCCGGTGTGGGACGAGGAGTCCTACCGCAAGCTGTTCGACAAGGTGCGGGCGGAGATCGTCGACACGACGGTCCGCGCGGTCGGGCAGGTGCAGCAGGTGCTGGCCGCCTGGCAGGCCTGTGAGCGCCGCCTGAAGGGCGTTCGCAGCCCTGCGCTGCTGCCGAACCTTCAGGACGTCCGGAAGCAGCTGGACGGGCTGGTACGGCCGGGCTTCGTGACCGAGGCGGGGCTGCGCAGGATGCCGGACCTGATGCGGTACCTGGTGGCCGCCGACCGCCGGCTCCAGCAGATGCCGACGAACGTTCAGCGGGACACCACGCGCATGGCGAAGGTCCACGAGATGCAGGACGAGTACGCCTGGCTCCTGGAACAGATGCCGCAGGGCCGGCCGGTGCCGCAGCAGGTGCGGGACATCCGCTGGATGATCGAGGAGCTGCGGGTCAGCTACTTCGCCCACGCACTGGGCACGGCGTACCCCGTGTCGGACAAGCGGATCGTGAAGGCGATCGACGCCGCGGCGCCGTGACGGGACCCGCACGCAGGGTGAGTTCGACCAGGGGGCTCCCGCTCCTGTACAGTCCTTCTCGCAGCGCAACGCAGGAAAGCGCCGCGATTCTGGTCCTGTGGAGCAGTTTGGAGTGCTCGCCACCCTGTCAAGGTGGAGGCCGCGGGTTCAAATCCCGTCAGGACCGCATACCGGAAGGCCCGCCCCCCGTAAGGGATGGCGGGCCTTCCGCATGTGCAGGTCCGTGCAAGCCTGTGCGGGCGCCCCGGAGGCGCCGTGACGCACCCTCCGCAGGCTGAGCCCCGGGAAGGGCTTCAACGCCCTTGTCCGGGGCCTCTGCGCCGTCTTGACGGCCCTGCCGTCCCTCGGTACTCCAGGAACAGGGCACTGTCCGCGGGGGACCGGAGGTGGCGTATGACGGCATCGGTCAGGCACGAGACGAGGGCACTGCTCCGCGCACATCTCGCGGCCGCGTCGTCGTACCGGCATCTCACCCGTCACTGCCCGGTCTGCCACCGTCTCCAGCGCCTGGCGATGGACTCCGCGCCCGCTGACGACGACGGGCCCGTGGAGCCGTCCGAGCCCGTCGAAGATCCCCAGGAACAAGCCGCCGCCGACGCGCGTTGCGTCTAGCGCATATGCCGTCGGCCCAACAACCCAGCTGGTATGTGACGGGTGTCACCGCATGAGTTTTCACGAGGGCGGAACTTACGCCTCGCCTACAACAGGTCAATTTAATATGTGCAATTGCACTCTCCTGAGCGCTCCGCCGTGCCCTCTCCGGAGCCGATCCCACAGGCGTCCTCAGAGTCCGACAAGCCCGCGCACAGAAGGCTGTTGAGGCCGTCCGGACCCGCGCGCGGACCCATCACCGGCGCACAAAAAAGATCGCGCTGGACCCGGCGGAGTCCAGCGCGATCGACGACGCACCCGGTGTTCAGTTGGCCGTGAAGCTCTGATTCGGTTGGGCTGGGGGGCTGTTGGGGCAGTCCCCGCGTCGCTTGGAGCTAAAGTTGCCGGGCGTCGCGGCCGGTGGGGGACCAGCCGGTTCTGCCCGGTTCATGCAGGTTCAGGCCTCGCTGCGCTGCTGCGGGATGCCCGCGAGCAGTGCGCGGACCTCGGCCTCGCGGTAGCGGCGGTGCCCGCCGAGCGTGCGGATCGACGTGAGCTTGCCGGCCTTCGCCCAGCGCGTGACCGTCTTCGGGTCGACGCGGAACATGGTGGCAACCTCAGCGGGGGTCAGCAGCGGCTCGGCATCAGGGGTGCGAGCGGTCATGAGCGGCCTCCTCGGGAGAACCGAACCTTCTCGGTTCTTTCCTCTAAATTCTGCACCTTGACCCGCGTTGCCCGAAATGGCGGACGCGAGTCGAGTCGGTTATAGGACGAACGGCTTGTCCTCGGCACTACAACTACACCATCTGTCCAGCCACGTCGGCCAAACCGATGGAATTGCCCTCCCAGGTGTTCATCAGCCGCGGAAGCCGATGGACCATGCCATAGCGGACAGTCACGCCCCTGTGACGATCAGTCACAGCAGCGTGCAGGAGTCACCGGACCCCCCAAAGCGTGCAATGCTGAGATTCCGCCCATAGTGGAGCACAGCAGGACGGAGGAGCCCTCCCCGGACTCCTTGTCCTATTTTGGCATGAGGAGGGGCAAGGGACGCAAGGGCCTTGTACGTGCGGTCCGTCACGCTTGACACACTTGAGACTTACGCCCGGTACGGCCGCTACGTCCGATGTCGCATCCGGATTGACGCGACTTCAACCAACCTCAGGGCGAAGACAAAACCCCATGAAGGGCGTTTGGTCAAACGTCAGTTCGCCGAGCGCAGGTCACGGACCGCGCGCCAGCGCTCGACGAGGCGCCCGTACGCGTCCGCCGCGCCCCCTTCGTCGCCCCGCCGCAGCGCCGCGATCCCCTCGCCCACGTCGGCCGCCGAGTGGTCGTCCTCCAGGGCGCTGGCCGGCAGGGCGTGGACCAGTCCTCCGTAATCCAGCTCGACCAGCGAGCGCGGGTGGAACTCCTCCAGCCAGCGGCCGACGTCCACCAGGCCGTCGATCAGCAGGCTCTCGTCCACCGCGTCCCGCAGCGCCCGCAGCCCCCGTGCCACCCGGCGTCGCGCCTGCACCATGGGCGTGCGGTAACGCAGGACCGGTACCTCGCCCGCGGGAGCCCTGGCGTACTCGCGCTCCTCGTCGGCGAAGAGCACGAACCAGTTGATCGGCACCTGCCAGGTGGAGGTGCGGATCCACGGCCGCGCGTCGGGGTGCTCGGCCAGCCAGCGCTCGTAGTCCCGGCTCGTCTCGTCCCGCACGACCGGGGGCAGCAGGGCGTCCAGGACCGGCAGCGGGTACTCCTCCGCCAGGCCGCCCAGGGCCAGCCAGCCGCGCAGCCTGGTGCGCCACGGGCAGACGCGGACCTCGCCGTCCGTCTCCAGCACGAAGGCGTCGTCGCTCTCGTGCACCGGGACCGGCGCCGGCGGGACCGCCGCGAGGCCGGCCAGCGACCGGCGCAGCTCCTCCTGGTAGGAGGGAAGGTCGTCGCGCCGGGCGTACCGCTCCCAGTGGCCGCGCTCCGGCTCGGGAAAGGCGGCCAGCGGTTCGTACACGCGCAGGTAGGAGGCGTAGGGGACGATCACCGAGGACACCTTGGTCACGCTCTGCTCCCTCCCCCGCGGACCGCCGCGAAAACCTGCCCGTCCTCCGCCCGGACGGGTGGGAAACCCCGGCAAATCGTCGCACGCGGTACTCCGGACGGAGGTGATCCGGGACACAGTGCCGCCGACCGGCAAGTAAGGATCTACTCTCGTGCCACAGCCCCCGCCACCCGTACGGGAGCCCGTCCCACCCGCCGCTACTTACTCAGGAGTCACCACAGTGACCGACGTATCTGACGGCGTCCTGCACACCCTGTTCCGTTCGGACCAGGGCGGCCACGAACAAGTCGTGCTCTGCCAGGACCGTGCCAGCGGCCTCAAGGCCGTCATCGCCCTCCACTCCACCGCTCTGGGCCCCGCCCTGGGCGGCACGCGTTTCTACCCGTACGCCTCCGAGGAGGAGGCCGTCGCCGACGCGCTCAACCTCGCGCGCGGGATGTCGTACAAGAACGCCATGGCCGGTCTCGACCACGGCGGCGGCAAGGCCGTGATCATCGGCGACCCGGAGCGGATCAAGACCGAGGAGCTGCTGCTGGCCTACGGCCGGTTCGTCGCCTCCCTCGGCGGCCGCTACGTCACCGCGTGCGACGTCGGCACGTACGTCGCCGACATGGACGTCGTGGCCCGGGAGTGCCGCTGGACCACCGGCCGCTCCCCCGAGAACGGCGGCGCGGGCGACTCGTCGGTGCTCACCTCCTACGGCGTCTACCAGGGCATGCGGGCCGCCGCCCAGCACCTGTGGGGCGACCCCTCGCTGCGCGACCGCAAGGTCGGCATCGCGGGCGTGGGCAAGGTCGGGCACCACCTGGTGGAGCACCTGCGGGCCGAGGGCGCCGAGGTCGTGATCACCGACGTGCGTGAGGACGCCGTCCGCCGCATCCTCGAGCGGCATCCCGAGGGCGTGTCGGCCGTGGCCGACACCGGGACGCTGATCCGCACCGAGGGCCTGGACGTCTACGCCCCGTGCGCGCTCGGCGGGGCCCTGAACGACGACACCGTGCCGGTGCTGACCGCCAAGGTGGTCTGCGGCGCGGCCAACAACCAGCTCGCCCACCCGGGCGTGGAGAAGGACCTCGCGGACCGCGGGATCCTCTACGCGCCGGACTACGTGGTGAACGCCGGCGGCGTGATCCAGGTGGCGGACGAGCTGCACGGCTTCGATTTCGACCGGTGCAAGGCGAAGGCGTCGAAGATCTTCGACACCACGCTCGCCATATTCGCACGTGCGAAGGAAGACGGTATTCCGCCGGCCGCCGCGGCCGACCGGATCGCCGAGCAGCGGATGGCGGAGGCGCGTCCACTGCGATGAGGTCCGTGCGCGGTGCCCCCGATCGGGGCTCTTCGCACACCTGAGCGGTACCCGCCGGGGGGCACTTGGAGAGAACTCTCACTTCTCCCGGCGGGTCGACCGCCGATAAGTGGTTAAAATCGCGATTGACCAGCGAGGACAGGGCGCCTCGACGGTCCCGGGCACGGGCACGTCATGCGGGCGACGTACCGTATGGCCGCGGGCTCAGGTACCGTGGAAGCCCTACAGACCGGTCTCTCCACGGAGAGCCCGTTCTGGACCATGAACGCGTGTCAAGACTCTGGGGCCGTCGAGCCCCGTCGTTGAGGGGGTCGAGCCATGGGGCGCGGCCGGGCCAAGGCCAAGCAGACGAAGGTCGCCCGCCAGCTGAAGTACAACAGCGGTGGGACTGACCTCTCACGCCTGGCCGAGGAGCTGGGCGCATCGACATCGAATCAGTCACCGAACGGTGATCGTTTCGAGGACGATGAGCAAGACGACGACCTGTACGCAAAGTACGCCGACCTCTACGAGGACGACGACGAGGACGAGGACGGCCCGTCCTCGCAACAGCGTCGCGGCGCTTGACCTTGCGGGTGCATGAGCCCGGTCGGTGACCCAGGTCACCGACCGGGTTCAGTGCTGCCCGGGCCAACTGCGTCGGCCGGTGTGCCGCCCGCCCGTTCACCGGGCGGGCGGCACCTCCGTGCTCAGTTCGCGTAGTCACCGACAAGAGCAGCACCCGTGGTGTGGTCACCGCGCTCGGTGATCTCGCCGGCCACCCAGGCGTCCACGCCGCGGTCCGCCAGCGTGGTCAGCGCCACGTCGACGGACTCCTGCGGCACCATGGCGATCATGCCGACGCCCATGTTCAGCGTCTTCTCCAGCTCCAGCCGCTCGACCGAGCCGGTCCGTCCGACCAGGTCGAACACCGGGGCGGGCGTCCAGGTGGAGCGGTCCACCGTGGCGTGCAGCCCGTCCGGGATCACCCGGGCGAGGTTGGCCGCCAGTCCGCCGCCGGTGACGTGGCTGAACGCGTGCACCTCGGCGGTGTGGATCAGCGACAGGCAGTCCAGCGAGTAGATCTTGGTGGGCTCCAGCAGCTCCTCGCCGAGGGTGCGGCCCAGCTCGTCGATCCGGGCGTCCAGCGACAGTCCCGCCCGCTCCAGCAGTACGTGGCGGACGAGCGAGTAGCCGTTGGAGTGAAGTCCCGAGGACGCCATGGCGATCACCGCGTCACCCGAACGGATGCGGTCGGCGCCCAGCAGCCGGTCGGCCTCCACCACGCCCGTACCGGCGCCGGCGACGTCGAAGTCGTCCGGACCCAGCAGACCCGGGTGCTCGGCCGTCTCGCCGCCCACCAGGGCGCATCCGGCCAGCACGCAGCCTTCCGCGATGCCCTTGACGATCGCCGCGACACGCTCGGGGTGGACCTTGCCGACGCAGATGTAGTCGGTCATGAACAGCGGCTCGGCGCCGCACACCACGATGTCGTCCATGACCATCGCGACCAGGTCGTGCCCGATGGAGTCGTACACGCCCATCTGGCGGGCGATGTCGACCTTGGTGCCGACGCCGTCCGTGGCGGAGGCGAGCAGCGGGCGCTCGTAGTTCTTCAGGGCGGAGGCGTCGAAGAGGCCGGCGAATCCGCCGAGGCCGCCGAGAACCTCGGGACGCTGCGTCTTCTTCACCCACTCCTTCATCAGCTCGACCGCGCGGTCGCCCGCTTCGATGTCGACGCCCGCCGCTGCGTAGCTGGCACCAGTGTTCTGGGACATGGCTGTGAGAGCTTTCGTGTCGTCCGTCAGGGCTTACGGGCGGCGGATCGCGTCGACCGCGGCCGGGGCGGCGGTGCCGGCGGCCAGCTCGGTCTCCAACAGCTGCTTGCCGAGGAGCTCGGGGTCGGGCAGCTCCATCGGGTACTCGCCGTCGAAGCAGGCGCGGCACAGGTTGGGCTTGGCGATGGTGGTCGCCTCGATCATGCCGTCGAGGGAGATGTACGCCAGGGAGTCGGCGCCGAGCGAGGTGCCGATCTCCTCGATGGTCATGCCGTTGGCGATCAGCTCGGCGCGGGTGGCGAAGTCGATGCCGAAGAAGCAGGGCCACTTCACGGGCGGCGAGGAGATCCGGATGTGGACCTCGGCGGCGCCCGCCTCACGGAGCATGCGGACCAGGGCCCGCTGGGTGTTGCCGCGCACGATCGAGTCGTCCACGACGACCAGGCGCTTGCCCTTGATGACTTCCTTGAGCGGGTTGAGCTTCAGACGGATGCCCAGCTGCCGGATGGTCTGCGACGGCTGGATGAACGTCCGGCCGACGTACGCGTTCTTGACCAGGCCGGCGCCGAAGGGGATGCCGGAGGCCTCCGCGTAACCGATGGCGGCGGGCGTGCCGGACTCCGGCGTCGCTATCACCAGGTCGGCCTCGGCCGGGGCCTCAGCAGCGAGCTTCCGGCCCATCTCGACGCGCGAGAGGTAGACGTTCCGCCCGGCGATGTCGGTGTCGGGGCGGGCCAGGTACACGTACTCGAAGACGCATCCCTTGGGCTTCGCTTCCGCGAACCGGGACGTTCGCAGTCCGTTCTGGTCGATGGCGACGAACTCGCCCGGCTCGATCTCACGGACGTAGCTCGCGCCGCAGATGTCGAGGGCGGCGGACTCGGAGGCGACCACCCAGCCGCGCTCCAGTCGGCCGAGGACCAGCGGACGGATGCCCTGCGGGTCGCGCGCCGCGTAGAGGGTGTTCTCGTCCATGAAGACGAGGCTGAAGGCGCCTTTGACCTTGGGCAGGACCACATGCGCGGCCTGCTCCACGGTGACCGGCTCGCCGTCGGCGGCGCGCTGGCCGGCCAGCAGGGCGGTGATCAGGTCGGTGTCGTTGGTCGCGGCCACCTTGGGCGCGCGGCCGTTCTCCTTGGGGAGCTCGGCGACCATGTCGGCGAGCTGCGCCGTGTTGACCAGGTTGCCGTTGTGGCCGAGCGCGATGGATCCGTGCGCGGTGGCGCGGAACGTCGGCTGGGCGTTCTCCCACACGGAGGCTCCGGTGGTCGAGTAGCGGGCGTGACCGACCGCGATGTGACCTTGCAGGGAGCCGAGCGAGGTTTCGTCGAAGACCTGGGACACGAGGCCCATGTCCTTGAAGACGAGGATCTGGGAGCCGTTGCTGACCGCGATTCCCGCGGATTCCTGGCCCCGATGCTGGAGGGCGTAGAGCCCGAAGTACGTGAGCTTGGCGACCTCTTCGCCCGGAGCCCAGACACCGAAGACGCCGCAAGCGTCCTGGGGGCCTTTCTCACCGGGGAGCAGGTCGTGGTTGAGTCGTCCGTCACCACGTGGCACGTCTCCGAGTGTAGGCGAGATCGACCACTGGTCCGAATGCGGGATGTGGCCGCACGGGTGGATCAGCGCGCCGCGACGGCCCGTACCTCGGTGCCGTTTTGGCTGGTCAGCGTAAGGGTGTCGCCGTCCACCGCATATCGGGCGGGGCCGTTGAAGAGCTTCGTCAGGGCCTTCTCGGCGTCCATGAGTGAGTCTTCGCACATCATTCGGGTCAGGGACGGGACGCCGAGGGTGATATGGCCGTCGCGCACGGTGGCCTTCGCCCGGACCCGGTTGCATCCCAGGTTCCCGGAGACCACGCCGCGCTCCCGGTCGAAGGTGAGATGGGCACGGCCGGCGCCGTCGGGGGTGGTGACGTTCCAGCGGGTGCCGTGCACCGGGCTGTCCTGGGCCTCGCTGAGTCGCACGGTGTCGCCGGACGCAGTGGTCAGCGTGAGGCGGTCGCCTTCGACGTCGGCCTTCAGTTCTCCGGCGGCCAGAGCACGGGAGACGGCGCTCTCGCCCGCCATGACCCGGTCGTCGCAGGCCCGCAGGGTGGTCTCGGGGGCGGTCAGGCGGACGCGGTCGCCGTCGGTGCGGACGCGGGCCTCGAAGAGGTTGCAGCCGTAGTTGCCGGTGGCGCGTCCGTCCTCGCCGAGGGTGAGGTGGGCGCCGTCGGGGGCACGGTGGGTGGCGCCGTCCACGGTGACGCTGTCGACGTTCCAGCGGACGCCGGTGACCGGCCGCTCCGCCTCGGCGGCGCCGCTTCCGGCGCCCGCCTTCTCGCTGCCGCAGGCCGCGGCGAACGGGACGACGAGCACGGCAACGGCCGCCAGGGTCCTGCGCGAGGTGTGCTTCTGTCGGTCCATGCCGCTTCGACGGAAGGGCGGAGCGGGCGGTTCCCTCCGGTTCCGGCGTCCGTCTCCTGGTGCCCGTCCGTCGTGCCGTCCCTCGGCGCCCGTCTTGGCGTCCGTCCCTCAGCCGAGCAGCGGCAGGTACGGCCCGAGGTCGGCGCGCTCGCCGCTCGCGCTGACCTCGGCCGAGGCCAAGGCCTCCGTCCAGGAGAGCCGGCCGCCGGCCAGCCGGATCCAGGTGAGCGGGCCGGTCTCCACCACGTTCGGCGGGGTGCCGCGCGTGTGCCGGGGCCCCTCGACGCACTGCACCACCGCGAACGGCGGGACGCGCACCTCCGTGGAGCCGCCGGGCGCCTTCGCGGCGAGCGCGTCGGCCAGCAGCCGGACGCAGGTGGCCAGCGCCTGCCGGTCGTACGGGACGTCCAGGCCGGGGAGGGCGGCGTTCAGGTCGTCGGTGTGGACGACCAGCTCCACGGCGCGGGTGACCACGTAGTCGGTGAGGGGCAGGGCGCCCGCGCTGGTCGGGAGCAGCCTGCCGCTCGGGTGGGCGTCGAGGCGGACGGTGAAGCGCCGCTCGGCGTCCGCCAGGTAGGTGTCGAGGTCGGTGTGGCCTGCCGCGAGCCGGTGCGCGGTGTCCGCGATGGTTCCGGCGTCGGCGGCGATGGCGGCGGGCCAGTCGGTCAGCCGGGCGTCCTGCTTCGCGGGCTCCGGCTCGTCCAGCAGGCGGTCGACGGCCAGCAGCGCGACGCCGATGTGGGCGACCAGCTCCCGGACGGCCCAGTCGCCGAGCCGGGTCGGCGCGGCGAGCTGCTCCGGGCTGAGGGTGCCGACCGCGGTGCGCACGTGCCCGAACTGGGCCAGGACGGCGGCGCGGGTCTTGGCGGGGTCGTAGGAGCGGGGACGTTTCCTGGCCGGTGGCATGGCGGAAGCCTATGCGCGGGCGCCGACAGGTCGGGCCGGGACGTCGAACACCTCGTTGTTGCGGGGGACGCCGATGGCGCGCCAGGTGAACGGTATGCCGCGCGCGGTGTCCGGGTCGGGGCCGTCCATGAGCTGGAAGTGCAGGTGGGGCTCGGTGGAGTTGCCCGAGTTGCCGACCTGGGCGAGCACCTGGCCCGGGTGGACCCGGTCGCCCTCGCGGACGGTCAGTGAGCCGCGGCGGAGGTGGGCGTAGAGGGCGTAGGCGCCGTCGCCGAGGTCGAGGACCACGTGGTTGCCGAGGATCCTTCCGGCGCCGAGCAGGTCGCGGACGTTCGCCTCGAGGATCATCAGGTACGCGAGGGCGGGCAGCGAGCCGCGGCTGAGGTGGTCGCGGGCGGTGTCGGTGGCCCGCACGACGGTGGCATCGGCCACCGCGTGCAGCGGGGCGCCGTGGGCGGGGAAGTCGGCGTTGCGCCGGGCCACGGGCCACAGCGCGCGGAACGACGGGCGGGACCCCGGCTCGGGCTCGGCGACCACGTCGATGGCGAAGGTCTGGCCGTAGGCGTGGGTGTGGTGGCTGGGGGTGTGGTCCGCCGGGCTGTTCAGCGCGATCCAGCGGCCGGTCACCGGAGGCTCGACCTCGACGGGTGCCCGGGCGGCGCGGGCGCTGTCCGGGGCTCCGCCCCACCGGTTGGCGACGATCAGCACCGCGTACGCCAGCACCAGCGGCGCGAAGTCCCACCACACCGGATGGCCGAGGTCCAGCGCCACGTGGGCGATCACCAGGGCGAAGAAGGCGATCAGGAGCGCGCGGTAGGCGGTCTTGGCGAGTTTGCGTGCGGACATGCTTCCCCCAGTGCTCGTCGGTGCGGTCAGGGCCGCGCCGACGCCAGCGCCACCAGCAGCGGCACCACCCGGCCCGCCGGGATCTCGTGGCGGCCCCGGCCGGTGCTGTGCAGCCAGCCGGCGGCGGACAGCTGGCGCAGGTGGTGGTAGATCTGCCCGGTCGTGCCGATGTCGTCCAGCTCCGCCAGCTCGGCGGCGGTGCGGCGGCCGCCCGCTATCTCGCGGAGCAGCCGGAGCCGGACCGGGTGGCCGAGGGCCGCGAAGGACTCCGCGGCGTCCGGCCACTCGAAGGTGAGCAGGTCCGAGGTGAGCGCGCCGTGCTGCCAGTCGTACCGCTCGCCGGTCGGCAGCCGGACCGCGCCGGTGAACAGCACGCCTCCGTCGGCGGCCTTCAGCGCGGCGAGCTGCTCCTTGAGCCCTTCCAGGGCCCAGAAGTCACCCTCCTCCACGGGAGGAGCCGTGCGGTCGGCCGCTTCGAGCGCCGCGATGCGCCGCTCCAGCTCGGTCATGCGCTCTTCCAGTTCCACGAATTCGAGATTACGTAACTACGTAATCCTTCGCAAGTGTCTGTGCACACCTGTGGAAACACGTGGACAAGCACGCCGGTGGACAAGCACGCCTGTGGAGAAACGGCCCCGGCCCGGCGGCCGGCACGACGAAGCCCCCGCCGAAGAGGGCGGGGGCTTCGCGTGCAGAGGATGCCGGGGCTCAGGCCAGCAGCGCCGGGATCGTCCCCTCGTGGGCCTCGCGCAGGTCGGCCAGGGGCAGGGAGAACTCTCCCTGGACCTCGACCGTGTCGCCGTCGACGACACCGATGCGGGTGACCGGCAGGCCGCGCGCACCGCACATGTCGTTGAAGCGGACCTCCTCCGAGCGCGGCACGGCGACGACCGCGCGGCCGGCCGACTCGGAGAACAGGAAGGTGAACGCGTCCAGACCGTCCGGAACCACCAGACGTGCGCCCTTGCCGCCGAGCAGCGCGGACTCGACCACGGCCTGGATCAGACCGCCGTCCGACAGGTCGTGCGCGGAGTCGATCATGCCGTCGCGGGAGGCGGAGATCAGGATCTCGCCGAGCAGCCGCTCGCGCTCCAGGTCGACCTTCGGGGGCAGGCCGCCGAGGTGGTCGTGGATCACCTGCGACCAGGCCGAGCCGCCGAACTCCTCGCGGGTGTCGCCGAGGAGGTACAGCAGCTGGCCCTCCTCCTGGAAGGCGACCGGGGTGCGGCGGGCCACGTCGTCGATGACGCCGAGGACCGCGACCACCGGGGTCGGGTGGATGGCGGCCTCGCCCGTCTGGTTGTAGAGCGAGACGTTGCCGCCGGTCACCGGGGTGCCGAGCTGCTTGCAGCCGTCCGCCAGACCGCGCACGGCCTCCGCGAACTGCCACATGACCGCCGGGTCCTCCGGGGAGCCGAAGTTCAGGCAGTCGGAGACGGCGAGCGGCTTGGCGCCGGTCGTGGCGACGTTGCGGTACGCCTCCGCGAGAGCGAGCTGCGCGCCCGTGTAGGGGTCGAGCTTGGCGTAGCGGCCGTTGCCGTCGGTGGCGATCGCGACGCCGAGGCCTGACGCCTCGTCGATGCGGATCATGCCGGAGTCCTCGGGCTGGGCGAGGACGGTGTTGCCCTGCACGAAGTGGTCGTACTGCTGGGTGATCCACTGCTTGGACGCCTGGTTCGGCGAGCCGACCAGCTTCAGGACCTGGTCCTTCAGCTCCTCGCCCGTCGCCGGGCGCGGCAGCTTGTTCGCGTCGTCCGCCTGGAGCTCGTCCTGCCAGGACGGGCGGGCGTAGGGGCGCTCGTAGACCGGGCCGTCGTGCGCGACCGTGCGCGGGTCGACGTCGACGATCTTCTCGCCGTGCCAGAAGATCTCCAGGCGGTCGCCGTCGGTCACCTCGCCGATGACGGTGGCGATGACGTCCCACTTGTCGCAGATCTCGAGGAACCGGTCGACCTTGTCGGGCTCCACGACCGCGCACATGCGCTCCTGCGACTCGCTCATGAGGATCTCCTCGGGCGAGAGCGTGGAGTCGCGCAGCGGCACGTCGTCGAGGGTGACGCTCATACCGCCGGAGCCGTTGGAGGCGAGCTCGGAGGTGGCGCAGGACAGGCCGGCCGCGCCGAGGTCCTGGATGCCGACGACCAGCTTCTCGGCGAACGCCTCCAGGGTGCACTCGATGAGGAGCTTCTCCTGGAAGGGGTCGCCGACCTGCACCGCGGGGCGCTTCGAGGGCTTGGCGTCGTCGAACGTCTCGGAGGCCAGGATCGACGCGCCGCCGATGCCGTCACCGCCGGTGCGGGCCCCGTACAGGATGACCTTGTTGCCCGCGCCGGACGCCTTGGCGAGGTGGATGTCCTCGTGCCGCATGACACCGATGGCGCCGGCGTTGACCAGCGGGTTGCCCTGGTAGCAGGCGTCGAAGACGACCTCGCCGCCGATGTTCGGCAGGCCCAGGCAGTTGCCGTAGCCGCCGATGCCGGCCACCACGCCGGGCAGGACGCGCTTGGTGTCGGGGTGGTCGGCCGCGCCGAAGCGCAGCGGGTCCACGACCGCGACCGGGCGGGCGCCCATCGCGATGATGTCGCGCACGATGCCGCCGACGCCGGTGGCCGCGCCCTGGTAGGGCTCGACGTAGGAGGGGTGGTTGTGCGACTCGACCTTGAAGGTGACGGCGTAGCCCTGGCCGACGTCCACGACGCCGGCGTTCTCGCCGATGCCGACGAGCAGGGCGTCGGACTCGGGGGCCTTCTCGCCGAACTGGCGCAGGTGGACCTTGGAGGACTTGTACGAGCAGTGCTCGGACCACATCACCGAGTACATGGCGAGCTCGGCGCCGGTCGGGCGGCGGCCGAGGATCTCCACGACCCGCTCGTACTCGTCCTTCTTCAGGCCCAGCTCGGCCCAGGGCAGCTCGACGTCGGGGGTCGCGGCCGCGTTGTCGACCGTGTCCAGGGGCGTCTTGCTCATGCGTTGACCAGCTTCTTGAGGATCGACGTGAAGAAGGGCAGGCCGTCGGTACGGCCCGTACCGATCAGCGACTCGACGGCGTGCTCGGGGTGCGGCATCAGGCCGACGACGTTCCCGGCCTCGTTGGTGATGCCGGCGATGTCGTTGAGCGAGCCGTTCGGGTTGACGTCGAGGTAGCGGAACGCGACCCGCCCCTCGGCCTCCAGCTTGTCCAGCGTGTACCGGTCGGCTACGTAGCGGCCGTCCATGTTCTTCAGCGGGATGTGGATCTCCTGGCCGGCCTCGTAGTCCGTGGTCCAGGCGGTGTCCGCGTTCTCCACCCGCAGCTTCTGGTCGCGGCAGATGAAGTGCAGGTGGTCGTTGCCCAGCATGCCGCCGGGGAGCAGGTGCGCCTCGGTGAGGATCTGGAAGCCGTTGCAGATGCCGAGCACCGGCAGACCGGCCTTGGCCTGGTCGATGACGGTGTCCATGACCGGCGAGAAGCGCGCGATGGCGCCGGCGCGCAGATAGTCGCCGTAACTGAAACCGCCGCAGAGCACCACGGCGTCGACCTGCTTGAGGTCCTTGTCCTTGTGCCAGAGAGCGACGGGTTCGGCGCCGGCGACGCGGATCGCGCGCTGGGTGTCCCGGTCGTCGAGGCTGCCCGGGAAAGTGACGACGCCAATACGAGCGGTCACTTGGCCGCCTCCGCGACTTCCTCGACCCGGACGGTGAAGTCCTCGATCACGGTGTTGGCGAGGAAGGATTCCGCAAGATCGTGGATACGGGCGAGCGCGGTCTCGTCGACCGGCCCGTCAACTTCCAGTTCGAATCGCTTTCCCTGACGGACGTCCGAGATCCCTTCGAAACCCAGACGCGGCAGTGCGCGCTGCACCGCCTGGCCCTGGGGGTCGAGGATCTCCGGCTTGAGCATGACGTCGACTACGACGCGTGCCACTGGCACTCCCGGTGTGTGGTGCTGAGCAGGTCCCTTCAGACTACCCGTACAAAATTTCTACGCGAGTAGAGTTGTAGGAAACTACGTGAGCACCGTCACGATTCGGCATCGCCGGGAGACTCCCTGGAAAAGATCCGGGAAAGATCCGCGATCTCCCCCACAGCGCTATTGCGCCCGGACACGCGGGCAGATTTAGTCGGGCTTCCCATTGCATTGCCGGGCACTGTACAAATGAATTGTCATTAGCAGATACTTTGCCCGATTACAGGCGGACAGCCGACATCTCGGCGACCGTACCGGCACGTCGTCAGGACGGCCGGACGGAAGAGGTGTCGCACGAAGGGACCGATATTCGTGGCGCAGAAGGTCGTGGTCACTCTCTTCGACGACATCGACGGCTCGGAAGCGGCGGAAACGATCGCCTTCGGGATCGACGGCACGTCGTACGAGATCGACCTGAACGAAACCAATGCCAGGAAACTGCGCGAGGCGCTCGAGCCCTACGTGGACGCCGGCCGCAAGCGCGCCCGCTCCGGCAAGGCCTACCGGCAGACCGAGGTCGCCCCGGACCCGGCCGCCGTACGCGCCTGGGCGCAGGCGAACCGGATGGACGTCCCGGCCCGCGGCCGCATTCCCAAGAAGGTCTACGAGGCGTTCGCCGCGGCCCGCTGAACCACACCCGGCCCGGCACGCGGAACCGCACCCGCGTGCGGAGCCGGCCCCGGCCGGGTGACCCCGCCGACGGGCGGTCACCGGGCGCTCCGGGCAACCGACTTGCGCAGCCCCCCTGCTGATCAGCTAAAGTCTGGAGCACGCCGAGGGGCGAGGCCGAAAGGCCCGGCCCGAGGACATGCGGGTGTAGTTCAGTAGTAGAACATCCCCCTTCCAGGGGGAAGGCGCAGTGTGCAATTCCTGTCACCCGCTCTGCACCACTTCACCGACCACGCTTGTGGATCAGGTAGGCTGGTGCCCGCGCCGATCGGTGAGAGCCGGTCGGAGGCAATGCGGACGTAGCTCAGTTGGTAGAGCGCAACCTTGCCAAGGTTGAGGTCGCGAGTTCGAGCCTCGTCGTCCGCTCGGGAACAAGACCCCGGTCCATCGGACCGGGGTCTTTCGTGTTCCAGCCTCAACGGTCCTGTCCCGACTGACATTTGTCATGTCCGGTGATGACACCGCGCACTGCCGGGCTCCTCCGTCCGCCGCAATGCTCGAGGCATGGAAACCAACGGACTTGAGCACGTGATCGAGGTCACAGGCCTGCGGCGCGTCTACGGGGGCGGGTTCGAAGCGGTGCGCGGCGTCGACTTCACCGTGCGACGCGGGGAGATCTTCGCCCTGCTGGGCACCAACGGCGCCGGGAAGACCTCCACCGTCGAACTCCTCGAAGGACTGGCCCCGCCGGCCGGCGGACGGGTACGGGTCCTCGGCCACGACCCGTACACCGAGCGCGCCTCCGTACGGCACCGCACCGGCGTGATGCTCCAGGAGGGCGGCTTCCCCTCCGAGCTGACCGTCGCCGAGACCGCCCGTATGTGGGCCGGCTGCGTCAGCGGCGCGCGCCCCGAGCGGGAGGTGCTGACCATGGTGGGCCTCGGCTCCAAGACCGACGTCCGGGTCAAGCAGCTGTCCGGCGGGCAACGGCGCCGTCTGGACCTGGCGCTCGCGCTGCTCGGCGACCCCGAGGTGCTGTTCCTCGATGAGCCGACCACCGGGCTCGACGCCGAAGGCCGCCGCGCCACCTGGGAGTTGGTGAGCGCCCTGCGCGACTCCGGCACCACCGTGCTGCTCACCACGCACTACCTGGAAGAGGCCGAGAACCTCGCCGACCGGCTCGCGATCATGCACGAGGGCCGGATCGCCGTCACCGGCACCCCCGCCGAGGTCACCGCGACCGAGCCGTCCCGGATCACCTTCGACCTGCCCGACGGCTACCACCTGGGCGACCTCCCGCCGCTCGGACCGATGGGCGTGGACGACCACACCGTGGACGGCCGCACCGTCCGGCTGCGGACCCGCGACCTCCAGCGCTCGGCCACCGAGCTGCTGCTGTGGGCACGGGACGCGGGCGTGGAGCTGCGCCGGCTCGACGTGCGCTCGGCCTCCCTGGAGGAGGCCTTCCTCACCATCGCCAAGGACGCCTCGGCCCCGGCGGGGAACGGCGTGACCACGGAGGAGTACGCGGCATGAGCATCACCACGACCACCCCGACCGGCCGGATGGCCTCTCTGGCCCGGGCCGAACTGACCCTGCTGGGACGCAACAAGAGCGCCCTCGTCGCCGGGCTCTTCGTGCCGCTGATCCTGCCGGTCAGCGTGCGCTCCGCCGCCGAGGAGATGAACCTCGCGGAGGCCGGGCTCACCCCCGGTGAGCTGGTCCTGCCCGCCGCCGTCGGCTTCTCGCTGCTCTTCGCCGTGTACTCCACCCTCGTCGGCGTCTACGTCGTCCGGCGCGAGGAGCTGGTGCTGAAGCGGCTGCGCACGGGCGAGCTGCGGGACGCGGAGATCCTCTCCGGGGCCGCGCTCCCCGCCGTCCTCACCGGGCTGCTGCAGTGCCTGCTGCTGATCACGGGCTGCGCCGTGCTGCTCGACCTGTCCGCGCCCTCCGCGCCGCACCTGGTCGTGCTCGGCCTTCTGCTGGGCCTCGTGATGAGCGCGGCGCTCGCCGCCGCCACCGCGAGCTGGACCCGGACCGGCGAGAGCGCCCAGGTCACGCCCATGCCGCTGATGTTCGCCTCGATGCTGGGCTCCGGAATGTTCGTCCCGCTGGAGCTGTTCCCGGACCGTCTGGCGTCCGTCTGCGAGCTGCTGCCGCTGACCCCGGTCGTCACCCTGGTGCGCGGCGGCTGGACCGGCGACCTCTCGGCCGGGGACGCCCTCGGTGCCCTGGCGGTGGCGCTGGCCTGGACCGCGGTGGCGGTGTTTGCTGTACGGCGGCGGTTCCGCTGGGAGCCGCGGCGCTGAGGCGCCGGCCAGGGCGAAGGGCGCCCGCACGGCTGTGACCGGTGCGGCGTCGGAGATCGGCAGGAACAGGAGCGGCGGATGGCGGGCCCGGGCGGCTGGTGGGGGCGCAAGAGCACACCCGCGAAGGTCGAGACGTACACGCGGTGGTCGTTCCACTTCATCGCGCTGTCCGAGCCGACGGTGATCGGGGTGACCGCGTTCGGGCACGTGGAGGCGCGGTTCGCGCTGCTCGTGATGGTGCCGGTCGCGGCGCACGTCGCGCTGGCCATGGTGACCGCCTCCCGCGCCCTGGACTGGACGGTCGGCCGGCGTCCCCAGCCGCTGCGGCTGCTGTGGGCGCTCGGCGCCGCGACCGCCGCGGTCGCGGTCGCTGCCGTCGCTCTCGGCCGGCACGGCCCCGGCGGGGCCGGGGAGGACACCGGCACCGTCCTGGGCTCGGTCTTCGGCGCCACGCTCTGCTACGGCGTGGGTCTGATGGCCCTCGGGATGAAGCACCGGCGTCGCGTCGTCTGGCTCGTCCTCGGGTTCGGGACGGGCGCGGGCCTGGCGGCCTGGGCAGTCGGCATGCCGGCCCTCGCCGCGCTGACGACGGCGGCGTTCGTGACGGCCGCGAGCGGCTTCTTCGCCGCCACCTCCGCCTTCTCCATCTGGCTGCTCAATGCCGTCTACACCCTCGACGAGGCACGGGAGACGCGGGCCCGGCTCGCGGTCGCCGAGGAGCGGCTGCGGTTCGGACGGGACCTGCACGACGTGATGGGCAGGAACCTCGCCGTGATCGCCCTCAAGAGCGAGCTGGCCGTCCAGCTGGCGCGGCGCGAGCGGCCCGAGGCGGTCGAGCAGATGATCGAGGTGCAGCGCATCGCCCAGGAGTCCCAGCGGGAGGTGCGCGAGGTGGTGCGCGGCTACCGCCGGGCCGACCTGGAGGCCGAACTCCACGGCGCCCGTGGCGTGCTGCGCGCGGCCGGGATCGACTGCGAGATCGGCGGCGCCACCGACGGGCTGCCCGCCGAGGTGCAGTCCGCGCTGGGCTGGGTGGTGCGGGAGGCGACCACCAACGTGCTGCGGCACGGGGACGCGAAGAAGTGCACCGTCAAGGTGCGGAGGCCGGAGGGGCGTGTGGTGCTGACGGTGCGGAACGACGGGGCGACCGCCCCGCACGGGTCGTCCCGCACGGGCGGAACGGGGCTGGCCGGACTGCGGGAGCGGCTGTCCGCCGTCGGCGGCACGCTGGACGCCGGGGAGGCCGGGAACGGCGAGTTCCGGCTCGTCGCCGAGGTCCCGCTCACCGCGCGACCCGCGCTGGAGGTCGCCTCGTGACCGGCATGGTGCGGCTGCTGCTCGCCGACGACGAGCATCTGATCCGCGGGGCGCTGGCCGCCCTGCTGTCCCTGGAGGACGACCTGCTGGTGGTCGCCGAGGCCGCGTCCGGCCCGGAGGCCCTGGCGATGGCGCGGGCGCACGTGCCGGACGTCGCCGTGCTGGACCTCCAGATGCCCGGCGCGGACGGTGTGAAGGTCGCCACAGCCCTGCGGGCGGAGCTGCCCGGCTGCCAGGTGCTGATCGTGACCGGGCACGGACGCCCGGGCCATCTCAAGCGGGCGCTCGCGGCGGGGGTGCGGGGGTTCGTCCCCAAGACCGTCAGCGCCCAGCGGCTCGCGGAGATCATCCGCACCGTGCACGCGGGAAACCGCTACGTCGACCCCGAGTTGGCCGCCGACGCGATCGCGGCGGGCGACTCGCCGCTGACCGCGCGCGAGGCGGAGGTGCTGGAGCTGGCGGCGGACGGGGCGCCCGTGGCGGAGATCGCGGATCGGGCCCGGCTGTCCCAGGGGACCGTGCGGAACTATCTCTCCTCCGCCGTCTCGAAGCTCGGCGCGGAGAACCGCCACACCGCGGTGCGTCTCGCCCGCCAGCGCGGTTGGGTATAGTGGTGCTCGCGCCACGGCGCAGCAGGCGAACGTAGCTCAGTTGGTAGAGCGCAACCTTGCCAAGGTTGAGGTCGCGAGTTCGAACCTCGTCGTTCGCTCAGAGGACGAAGGCCCCGGTCGATGACCGGGGCCTTCGTCGTGTGCCGCCGTCCGTCTCCCGGGGCCGGGGGCGTCCCCCGGCCCCGGCCCGGTGTCAGCTCCAGGTGGTGCCCGTCAGGCGCTCGTACGCCTCCACGTACTTCGCCCGGGTGGCGTCCACGACCTGCTGCGGCAGCGCGGGCGGCGGCTGCTCGCTCTTCCGGTCCCAGCCCGACTCCGCCGAGGTCAGCCAGTCCCGGACGAACTGCTTGTCGTACGAAGGCTGCGCCCGCCCCGGCTCCCACTGGTCGGCCGGCCAGAAGCGGGACGAGTCGGGGGTGAGCACCTCGTCCGCGATGACCAGGCTGTCCCCGTCGTACCCGAACTCGAACTTGGTGTCCGCGAGGATGATGCCCCGGTCCCGGGCGATGTCCCGGGCGCGGGAGTAGGCGGCGAGGGTGGCCTGGCGCAGCTGGGCGGCGGTCTCCGCGCCGACCTGGCGGGCGACCTCCTCGTAGGAGACGTTCTCGTCGTGCTCGCCGACGGCGGCCTTGGTGGCCGGGGTGAAGATCGGGGCGGGCAGCTCGGAGCCGTCGACCAGACCGTGCGGGAGGGCCAGCCCGCAGACCGTCCGGCTCTCGTCGTACTCGACGAGCCCCGACCCGGTGAGGTAGCCGCGGGCCACGCACTCCACCGGGACCATGTTCAGCGACCTGCACACCAGCGTGCGGCCCGCCCAGTCGGCGGGGGCGCCCTCGGGGAGGTCGGTGCCCAGGACGTGGTTGGGGAGCAGATCGGCGAGCTGGTCGAACCACCACAGGGAGAGCTGGGTGAGCACCCGGCCCTTGTCCGGGATCTCGGTGGGCAGCACCCAGTCGTAGGCGGAGATGCGGTCGCTGGCGACCATCACGAGGTCGCCCGCCTCGTTCCGGTACAGCTCGCGCACCTTGCCGGTGTGCAGATGCACCAGGCCCGGAACCTGGATCGGCTCGGGCTTGTCGACGAATCCGGACACGGTTCCTCCGCGTGGTTGAACAGAAGGGACGCCCGCAGCGCTCCCGGCTCCCGCACGAGCTCCCGGAGGGCGGTGGCGGGAGGGGGCCGGACGCTACGTCGATTCTCCCGTATGTGCGGACGGGACGGCGGTCGGGGTGGTGCGGCCGGGTTCGCCGGGCGCCGGTCCCGTGCCCGGCGTCAGTCGCGTTTGCGGATGCGGTCGAGCAGGTTGGCGGTGGCCCGCTGGACGCGGGGGTCGGCGTGCCCCGGCCGGTCCAGCGCCGGCGACCAGCCGAGCGTGCCCGAGGCGAACACCCACGCCCCGGACGGCGCGCGGTACAGGGACGTCTCCTGATGGCGCCGGGCGCCCTGCCGGTCGCCGTACGGGGAGTGCGCGAGCAGGATGCGCTCCTCGTGGGCGGGCAGCGGGGTGCGCGGGTAGTAGCGGTCGGCCCCGCCCGCCACCAGGCCGTCGAGGACGTCGCCCTCGTGCGCGCCGGTCCCCTCCCACAGCCAGTGGCCGGCGTTGCGGACGATCAGCGGGCGCGGTCTCGGCACGGGACCCGCGTACTGGATGCCGAGCAGCAGCTGCTCCGCGCGGTCGTTCTCCCGCCACGGGGCGGGTCCGGACCGGCCCCGGCGTCTGCCGCAGGTCAGCAGGCGGTCGGCGCCGGACGGGGAAGGGGCCAGCTCGATCTGCCGGTGCAGGGTGCGGGCGGAGAGGAACACCAGCGAGGTGCCGTGCTCCCGGGCGCGCTCCACGGCCGCGCGCATCTCCACCGTCCAGTACTCGTCCCGGCCGGGGAAGACGAGCCCCCGGTGGCGGGCCGGGTCGACGCGCCCCGCGTGCAGGTCGCGGGCGGTGGCGTGGGCGAGGTCGAAGCCGTAGCGCTCCGCCCAGCGGATCACGTCGTAGGCGTGCCCGGCGTGCGGCGGGAGCCCGTCGCCCGCGTAGGGGCGGTCGAAGGTGACGGTCGTGACCGGGTCGTCCGCCTCGTGCTCGTCGTCGGCGGGGGGTGCGAGGCTCGCGCCGGTGCGGCCGTCCGCCGCCGGGTACGCGTTGTACGCCTGCCAGGTCAGGTCCGGCAGCACCAGCAGCAGGTCCGCCGGGCGGTCGTCCCGCACGGTGAACGGCACGTGCGCCTGGTGCCGGCCGTCCTCCGTGGCCAGCACGGCGACGTACGCGCCGGTGCTCCAGTACGTCGGGACCGGCAGCCGCCAGGACAGCCACCAGTGGTGGCAGGAGACGGTGCGCCCCGCGGTGAGCGGCGGGAGCTGCGCCGTGCCGTGGAGGCGGGGGCTCGTGGTGATCTCGGCGGCGCCCCGGCCTTCGTAGTGGCCGATGCGGTGGACCGTGACGCGGAACGGGCGGGGCGGGTCGACGGTGACGTGGAAGTCGACGGAGTCGCCGGGGGCGACGGCGGAGGGGGAGGCGAAACCTTCGATGCGGCCGTCGGCGTCGTGGGGCGAGGGGACCGGCCAGGGGAAGGTGACGGGTGCGAAGGGGTCCCCGCCGTCGGGTGCCGGTGCCCCTGTCGCTTCGTGCCGGATCCGCTCCGGTCGCATGCCGTTCCCCCTCCCCTGAGCGTGAACGGCCCCAGCACATCACATTCCGCACGGGTGTCGTCACCGTTCGTCGCGCGTGCGTTGAAGTGGAGGAACACGCTCCGGACGGGGCGGGCAGGGCGCGGCTCAGGCGAGGCGTACGGGCTTCTCCGGGCGTATGCCCTGCCGGGTGAGCCAGGTCCCGAGGCCCGAGGGGTCGCCGTCCTCGATGAGGGTCAGCACCTGGGGCGGAAGGTCGGTGGCGCGGGTGCCGCCGACGAGGAGGGTGGGCCCGTCGAGCCAGTCGAGACCGGGGACGGCGCCCACGGTGTCCATCGCCGCGCAGCAGACCATCGCGGTGATGTGGTCGGCGAGCAGCTCCCGTCCGGTGCGGGGCGGCTGGAGAGGGAAGAGGGGGAGCGCGCGGTCGTCGCGGAAGGGGTCGGGATCGGACGCCGCGGCCCCCCGGGGACCGGCCGGGACGGCGGCCGCGGCCGCCTCCTCGCGGGCCAGCTCGGCCGTGAGGCGCGCGGCGAGGGCGGCGCTGCGGGCGGTGCCGCCGCCGAGGTCGTCCTCGTCCTGGGCGACGCCCGGGACGGGCGCCGGGGGCAGGTCGGGTCCGGCGGTGAGATGGGTCAGGACGCGGGCGAGGGTGGGGCCGTCGGCAGCCCGGGTCTCCTCGTCCGCGGGCGGTACGCGCAGGGCGTCGAGTATCCGGTGCAGGCGGGCGGCGTCGGTGCGCCACTTGCGGTCGACGACCTCCTCCGGATAGTCGCCCCAGTGGACCGGCGACCAGTCGGGGCCGGTCTCCGCCGGGCCGCCGTGGAAGAGGCGGGCTGCGAGCAGGGAGGTGGCCTCGTCGACCGCGCCGGGCTCCTCCAGCAGGTCGCAGGCGGGGCGCTCCCCGAGCCGGGAGGCGAACCCCTCGGCCAGCCGGTCCCGGCGCGACAGCTCGGTGAGGGCGGCGACGACGCCCGCGTTGAGCCGGGAGGGCCAGCGGCCCATCCGCCAGGCGGGCAGCGCCACCCGGGTCAGCAGCCGGTCCCAGCCCGCGTAGGCGAGGCCGACCTGCTCCTGGGCGACGATCCGCAGGCCGTAGTCCACGGCCTTGGCGCGCTCGGCCGCGGCGGCGGCGACCCCGCGCTCCATCTCCGCGGCGTGCACCCGGCTGCCGTGCAGCAGCAGGCGGGCCACCCGGCCGACCCCGGCGAGCATCGCGCGGGAGACCGGCCCGCGGTCCGGCGCCGACGTGACGGCGACCGCGGCGTCCAGGCCCCGGACGAAGCGCCGGGCGGCGGCTATGTCCGGGTGCGCCGACGGTCCCGTGCCGGCGACGACCGGGGCGAGCAAGGCGCGCAGCTCGGCCACGCGCATCCACCACAGGAACGGCGAGCCGATGACCAGCACCGGCGCGGCGGGCGCGCGGCGGGACGGCCGGCCCGCGTGGGCCACGTCGTCGTGCTCCTCCGGCGGCGGGGGCGCGTGCGCCGGATGTGTACGGTCCTCCAGCCAGCTGTCGCAGTCCGGGGTGAGCGCTATCGCGGACGGCGCGGGGACGCCGAGGCGGTCGGCGAGGTCACGCACCATCCGGTACAGGTCCGGCGCCGACTCCTCGGCGATCGGCACGGTGGGGGTGACGGCGGGCCGGGCGCGGGCGACGACCAGGGCGACACCGGCGGCGAGCAGCAGCACCAGCACCGCGAGGGGCGTGACGATCCGGCGGGCCACGTCCCAGCCGGGGCCGGTCATGTGGCCGGTGGACCCGCCGGCCAGGAGGATCACCGCGGCGGCGGCGGGCAGCAGCGCGACGGCCAGCGCCCGGCTGCGGACGCGCAGCACGTCCAGCGCCCGGGCTCTGGCGCCCGGAGCTCCCTGCTCTCTTCCCGCACCGCTCATGCTCATGACCCGCCCTCACCCCCTCCCGGCGCCTGACACGGTCCTGGCTTGCCCATGCCCCCACTGTGGCACCCGCCACCGACATCGCAATGCCGGTGGGCCAAGTGCCGGAACGCTTGCGCGGCACCCTAGTTGGGGCCTTGGCCCCCGTCAGCCGGATGGCACATCGCTCACTCGATGGAATGGCTTTGGGGAGAGGTGGTCGACGGACGGCAAAGGTCAGGCCCCGGATCCTGGGGGATCCGGGGCCTGGGGTGACCTGGGCGTCGCGCGGGCCGGTTACGCGTCCTCCGCCGCCTTGCGCGCGATGTCGGTGCGGTGCTGGGAGCCGTCGAGGCCGATACGGGAGACCGCACGGTAGGCGCGGTCGCGGGCCTCGGCGAGGTCCTTGCCGGTCGCCGTCACGGACAGCACGCGCCCGCCCGCGCTGACGACCGTGTCGCCCTCGAGCCGGGTCCCGGCGTGCAGGACGTACGCGTGCGGGGCGTCCTGGGCGGCGACCTCGTCGAGGCCGGTGACCGGGTCACCGGTGCGCGGGGTGCCGGGGTAGTTGTGCGAGGCGACGACCACGGTGACCGCGGCGTCGTCGCTCCAGCGGACCGGCTCCAGGTGGGCGAGGTTGCCGGTGGCGGCGGCCATCAGCAGCCCGGCCAGCGGGGTCCTCAGCCGGGCCAGGACCACCTGGGTCTCGGGGTCGCCGAACCGGGCGTTGAACTCGATCACGCGCACACCGCGCGAGGTGATCGCGAGACCGGCGTAGAGCAGACCGGAGAACGGAGTGCCGCGGCGGCGCATCTCGTCCACGGTCGGCTGGAGCACGGTCTGGAGGACCTCGTCGACCAGCTTGGGGTCGGCCCAGGGCAACGGGGAGTACGCCCCCATGCCGCCGGTGTTCGGGCCCTCGTCGCCGTCCAGCGCGCGCTTGAAGTCCTGCGCGGGCTGAAGGGGCACGACGGTCTCGCCGTCGGTGATCGCGAAGAGGGAGACCTCGGGGCCGTCGAGGAACTCCTCGACGACGACACTCCCCCGCTGCCCGGACGGCGCGGGAGGCGCCCCCAGACAGGCGGCGGCGTGCGCGCGGGCCGCCTCGATGTCGTCGGTCACGACGACGCCCTTGCCGGCCGCGAGCCCGTCGTCCTTCACCACGTACGGGGCGCCGAAGGCCTTGAAAGCCGCGTCGGCCTCGTCCGGGGTGGTGCAGACGTAGGAGCGGGCGGTCGGCACGCCGGCCGCGGCCATCACGTCCTTCGCGAAGGCCTTGGAGCCCTCGAGCCGCGCCGCCTCCTTGGAGGGGCCGAAGACGGGGATGCCCGCCTCGCGCACGGCGTCGCCGACCCCGGCGACCAGGGGCGCCTCGGGGCCGACCACCACGAGGTCCGCGCCCAGCCGCACGGCCAGTGCGGACACGGCGGCGCCGTCGAGGGCGTCGACCTGGTGCAGCTCGGCGACCTCGGTGATGCCGGCGTTGCCGGGCGCGCAGTGCAGCGCGGTGACATCGGGGTCGAGGGACAGGGAGTGGCACAGGGCGTGTTCGCGGGCGCCGCTGCCGATGACGAGGACCTTCACGGGGGTCAGCCTAACGGCAGCCGGCGGGCACGCTTTGTGCGGGCTTCCGAAGGGGCGGGGAGCGCGCTGTTGTGCGTTCCTCCGAACGAGCTGGTCAGGGCGCCGGGAGCGGGGTGCGGACTGCGGGCGCCCCGCCCGTCGCACCCGCTCGTACTACTCGTTCGTGATCTCCTCGACGACCGTCGCGCCCAGCTCGCGGACGAGCAGCTCCTTCCCGGAGAGGGCGGACTCGTCGAGGTCGGGATCGTCGTCCGCCGGGATGTCGTCCTCGGGCGAGACCGGGGGCGGCTCCGGGGCGGCGGGCCGGGAGGGGGCGGCCGGGGCGGGCGTGGAGGGGGCGGGGGAAGGAGACGAGGGGGCCGACGCCTGGGGGGTGGAGGGGCGTCGGGTGTCGGCGGGGCCGCCACCGCCGGGCGCCCCGTAACCACCGCCGCTCGGTGTCCCGTAGCCGCCGCCACCACCGCGGCCGCCGGACGGGCCGCCCGCGGTACCGGACGCGGCCGGGGAGCCACCGCCGGACGGGTCGACGACCGCCTCGATCTTCCACTGCACGTTGAACTGCTCGGTCAGCGCCTGACGCAGCACGTCCTCGCTGCCGCTGCTGAGGAAGTTGTCGCGGGCGCCCGCGTTCACGAAGCCGAGCTGGAGCGTCGTGCCGTCGAAACCGGTCACCTGGGCGTTCTGACTGAGCAGGATCCAGGTGAAGCGGCGGCGGTTCTTGACCGTCTCCAGGATGTTCGGCCAGAGCATGCGGGGGTCGAGCCCGCCGCCTCCGCCGGGAGGCGCAGAGGGTGCGGCCGGCGCAGAGGGCGCGGACGGGGCCGCGGAGGCCGGCGGGGCGGTGGGCTGCGGCGACTGCGCCCTGCTCGCGCCGCCGCCCGCGGAGGCGGCCGTGGGCCAGCCGCCGGGCCGCCGGCCCGCGCCGCCGCCCGCGGGGGCGGCGGCGGGCCAGGCGCCGGGGGCGGTGGCTGCGGGCGCCGACGGAGCGGGTGCCGGTGCGGCGGCGGCCGGGGGCGACTGAGGGGCGGCGGGGGGCGGAGTCGGGGCGGGAGCCTCCGCCTCCGGCTGGGGCTGCGTCCGGGCCGGGGGAGCCATGGGCGACGGGGGAGCCATGGACGACGGGGGCGTCGGCTGGCCCTGTGCCCGTACGGCGGCGCGGGCCGCGGCGGGGCCGCCGCCGGGCTCGACGACGTCCTGCGGAGCCGGAGCTGCCGCCCCCTGGTGGGCCTCCGGGCCGGGGGCGTACCCCATGGCGGGCACGCCGCCGGCGGCACCGCCCGCGGAGAACTGCACACCGCGCTCGATGCGGTCGAGCCGGGCCATCAGCGAGCGCTCGTCGCCGTACGCGGCGGGCAGCAGCACGCGCGCGCAGATCAGCTCCAGCTGGAGCCGGGGCGAGGTGGCGCCGCGCATCTCGGTGAGGCCCTCGTTGACGATGTCGGCGGCACGGCCGAGCTCGGCGGGCCCGAACGTGCCGGCCTGCGCCTGCATGCGCTCGAGCACGTCGGCGGGGGCGTCGATGAGGCCCTTGTCCGCGGCGTCGGGAACGGCGGCCAGGATGACGAGGTCACGCAGCCGCTCCAGCAGGTCGGCGACGAAACGGCGCGGGTCGTTGCCGCCCTCGATCACCCGGTCGACGACCTCGAAGGCGGCGGCGCCGTCACCGGTGGCGAAGGCCTCGACGACGGAGTCGAGCAGCGAGCCGTCCGTGTAACCGAGCAGGGAGGTGGCCATGGCATACGTCACGCCTTCCTCCCCGGCGCCGGCGAGCAGCTGGTCCATGACGGACATGGAGTCACGCACGGAACCGGCGCCGGCCCGCACCACGAGCGGCAGCACGCCCTCCTCGACGGCGATGCCCTCCTTCTGGCACACCTCGCCGAGGTACTCGCGGAGCGTGCCGGGCGGCACCAGCCGGAACGGGTAGTGGTGCGTGCGCGACCGGATGGTCCCGATGACCTTCTCGGGCTCGGTGGTCGCGAAGATGAACTTCAGGTGCTCCGGCGGCTCCTCGACGACCTTGAGCAGCGCGTTGAAGCCGGCCGACGTGACCATGTGGGCCTCGTCGATGATGTAGATCTTGTACCGGCTGGACGCGGGCCCGAAGAACGCCTTCTCCCGCAGGTCACGGGCGTCGTCCACACCGCCGTGGGACGCGGCGTCGATCTCGATGACGTCGATCGAACCGGGCCCGTTGCGCGCGAGGTCGCGGCAGGACTGGCAGGTGCCGCACGGGGTGGGGGTGGGCCCCTGCTCGCAGTTCAGGCACCGCGCGAGGATCCGGGCACTGGTCGTCTTGCCGCAGCCGCGGGGTCCGCTGAACAGGTACGCGTGATTGACCCGGTTGTTCCGCAGCGCCTGCTGCAGCGGGTCGGTGACATGCTCCTGCCCGATGACCTCGGCGAAGGACTCGGGTCGGTAGCGGCGGTACAGCGCGAGAGACGACACGTCTACGAGGTTATAGGCGCGCACCGACAACCGGACCGGCCCGCCGGGGAACGCAAGCGCCCCCCACGCACCCGCCAGAGCCGACCTACCCTTGCTGCCTTCCGGCCCTGGGGGAGTTCAGTCAGATAGCGCCGCGTGAGGGGCTACGCAGAGGCTACCTCATCCCCCGGGCAGGGAACGAGTTCGCGAGCACTCCTCTCGGTCATGTAATGTTTCCGGCGGAGGATTCGCCTAGAGGCCTAGGGCGCACGCTTGGAAAGCGTGTTGGGGGCAACCCCTCACGAGTTCGAATCTCGTATCCTCCGCCAGTGCCTCACCGGGCACGATGTCGAAGGGCCCCACCGTTCGCGGTGGGGCCCTTCGACGTTGTCCGACCTCGCCCCGCGGAGCGTGACCCCCGTCACATGTAAGGAGGGGGCCCGCATCCGCGCCTCCCCAGGTCAGCGGCATGAAGCGGCCGCAGTCGTCCGGGTCTGTGCCCATGGACACAGCGGGCGCGGCGCGTAAAGGCGCATACTGAGCCATGACCAAGCCCTCGGCGCCGAAGCGTCATCTGCCCACCAGCCCCTTCAAGGCCCCGGTCGCACCGGCCCCCAAGCACTTCGACACCGGTGATCAGGTCACCCACGACGTGTACGGCCTCGGCCGGGTGGTCGGCATCGAGGACGGAGTCGCGGCGCTCGTGGACTTCGGCTCGGCGCAGATGCGGATCCTGAGCCCGTACCCCAAGATGACCAAGCTCTAGGACCACCGTGCCCGCTCCGGGCACGCCAGGCCCGCTCGCTCAGCGGCCTGCAATGAAAGGCAGACCTCTCATCGACTCCACATCGCTGTTCTCGGCCCCGGAAGGGCAGACGCACAGCTCCACCGGCTCGCCCCGTCCGACGACCCAGCCTTTCCAGGCTCCGGACTTCGGCGAGGACGAGACCCTCTGGGCCGAGGACGCGCAGCAGCCGGCCCCGGACACCAGCGCGCGGCGGCCCAAGTCCGCCTAGCGGGGTGTGCCGGCCCGGCAGCATCGCGTGCATGAACACTGCCGTGGTCCGGACAAGCCTGCGCAGGTGAGGCGATGGCACGCTCCCCGCATGGGCAGCGTGTCTGACGTGACGTGCCGTACCCGGTCGAAGCGGCTTCCGTGGTTCTTCCTCGGTGCCGGTGCGGCCGGGCTGATCCTGGTTGTGGCCCGCCTCGTGATCACGGGCGGGCCCCCGACGGGTGGTTGCTCACGGGTCTTCTTCTCATGCCGCTGGGTGTCGGGGGCGCGTACGCCGCCGTCGTCCGCGTGCACGCCGACGCGGACGGACTGTCGTACCGCACGCTGCTGCGCCGCCGCAGTGCCCGGTGGGAGGACATCGCGGACGTGCGGGTGTACCTGCAGCGCGGGCGTCACAGCGACATCCACCGCGTCGAGGTCGTGACGCGCGGTGGTCCTGTCCGGCGCCTGTCCCTGCCGGTGGGCCCGTCCTCCGGGGACAGGACGCCTTCGACGGCACCGTGGAGGAGCTGCGCGCGCTGCACGGCGGCACGGCACACCCGAGACCGGGCGACGAGGGACGTCCTCCTGACCGCCCGTTTCCTGGAGTCCACCGACTACAGCCCCGACGGCTTCGGCACCCATGTGGTCCTCGGCCCTGACGGGCCCGCCGTCACACCCCACCCGGGCCCGGGCCGGTTCGCGGCACGCCCGATCCCGGTGGAGCGGCTCGTCGTCAGGGCGGTCCGCCGTCCACGCGGCGGCGACGGCGATGTGCCGAGGGGCTGGGACGTCGCCGAACTGGACGACGGAGGCAGGCGGATCCGCCTCGCGGCCGCCCCTGCCGGCCTGGGCAGGATTCTTCGGGCGCGTTCACCGCCACCGACGCGCCCGCGACCGCCGGAAGTCCGGGCGAGAGGTAGCACGCACCCCGCCCCTCACCGCCCGATCCGCACCCCCCGCTCCACCGTCACCTGGTCGATGTCCGAGACCCGGACCGTCAGTTTCATCGTCCAGGTGCCCTCCAGAGGGAGGGTGAGGTCGTTGGTGGCCCAGTAGCCGCCCCGGTCGGTGAGGCCGGCGTCGATGGGGCCCACGTCCTCGGACGGGAGGGTGAAGGTGACGCGGAGCTCCGGGACGAAGGACAGGGCGCCCTGAGGACCGAAGACCACCGCCTGGAGGCCGTTCTCGCCGACGCGGCCCGGGTCCATCGTGAGCTGGACCGTGCCGCTGCCGCCGGGTGTCCCCGTGTCGTAGGGGACCGTCAGGGCCTGGGCGCCGGGCAGGCCCGCCACCTGCGGCGCGGGCGCCTTCGCGGCCTCGGCCTCCGCCCGGGAGGGCAGGGTGCCGGTCAGCACCGTGGTGACCAGCAGGACGGCCACCGCGACCACCACCTCCGCCAGGACGGAGCGGCGCAGGGCGCGGCGGTGGACGGTTTCCGGCTCGACGGCTGCCGGTTCGGCGGTGGTCACGTGCGTGGTCCTCGGTTCGGTGGGCGGGCCCGGCGCGCCCACCAGCGCCGGTACGCGTTCCCCGGCCACCGCCGGACGGGCCAGCAGGGCCGTCCAGCGGCGGGACAGGGCCGCCGCGAGCAGCAGGAACACCGTCGCCGCCAGCTTCACGGCGAGCGTGCGGCCGTACGCCGTTCCCGTGAGGGCGGACCAGGAGCCGAGGCCGCGCCAGGACTGGTAGGCGCCGGTGAGGACCAGGACCGTCACCGACGTGAACGCCAGACGGGAGAAGCGGGCCACCGTGTCGTACGGCGGCGGGGTCTTCGCCCGGTGGAGGGTGAGCAGCAGGGCGGTGAGGCCGCCGAGCCAGGCCGCCATCGCCAGCAGATGCAGCACCGACGACGTCATGGCGACCGGGACCTGGATGCCGGCCGAGGCGTGTTCCGCCGACGCCCATGTCAGGGCCACCCCCACGGAGAAGGCCGCGCCCGCCGTCATGCGCGTGCGGACCGTCCGGTGGCGAAGGACCGGGAGGAGCAGGGCCGCCGTCAGCAGGAGCAGCACGCGGGCCAGGAGCGCCATGCCCGGACGGCCGCTCAGCGTGTCCGGGAACGCCGACACGTCCAGGGCCGTCGCCGGTGACGTGCCCTTCTCGTAGGGCGCGCGCAGCACCAGCAGCGCCGCCGTCGTCACCAGCAGGGTCCACCAGCCGAACAGCAGGGGCGCCCGCAGCGGGCCCGTGTCCGGCGGGCGGCACAGGGCCGCGAACGCCGCCGTGCCGATGAGCAGCGCGGCCGCGATGTAGGCGAGGTAGCGGCCGGTGTCGTAGAGGCTCTTGGTGACCGGGTGTTCGGCGTGGTCCTGGGGCGCCGCCGGCGGGGTGGGGGACGGCTTGCCGATGGAGAAGGTGAACGCGCCCGAGACCGGATGGCTGTCCGCCGAGACCACCCGCCACGCCACCGTGTACGTGCCTTCGTCGAGGTCCCGGGGCAGCGCGGCGCGGGCCGTGTCGGCGGCGCCGGCCGCGTGTTCGGGCTCCTCCATGTGGACGCGGCGGTTGTCGGGGCCGTAGATGCGGAAGGAGTCCTCGAGCAGGCCCACGGACTCGGTGAACGTCAGGGTGATGTGCGTGGGCGCCGTCCCGACGACGCTTCCGTCCTCGGGGTCGCTGGCGCGCAGGGCCGCGTGGGCGCTCGCCGGGGCCGCGCCCGCGAGGAGGAGCACCAGCAGCGTGCCCAGCAGCACCCACGCACGCAGGACCGGCGCTCCGCCGTCCCGGCCGCCCGCCGCCCCGTCGCGCCGTCGCTCCACGTCGTTCCCGCCTCCCGGCCGTCCGCCTCCCGGGGAGTACGGACGGAACGCCCGGTCCGCTCAACGCGGCGGGGACGTCTTCACCAGGTGAGGCTTCACCGAGTGGGCTTCGCCAACAAGGGCTAGACCAACCGAGGCTTCGCCAGGTGGGGCTTCACCAGGTGGGGCGGGAGGTCGCCCCTCCGTCGACCACCAGGTCGTGGCCGGTCACCCAGGACGCGAGCGGGGACGCCAGGAACACGCAGGCGTCGCCGACGTCCTCCGGGCGGCCGAGACGGCCCACGGCGGACGCCTCACGCCAGCGGCGCACCCCCTCGGGCCAGGCGTCCTCAAGGCCCTCCCGGTCGATCAGGCCGGGCGACACCGTGTTGACGCGCACGCCCCACGGGCCGTACTCCAGGGCGGCCGTGCGGGCGTGCATCACCACCGCGGCCTTGGACGCGCCGTAGTGCGCGTGGCCTGGAGCGGGGAAGCGGGCCTCGACGGAGGCGACGTGGGTGACGGAGCCGCCGCCCTGGTCGCGCATCAGCGCTGCCGCCGCCTGGGTGCAGGCGAAGACGGCGGTGAGGTTGGTGTCCACGACCGCGCGCCACTCGGCCGCCGTCATCCCGGCGAGCTCCTGGACGGGCTGGACCCCGGCGTTGTTGACCAGCGCGGTGAGCCGGCCACCGAACCGTTCGGCCGCCTCCGCGACGATCCGGTGGCAGGCGTCCTCGTCGGTGAGGTCGGCCCGCAGGACGACGGCCCGGCCGCCCGCCTCCCGGATGACGGCCGCCGTCTCCTGGGCGGACGCGACCGAGGTGCGGCAGTGCAGGGCGACGGCCGCGCCCTCCTCGGCGAGCCGGCGGGCGACGCCCCGGCCGATGCCGCCGCCGGCGCCGGTGACGAGGGCGACCTGACCGTTCAGCAGTCCCCGCCCGCTCATGGGCGGCCCAGCTCCGCCACGAGGGCGGCCCGGTCGGGGTGGCGGGCGGCCAGTTCGGCCGGGTCGCCGTGCTCGTAGCCCTCGTAGGTGAAGCCGGGGGCCATCGTGCAGCCGAACAGGGTCCAGGAACCGCCCTCCGCGACGCGGGCGCCCATCCAGGTGCCGGCGGGGACGGTGAGCTGGACGTGCTGGCCGCCGAGCACGTCGGGGCCGAGCACCGGGGTGCTGCTGGTGCCGTCGGGTGCGAGCAGCAGCATCCGCAGCGGGTCGCCGAGGTAGTGGTGCCAGGTCTCGTCGGCGGGCAGGCGGTGCAGGGCGGAGAAGTCGCCGGGCTCTGCGGTGAGCAGGGCGACGATGGCGGTGCCCTCGGGGCGGCCGTCGGGCCGGTCGGGACCGGCCCAGGTCTGCCGGAACCGGCCTCCCTCCCGGGGGATCGGCTCCAGTCCGAAGTGGGCGACGAGGTCGTCGGGGGTCACCCTCCGAAGGCTACCCGCCGGGTGAGGAACGCGAGTTGTGCGTGCTTCTCCGGGAGGTACACGTCCGGCAGGTCGACCTCGGGCAGCACCACCCGGGGCCCGGCGGTGAAGCCCTGGCGCGCGAACCGGGCGATCGCCTTCTCGTTGGCGACGTCCGGGTCGACGACGATCCGCCGCCGGTCCAGGACCAGCAGGACGAACGTGGAGAAGGCGACCGACAGCCCCGCGGTCCAGCCGGAGCTGCTCCCGCCCGGCCCCGGGGGCGCGAGCAGCAGGTGCATGCCGATGTCGCCCGGCTCGACGGGGTAGCACTCGCCCACCCGGTCGGCCTCCGGTTCGTACGTCTGGAGCAGCGCTGCCGGGTCGCCGTCCTTCACCACCAGGTACGCGTGGTGGGTGTCGAGGGTGTCCATGTGCGCGTAGATCTCGAGGACCCGCTGTTCGGTGAGGCCGTTCATGCCCCAGAACTCGGCGCGTTCCCCGCTCACCCAGCGGTGCAGCAGGGGCGCGTCGGCGGCCGGGTCCAGCGGCAGTACGCGTACGGTGCCGAAGCCGTCGACCTCCTGCTCGTGGACGGCGGGGCGGGAGGCGTACGGGTCAGACATCGGTCTCCTTCGTCAGGTGCGCCCAGTCGGTGACGACCGGGGCCAGGTCTCCGGCGAGCCACAGGGGCTGTTGGTCTCGGTGGTGGGGCGAGCCGGGGCGGCCCGAGGCGCCGTGCGGCACCACCCAGCGGCTGTCCTCGCGGCGGGCGAGGTCCCAGACGTAGCGGGCGGCGGGGCCGCGGGCGGCGAGGTCGGTGATGCCGGGCACGGCGGAGGTGCACAGCACGCAGTCGTGGTCGCCGGACAGGCCCGGCTCCTCCCGGGGGTCCTCGGGCGGCAGGGCGCGCCAGGGTGCGAGGCGGTGGGTGTCGCCCCAGGTACCGGAGGGCGGCGCGGCGGCCACCTCCTCCAGGGCCGCCCGGACGACGGCCGTGCGGTCGATGCCGAACAGGTGCTCCGCCGTGAGCAGGTGCTCCAGGGCGAACCCGATGCGCGGGACCAGCGCGAGCCAGGGGCGGAAGACGTCCGGGTACGGCGGCGGGGTCGCGGCGGCGGCGAGGGCGGGCTCGGCGGCCAGACGGCGGACGACCGCACCGCGCAGGGCCGCGAAGGCGGCGGCGTCGGCGCTGTCGGCGTCCATGTGCCGGTCCCAGGCCAGCAGCCGCTCGCGCAGCGCGGACGCGGGCCCCGTGAGGCCGGGGGCGTCGAGCGCGGCCAGGTGGTCCAGGAGGGGTGCGGCGGAGGCGAGGTGGGTGTCGGTGTGGATCGCGGCCATGCCGGCGGCGGACCAGCGGTGCTGCCGGGCGAGCAGGGCGGCGATGCGGCGGGCGCGGTGCGGCGGGGCGAACTCCGCGCCGAGCGGGGCGGCGGGGCCTCGCTGGTTGGCCATCACGGCGACGCCGTCGTCGAGACCGGCGCGCGGCGGCTCGTGCCAGCCCTGCCATTCGTGGCCGGGCTCCCACGCGGGCACCAGGCGGACGCGGTTGGCGTCGGAGCGCACGGGGACGCGGCCGGCCACCCGGTGCAGGGCGCCGCCCTCGGTGTCGGCGGCGAGGAGGACGTTGACGGGCTCGGCCCACAGGTCGGCGGCGCGGTCCACGTCGGCCACGCTGCGGGCCCGCAGCAGCGGCAGCAGGGCGCCGAAGCCGAGGTCGCCGGTGACGCGGGGCGGGTAGCGGAGGGCGACGGCGAGCGGGGGTCCGCCGTTCTCGGGCACCCCTCCGTCCAGGCCTTCGGGGCCGCCGACGACGACGGGCCCGCGCTCGGTCTCGACGACCTCCACCTCGACGGGGTCCTCGCCCGCGACCTCGACGGTCTCGGTGTGCCGTGCGGCCCGCCGCCAGACGCCGTCCGGGCCGAGCGCCTCGATCCCGGCGCCGGTGCGGCGCAGCCGCTCGCGGTAGAGGTCCTGGTAGTCGGCCATGGCGTTGGTGATGGCCCAGGCGACGGTGCCGGTGTGGCCGAAGTGGGCGATGCCGGGGACGCCCGGCACGGCGAGGCCGACGACGTCGAACTCCGGGCAGGACAGACGTATCTGCTGGTAGACACCGGGGTCCTCGATGAACCGGTGCGGGTCGCCCGCGATCACCGGCTGCCCGGTGACCGTGCGCTCCCCCGCGACCAGCCAGCCGTTGCTGCCGGAGGTGCCGGGGCCGTCGGTGGCGAACAGGCCCACGGCGTCCGGCCCGAGGCTCGCGGCGGCGTGGTCGCGCCACAGCTTGGCGGGGAAGCCGGCGAAGAGGAGGTGCGTGGACAGCCACACGGCCAGCGGCGTCCACGGCTCCCAGCGGCCGGGGAGGACACCGGAGCGGGCGAACTCCGGGGCCTCGTGACCGTCCAGGCCCTCGTTGACGCCGGTGACGTACGCCAGGATCCAGTCGGCGGTCTCCGGGTCGCACTCCTCCAGGCGGGCGAAGCAGCGGCGGGCGGTGTCGGCGATCCGGGCGCGCCGGACCAGCACGTCCCAGGAGAGCTCGCCGGCGCCGAGGAAGGCGGCGGAGGCTCCCTGGGCGCGGTGGCGCTCCACCTCGATCTGCCAGCCGCGGTCGCGGGCGGTCACCAGACCCTGGAGGCGCGCGAGTTCACGCACGCCGTCGGCCCGCAGATGGGGAATCCCCCAGGCGTCCCGGAAGATCGCACCGGACACTGTGCCCCCACTTCGCTTTAGGTTAGGCTCGCCTAAGTTACCCGTGACGTGACGGGATCGTACGCGAAGGGTGAAACCGCGATGGGGCAGGGGCGGGGTTGGGAGGGCACGGTCCTCAGACTGCTGCGCGCGAAGGACTTCGAGTTCACCGTGACGGGCGCGGAGGACGTCACCGCCGACTACCGGCGGCTGACCTTCACCGACGGCGGGATGCTGGCCGTCACCGGCGTCCACCCGACGATGTGGGTACGGCTGTGGTTCGACAACGCGGGCAAGCCGCACCAGCGCGCCTACACCCTGGTCGACCCCGACCCGGGGACCGGCACCTTCGCCCTGGAGTTCGCGCTGCACGAGGGCTGCGCCAGCGACTGGGCGCGGGCGGCGAAGTCCGGGGACACCATCGAGGCGACCGTGCAGGGCACCGGCTTCGAGCGCCCGGACCCCTCCCCGTCGCACGTGTACGTGGTCGGCGACCCGGCCTCCCTGCCGGCCGTCAACTCCCTGCTGGGCGCCCTGGGTGACGCCCCGGCGACCGTCTGGTTCGAGGGCTCCCTCGACGGGCTGCCCTGCGTGGCCGACCCCGCGCGGCACGAGGTGCGCGAGGTGCCCCGGCGCGACGCGGGCGCGGCCCTGGTGGAGCGCGTCCGCGCCGAACTGCCGGACCTGCTGGCGTCCTGCCCCGACCCGTACGTGTGGATCGCCTGCGACACCGCGACCACCCGCGCGCTGGGCGCCTTCGCCCGCAAGGAGCTGGGCCTGCCCAAGCAACGGGTGCAGGCGCTGGGGTACTGGCGCGCGAGCTGACCCGCGACGCGCGATCAACGGGACGACGCGCGATCATCGGGGCATGGACGTCACACTGCACCTCGCCCAGGACCCCGAGGCCGACCGGCTGCTGGGCCGCAGCCCGCTCGCCGCGCTGACCGGGATGCTGCTCGACCAGCAGATCCCGATGGAGTGGGCGTTCAAGGGCCCGGCGACGATCGCGCAGCGGCTCGGCTCGGACGACCTCGACGCGCACGAGATCGCCGCGTACGACCCCGAGGCGTTCGCCGCGCTGCTCTCCGAGAAGCCCGCGGTCCACCGCTACCCGGGGTCGATGGCGGGCCGTGTCCAGCAGCTGTGCCGGTATCTCGTCGAGCACTACGACGGTGACGCAGAGGCGGTCTGGCGGGGCGTGGAGGACGGGCGCGAGCTGCTGAAGCGGCTCCAGGACCTGCCCGGGTTCGGCAAGCAGAAGGCGCAGATCTTCCTCGCCCTGCTGGGCAAGCAGCTCGGCGTCCGCCCGTCCGGCTGGCGGGAGGCGGCCGGGGCGTACGGCGAGGAGGAGTCCTTCCGCTCGGTCGCGGACATCACGGGCCCGGAGTCGCTGACGAAGGTGCGGGCGCACAAGCAGGAGATGAAGGCGGCGGCGAAGGCCGCGAAGGCCGCGAAGGCCGCGAAGGCCGCGAAGAAGACGGGGGCGTGACTGGCCCTGCGGGTCCGCTTCGCATGTGTACCGGGGGCGGGTATGCGAGCCGGGTGTGGCGTACGGAGCGCCCCGTGAGGGCGCGCGACGGGCGCACCGACCGTTTTCTGATGGTTTCCGACATCTTTTACGGCGGCGTACTGCGTCGCCATGGCTGCGCCCGGAACGTCTCGACCGGTAGGCTTTCCGTGTGATCTTCAAGCGCATCGGAAACGGCCGGCCGTACCCCGACCACGGCCGGGAAAGCACCCGGCAGTGGGCGGACGTGGCGCCGCGCCCGGTCCGCCTCGATCAGCTCGTGACGACCAAGCAGCAGCTCGACCTCGAGACCCTCCTCGCCGAGGACTCCACCTTCTACGGCGACCTCTTCGCGCACGTCGTGAAGTGGCAGGGCGACCTGTACCTCGAGGACGGACTGCACCGCGCGGTGCGCGCGGCGCTCCAGCAGCGCCAGGTGCTCCACGCGCGCGTTCTCGAACTCGACTGACACCCGTCGAACCCTCTGGCGGCCCGGTTTGGCCCTTTCGGGTTGGACTGCACCCAGTCGAATGATCATCTAGTAGGCATAGCAGCCCGGGCGCACTACGCTGCGCTCATGAGCATGCTCACTCCACCCGGCATGGGCGGCCAGTACCGCATCACGGGTGACAAGTACCCGCGGATGCGCCGGCCCCGGCGGCGCGGCAAGCTCGTCGTGCTGACCGCCGCCTCTGTCGCCGTGCTCGGCGTGGGCGGCTGGGGCACGCTGCAACTCATCGACGTCTTCACCGGCGGCGACTCCGCCTCCGCGGCCGGCACCAAGGCCGCCTGCGGCACCACGGCGAAGGCCTCGGCGAGTCCCGCGGGGGCGGCCAAGCCGCTGCCCCGCCCCGGCACGATCACCGTCAACGTGCTCAACGCCACGACGCGCAGCGGGCTCGCCCAGAAGACCGCCGACGAGCTGAAGAGGCGCGGCTTCAAGATCGGCGAGGTCGCCAACGCGCCCGAGACGTTCGACAAGAAGGTCAAGGGAACCGGCGTGCTGCTCGGTCCGGCGACCGCGCTGGACACGGGGCTGCCGGTGCTGGGCACCCAACTGGCCGGCGCCGAGCGCCGCACGGAACCTGCCCGCAAGGGCGTCGAGCTCGATCTGATCATCGGCGACGCGTTCCGGGGGCTCACGGCGAAGGCGGACGCCGACAAGGCGCTGACCGCACTGGCCAACCCCGAGCCCGCGCCCGCCTCGAAGAAGAACTGCTGACCCTCCGGGCCGTCGGGCGCGGGGGCGTGTGAGCCGCGGAGTTACTCCGCGGCTCCGTACATGCGGTCGCCCGCGTCGCCGAGGCCCGGCACGATGTAGCCCTGCTCGTTGAGGCGCTCGTCGACGGACGCCGTCACGACCGTCACCGGCGTGCCGGCCAGCTCGCGCTCCATGACCTCGACGCCCTCCGGCGCGGCCAGCAGCACCACCGCGGTCACATCGTCCGCGCCGCGCTTGATCAGCTCCTGGATGGCCGCGACGAGCGTGCCGCCGGTCGCCAGCATCGGGTCCAGTACGTACACCTGACGCCCGGAGAGGTCGTCCGGCATGCGGGTGGCGTACGTGGAGGCCTGGAGCGTCTCCTCGTTGCGCACCATGCCCAGGAAGCCCACCTCGGCGGTCGGCAGCAGCCGGACCATGCCGTCCAGCATGCCGAGGCCGGCCCGCAGGATCGGCACCACCAGGGGGCGGGGGTGGGACAGCTTCACGCCCGTGGTCCGCTCCACCGGCGTCTGGATGTCCACCTGTTCGGTGCGCACGTCACGCGTGGCCTCGTAGGCGAGCAGGGTGACCAGCTCGTCGGCGAGACGGCGGAAGGTCGCGGAGTCGGTGCGCTGGTCGCGCAGCGTGGTGAGCTTGTGGGCGACCAGGGGGTGGTCGACGACGTGGAGACGCATGGCGTCAACCCTAACCGGGACACGGAGGGTCGGCGTCCCCGTGCGTGGCAAGGGGATGGGGCACCCGTCACTCCTTCGCTGGCGTCAAACCGCCCGGTCGGGGGAAGGTGGGAGGGACGGACTGGGGTGATGAAGCAATGCCTGAGCAGGAGGATCGCGATCCGTCGGCCGGGACGGCCGGGGCTTCCCGGGCGTTCCGGGGCGCCGAGGGTGCCGGGAGCGGCGCCGGGGGCGAGGTGGACTGGGAGGCCGAGCGCCGACGGCGGCGGGCGCGGTTCCTGAGGGAACTGGCGGAGGCTCGGGCGTTGCGGGACCGGGTGCAGCCTCGGCGGGCCAAGGCGGCGCGGTTGCGGCACGCGATGCGGATGCGGACGTTTCGCTGGTAGCGGCTTGTCCGGCGCGGGCGCCTGTACAGGCCGAGGGTGTCAGCGCACCCGGCACCCGCAGTGTGGCGCCACGCCCGCCCGTGCCGCGGCCGCCCGTTTCCAGGCACCGGCACCCGTGCGGACCGAGGGCATCTGCGCACCTGGCGCCGACAGGGCGCCGCCGCGCCCACCCGTGCCGCCCTGCGGCACGAATGCCCGCGGAGGGCGGGAGTTGTGCCCCGCGTGGGGCGGAAGCCTTGCCCGCGCAGGACGCAAGCCTTGCCCGCGTAGGGCAGGAGACGCGCCGCACGTAAGAAGGAAGCCGTGCCCCACGTAGGGCAGGAGCGCCCCGCGCAAGGGGAGAACCGTGCTCCGCGGAGGGTGTCCCGGGACCGGCCGGGTTGCCGGTGTGCGGGCGCGACACGCGGGGTGGCCCGTGGGGGAAAGGGGCCCTGGTCCCTTTGACGTGCCGCGGCCCGGTGGGCGGGGTTGGGCGCGTACGATCCGGTCGTGGCGGCGACAAGCGCGCTGGACCGCGATCGAAACTGCCGGACACAGGGAGCGGAAGACGTCCCCTGACGGCCTTGTTTCTGCCACGATTCCCAGTGGGCGGGGTCTCAGCTCCGCATACCCGCCCGCACACCTCCGCCGGGGGGACCCCCAACCGGCACGCCTATGACCAGTGGGAGAGTCACGGTGTACTTCGCCGCACTGCTCGCGCGCACCGAAGACGGGTGGGAAGCGAGCGACACAGAGCTCGACGATGTGGAAACCCTGTCGGATCTCGCCGACCTGGCCCGGGAAGCCTCCCCTGACGAGGACACGGTGCTCGTGCTGATCGAGCAGGAGGACGGCTGGTTCGGCGTCGTCCGCGTGGACGGTGAGGAGGATCCCCGGATCTACGTGTCCGACGCCGCGGCGGCCGCCCGCAGCAGCTACGGGGAGATCCTGCTCACCGACGAACTGCTCGGCCGGGAGCCCGGGGACGACGGCCCCGACCTGGACGCCCTCGACCTCGACGGCACGGAGGACGGTGAGCCGGACGACGAGGACGCCGACGGCGCCCCGTCCACCGCGTCCGGCGAGTCCGTGCCGCACGGCCCCGTCGGGGACGCGCAGGTCCTGGAGGACCTGGGCGTGACCGAGAAGGAGCTGCGCTCGATGACCCAGGACGCCGTCTCCGAGATCGCCGAGGTGCTCGGCGCCTCCGAGGTGCTGGAGACCGTCCGCTGACCGTGCCGACCACCACCCCCGCGCCCGGCCTCCCGGACCCGGTGCGCGACCCCTGGCGGGAACCGATGCGACTCGCCCTGGACGAGGCCCGCCGGGCCGTCCAGGGCGGGGACGTCCCCGTCGGCGCCGTCGTGCTGGCCGCGGACGGGGTCACCGTGCTGTCCCGCGCCCACAACGAGCGCGAGGCGGTCGGCGATCCCACCGCGCACGCGGAGGTCCTGGCGCTGCGCCGGGCCGCCGGGCGGGCCGGGGAGTGGCGGCTGGCCGGCTGCACCCTGGTGGTCACGTTGGAGCCCTGCACGATGTGCGCGGGCGCAGTCCAGCAGTCCCGGGTGGACCGGGTGGTCTACGGCGCCCGGGACGAGAAGGCCGGCGCGGCGGGATCCCAGTGGGATCTGGTCCGGGACCGGCGCCTCAACCACCGCCCCGAGGTGATCGAGGGCGTGCTCGCCGAGGAGTGCTCGCGGCTGCTCACGGAGTTCTTCCGGGGACGCTGAATACCGATTTCGAACCACGCGCCACCGTGCTGTAAGGTCTCCCTCGGTAGCGTGTCCGAGCGGCCGAAGGAGCTCGCCTCGAAAGCGAGTGTGGCGCAAGTCACCGAGGGTTCAAATCCCTCCGCTACCGCTTGAGAAGGGCCCCGTCGTCAGACGGGGCCCTTCGTGCGATCATGGGCCCGCTCGATGCACGCGTGACAGCAGTGACAGCCGTGACAGGGGAGGGCCGCGATGGCGGTGAACGCGAAGAAGGCCGCCGTCTATCTGGTAGTGGTCTTCGTGCTGTACGTGATCATCACGGATCCCGAGACCGCCGGCGACTACGTCACCATCGGGTTCCAGGGCATCTCGGACGCCGCCAAGGCGATCGGCGACTTCATGACCTGGCTGGCCGCAGGAGGCAACTGATGATCCGGCACCTGGTGCTCTTCAAGCTGAACGAAGGCGTCCGCCGCGACGACCCGAAGGTCGCCGAAGGCGTGGAGGCCTTCCGCGCGCTGGAGGGGAAGATCCCGGAGATCCGCTTCTGGGAGTGCGCCTGGAACATCAGCGACCGCCCCATCGCCTACGACTTCGCGATCAACTCCGCGTTCGACGACGCCGAGGCGCTGCGCCGCTACGTCGAGCACCCGGACCACCAGGCGGGCGTCGGACTGTGGCGCGAGTTCGCCACGTGGGTGATCGCCGACTACGAGTTCTGACGCCCCCTCCGCACTCCGTGCACCGTGGCCCCTTGCCGTGCCGGCAGGGGGCCACGGTGCGTCCGGCGCTCGTATCCCACCCTCAACACGGAATATGCGGTGCTTGCACACAGTGAGTCAGTCTTGTGATGCTATGACCGCTTTTGACGGATGAGTTGACGGACGATGTGAGCGAAATGAAGAGGTGGCGTTGACCGTGTCGGCCAGTTCCGCGCCGCCCCAGGACGAGGTGTCCCCCGACGCGGTCCAGACCCCCGCCAAGCGTCGTGGCGCGGACACCAGGGCCCTGACCCAGGTGTTGTTCGGTCAGCTCAAGAACCTGGAGCCGGGCACGCCGGAGCACGCCCGCGTGCGGGCGGCGCTCATCGAGGCGAACCTCCCGCTCGTGCGCTACGCGGCCGCCCGTTTCCGCTCCCGGAACGAGCCGATGGAGGACGTCGTCCAGGTCGGCACCATCGGCCTCATCAACGCCATCGACCGCTTCGACCCCGAGCGGGGCGTGCAGTTCCCGACCTTCGCGATGCCGACCGTCGTCGGTGAGATCAAGCGGTACTTCCGCGACAACGTCCGCACCGTCCACGTACCGCGCCGGCTGCACGAGCTGTGGGTGCAGGTGAACAGCGCGACGGAGGACCTCACCACTGCGTTCGGGCGCACCCCGACCACCGCCGAGATCGCCGAGCGGCTGCGCATCTCCGAGGAGGAGGTGCTGTCCTGCATCGAGGCCGGCCGGTCGTACCACGCCACCTCGCTGGAGGCCGCGCAGGAGGGTGACGGGATGCCCGGCCTCCTGGACCGGCTCGGCTACGAGGACCCCGCCCTGGACGGCGTGGAGCACCGCGACCTCGTCCGGCATCTCCTCGTGCAGCTGCCGGAGCGCGAGCAGCGCATCCTGCTGCTGCGTTACTACAGCAATCTGACGCAGTCCCAGATCAGCGCCGAGCTGGGCGTCTCGCAGATGCACGTGTCCCGGCTGCTGGCCCGCAGCTTCCAGCGGCTGAGGTCCGCAAACAGGATCGACGCGTAACCGTAAAGAGCGAATCGCCCATCGGCGTGAATTGGAGCCCTTTCCGTCCGAAAGCCCGTCAGACCCCTTGTTTCCAGGGCTGATTCGCATCTCGCATGTCGACATGTCACTACAGCGCGTTGCCGACATGTGACATTCTGCCGGAAGCGCGTTTGCCGGAGCCTCGGCGCCGGTATTCAGGTGAAGGCTGCGTTCCTCGGATCGGGAGCGTTCGCCGCGACCGTCCCGCGACCCAAAGGGGGTGGCATGTCCGCAGAACAGGGCAGCTCGAAGGTGCTCACGCTCGCGGAGAGCGAGTCAGCTCCCCATGCTCTCGACGTACTCGGCCCCATCGGCGAGGGCCCGGCCCTCGCCGCCGCACCCGCTCCGGAGGTCCCGGAGACGGCGGCCCTCGACACCCGCACCCTGTCCCGCTCCCTGTTCCTGCGGCTCGCCGTGCTCGACGAGGACAGCCCGGAGCGCGCCTACGTCCGGGACACTCTGATCGAGCTGAACCTCCCGCTCGTGCGGTACGCGGCGGCGCGGTTCCGTTCGCGCAACGAGCCGATGGAGGACATCGTCCAGGTCGGCACCATCGGGCTGATCAAGGCGATCGACCGCTTCGACTGCGAACGGGGCGTGGAGTTCCCGACCTTCGCGATGCCGACGGTGGTCGGGGAGATCAAGCGGTTCTTCCGCGACACGTCCTGGTCGGTGCGGGTGCCGCGCCGGCTCCAGGAGCTGCGGCTGGCGCTGACCAAGGCCAGCGACGAGCTCTCCCAGAAGCTGGACCGCTCCCCGACGGTGGGCGAACTCGCCGCCGTCCTGGGCGTGTCCGAGGAGGACGTCGTCGACGGCCTCGCGGTGGGGAACGCCTACACGGCGTCCTCGCTGGACTCCCCAGCCCCGGAGGACGACGGCGGCGAGGGCTCCCTGGCGGACCGCCTCGGCTACGAGGACACGGCTCTGGAGGGCGTGGAGTACCGGGAGTCGCTGAAGCCGCTGCTGGCGAAGCTGCCGCCGCGTGAGCGGCGGATCATCATGCTGCGGTTCTTCGCGAACATGACGCAGTCGCAGATCGGGGAGGAGGTGGGCATCTCGCAGATGCATGTCTCACGTCTGCTGACGCGCACCTTGGCCCAGCTGCGGGAGGGGCTCATCTCGGACTGACGTCCGCGGACCTGCCTTCGAGCGCGGAGGCGCTCGGCCCTCTCAGGGCCGGGGGCCTCCGCGCTCTTGTGTGCGGGCACCTCCGTGCACCGCTTTCCCGCGCCTCCGGGCGGGGCGGGTAGCGGTCGCTTCGCGGGCACGGGCCGGTGGGGGCTGGTCGCGCAGTTCCCCGCGCCCCCTGGGGATGCTCTCGTCGCCGTGCCCAGAGAGCGGACCGGGACGGTTACCCGCCCGTACGGGGCGGTAGGGGTTGATCGCGCAGTTCCCCGCGCCCCTTGAGGGTGCTGTCGTCGCCGTGCCGACGACTGGGCGAAGGCCGCCGAGGGGCTCCCCTCGGCGGCCTCCCCCTTACTTCAGTGCGAGCCAGGCCACCGCTGCGACGACGGCGACCGCGGCGACGATGCCGATGATCAGGCCGATCCGCGGGCCGCCGCCCGTGGCCGCCGGCTGACCGGTCTCGGGAGCCTCGTCGACGAACGCGCGGAACATCTGGGTGCTGCCGGCGGGGTCGTGATTGCCCTGCGGGCCCTGGGTGTTAGCCATGGACCGAGACCCTAGCGAATCAGCGTCCGGGGCCCCAAGCGGGGCGGGATCCACGGGGGAGGACCCCTCCCACCTGCGTGTTTACTGACGCGATTACTTGCCTTTGCCAAGTTTTTGGCCTGGACGGCCCGTTTTTATTTGCCTTCAGCAACCATCGATCCCTACGGTTGCTTCAAGCAACGAAACGGAGGTGCCATGGCCGAGTCGGCACAGTACGAGGAGCTGGTCCGGCAGTTCAGTGCCTTCGGCGCCGTCAAACGGGAGATGAACCGGCTGATGCCGTCGGACTGCCCGAGCGGCTCCGCGGCCGTGCTGACCGTGCTGGGCCGCCATGGCGACATGCGCATGAGCAGGCTCGCCGAGCTGCTGTCCGTGGACATGTCCGTCACCAGCCGGCACGTCACCCATCTGGCGGAGCGCGGCTGGCTCGAACGCTCCCCCGACCCCGCCGACAAGCGGTCCCGCATCCTGCGCCTCACCCCGGCCGGCGAGATCCGGCTCGACGAGCTGTTCCGGCGCACCACCCAGCTCCTCGCGGAGCGGCTGGGCGACTGGTCGGACGAGGAGGTCGACGACCTCACCCGGCTGATGGCCCGGCTCAGGGACAGCTTCGGCGACCCCCGCACCGTGCCCCGGCAGGCATCTCCGTCGCTCGAACAGACCACCCGTACACCCGCAAGCACGTAAGAGAAGGAAGTCCATGGCAACGACCACACCGAACGGTGTGCGGGCTCATGCCAAGCACGGGGGAGGCTCCTCCACGGACGCTCCGATGACCCATCGGCAGATCATGGAGGCGCTGTCCGGGCTGCTGCTCGGCATGTTCTGCGCCATCCTGTCGTCGACCATCGTCACCAACGCGCTGCCCGAGATCGTCTCCGACCTCGGCGGCGGCCAGAGCGCCTACACCTGGGTCGTCACCGCCTCGCTGCTGACGATGACCGCCTCCACCCCCCTGTGGGGCAAGCTCGCCGACCTCATCAGCAAGAAGGCGCTGGTCCAGACGGCCCTGGTGGTCTTCGTGATCGGCTCGATCGTGGCCGGCACGGCGCAGAACCCGGGCATGCTGATCACCGCGCGCGCCATCCAGGGTCTCGGCGGCGGCGGCCTCGCCGCGCTGGCCCAGATCATCATGGCCGCGATGATCTCCCCGCGTGAGCGCGGACGGTACTCCGGCTACCTGGGCGCGACCTTCGCCGTCGCGACCGTCGGCGGCCCGCTGCTCGGCGGCGTCATCACCGACACCAGCTGGCTCGGCTGGCGCTGGTGCCTCTACGTCGGCGTCCCCTTCGCGCTCGTCGCGCTGGTCGTGCTGCAGAAGACGCTGAACCTGCCTCTGGTGAAGCGGGAGGTCAAGGTCGACTGGGCCGGCGCCTTCTTCGTCACGGCGGCCGTCTCCCTGCTGCTCGTCTGGGTCACCTTCGCCGACGACAAGTACGACTGGATGTCGTGGCAGACCGGTGTGATGGTCGGCGGCGCGCTCGTGCTGACGCTGATCTTCCTGCTCGTCGAGTCCAGGGCGAGCGAGCCGATCATCCCGCTGCGCCTGTTCCGCAACCGCACCATCACGCTGGCGTCGCTGGCCTCGCTGTTCGTCGGTATCGCGATGTTCGCGGGCACCGTCTACTTCAGCCAGTACTTCCAGCTCGCCCGGGACAAGTCCCCGACCATGTCGGGCGTCATGACCATCCCGATGATCGGCGGTCTGTTCATATCGTCGACCGTCTCCGGCATCGTCATCACCAAGACCGGCCGCTGGAAGGCCTGGCTGCTGTCGGGCGGCGTGCTGCTCACGGCGGGCCTCGGCCTGCTGAGCACCATGCGCTACGACACCCCGTACTGGCACATCGGCATCTTCATGGCGCTGATGGGTCTGGGCGTCGGCATGATGATGCAGAACCTGGTGCTCTGCACGCAGAACCAGGTGGCCCCGAGCGACCTGGGCGCGGCCTCCTCCGTGGTCACGTTCTTCCGCTCGCTCGGCGGTGCGGTGGGCGTCTCCGTGCTCGGCTCGGTGATGTCCTCCCGGATCAGCCACTACGCGGCGGACACCATCGGCACGCTCAGCCCGCAGGAGCAGGCGGCGGCTGCCAAGGCCTCCGGCAGCGGCACCATCCCCGACATGGACCTGCTGCCCCCGGGCATCCGCACCTGGCTGGAGAGCGCCTACGGCCACGGCATCGCCGACATCTTCCTGTACGTGGCGCCGATCGCCGCGCTCGGCTTCCTGGTGACGGTCTTCATCAAGGAGGTCCCGCTGCGGACCACCGGCGCGCTGGCCCAGGCCGCGCAGGAGCAGGCCGCCGCCTCCGGCGACCCGGTCGCCCCGGCAGTCGCCGAGGCCGCGTCCGTCCCTGCCGGGGGCGCCGTCCCCGCGGGCTCCGCCGTCGCGGAGACCCAGGCCGCCGTGGAGGACACCTTCGCCCAGCCGGTGTCCGCCGTCGCCACCGCGGCCCGGCCCGAGGAGTCCGCCTCCTCCGGCATCCCGGTGCGCGGCTTCGTCCGGGGCGCCGACAGCACCCCGGTGCCCCGCGCCGCGGTCACGCTGATCTCCCTGGGCGGCCGCCAGCTGGGCCGCTCCGTGGCCCAGGACGACGGCTCCTACGCGGTGGACGCCCCCTCGCAGGGGTCGTACGTCCTGATCGCCGCCGCCGACGGGCACCAGCCGCAGGCGTCGACGGTCGTGGTGAACGACGAGCCGGTGTCCTACGACGTCCTGCTCAGCGGCACCAGCGGCATGACCGGTGTGGTCCGCGCGGCGGACACCGGTCAGCCCGTGAAGGACGCGATGGTGATCGTCACCGACGTGCGCGGGGACCTGCTGGCCACCGGGACCACCGGTGAGCAGGGCGAGTTCTCCTTCGCCGAGCTGGTGCCGGGCGCGGTGACCGTCGCGGTGAACGCCGCCGGGTACCGGCCGCGCGCCCTTCCGGTCGAGATCGGCGCCTCGGGCGTCACCCGGGTCGAGGCCGACCTGGAGACCGGCGCCCACGTCCGGGGCGTGGTCCGCGCCCCGCACGGTCCGCTGGCCGACGCCCGGGTCACCCTGGTCGACGCGGCGGGCAACGTGGTCGGCACGGCCACCACCGGCGACGACGGGGCGTACGCCTTCGCCGACCTGGACGGCGGCGAGTACACCGTCATCGCCACGGGCTACCCGCCGGTGGCGAGCGCCCTGACGGTCGCAGGACCCGGTGTCGACGACCACGACATCGATCTCGCCCACCCGGGCGAGTGACCCCAGTCCCGGCCCGTGGCGGGTTCGCGCGTCCTGTAGCGGAGACGCGCCCCGCCGCGGGCCGGTCGTATCACGACCTTTTCAAGAGCCTTCGCAGGGAGAAGACGGGATGCCACTGACCGCGAGGATCTGCACCCGGGACGGATGGGCCGTGTCGCACGCGGTCGTCACGCTGACCGACGGGACGGGCAGCCAGGTGCTGCGCGCCGAGGCGGACGCGGAGGGCGCCGTCCGGGACGCCACCGAGCTGGCGCCGGGGGCGTACACCGTCGTCGTGACCGCGGTCGGGTACGCCCCCGCCGCGGCCAGCGCCCTCGTCACCGCGAGCGGGCGCGCGGAGATCGGCACGGTGACGCTGGCCAGGGCCGGGGGGACGGAGCTGCCGCCGCCCGGACCGTGGACCGTCGACCCGGCCCACTCCGGCGTTGCCGCCGTCGCCCAGCACCTGGGCATCTCCAGCGTGCGGGGGCGGTTCACCGACTTCACCGCCCTGGTGGAGATCGCCCCTGACGACGTCACCAAGTCCCGCGTGGAAGCGGTGATCCGGGCCGATTCCATCGACACCGGCAACAGGATGCGCGACACCCATCTGCGGTCCCCGGACTTCCTGGACGTCGCACGGCACCCCGAGATCACCTACCGGTCCACGGGGCTCACCCAGGCGGGCACCGACCGCTGGACCGTGCACGGCGAGCTGACCATGCGCGGCGTGGTCCGCCCGGTCGACCTGGACCTGGCGTACCTCGGCACCGGCGCCGACCCCTGGGGCGGCACCCGGGCGGCTTTCCGTGCCACGACCGAGCTGCACCGCGAGGACTTCGCGATGAACTACAACCAGGTCGTCCAGGCCGGCATCGCCGCCATCGGCACCACGCTCCGGGTGGAGCTGGACGTCCAGGCCGTGCAGGGCGAGAAGCTCCCGGAGGGCTGAGCGCGACGCTCGGACCTGCACCGCTGTCCGTCTCGTCTCCGGCGTGGTGCAATGGGTGGAGGGTCAGGAAGCGGCCTTGCCGATTCCGGACGACCGATTCCAGGTGAATGCCCGTGACCCTTCCGCCCTTCTCCTCCGAACGCGTGATGCTCCCGCTGCCGTCGGAGATCGATTTCCGCAACGCCGACGGCCTGCTGCCGCTGATCATGTATCAGGCCCGCTCCGGCTCCGAGGGGCCCGCCCGGGTGATGGTCCTCGACCTGTCCCGGACCCTCTTCATGGACTCCCAGGGCATCCGCCTGATCAACGACGCCCGCAGGCTGCTGCTCCCCCACACCCGGGTGCACCTGGTGGCCCTCCCGGAGAGCGTCGCGGGCCGCGTCCTGGAGGTGACCGGGCTGCGCCGCGACGTGCCGGTGTACGACAACCTCCCCGAGGCGATGGCCGCCTAGGCTGACGCCATGGCACCCGACATCGCGACCAACACCCGCGTCTCCCTCGACGAGCTGCTCGACTTCGTACGCCCCCGCCACCGCGCCGTCCTGCTCACCCGCCGTTCCGACGGCGGACCGCAGGGGTCGCCGCTGACCTGCGGCGTCGACGACTCCGGGCGGATCGTGGTGTCCACCTACCCGGAGCGCGCCAAGACCCGGAACGCCAAGCGTGACCCGCGGGTGAGCCTCGTCGTCCTCAGCGACGACTGGAACGGCCCCTGGGTGCAGATCGACGGCACCGCCGAGGTGCTGGACGTTCCCGACTCGGTGGAGCCGCTGGTGGAGTACTACCGGAACATCGCCGGTGAGCACCCCGACTGGGACGAGTACCGCGCGGCGATGGTGAAGCAGGGCAAGTCGCTGATCCGGATCACCCCGGAGCGCTGGGGGCCGGTGGCGACGGGCGGTTTCCCGGCGCGGACGGCGCAGAGCGACTAGGGCAGCGCCTCGCACGCGGCTAGCCGCGGCTGCGGGCGACCATCGCCTCGATGCCGGCGATCAGCAGGTCCAGGGCGAAGGTGAAGTCCCGTTCCAGCATCTCCTCGACCGTGTCGCCGCCCCGCGCCTCCATGATCCGGGCCGACCGGCCGACGACGTCGGAGGCGTCCGGGTCGCGCAGCACCTCGGTCATGGCGCGGTGGTGGTACTCGTCGACGGTCAGGCCCGTGGAGGCGACCCGGTCACGGAAGTGGCCCTCCACCGTGCCGTGTCCGTACACGAACTGGAACACGGCGGCGATCGCCCCGGTCACCTCGTGCTCGGGCAGGCCGGTGCGGCCGAGGACCCGCTGGATCGCGCCGGAGAACAGCAGCGCGTGGGGGCCGATGTTGAGGAAGCGTCCGACGAGCGCCGGCAGCCAGGAGTGCCGCACCAGCAGCGCCCGGTACTCGCGGGCCAGGGCGCGCAGTTCGTGGCGCCAGTCCGCGCCGGAGTCCGGCTCGGGCAGGGCGAGTTCGCCGAAGGCGCGGTCCAGGGCCAGTTCGAGCAGGTCGTCCTTGGTGTCGACGTACCAGTAGACGGACATCGCGGTGACGTCGAGTTCGGCGGCGAGGCGGCGCATGGAGAACTTCTCCAGGCCCTCGGCGTCCAGCAGCCGCACGGTGGCCCCGGTGATCCGGTCCCGGTCGAGGCCGGAGGGCTGACCTCCGCCCCGCCTGCCGCCCCGCTCCCGGTCCTCCAGCCAGACACTGGGCCGCGGCGTCTTCCCGGACCGCTGGTCTGCCCTCACCATGGCGCACCTTCCTCGACTCGCCGACGCCGGTTCATGCTAGGGGTCCGCCCGGTCCCGCGCGGCTCACGCGTCGGCGCGGCTCACGCGTCCGCGCGGTCGGCGCGGTCGGCGCGGTCGGCGCGGTGCAGCAGCGACGCCGCGATCAGTCCGCCGAGCAGCACCGCGACCGAGCCGACGAGCAGGCTCGTCTCCAGACCGGAGGAGAACGCCCCGGTGATCTCGGCGCGTTCGCGGTCCGAACCGGCCGCGGCCGTCGCCGCCGGCAGCGAGGCCGCCGCGACCGGCACCAGCGCGGCGAAGCGCGCGTTCAGCACGGCGCCGAGGACGGCCACGCCGAGTCCGTTGCCGAACTCGGCCAGGGTGCCGTTGATCCCCGCGCCGACGCCGGCCTTCTCGCGCGGCACGGAACTCATCACGGCATGCGCCATCACCGGGCTGCCGATCGCGGTGCCGGCTCCGATCAGCACCAGGCCGAGCAGCGTGCCGCTGTAGCCGTGGCCGGTGAGCGTGGCGATCGACACCAGCCCGGCCGCCATCAGTCCCATGCCGACCGCGATGGACAGCGGGGTGCCCATCTTCGCCGACCACTTGGTACCCACGCCGGTAAAGTTGAGGGCGACCACGGTCAGCGCCATCGGCGCGGTGCGCAGCCCCGCCTCCAACGGGCCGTAGCCCAGGACGAACTGCAGGTACTGGGTGAGCAGGAAGAGCGCGCCGCCCATCCCGAAGGTGATCAGCACCAGGCCGCCGACCGCTCCGGTGAAGCGCCGGTCGCGGAAGAAGTGCAGGTCGAGCATCGGGTAGGGGATCCGGCTCTCCCAGTACGCGAAGACGCCGAGCACCACGGCCGCCACGCCCGCGCCGATGGCCACCGTGCCGGACGTCCAGCCGTGCTCGGGGCCGGAGATGATCGCGTAGACCAGAGCCGTCATGCCGATGGTCGAGAGCACCGCGCCCACCAGGTCGGGCCGGTCGCCCCGCCGGTTCCGCGACTCGGGGACGTACGCGGCGACGGCGGCCAGTGCCAGGGCCGCGACCGGCAGGTTGATCAGGAAGATCGAGCCCCACCAGAAGTGGTTCAGCATGAAGCCGCCGACCAGCGGACCGGCCGCGAACCCCAGGGAGTTGACGGCGCTCCAGATGCCGATGGCCTTGGGCTGCTCCTCCGGCGTGAAGATCTGCATGACCACGGCGAGGGTGGTGGTGAGCAGCAGCGCCCCGCCGACGCCCATGCCCGCCCGCGCGGCGATCAGCTGCGCGGAGGACTGGGCCAGCCCCGCCACCAGTGACCCCGCGCCGAACAGGACGAGACCCACGATCAGCATCTTCCTGCGGCCGTAGCGGTCGGCCGCGTTGCCCGCGCTGAGCAGCAGGCCCGACTGCACCAGGGAGTAGGCGTTGATCATCCACTGGATGTCGGCGGTCGAGGCGTCCATCTCCCGGGTGAGGGAGGGGATCGCCACGTTCAGCACCGTGTTGTCCAGCAGCACGGTGAGCTGGGCGAGGCAGATGACGCCGAGAATCAGCCAGCGCCGCGCGTGCCCCTCGGGAGCCCCGTCCTCCGGTGCGGGGTCCGGGGACGGGTCGGGGGCCGCGGCGGGCTGTTCCTGGGAGGACGTGGTCATGTTCTACACCGTAGAACACCCCTCCTACGGTGTAGAACACGGGGTCGTGGGGCGGGGCCGGCTCTCGGACGCGGGGCCGGTGAGGTCGTAGAACGTGGCGAATGCGGCGGTGACTTGAGTGAAGTTGGCCTCCCACCCGTGGAGGCGGGGGAGTCCGGCGACGCGCGTGGCGGTGCCGGTGGCGACGGCGGTGACACGGCGCAACGGGCGGGTGGCGGCGCCGACGCGGCCGCCCCGCCTCGGTCACTACGCCGCTGGCTTCAGCAGGTAACCGGCGCCGCGCCGGGTGTGGATCATCGGCTCCCGGCCCGCGTCGATCTTCCGGCGCAGGTAGGAGATGTACAGCTCGACGACGTTCGCCCGGCCGCCGAAGTCGTAGGACCAGACGCGGTCGAGGATCTGTGCCTTGCTGAGCACCCGGCGCGGGTTGCGCATCAGGAAGCGCAGCAGCTCGAACTCGGTGGCGGTCAGGTGGATGCTCTGCCCGCCGCGGGTCACCTCGTGGCTGTCCTCGTCCAGGGTGAGGTCGCCGACCACCAGCAGGGCGTCGGAGCGGCGGTCGACCGCGTGGGAGCGTCGGATCAGCCCGCGCAGCCGCGCGACGACATCCTCCAGCCCGAACGGCTTGGTCACACAGTCGTCGCCGCCCGCGGTCAGCCCCGCGATCCGGTCCTCGACGGCGTCCCTCGCGGTGAGGAACAGCACGGGCACGTCCGGCAGTTCGCGCCTGAGCCGGCCGAGGACGGTGAGCCCGTCCATGTCGGGCAGCATCATGTCCAGGACGACCGCGTCGGGCCGGAACTCGCGCGCCGCGCGGAGGGCGCCCTGGCCGTCGTCCGCGCTGCGGATCTGCCAGCCCTCGTAGCGCAGGGCCATGGAGAGCAGCTCGGTGATCGACTGCTCGTCGTCCACCACCAGCACCCGGACGGAGCTCCCGTCCGGCCTCAGCAGTTCCGTGCGCCCCTGGGGCGAGATCGTGGTCATACCGGACACGGTCTCGGCGTCCCCTGAGAGCACCCTTGCGTCTGTCTGTGTTTTCCCTGAGAAATCCACAGGCGTGTCTCAGGCGGGCGGCTCCGGTGCGTCCGGCAGGCCGAACAGCCGGGCCGCGTTGTCGTGGCACACCGCCCGCAGCCAGTCGTCGCCGAGCCCCAGATCCGCGAGGACGTCGAGCTGATGGACGTACGGGTAGGGGATGTTGGGGAAGTCGGTGCCGAGCAGGACGCGGTCGCCGAGGGCCGCGATGCGGGGGAGAGCCCGCCGGGGGAACGGCGCCATCCGCTCGCTGAAGCCGGTGAACGCCATGGTGGTGTCGAGGCGGACCTCCGTATACCGCTCGGCCAGGTCGAGGAAGTCCTCGTACTCGGGCATGCCCATGTGGGCGACGACCATCCGCAGCCGGGGGTGGCGGGCCAGCACGCGCGCCATCGGTTCGGGTCCGGTGTGCTTGCCCGGGGCGGGGCCCGAGCCGCAGTGGACCACCACCGGTGTGCCCGCCTCGGCGAGCAGGCCCCAGCAGGCGTCGAGCGCCTCGTCGGCGGGGTCGTACCCGCCGACCTGGACGTGCGCCTTGAAGACGCGCGTCCCGCCCTCGACGGCCTCGCGGACGTAGGCGGCGGCGCCGGGCTCGGGGAAGAAGGTGGAGGTGTGCAGGCAGTCGGGGGTGCGGCGGGCGAAGTCGGCGGCCCAGTCGTTGAGCCAGCGGGCCATGCCCGGCTTGTGCGGGTAGAGCATCGCAGTGAAGGCGCGCACGCCGAACGCCCTCAGCAGCGCGGCCCGCTCGGCCTCGTCCTCGCGGTAGGTGATCGGCCACTCGACACCGCCGGTGAGCGGGCCGAGCCGGTCGAAGTACGCCCACACCTTGTGGAGCACGCGCTCCGGCATGAAGTGCGTGTGCACGTCGACGAGGCCGGGGAGGCCGAGATCCTGCCAGAAGCGGCGGACCTTGGCGGACTCGGCGGACTCGGCGGACTCGGCGGAGTCTGGCGTCCCGGTAGCCGCGGCGGACTCGGAAATCCCGGCGGCCCCGGCGGTCGCGGGCGGCTCGTCTGTCTGGGCCGACGGAGTCGGAGGTTGCGCGCTCATGCCGGACACGATCACCCGTGGGGGCGGGGGCGGTCCAGCCCTCGTTGTCCTCACCCTCGGCTCAGAACAGCCCGTCCTGCGCGGTGTGCCGCTCCTTCAACGCCCGCACCGGCACCTCGACCCGGCGTCCCCCGCCCGGCACCAGCTCCCAGCCGGGCAGCAGGCGGGTGTCCAGGACCAGGACGCCGCGGTCCGTCGCGAGATGCAGATCGGGGCCGGCGGCCGCCACCAGCTCCCCGCTCACCGCACCACCGGCGGCCAGCTCACCCACCACGCCCACCGGTGCCGGCGCCTCCGCCAGTCCGAACGCCTCCTCATGGTCGACGGGGCGGAAAGGGGCGGGTTCGAGCGACTCCGGCCAGCCGGTGAGGGTCAACGCGCGTGCGTGCAGCCCGGCGATCTCGGCGGCCCGCTCCTCTCCGGCCGAGGGGAGCGCCGCCCGCGCCGCGCGCTTGGCGGCGTAGGGGATGCGGTCGGGCACCCTCAGGGCGGCACGCAGCAGCTCTTCGGTGCGGCGTGCCGCCATCAGCGGCCCCGTGCCCAGCCAGGTGAAGCAGATCGCACCCTGCTCCAGCAGCCGGGCCGGTCCCCGCCGCTCGGCGGTGATCCCGACCTTGGTCATTCCGGGTCCGAACCACGCCAGGTAGACCCGGTACGGCCGCGGGTCGTCCGCGAGCGTGTCGGCGGCAACCGAGTGCGCCCGGTCCAGGCGGGCGCACTCCTCACAGCGCGGCCCGGTGCTCCGGGCGGACACCCGCACGGAGAGCGGACACACGTTCCCCCGTGCTCCCACACAGGTCCGCGCTCCCCCCTCCGCGACCCCGAAGGCCACCGTCTTCCCCCAGGTCAGCGCCGAGCGCCGGCCCCCGTCCCAGATCAGCACGGGGCCGCCCGCCGTCCAGCTCAGCCCCGCGCACCGCCATGCCTGTGCCATCCCGGCCGAGAGTAGAGGGGGCCACTGACAACGGGCGGGTCAGCCGCCCACGCCCACCGCGTCCGTCTCGACGGGGGCGGCCTGCGGGGATGAAATCGGACGTGCCGGCACCACGGTCCTGCCACCCCTCCGTCCCGCCAGCCGGCACCCCAGGCACTCCGCATGCCCCGCGCGAGCCCCGCTGTCCCGCACCCGCCAGCTCCACTCCCCCCGCGGCCGGGGCCCCGACGGTTTGCCCCATCCGGCGAGATGGAGGGCCCAGGTGACGAGCAGGGCGAGCACGTCGACCGCCGCTCCGGCGGCGAGCAGCGGCCCCGAGACGGTGCAGACTCCCGCGCCCAGGAGGGCCGTTCCGGCGACGGCGATCCCGCAGCCGGTCCAGCCGGCGACCGTGTGCCCGTGGTCATATGGATGCGCGCTCATGTCTGCCCTTCCGCGGCGTCGGCGTTCCTCCGGACGACGGACGTCCTCCTGATGTCTCACGTCCTAAGAAATTTATAACAGAAATCCCTCACGAGCTAAGAGGAATGGGAAGTCCCGTCATGCACGCCAATCCGCGCCCGCCCGCCACGCAGCAGGAGGCGATGTGGGCGATGGACCGACTGATCGCGACGCATCTGATCGGCCAGCAGGAGATGGCCCAGGTCATGGGCCTGAACGTGACCGACGTGACCTGCTTCGGCTTCGTCCTGGAGGCGGGGGACGACCTGCTCACCGCCGGTGAGCTGGCGGAGCGCGTCCACGTCACCACCGGCGCGATGACCGGCGTCCTCAACCGTCTGGAGCGGTCCGGCTTCATCACCCGCCGCCCCGACCCCGCCGACCGCCGCCGCGTCCGCGTGGCCGCCGTGCCCGACGCGGTGGCCATGGCGCGCCGGCTCTACGAGCCCTACTACGCGCGCCTCGCCGACCTGTTCGCGGACTACTCCGCCGAGGAGCTTGCCGTACTGAACGACTGGTTCCGGCGCGCCACCGCGCTCGCGGACGCCTTCCGGGAGGAAAGCCGCAGCAAGAACTGACCGGCGCGGGAGCCCGCACGAGAACTGGCCGCAGCAAGAGCTGACCCGCGCGGGAGCCCGCACGAGAACTGACCCCGGATCACCGCCGAGGTGCCGGGCGTGGCCCGCGGTGCCAGTCTGAAGGGGATCGAACCGCTCGGGGACATCCGGAAGGTCGTCAAACATGGCCAGCAATGTCAGCGGTACGGGCTTTCGCGGGGCCGGCCGGGAGGCCGAGAGCCCCTGGGCGGCGAGCTGGACGGTGGCCGCCGCGTTCCTGATGGTGTTCGGCGGCGTCATGGCGATCTTCGAAGGCATCGCCGCCATCGCCCGGGACGACGTCTTCGTCGCCACCCCCAACTTCACGTACTCGTTCAGCCTGACCGGCTGGGGCTGGGTTCATCTGATTCTCGGCGCGCTGGTGGCCGCCGCCGGCCTGGCCTTGTTCAGGGGGGCCACCTGGGCCCGTGCCGTGGGCGTCGGCCTGGCGGGGCTGAGCATGATCGCCCACTTCGTGTGGCTGCCCTACCAGCCGGTGTGGTCGATCGTCCTCATCGTCATCGACGGCTTCATCATCTGGGCCCTGTGCGCACCCCGCCGCGAGTCCCCGGCGTAGAGCGCGCGCCCGGCGGCCGGTCCGGCGCCTGGCCCTGGGTGATCCAGGCGGCCGGACTGACCGCGATGGTCACCGCGTACTTCCTGCTGCCGCTGGACCGGCTGGGCCCGCGGCGGCCGGTGCTGAGCTGGGTGCTCTTCGGCGCGGCCCTCGCACTGATCGCCGTCCTGCTGCTGATCCAGGTCGCCCGGGTGCTGCTGAACGCGCCGGGCGTCCGTCCGGGGCTGGTGATCCCGCCGCTGATGTGTCTGTCCGTGCTGGTCTTCGCGACCACCTACCAGGGTCTCGCCCAGCGCCCCGGCGAACTGGACGGCATCGCCACGCGCCTGGACGCCCTCTACTTCACGATGGTCACGCTCGCGACCGTCGGGTACGGGGACATCACCCCGCGCGGGCAGTCCGCGCGCCTGGTCGCGATCCTGCAGATCCTCTACAGCTTCATCTTTCTCACGGCGGCGGCCACCGCCCTGACCACCCATCTGCGCAACGCCCTGCGCCACCACGGGGACGCGGACCCGCCGCGATGACCCCGCGCCCGCGTCGCACGTACGTGTGATCGGCGTCACACTTGAAGGAGCAGGGTGCTCCCCGGGACGCCCGGGGACCGCCCCCCAGGACCCCGGACGAACACCGGCCGGACGCCTCGTGAGGCCCGGAAACGACACCGAGGCGCAGGTACACCGGGTCGTCCGCCCGCGGGCCCGCATCCGGTTCCGCACTGCTCCAAGGGGTGTCCGCACATGAGCGGCATGGATGCAACCGCACTGGACAATCTGGGCGAGGCCCTGCGAGGTCCCCTCGTGACACCGCAGGACTCCGGGTACGACGAGACCCGCTCCGTCTACAACGCCATGATCGACCGCCGTCCCGCCGCCATCGCCCGCTGCACCGGCACGGCGGACGTGCGTTCCACCATCGCCTTCGCCCGGCAGACGGGCGTCGAGCTGGCCGTGCGCGGCGGCGGGCACAGCGGGCCCGGCCTGTGCCTGGTCGACGGCGGGCTCACCCTCGACCTGTCCCTGATGCGCTGGGTGCGGGTCGACCCGGTGGCCAGGACGGCCCAGGTCGGCGGGGGCAGCCGGCTCGGCGACCTGGACCACGAGACGCACACCTTCGGGCTCGGCGTGCCCGCCGGCATCAACTCCACCACCGGCGTGGGCGGTCTCACGCTCGGCGGCGGCCACGGCCACCTCACCCGTAAGTACGGACTGACGATCGACAGCCTGGTCGCCGCGGACGTGGTCCTGGCCGACGGCAGCTTCGTCACCACCACCGAGAAGGAGCACCCGGACCTGCTGTGGGCCCTGCGGGGCGGCGGCGGCAACTTCGGCGTGGTCACGTCCTTCACCTTCCGGCTGCACCCGGTGCACACGGTCGGCGTGGCGGTCACCGTGTGGCCGGTCGAGCAGACCCAGGAGGTGCTGCGCTGGTACCGGGAGTTCCTGCCGTCGGCGCCCGAGGACCTCAACGGCTTCTTCGCCGTCATGGCCGTCCCGCCCGCACCGCCCTTCCCCGAGCCGCTCCACGGACGGAAGGTGTGCGCCGTCGTCTGGTGCTACACCGGCGACCTGGAGGGCGGACGCCTGGACGACGTGCTGTCCGTGGTGGACGACCCGGCCCCGCCCGCCTTCCACTTCGCCACGCCGATGCCGTACCCGATGCTCCAGACGATGTTCGACGACCTCGTGCCCGCAGGGCTCCAGTGGTACTGGCGCGGCGACTTCTTCGACACGGTCACCGACGAGGCCCTCGCGGTGCACGAGCGGTTCGGGCGGGAACTGCCGACCGGCCTGTCGACCATGCACCTGTACCCGGTGGACGGGGCGGCCCACGACGTCGCCCCGGGCGAGACGGCCTGGGCGTACCGGGACGCGACCTGGTCCGGCGTCATCGCCGGCATCGACCCCGACCCGGCCGGCGCCGACCTGATCCGCCGGTGGTGCGTGGACTACTGGTCGGCGCTCCACCCGCACTCCATGGGCGGCGCCTACGTCAACTTCCTCGGCGAGACCGGCGACGCCGACAGCGTCCGCGCCACCTACCGCGACAACTACGCCCGCCTCGCGGCCGTCAAGCACACCTACGACCCGGACAACTTCTTCCACGCCAACCAGAACATCCCGCCGGCTGCCTGAGCCGCGCAGCCACCGGGCGGGCCGCGAACGGACCCGCCCGGTGGCTGCGCGGGAGGGCTTGCCGAAAACTGGGGCGCAGGACGCGACGGACCGACCGGGGGCCCTGGGGATGCAGCGGTACCAGCGCGAGAAGCGCTTCAGGCGGATCGCCTGGCCCCGTGCACTGCCGCCCGCCGTGATCGTCGTCGCGGTCGTCGTCGACCTCGCCTGGCCGCCGTTCAACACCTTCCCGCTGCTGGCGACCGTGTCGGTGACGGCGGCGCCCATGTACTCCCTGGCCTGGACGGTCACCAGCGGTGCGGCTGCCCTCCTGACGGGCTGGCTGCTGGCCTTCCGGGAGAGCGAGGAGGTGATCTCCCGACCGAACGTCATCGGCTTCTCGACCCTCCTCACGCTGACCGTGGTCGCGGTGTTCCTCAACCGGATGTTCGCCCGCGAACGCGAGCAGCTGAGGACGTCGCGCCAGGTGGCGGAGGCGGTCCAGCGCGCCATGCTGCCCACCGTGCCCGAGCGGGTCCGGGGGCTGGCCATGGCCACCCGGTACCAGGCCGCGCAGGAGGAGGCCCTGATCGGCGGCGACCTGTACGCGGTCCACGACACGCCCCACGGGCTGCGGATGGTGATCGGCGACGTCCGCGGCAAGGGCACCCAGTCGGCCACCCTGGTCAACACCCTGCTGGGCGTCTTCCACGCGGCCGCCCTGCAGACGCCGGACCTGCCGTCGGTCGTGCAGGCCGCGGAGATCCAGGTCCAGGACCTGAAGGCCCGCGAGAAGGACGCGCCCTACGAGGACTTCGTCACCGCCGTCTTCGTCGAGATCCTCCCCGACCGGTCCGCGTTCCGCATGGCCAACCGGGGGCACCCGCCGCCGCTGCTGGTCCACGGGGGCCGGGTGACGACGCTGGAGCCGAAGGAGCCGTCACTGCCGTTGGGCCTGGGCGACCTGGCCGGTCCCGTCGTCCCCGTGGACCGGTACGACCTGCCTCCCGGCGCCACGCTGGTGCTGTTCACCGATGGCATCATCGAGGCCCGCGACCGCACCGGCGCCTTCTTCGACCCCGTCCCCCCGCTCACCGGCCCGCTGCCCCCGGATCCGGGCGCGGTACTGGACGCCGTGCTGGCAGCCCTGTTCCGCCACACCGACGAACTCGAGGACGACACGGCGGCCCTGGCGGTGACACGGCTCCCGGAGGGGCCCGCGGGGACCGCATCTCCCTGAGACACCCGGAAACACCAGAGGCCCCGGATCTCTCCGGGGCCTCTGAACTGTGTGCACTCGGCAGGATTCGAACCTGCAACCTTCTGATCCGTAGTCAGATGCTCTATCCGTTAAGCTACGAGTGCTTGTCTCTTCATTTGTCTCGCCGCTCCCGGCCCTTTCGGCCCGCTCGCGGCGACAGGAAGAACATTACATGACTGCCGCCGCCATGTGAAATCCGATTGCCCTACCCCTTGTGACCTGCGGAAACGCGGTGTGGGGCGTGAGTGGCGAGGGAACGACGAAGCCCCGGCCGCTGGGGCCGGGGCTTCGTGTTCGGGGCGGAGGCGGAGGGATTTGAACCCTCGATGGGCTTTAAGGCCCAAACCGCATTAGCAGTGCGGCGCCATAGACCGGACTAGGCGACGCCTCCATGCACAACCTGCTGCGCGCGGGCGCGAACGAGTGGTGCGTGCCGATGATGACACAACCGCGTGGCGTGTCACCAATCGGTGCCCACGGTACAAGGCGCGGAGCCCGCAGGGCAAAGCCCTGACGACCGGCACGCCGTCATGGCGCAACGTCCCGCCTCCCGGCGCGTTGATCACGGCATGACTGCCCTGTCCCCCTCCCTCCCCTCCCTCCCCTCCCTCTCCTCCCTCTCCTCCATCCCCTCCCTCTCCTTCCTGCCCGGGCGACGCAGCCTCGTCGCGCTCGCCGCCGTCCTCGCCTCGCTCGCCGCGTCCCCCTCCCCTGCGCGGGCCGGGGAACCGGCGCCGGACGGCGACCGGCTCACCGTCACCGTCCGGGACGCGGGCCGCGCGGCGGACGGTACGTACGAGGTGCGGTGCCGGCCGAGCGGCGGGACGCACCCCGATCCGGACGGCGCCTGCGCGGCCGTCGAGGAACGGACGCGGTGGGGGCAGGACGCCTTCGCGCCGGCGCCGCGGGACGCCGTGTGCACCATGCAGTACGGCGGCCCCGCCACCGCCCGGATCACCGGCACCTGGGCGGGCCGCCCCGTCGACGCGACGTACGACCGGACGAACGGGTGCGCGATCGACCGGTGGGACCGGCTGGTGCCGTTGCTGCCCGAGGTGGGCCCGGCACCGGGTGCGCCCGGGGCGTAAAGGTCCCGCGAAGGTTCGTGGTGCGTCGGCCCAGGCAGGCGCGGTTCCGGACGTACCGGGCGTCACATCACCGTCACCTCGGGGTGCGATGTGCGTCCCATCCGGCGTCCCCGGCGCACCCCCAGCCCTTAGACTCCCTCCCGTGACACGTTGCGGGCCCGTTGGCAAGATGGCCCGAGCGGTCGGCACGTCGCGGTAACAGGGAGGAAGCGTCTCGTGAGCAGCAGGCCATCCCGAGGCGCTGCTCGCCTCGCAGCCATACTGGACGCGCTTCCCGACGCCCTGGTGCTGGTCAACGCCAACGGGACCGTCGTCAACGCCAACACCATCGCCCTCGAGGCCTTCGAGGCGCCGGGCACCGCCCTGGTGGGGCGCGGGCTGCTGGACCTGCTGCCGGAGTTCGACAGCAAACTCATCCCCGGTTCCATGCGGCGGCCCGACCACATCGACCCTCGCGGACGCACCAAGCCGACCCGGATGACCGCCCGGCGGACCGACGGCACCGAGTTCCCCGTCGAGGTCACCAGCGCCAACCTCGAGAACACCTCGCAGGCCTACGACAGTTACGGCTACACCGGCGACGAGCTGCTGATGCTCGTCGTCCGGGACCTCTCCGGCACGGTCGACACCGAGGCCGAGCTCGCCCGTTCGCAGCGGCAGACGGAGATGATCCTGCGGGCCGCCTCCGAGGGCGTCGTCGGCACCGACACCGACGGGCGGATCGTCCTGGTCAACCCGGCCGCCGCCCAGATCCTCGGCTACCGGGCCGGTGAGCTCGGCGGACGCGAGCTGCACACCCTCGTGCTGCACTCGCGCGCCGACGGCTCCCCGTTCCCGTACTCCGAGTCCCCGCTCGCCGACACCCTGCGCTCCGGCCGCAAGCACCGCGTGCGCGGCCAGGTCCTCTACGCCAAGAACGGCGACAAGCTGCCGGTCGACCTCACCACCGCCCCGGTGCGCGACGGCGACCAGCTCGTCGGCGCCGTGATGACGTTCCTCGACCGCCGCCCCTACGACGCCCTCCTGAAGGAGAAGGAGGACGGCGAACAGGAGCACGCCAAGGAGCTGGAGCGGCTCGCCGAGGAGCACGGCTCCGAGCTGACCGCCCTGCGGCAGAGCCACGTCACCGAGGTGGAGGAGCTCCGCGAGAAGCACGCGGAGGAACTCGCCGCGCACGAGGAGCGGTACGCGGCCCTCGGCGAGCGCGAGAAGGACCGCTACGAGGCCCTCGCCGCCCGTCACGAGCAGTTGCTCACCCTCCTCGGCCGCTCCCTGCGCGGCCCGCTCGACGAGCTGCGCCGCGAACTGGCCGCGCTGGCCGCGGACGACGCGGGCCAGCTGTGGCCCGAGGCCAACCAGGTGCTCCACCACCTGTCGGCCGGCTACTCCCGCATCACCACCCTCATCGACAACGTCCTCGGCTACCAGCAGCTCGACGCCGGCACCGAGGGGATCGCCCGTACGAAGGTGATGCTCGACGCGGTCGTCGCGGCCGGCGTCGACGGCGCCGTGGAGCTGATCGGCCCCGGCCGGGTGCAGTTCGCCGTGCACGCGCCGCCCATCGAGGCCGAGGTGGACGCGCGTCTGCTCGCGACCGCCCTCGCCCATCTGGTCGCGGACGTCGCGGGCGTCGACGCGACCGGCAACACGCCGCTGTCGGCGGGCGGTTATCTGGACAACACGGTCGTCGTCGCGGCGGCCCAGCGCGGCGAGGTCGTCCGCATCGAGGTGCGCGGCCCGTACGGCGGCGGCGACCCGGTGCACGAGCCGATCGTGCGCGGGATCGTCCGGGCGCACGGCGGGGTGCTCCAGACGCACGAGGTGCCGGGGATGAGCGGCAGCGCGTTCGTCCTCGAGGTGCCGATCGGCGGCGGGGCGGGTTCCGTACCGCAGGAGCCGGCTCCGCAGGCCGAGGAGGCCGCCGCTCCCGCCGAGCCCGCGCCGGGCGGAGGGCGGCGCCGGGCGCGCCGCGCGTCCGTCGACGCGTTCCTGGAGAGCGACGTGTCCGGCGGCGACGGCGAGGCTCCGGAGGCTCCGGCCGCGGAGGCGCCCCAGCCCACCGGGCGGCGCAGGCGGCGGGCGGCTCCCGCCGAGCCCGCGCAGGCGCGGCAGCCACAGCAGGCGCAGCTTCCGGCGCAGGCGTCCGGTGAGGGCGCGGCCGTGTCCGGCGGTACCGGGCGGCGGCGTGGCCGTCCCGCCGAGGACGCGGCCCCCGCGGCGGGCGCCGAGGTCGAACTCGCCGGTGCGGCGGCAGGGGCGGGGGTGTCCGAGGGCGCCGTCGTCACCGCGGCCGAGCACGCGGCGGGCGCCGCCGCCTCCAACACCGGGCTGGGCGGGACCGTACCGCCGCAGGGCGTGCCCGCACCGTCCGGACGCCGGGCCCGGCGCGCGGCCGGTGAGCAGCAGGCGCTGCCGCCGGCGCTCCCCGCAGCCGGCGGGGCGAACGGCGCGCCCGGCGCGGTCGCCGTGCACGTGCCCGCCCAGGGCGCGGGACCGGACCAGCAGGCGCAGCCGACGGGACGGCGCCGGCGTGCGCTGGCCGCCGCGAACGAGCGGGCGGCGGCGCAGGAGGCCGCGCCGCGCACGGTGTTCGCGCTGCCGCCGGCGGCTCCGGCAGGGGCGGGCCAGGACGAACAGACGGGGCAACCTGCCGGGCAGCCCGCGCAGGCCGAGGCCGCGGGGCAGGCCCTTGTGGCGCCGGGTCAGCTGCCGGGAGGTCAGGAACTTCCGGGTGCCCAGGGGGCCGTGCCGGTGGCGCCGGGCGCCTCGTCGAACGGTGTGGCTGCCGGGCAGGCTCCGCAGCCTGTCGCTCCCGCCGCGGGACAGTCCGTACCTCCGCATTCGCAGGCCGTCGGGCCGAACGCCGCGGCTGCGGGTGCGGGTGTGCCTCAGCCGGCCGGGTCCAACGCGCAGCCGGTCGGGCCGAACCAGCAGGTGCCGCAGCCGATCGCGCCTCAGCCCGCCGCGTCCGACGCACAGCAGCCCGTACCGCCGAACGCACCCGCCCCCGGGTCCGCGCCTCACCCCGTAGCGCCGGGCCTTCAGCCCGTGGGCCCGAATCCGCAGGCTCCGCAGCCCGTTCCGGCGAACCAGCAGGTCACGCCCCAGGCAGCCGGCCCGAACCCGCAGCTGGTTCCGCCGAATCAGCAGGCGCCGCAGCCGACCGCACCTCAGGCGACCGCACCTCAGGCGGCGGGACCGGGGCTTCAGCCGGTCGGCCCGAATGCACAGGCTGCGCCCCGGCCCGCCGCGCCCGGCCCTCAGCCGGCCGACGCCGCAGCACAGGCTCCGCAGCCCGTACCGCCGAACCCGAACCTTCAGGCACCGCAGCCCGTACCGCCGAGCCCGAACCCTCAGGCACCGCAGCCCGCCGACACCGCCGCTCAGGCGCCGCAGCCCGGTGCGCCCGCGCCGCAGGCGGGCGCGCAGCCCGTCCCCGCTCCCGCACCGCATGGCGGGCCCGCCACCGATGCCGGGCAGCACGACGCCGTCCCGGTGGACCAGTCCGAGGACCACACCCCGCCGCAGCCGCACCCCACCAGCGCGCCCACCGGCCGCCGTCGGCGTGCGGTCGCCCCGCCGGCCGATGCCGCGCAGGCGCCGGGAGCTCCCGAGCAGTGGGGGGCGGCGCCCTCGCAGGGCGCCGCGTCCCCGCTCCCTCCGGCCCAGCCGCTGCCCGCCGAGGCCCCGTCCGCCCAGGGCGCGCCGCAGCCCGCGCCGGGCGCGGCCGCCCCGCCCGCCGGGACGCCGGCCCCGCAGCAGTGGCCCGCCGCCGGTGACCCCTCCGGCGCCGGAACGGCGCCCGTGCCGAACGTGCCGCAGCCCACGCCGTCCGGCGGCACCCCGCTGCCGCCCGAGGGCGCGCCCGTGCCCGCCCGTCCGGCCGCCCAGCCGCTGCCCGCCGAGGCCGCCGCGCCGGTCGACCCGAACTCGACGCAGGGCCGTGCGATCAGCGTGCGGACGCTGGGCCAGGGGGTGCCGTTCAACCGGCAGGCCGCCCAGGTCCAGCAGCCGCCGGCGTCGGCCACGCCGCCCCCGCACCAGCCGGGCGGTTCAGGACGCCGCCGCAAGCTCGGCACCCGCAACGACCAGGCCGCGGCGAACGGCCAGACCTCCGGCGGGCAGGCGCCCGGCGCCGCCCAGGGCGCCCGCCCGCACCCGCAGCAGGCCGAGCCCGTACCGCCCGCCGGTCAGGCGCCCGCTCCGCAGCAGGACCGCACCCCGGCCGCCGCCCTCGCCCAGCAGGCGGCTCAGCCGACGCCGACGCCGTCCGGGCAGTCCCGGCTCGCTCCGGCCGCGGAGGCCGCCGGACGCTCGTACGCGATAGGGGCGCCGGACGCGGACGCCGCCGAGGGTCCCGAGCCGCTGGACGGTCCGGGCGGGGCCGTGGAGGTGGCGGACCCGCCGCGTCCGCAGCCGATGGACGACGAACTGCCGCCGGAGCCGCTGGACAACCCGCGCCGGCTGCTGGTGTGGCCCGCGCCGGACGTGTCGACGCAGCAGGCGCTGAGCGACCGCGGCTACCGCCCGGTGATCGTGCACTCCCGTGAGGAGGTCGACGCGCAGATCGCGGCCTTCCCGGCGGCGCTGTTCGTCGACCCGCTGACCGGGCCGATCACCCGTACCGCCCTGCAGTCGCTGCGTCAGGCCGCGGGCGCGGCGGAGGTGCCGGTGATGGTCACGGCCGGACTCGGCCAGGCCTCCCGCGACGCCGCGTACGGCGCCGACCCGGCGGTGCTGCTGAAGGCGCTCGCGCCGCGCGACAGCGAACAGCACCCGCCGCGCGTCCTGCTGATCGAGGAGCACGCGGAGATCGCACTGGCTCTGACCGGCACGCTGGAGCGGCGCGGGATGCAGGTCGCGCGGGCCGCGAGCGACGCCGACGCGGTGACGCTGGCGGGTCAGTTCCGGCCGAATCTGGTGGTGATGGACCTGATGCAGGTGCACCGCCAGGCCGGGCAGGCAGGCATCGTCGACTGGCTGCGCGCGAACGGGCAGCTCAACCGCACCCCGCTGGTCGTCTACACGACCGCCGTCGACGCGGCGGACCTGCCGCGGCTGGCCTCGGGCGAGACGGTGCTGTTCCTCGCGGAGCGGTCCACCAGCGTCGAGGTGCAGGAGCGGATCGTCGACCTGCTGTCGCGGATCGGGACCAACTGACTGACCGGGTACGGGCCGTCGGCCCGTACGGCACTGACAGCACCGCGCCGGGCGGTGGGCGCGGGTGTCGCGCTCACCGCCCGGCGCGTGTCCGGGAGCGGGTGCCGGTCAGAGCTGTGTGACGTCCAGCGCGCCGTCGGCGTACTGGCGGCGCAGCACCTTCTTGTCGAACTTGCCGACGCTGGTCTTCGGCACCGCCTCGATCACCGTCCAGCGTTCCGGCAGCTGCCACTTGGCGATCTTCCGCTCGTCCTGGAGGAAGGCGCGCAGCGTGGCGAAGTCGGCGGCGGAGCCCTCCTTGAGGACGACCGTGGCGAGCGGGCGCTCGCCCCACCTGTCGTCGGGGACGGCAACCACTGCGGCCTCGGCGACGTCCGGGTGCGCCATCAGCGCGTTCTCCAGCTCCACCGAGGAGATCCACTCGCCGCCCGACTTGATGACGTCCTTGGCACGGTCGGTCAGGGTGAGGAAGCCGTCGGCGCTGATGGTGCCGACGTCGCCGGTCTTGAGCCAGCCGTCCTCGCTGAACTTGTCGGCCGGGCGCAGCGGTTCGGCGTCGGGGCCGTTGTAGTAGGCGCCGGCGATCCAGGGGCCGCGCACCTCCAGCTCACCCGCGGACTCGCCGTCCCACGGGAGTCGCTCGCCGCCGGGGCCGGTGAGGCGGGCCTCGACGCCGGCCGGGAAGCGGCCCTGGGTGAGCCGGTAGGCGAACTCCTCGTCGGTGCCGACGGCGTGGGCCGGCGGGCGGGCGATCGTGCCGAGCGGGGAGGTCTCCGTCATTCCCCAGGCGTGACAGACCCGCATGCCCAGCTTGTCGAACGCCTCCATCAGCGAGGGCGGACAGGCGGAGCCGCCGATGGTGACCTGGGTGAGGGAGGAGACGTCCCGGGGGCGGGCGGTGAGCTCGGCGAGCAGGCCCTGCCAGATGGTGGGGACGGCGGCGGCGTGCGTCGGCTTCACGCTCTCGATCATCTCGGCGAGCGGGGCGGGCTGCAGGAAGCGGTCCGGCATCAGCATGTGGACGCCGGTCATGAACGTGGCGTGCGGCAGGCCCCAGGCGTTGACGTGGAACTGCGGGACGACGACCAGGGAGGTGTCCTGGTCGGTCAGGCCCATCGACTGGGTCATGTTGACCTGCATCGAGTGCAGGTAGATCGACCGGTGGCTGTAGACCACGCCCTTGGGGTCTCCGGTGGTGCCGGAGGTGTAGCACATGGCCGCGGCGGCCCGCTCGTCCAGCTCCGGCCAGTCGTAGGCGACGGGCTGTCCGGCGATCAGCTCCTCGTACTCGTGCACCTGGACGTGGGTGTCGGCCAGGGGGGAGCGGTCGCCGGGTCCGGAGACGACGACATGCTCGACGGTCTTCAGGTGTGGCAGCAGCGGGGCGATCAGCGGGATCAGCGAGCCGTTGACGATGACCACGCGGTCGGCGGCGTGGTTCACGATCCACGCGAGCTGCTCGGCCGGCAGGCGCAGGTTCAGGGTGTGGAGCACGGCGCCCATGGAGGGGATCGCGAAGTACGCCTCGACGTGCTCGGCGTTGTTCCACATCAGGGTGGCGACCCGCTCGTCGCCGCGGACGCCGAGTTCCTCGCGCAGGGCGTGCGCCAGCTGGGCGGCCCGGGAGCCGATCTCCGCGTAGGAACGACGCTGCGGGTCCCCCTCGCCGGTCCAGGTGATCACCTGCGAAGTGCCGTGGATCGACGACCCGTGGGTCAGGATCCTCGAGATCAGCAGCGGTACGTCCTGCATGGTGCTCAGCACGGCGTCCTCCTGGGCGACATTGCCTGGCGTCGGTACGGTGTGCGCTGATTCTGCGCACATACCGCGCGGTATGTCACTAGGGGAGCGAATGATCGATCACGCTCCGGCGGACGACATTTCTCGTCAGGATCCGCTCATACCCCCTCAACTCCGAACAAGCCCCAGCTCAGCGTCCTCGCGGAGCTTGCCGAGCGCCCGCGACACGGCCGACTTCACCGTCCCGACCGAGACGCCGAGCACCTCCGCCGTCTGCGCCTCGCTGAGGTCCTCGTAGTACCGCAGCACGACCATCGCCCGCTGGCGCGCGGGCAGCCGCATGACCGCTCGCCACATCGCGTCCCTCAGGGCCTGCTGCTCGGCGGGATCGTCGCCGGCCGGCAGCGGGTCCGGCTCGGGCAGCTCGTCGCAGGCGAACTCGTCGACCTTGCGTTTGCGCCACTGCGAGGTCCGCGTGTTCACCAGCGCCCGGCGGACGTAGCCGTCCAGCGCCCGGTGGTCCTCTATCCGCTCCCAGGCGACGTACGTCTTGGCGAGCGCGGTCTGCAGCAGGTCCTCCGCGTCGCTGGGGTTTCCGGTCAGCGACCGGGCGGTCCGCAGGAGCACCGGCTGGCGGGCCCTCATGTACGACGAGAACGACGCGTACGGGAGGGTCTGCGTCGCCGGGGCGGCGGCGTTCGAAGCGCTGGTGCAGACGGGTGTGGTCATGTCGTCCACGCTAGGAGCGGGGCTCGCCCGGCGGATCGCCCGCAGGTCCCGAAGCCGGGTCCCCCTCAGGTTGTAGGGGTGGGGTTCGCCTCACCTCCCAGAGGTGGACGAGCGGATGAGGGGTCCTGCGGGTCCCCCCTGACGTGCGGCGCGCCGCCTTGAGGACCGGCCGCCCGGCGCGGCGGCGCCGAAGCGCCGCCGCGGCCGACGTCCTCCCCCCTGTCCCGGCATCCCCCCTTCTCCCCCCCGGGTCTCCCCCCTTGCCTACGCGGTCAGAGCGCCGGCCACCAGAAGGGGGCGAAGCTGACGGCCACGTTGTCCTCCCCCTGGTTGACGGTCGTGAACGCGGAGCCGTTGACCTGGGCGGTATTGCTCTCGTTCTCGGCGCCGGCCCCTACGGCCTGCTGCTGCGTGGTGGCGGAGTTCCCGAAGTTGTCCCCGCCGACTCCGGTACCGAGGGCGCCGACGCCGTTGTCCGCCGTCGCGACTCCCGCGAAGAGCGCGGCCGCGAGCGGGAGAGCGGCGGCGGCGGCGATGACACGGGCGGTACGGATGCTTGCCATGTTGTGTTCCCTCCAGAACCAAGGACGCACCGGGTCAAGGCCGTCCATGTGAGCACTACGACTGTGAACTGCGGTTTTCACCAGGGAAGCTGGCCCCCCGCCCTGGTGCTGTGCACGACGTCGCAAGATCAGGATTGCCCACCGGACGCCGCGGAACCACCCCGGAAGCCGTGATTCGCACGCAAGCGTGAGAAGTCGCCGATAAACCCCGAGTCGACCCTGATTCGGGGCCTGTTCGGCCCGGGCGGCGACGACCTGGGCGCCCCAAGGGAGGAAGCGTTTCGGCGTCCGTCCGGCCGGGCTTCTCATCCCCTGGGTGGCACCCCTTACCCTCTTCCCTTCTTCGAACGCGTGTACGAAAATGGGCTCATGGCCACCACCGACCGGCAGGCCACGACGCTGGCCCTCGCACACGCCCTGTCAGCCGCCGAACGCGGGCTGGCCGTCATCCCGTTGTCCCGCACCAAGCTCCCGGCCCTGCGCTCCCCCCACCGCGACGACCCGTCCCACCCGCCCTGCCACGGCGAGTGCCGCCGCTTCGGCCACGGCGTGTACGACGCCACCACCGACCCGGCGCGCATCCGCGCCCTGTTCGCCGCCGCGCCCCGCGCGACCGGCTACGGCATCGCCTGCGGCCTGCCCCCGCACCACCTGATCGGCGTCGACCTCGACACGAAGAACGGCACCGACCCCGGCGCCGCCCTCCGCGCCCTCGCCTCCCGGCACGGCTTCACCGTCCCGCCCACGGTGGTCGTCCTCACCCCGAGCGGCGGCCGTCACCTGTGGCTCAGCGGCCCGCCCGACGTCGTCGTCCCCAACTCCGCCGGCCGCCTCGCCCCCGGCATCGACATCCGCGGCGCCGGCGGCTACCTCGTCGGCCCCGGATCCCGTACGGAACACGGCACGTACCGGGCCGCGCCCGGCACCGCCGACCTGGCGCCCGCGGCCTGCCCGCCGCCCCTGCTGCGCCTGCTCCTGCCGCCGCCCCGCGCCCACCACCCGACCCCGCCGTCGGCCGGTGACCACGGGCAGGGCCTGGTCCAGTTCGTCCTCGCGGCGCACGAGGGCCAGCGCAACACCCGGCTGTTCTGGGCGGCCTGCCGTGCCTACGAGGACGGCATCGGCCCCGAGCTGGTGGAGCCCTTGACCGACGCGGCACGCGCCACGGGCCTGTCCGAACGCGAGGCACGCGCGACGATCGCGTCGGCAGCGCGTCTGACCGGCCACTGAAGCAGCCGCCCCCTACCCCCACACCCTCCCGCGCACGCGCCCGAAATTCGAAAGACCCGCATGCACCAGCGCCTTAAAGTGCCGACCATGGCACTCTCCCGCGTCGTCCTCGCCTCGGGCCGTACCGTCGACCTGACCGAGCTGCACCTGTCGGCGACATACGGGAACGTGCTCGAGGGATACCCGTGCAAGCCGCTGAACGACCACGCGATCGCCGGGCTGCTCCGGGCCGCCGAACGCTTCCACCCGGGAGCCCCGGTGCATCTGATCCCGCCGCCGCGCGAGTACCCCGACCAGTTCGCGGGCGCCTTCGGCCCGGTGGAGGTGCTGCCCGCCGTGACCTGCGTCGGCAGCTTCCGCTCCGAGGCCGTCGACCCCGAACACGACCGTGCCCTGTACCGCTCCCGCCTCACCGTGGTCTGGTTCCAGCCGACGTCGCGCATCCCCTCGGGGTACGACGCGGAGACGGAGCTGCTGGACGTGGACTGGGAGCAACTCGCCACCGACGAGGAACTGTGACCGCACCCACCCCTTCCGCCGCCGGCCGGATCGGCCTGCTCCGCTGGCAGTTCGACCTGACCTGGTCCCTGTTCGAGTACCACCTGGAACGTCTGGAGCCGGAGGACTTCCTCTGGGAGCCCGCCCCGCTCTGCTGGACGCTCCGCCGGTCACCCGAGGGTGTGTGGATCCCCGACTGGGCGGAAACCGAGCCCGACCCCGTGCCGGTGCCCACCATCGCGTGGGTGAGCTGGCACATCGGCTGGTGGTGGAGCGTGACGCTGGACCACGCGCGCGGGGAGCGCCCTCGTGAGCGGACCGGGATCGTGTGGCCCGGCGCGGGTGACCCCACGCTCGCGTGGCTCCGTTCCCTGCGCACGGAGTGGCTCGCCCACCTCGACACCCTCACGGACGCCGACCTGGACACCCCGGCGCCCTTCCCCTGGCCCGACGACCCGTCCCACACGAAGGCGCACATGCTGGCCTGGGTGAACGCGGAGCTGATGAAGAACGCCACGGAGATCGGCCAACTCCGCCTCCTGAGGGCGGCGTCATGAACGGTGGCACCGGCGCCACCCGGACGCCGTGGTCCCTGCTCGACCTCGACAGGGCGTTCCGCGCCTGCTGGGCCGCCGACACGTGCTCACCCGACGACCTGCCCGAGTGGCGCCCGGACAGCCCGTCCGTGGGCCACTGCGACATCACGACGCTGGTCGTCAACGACCTGTTCGGCGGCGACCTCCTGGTCGCCGACGTCCGCCGGGCCGGCTCCCCGCACGGCCACCACTGGTGGAACCGCCTCCCCAACGGCGTCGAACTCGACCTGACACGGGACCAGTTCCGAGCGGGCGAGACCCTCTCCCCACCCCGCACGGTGACACGCCCCCCGGGCCCACTGCCTCGCCGCCACCCGGAGTACGAACTCCTCCGCGCCCGCCTGACGCAGCACTTGGGCCCGCTGCCGTCGGGGGGTGAGGGCTAGGCCCGGCCGAGGGCGGCGGAAGGGGGAGTTGCCGTGAACCAACGGTGGCCGGAAGGACGGTACGCCGACCCGGCCATTGCCGTCGCCTTCGTCGCGCTGTTCACCATCGTCCTGACAACGAGGCTCGTCACCGGAAAGGGAGTCCGGCCCTCCCTGCGCACCGCCTGAACGGCCACCTTCGGCTGGGCGGACCGGATCTGATCGGCGCTCCACGGCCGGTCGCCCGCCGGAGCTGTCACCCGGCCCCCATGGCGGAGACCAGCGCGGCGCCGACGCCGAGGACGACCAGTTGCACGATGCCGGGGATGCGCCACCCCAGGGCGAGTAGGCCGCCGCCTGTCAGGACAGCGCCGCCGCCCAGGAGCCACATCGCCTGAGCCGCCGTCTGCGACGCACCCGACGCCGCGGAGCCGTCGCTCTCGTAGCTGTCGGCCCAGCCCGCTATCCCGACGCAGTACACCGACCCGGCGATGAGCATGAGGTCGACGAGAAGCAGCGCCACGCTGACGCCGATCTGCGGGCCGGTGGAGGAATCTTCCGCCGGTGCCATTTCTCCTGGGCTCATGCGGTCAGTGTGGTGCCGCGGCGGGCGTCGCACATGAGTTCACGTACTCAGGTGTGCCTCTTAGACCGCTTGGTCGACGGTTCGTCGGCCATGTCTCTCGTCCTTTCGGTGTAGGAACCGGCCTCCCACCGTGGGCACGCCGCCCAGTCAGGGCAGGCCGGCTCCTCCCCCCACGAAGAAGGTGGAGATGTTCCAAAAGTTGCTACTGGCCGGACGCTTCGACAGGCCGCACCTCTGTGTGAATCAGTAGCCGCCCAATGGCCAGGGTGCCGTCCCGCACCTGGCCGCAGGTTGGCCGCACGTGCTGGTCAGGGGTGAACCGCCGGCGGTTCAGAGTGAGACAAGGTGCACGCAGAGAGGGTGCCCCGGCAAGCGGGGCACCCTCTCTGACCTGCAACGTCCATGACCTGCGCGGAGGCGGTGGGATTTGAACCCACGGTGACATCGCTGCCACGACGGTTTTCAAGACCGTTCCCTTCGGCCGCTCGGGCACGCCTCCCCGCGCCGGCCGGTGATCGGCGGCGCGGGGACAAGGGTAACGGGTTCGGGGGTGGCGGGTGAGGTCAGCTGTCGCCCACGCGGGAGCCCAGCGTGAGTTCCGTGGTGCGCTCCTTGCCGCCGCGTTCGTAGGTGATCGTGACCTCGTCGCCGGGCTTGTGCGTCCAGATCTCGCCGATCAGCGTGGGGCCGGAGTCGATGACCCGGTCGTCGAGCTTGGTGATGACGTCGCCCGGCCTCAGGCCCGCCTTGTCCGCGGGGCCGCCCGGGTCGACGGGCTCGGTGCCGCCCACGCCCTGCTCGGTGATCTTCGCTCCGTTCGTGGTGTCCTCCAGGGAGACGGACGCGCCGATCTTGGCGTACACCGGCTTGCCGTTCTCGATCAGCTCCTGGGCGACGTACTTGGCCTGGTTGATCGGGATGGCGAAGCCGAGGCCGATGGAGCCGGCCTGGCCCGTGCCGAAGCCGCCGTTGCTGGTCGACTGGATCGCGGAGTTGATGCCGATCACGTTGCCCTGTGCGTCCAGGAGCGGCCCGCCGGAGTTGCCCGGGTTGATCGACGCGTCGGTCTGCAGCGCGCTCATGTAGGAGGCCTTGTCGCCGCTGCCGTCGCTGGAGGCGACCGGGCGGTTCTTCGCGCTGATGATGCCGGTCGTCACCGTGTTGGACAGGCCGAAGGGCGCGCCGATCGCGATGGTCGAGTCGCCGACCGCCACGTCGTCGGAGTTGCCCAGGGTGAGCGGCTTGAGGTCCGACGGCGCGTTCTTCAGCTTGATGACGGCGACGTCGTACCCCTGGGCGTTGCCGACGACCTCGGCCTCGTACTTCTTGCCGTCGGGGAACGTCGCGGAGAGGTTGCCGCCGTCGACGGCGTCGGCCACCACGTGGTTGTTGGTGACGATGTGACCCTGCTTGTCGAAGACGAAGCCGGTGCCCGTGCCGCCCTCGCCGCTGCTGCTCGCCGCCTCGATGGTGACCGTGCTGGGCAACGCCGCCGCCGCGACCGCGGCGATCGTGCCCGGGTCGCGCTTGACGTTGCCGCCGGTGGTGCCCGCCGACACGGTCGTCGAGCCGCCGCTGTCGTTCTCCCGGGCGAGCGTGTAGCCGAGGCCGCCGCCCAGGCCGCCCGCGACCAGCGCGGCCACCAGGACCGCGGTGACGAGCCCGCCGCGCCCGCGGCCGTTCTTCGGCGCGGGCTGCTGGTGCGCGGCGCCCCAGCCGGCGCCCCAGCCGCCACCGCCCTGGCCCGCGGCGCCGTGTCCCGCGCCGCCGTCACCGCCGTACGCCGGGGTGGACGGCGGCGGGGGCGGCGGCCAGGAGGGGTCGGGGGCGGAGGCGGACTCGCCCGGGTCGTGGTGGGCCTGGGGCACCGGAGTGCCGTAGGGGTCGCCGGCCGCCGGAGCCGACCCCGGGTGTGCGCCCTGGGGTGCGGAAGCAGCGGGAGCATCCGCCGGGGGCGGCGGAGCCGACGGGGCCGGGGGTACCGCGGTGCCCTCGTTCTCGGTGCTCACAGCTTCTCTCCTCGATCCACGGCTGTTCGGTCTCGGTCGCACTCGGGCCCGCATGTCACGCGCGCCTGACGTCCGGCGCGATGCAGATGGAGCTGTGCACGTCTCTTTGTATGACGTCAGCTTTTCCCACACGCCGTCAGGGCACCGTAAGCCGTTCCTGTGGGTCCGGGGTCATTCTTTATATAGGGCATTACTCACGTAAGGTGCGCCACTCCATGGCTCCGACCGGACTGTCGTACCGATCGCGCCACACCGCCCGTCCGCAGGCCGGCGAGCGGTGGCACCATGACGCGGTGACCCACGCACGTCAGCACCTGACCCGAGTCGTCGCGCACCGCGGGGCGTCCGAGGACGCCCCCGAGCACACCCTGGCCGCGTACCGCAAGGCGATCGAGGACGGCGCGGACGCACTCGAGTGCGACGTACGCCTCACCGCCGACGGACACCTTGTGTGTGTACACGACCGTCGCATCAACCGTACGTCGAACGGGCGCGGCGCCGTCTCGGCGCTCGAACTGTCCGACCTCGCCGCGCTCGACTTCGGCTCGTGGAAGACCCGGGACGCGGCCGGCGGGCCCCGCGTCGAGGAGCCCGACTGGGAGCACCGCCCGGAGGACCGCGAGGCCACCTCCGTGCTCACCCTGGAGCGGTTGCTGGAACTCGTCGCCGACGCCGGGCGCCGGGTGGAACTGGCGATCGAGACCAAGCACCCCACGCGCTGGGCAGGGCAGGTCGAGGAGCGGCTGCTCGTCCTGCTCAAGCGGTTCGGGCTGGACGCGCCCGCCTCCCGCGAGGACTCACCGGTGCGCGTCATGAGCTTCTCCGCGCGCTCCCTGCACCGCGTGCGCGCCGCCTCCCCGACACTGCCGACGGTCTACCTCATGCAGTTCGTCACACCACGGCTGCGCGACGGGCGGCTGCCCGAGGGCGTGGACATCGCGGGCCCCTCGATCCGCATCCTGCGCAGCCACCCCGCCTACATCGAGCGTCTGAAGCGGACCGGGCGCCAGGTGCACGTCTGGACGGTCGACGAGCCGGCGGACGTCGACCTGTGTGTGGGCCTGGGCGTGGACGCCATCATCACCAACCGGCCGCGCGCGGTACTGGACCGGCTCGGGCGCTGAGTCGACGGGCCGGGGAAGAGGTCCACCGGTACGGATTTACGGATCGATGCGGCGCGAGTCGGTGTCCCGGGCCCGGCGGGCGGGTGCGAGCCGGCGTGCCAGGCCCGGCGGACGGGCGAGATTCGGCGTGCCGGACCCGGCGGACGGGCCCGGAGGCACGCCTCCCATCACGCCTCGGGCGTCGCATCCGTCCCTTGTGTCCCAGTGGTTATCACCCACCTCTTGACCCACGGGACCGGTCGCCCACATCCTCATATCTCGGCCACATCGACGAAATCCAGCCATGCGACTACGGGGAGTGCTCCGGCGCGTTCGGTGCGTGTTCGATCGTTCCAAGTGCGTCACCGCGCAAGGATCGGCCGGTTTCCGGTTCAGGCCGATGGGGCATCCACACCGTGGCGTGGGGCGAAGGAGGTCTCGGGGGTGGCGTTGGTGGTGGCACAGGAGGTGCCCACGTCGTCGTGCATGGCCGTTCCCCATGGCCCTGCGGGCGTGGGTAAGGCGAGGCGTCGGATGCGCACGCAGCTGCGTGACGGAGGCGTCCCGGAATCGGTCATCGACGATGCCGTACTGATCCTTTCCGAGCTGTTGAGCAACGCGTGCAAACACGGCCGTCCCCTGGGCGACAGCCTGGCGGGCGACGGCGACGTGCGTGCGGCCTGGCGGGTGGACCCGCGCGGCCGGCTCGTCGTCGAGGTCACCGACGGGGGCGGTCCGACCCGCCCAGCGCCTGCCACCCCGTCGGTCACCGCGCACGGCGGCCGCGGGCTCAACATCATCTCCGCGCTCTCCGACGACTGGGGCGTGCGCGACGAGGTGCCCGGGGAGGTCACGGTGTGGGTCATCGTCCACGAGGACGTGCACGACCCGGACGCCGTGAGCTGCCACCGCCGCGAGGACTTCGCGGCACGGGTGACCGCCCCGCCGGCCGCCCGCCTCACGGGGCTGGACTTCGCGGACGTCTTCGACGACCTGGACTGATCAATCACCCGGAACGGCGCGGCCGCCCGGACGGACCGCGGCCGGCACCAGGCCGGGCTCTCTTCTGGAAGACGGTCACCGGGCCCGGCCTCCTCCCGACCGCCGGTATCGGGCCCGGCTCCCACGACAGCCGACACCGTCCAGCCTTCCCAGCCGGCCCGGCACCGCGTCCGGCCTTCCCGACGGCCCGGCACCCGTTCCGGGCCCTCGACCGCCGCCACAGGCCCGGCCTCATCCCCACGGCAGGCATCCGGTCCGGCTCCCCCGACAGCCGGTACCGCATACAGCTCTCCGGGGAGGGCCTCGACGACCGGCCCAGGTTGTCCACAGGGCACCCCGTCGTCCACACCTTCCCGTCGGCCGTGGCGCGAACGGCTAGGCTCGCGCCGTACGAGACGAGCCGTAACCGGGAGACACCCACGATGGCCAAGAAGCGACCCCAGACGAAGGCCAAGCGCCCGCAGCTCACGGACGGGCAGATCCCGGTCGTCGGCGCACGCGAACCCTGCCCCTGCGGCAGCGGCCGCCGCTACAAGGCGTGCCACGGCCGCGCCGCCGCGCAGGCGGTGACCGAGCTGGTGCACCGCCCGTTCGAGGGCCTCCCGGGCGAGTGCGACTGGGTGGCGCTGCGCGAGCTGGTGCCCGCCGCGACCGTCGAGCTGGCTCTGAAGGACGGCCTGCCCGAGGGCGTCCCGTCCGTCACCCTGGCCACGGTGCTTCCGATGGCCTGGCCGGCGCTGCGCCGCGACGACGGCTCGGTGCTGCTCGGCCTGCAGAACGACACGCCTTCCGGCGACCTCAGCCGCGACCTCGCCGACACCCTGCAGCGCGCGCTGACCGCCGAGCCGGGCACCCCGGTGCAGTCCCGCCGCGCGCCCGCCGACGGCCCCCGGCTGCAGGACCTGCTCGACCCGAAGGGCGCTTTCGAGCCGGTCGTGCACGACGGGTTCGAGTTCTGGGTCCCGGACCCGGAGAGCGCCGCCCCGGACGTCACCGCCTCCCTGGAGCGGGCGAACGCGGCCGCGATCCCCACCGTGAAGCTGACGGGCGTGGACTCCGCGTACTGGTGCGAAACGCCCGAGAAGAACCACCTGCGATGGGTCATGCCGCACCCGGAGGAGCAGCTTCTGGACGCGCTCGCGCGGCTGCACGCGGCGGGCCGCTCCTCCCTCGGCGAGGGCACCCGTCTGGTCGGCTCCTTCCGCGCTCACGGGCTCACCGTGCCGGTCTGGGACCTGCCGAGCGAGGTCCGCGCGGAGGACGTGGAGAAGCCGGCCGCCGAGTTCGCCGAGCGGCTCGCCGCCGCGCTGGCGACCGACGCCCCGCTCACCGCGGACGAGCGCCGGGCGCGCGGTGGTCTGACGAACCGCCAGGTCACGCTGAGCTGAGGCACTGCGTACCCGGCTTCCCGCGGGTGTCCCGGGCGGTCCGAACCGCCCGGGACGAATCTCCTTACGCTCGCGTAACTCCCCATACGCACAAGCCAGTCGGTGACCGGAAACGCCGAGATCGAATTTGCTTACCGCCGATCTCTTGTTACCGTTCCAGTAGCCCGGTTGCTGGTGCATCCCCCGTCGCCAGCAACCGGGTCTTTGCATGCTCGCCGCACGCCGTCCGTACGAGCTTCCGTACGGGCCCCCGGCACCGGCCGCTCCGGACTCGTCGCCCCGTTCTCCTGAGGCTCCGGTACGGGCTTCCACGCCTCACCGGATCTTCTCCGACGGTGAGTTGCTCCCGGCCCGCAGCAGCAGCCCCTCCTGCGCACCGCCCGCGTGGGCGGCGAACTCCGCGACCGCCGTGTACCGCAGCGGCTCGCCCTTCAGGCGTACACGCGGCGTCTCGCACAGGGACGGGTCGTCCCCGGCCCCCGCCACGCACCGGCTCCGCACGCTGTGCCCGTCCGGGCCGAGCAGGGACAGGGCAGCGTCCAGGGGCGCGCCGGTGGTGTTGCGGTAGTACGTCCGCGCCCACACGTCCTCCCCCCGCACGGCCACGCACGTCTGTGCCTCCACGCCGTCGGGCGAGGGCAGGGCGGGGCCGCAGCGCAGTGCGGTCGACACGTGCGTGCCAGGCGGCGGCGCCTCGTCCGCCGTCGGCGCCCTCACCAGGACGTCCCCGTTCTCCGGGACGGAGATCTCCGTAGCACCCCTGTCAGGGGCGTGTCTCTCGGGGATGCGTCCATCGGGCGCGCCTCCCGCCTCTGCACGGGTCTCCACAGCACCCCCCTCGGGGACGGAAATCGGACGCAGGTCGTCCGGTCCGGCCGAGGTGTGGTGCCGGCCCTCGTCCCGGCCCGCGCAGGCCACGGCCAGCGGAAGCACGAGCACGCACGCCGCCGCGACGCCCGCGAGGGCGGTCGCTCGGGCTCTGCGGGACGTCCTGGCACGGCCCCCGGCATGACGCGGCATGCCCCGGGAAGATAGCGGCCCGGCACCGGGTGCCGGGCGCGGCGCGCGACGGCGCCGCCTACATCTCGGGGGCGCTCACACCCGTACGGGTGAGGGCATCGACCACCACGTCCACCACGGCCTCGACGTCGGGCATCCAGGGCGACGCCGAGCCGGGCAGCGGCGCCCGCTCCCAGCGGATCTCGCCCTGCGCGGTGACGGACGGGGGCAGGGCCAGGTAACCCCCCTCGCCGTGGAAGCGGAGGGAGCCGGGGACGAAGTCCTGGGCGTACAGCAGCTCGCCCAGCTGCTCCAGCGAGTACGGCTTGACGAGGATCGCCCAGCGGGACGGCGAGGCGACGACCGGGCCGATCCGCATCCCCCGGCGGTCCAGCGCGGCTAGCGCGCGGGCGGCCGGCAGGGCGGGCAGGGACAGCGCGCACGGGGCCTTGCCGCCGGTGGCGAGCACGATCGGCGCCGTCGGCCGGTTGGTCCACCACCAGCGCACCATCCGCGCGTCGGTGGTGGCGGCGAGGAGACCGGGGTCGAACGGATGGGCGCCCGGCACCGTGCACTCCGGGTCGGGGCAGGCGCAGCGGGACCCGTCCTGCGGGTCGGCCGCCACGCCGGGGAGTACGGGCCACTGCCACTCCGCGGCGAAGGTCAGGGCCGCACCGATCAGATCGGGCCCTTCGTCACCACGCCGGGACAGGAGCCTGCGTCGCCTTCCGAGGATCTCGCGCATGAGCGCTCGTTCCTTTCCGTTGCACGCCTGGCAACACCGTGGACCACTCACGTCATGTGTCGATCACTTCACTGTGCGTACCTGTTGGCGCATCACACCCCCGCGCCGGGCAGGGGGAACCCCTATGGGCCGGGCATGGGCTGCCTCCGCGGCCGTTCCACCCATACAGCGTCTATCAGAAGTACGGGTACGGCGTGGGGTGGCGAAGTCTGGCGTTTACCGTCGCGCGTGGTTCTCTCCGCCTCCGCCACGGGAGGATGGGGCACGGTCGTCGGTGGTTAAGACGCCCGGGTCCGTCGCCAGGTTCCCGGGCGGTTCCCAACCACCCCTGGCCTTCTCCGAGTACGTACCCATCACGACCGCTGTGACGCTCCGTCGAGCAAGGCCAGTCGACCGCAGTAAGCCTCCCCCTGAGGCAGTTTCAAGCCAACTTCGAATTTCGGCAAGAGTTCTACCGGTAGTTCTCCTCGGTCACACGGACACCAGGAATCCCAGCAGGACAATGCTGGACATCTCCTCACGAGTACGTGTACATGTGGAGACACTGCCGGCGACGCAGAACGACATGGGGGTTTGCGATGCTTTTGAGCAGTACGTACCGGCCGGAAAGCCGGACGCCATGAACGCTCCGCACCCTCCGAAAGTGGCCGGAATCGATTCAACGGTTCCCGCCCCCGCACACACTGTCGCGCCCGTTACGGGTACCACCCCGTCCGCCGCGGCACACCCCCAGAACGCCCCGGGCGCGCTGCTCCAGGACCGCCTCGCCGGCTGGGTCTCGGACCTCACCACCCTGCACGAACTGACCGAACGCCTGGTCCGCGCCGGCACGCTCGACGCCGCGCTGGACGAACTGCTGCGCGCGGGCGCCGCCCTGGTCGGCGCCCGTCGCGGGCTCGTGGCCCTGGAGCCCGCCGACGGCCGCGGGCAGTCCACGACCGCGGGGCTGGGCCTCGGCCGCGCGGACCTGGGCCACATGGAGACGGTGCCGCGCAGCGCCCTGCCGCACGGCCGGATCCTCGACGGACTGCCCGGCGGGGACGACGGCGTCGCCGATCCCGACCTGTTCGCCGAGAAGGGCCTGGACCCCCGGCACCGTGAGGTCGCTGCCCGCCTCGGTTACGCCGCGAGCTACGCCCTGCCGCTCGCCACCGACTCCGCCGGACGCCTCGGTGCGGTCGTCTGGTTCTACGACGAGCCCGCCGAACCCGTCGAGCGGCAGCGCCACCTCGCCGGCCTGTACGTCCGGCACGCCGCGGAGCACCTCGCCCGGCTCCTCGAACTGGAGCACACGCGCGCGTCGATGGCCACGATGACCGAGGAGCTGCTGCCCTCCCGCCTGCCGCGGGTGGCCGGTGTGCAGCTGGCCGCGCGTCATCGCACCTGCCCGAACGGAGGCGGCGACTGGTACGACGCGTTGCCGCTGCCGGACGCCGCGCTCGGTCTCGCCGTCGGCTCCGTCACCGGCTCCGGCCCCAGCGCGGTCGCCGCGATGGGCCGGCTGCGGGCGTCGCTGCGGGCGTACGCCGTGATGGAGGGCGAGGACCCGGTCGCCGTCCTGTCCGACCTGGAGCTGCTGCTGCGGCTGACCGAACCGGCCCGGTCGGCCACCGCCCTGTTCGCCTACTGCGAGCCGGCGCTGCGCCGGATCACGCTGGCCGGGGCGGGCCACAGTCCGCCGCTGCTGCTCGGCGAGCGCCGCACCGAGTTCGTGGAGACGTCCGTCTCGGCGCCCCTCGGCATGCTCGCCTGCTGGGAGGCGCCCAGCGTGGAGGTCCAGGCGGAGGCGGGCGAGACGGTGCTGCTCTACACCGACGGCCTGCTGCACCGCACCGGCGACCCGACCGACCGTGCCTTCGCCCGGCTGCACGCCGCCGCGGCCGGGGTGCCGCGGGCGCTGCGCCGCGACCCGGGCGCCGTCGCCGACCATGTGCTGCGGGCGGTGCTGCCGGAGGGCGCTCAGGACGCGGACACCTCGGAGGACGTGGTGCTGCTCGCGGCGCGCTTCGACTGATCCGCCCGTCCCGCGCACCGCTCACCGCGTGTGCCTCCGACGTAACAGGTGCTTCCCCGGTTCGTCCGTTTCCGCCCGACCGTACGATGGGGGTGGTCCAGTGCCGTATCGAGGAGGATGACCGTGGCGGAGGAGCTGCCGGAGACCCCGGAGACTGCCGACGAGGAGCCCGTCAAGCAGCGGAAGAACGGCCTGTACCCGGGCGTGTCCGACGAGCTGGCAGAGAGCATGAGGAGCGGCTGGGCCGACACGGAGCTGCGCGACCTGGAGCCGGTCCCGCAGGTCGCCGAGACCGCCGCCCGCCGCGCGGCGCTGTCCGCCCGCTTCCCCGGTGAGCGCCTGGTGATCCCGGCGGGCAACCTGAAGACCCGCTCGAACGACACGGAGTACCCGTTCCGCGCGTCCGTCGAGTACGCCTACCTCACCGGCAACCAGACGGAGGACGGCGTCCTCGTCATGGAGCCGACGGCGGACGGCCACCAGGAGACGATCTACCTCCTGCCCCGCTCCAACCGCGAGAACGGCGAGTTCTGGCTGGACGGCCAGGGCGAACTGTGGGTGGGCCGCCGCCACTCCCTCACCGAGGCCGAGAAGCGGTACGGCATCCCCGCCTCCGACGTCCGCGAGCTGGCCGGCGCGCTGCGCGAGGCCACCGGCCCGGTCCGTGTGGTGCGCGGCCACGACGCCGGGATCGAGGAGGCGCTGACCGACAAGGTCACCGCCGAGCGCGACGAGGAGCTGCGCGTCTTCCTCTCCGAGATGCGGCTGGTCAAGGACGGCTTCGAGATCGGCGAGCTGCAGAAGGCCGTCGACTCCACCGTGCGCGGCTTCGAGGACGTGGTGAAGGTCCTCGACAAGGCCGAGGCCACCAGCGAGCGCTACATCGAGGGAACGTTCTTCCTGCGCGCCCGCGTCGAGGGCAACGACGTCGGCTACGGCTCCATCTGCGCCGCCGGCCCGCACGCCTGCACCCTGCACTGGGTGCGCAACGACGGCCCGGTCCGCTCCGGCGACCTGCTGCTGCTCGACGCCGGCGTGGAGACGCACACGTACTACACCGCCGACGTCACCCGCACCCTGCCGATCAACGGCCGCTACACCGAGCTGCAGAAGAAGATCTACGACGCGGTGTACGACGCCCAGGAGGCGGGCATCGCGGCGGTCAAGCCGGGCGCCAAGTACCGCGACTTCCACGACGCCGCGCAGCGCGTGCTGGCGGAGCGGCTCGTCGAGTGGGGCCTGGTCGAGGGCCCGGTGGAGCGGGTGCTGGAGCTGGGCCTGCAGCGTCGCTGGACGCTGCACGGCACCGGTCACATGCTCGGCATGGACGTCCACGACTGCGCCGCCGCGCGCACCGAGACCTACGTCGACGGCACGCTGGAGCCGGGCATGGTCCTCACCGTGGAGCCGGGCCTGTACTTCCAGGCCGACGACCTGACGGTCCCCGAGGAGTACCGGGGCATCGGCGTCCGCATCGAGGACGACATCCTGGTCACCGAGGACGGCAACAAGAACCTGTCCTCGGCGCTGCCCCGCCGCTCGGACGAGGTGGAGGCGTGGATGGCGGGCCTCAAGGGCTGAGTCACCCCTGGTGCACACGACGAGGGGCCCCTCCCGGTGACCTTGGGTTCAAGGGGTCGTCGCAACACCGCCTGGTTTCAGGTGGTGAGTAGATCACGTAGACGCTCGGCTGGGGTATCCCAGTCGAGCGTCTTGC